>NZ_BAAFHO010000012.1:0-137898 GCF_054665055.1 Lysinibacillus sp. CTST325 | reverse complement strand
ATATATCAATTACTATAATACGAAACGGATTAAGGCAAAATTAAAAACGAGTCCGGTGCAATACCGAACTCGTTTTACCCAAGCTGCCTAATGAAATAACTGTGTCTAACTTTTAGGGGTCACTTCATGGCTACGAGTTTTTTGTTAGCTTATTTTGTGAAAGATAAAATTGCGTTTTTCTTAAATCCGCCTAAAGCTTTTGTTGCTTCACTTTTATTTGTGTATTCAAAAATACGAACGTCCTTTTTCTCAAATACTGTAATAACCCACATTGTAAAATCTCCCTTCAATTATATGTTTTTGTAATATAACAACCACTAAATATGTGATACTTTTGATAAACTGTTTTATAACAACCTCTTACTGATTCCTATTCTACTCCTATTTTTTTAAAAATAAAGCCTAATGTGAAGGTCTTCACAAACTGTTCAAAATCTAAACGCTTTCATTGAACAATTTGTGAATTGTGGTTATTACAGCTAAAAATTCGGGTAAAGTAACTATTAATTATTTCGATGTTGGTCACCAGTCGTGTGTTGTTCTGCCGCTTCGCTTTCGCACAGATAAATTACCATAAGACGTGGCGTTCTTAACCTGAGTTCCTCTTTTCAGTGGATGTTTGGACACACGCTGAAAGAAGCAAAAAAATCCCGCTCCTTCCTCACTGCCACATACATAGCAAGAAAAATGCGAAATTTTTAAGGTTCACTTATTGTTTTGTCTCATTAAACGAGCGATTTCTTGCTCATTTGTATGTTCGATTTCTTCTAATTTTTGAATCACTAATTGTTGTCTATCATTAGAATGATTCTGACTTAACTTCTTCTTACCTTCCATACTTAAGATTTTTAATTTGAACCCTTGAACTCCTTTGTTTAAATTGCTTACAAGCTGCTCATCTACCTGAGTTAGGCTATATGTGCTGGTATGGTGTTCATATTTTTTAATCATATTGTTAAAGGAATTTATTAATTCATCATCGTTTTCAATAAGCTCGATTTTTCCATAAACATGTACCGCTACATAATTCCATGTTGGGACAGCTTGATTTGTTTCATACCATGATGGAGATATGTAGCAATGTGGCCCATGAAATATTGCTAAAACCTGTGTATTTTCAATATCCTTCCATTGAGGATTACCCTTTGCAAAATGCCCAATTAAACAGTCCTTATTGTCATTCAACAACAACGGGAGATGTGTAGCCACTGGCATTCCTTCATAAGTTGAAAAAAGTGTTGCAAAACTGTTCTCCTGAATCACCTCTATCATCTCGGATCTATCCTGCATTTTAAAAGCTGTTGGTATGTACATAAGCAAATCCCCCTTTGTTATTCGCAACACAAATGCTCCATAAGTGTTGCGTAATCCAAATTGCCGTATTGTATCACTTGCCCATCCTTTTCCACTACCGGAATCATTAACATATATTTTTCATGTATGCTCTCATCTTCTTCAATATTAATTATTTCAATATCGAAATCTATATCTTCCTGTACAAGCTTTAATGTATGCAGTCCCTCTACACATAGTCCACAATTAGCTCGACTAAAAAATTTCACGTTCAATTACTGCACCTCCCTTAAGAGCTATTATAAAACTATAAGCAAGATCGTGTAATGCCCCCTTCAAAGGCCACAACAAAAATAGCTCTAATTACTCCTATCCCTAAGCAGAGTTCTAGAATACTTGGATTGTTCTTTTAGGGCCTCTAGCTAGAAAAAACTGTGCAAGGTACTCCCTGCACAGTTTACTTTCCTATTATTTTTTTAGATGGCTATCTAAGAATTTTAGCATTGCCGTGTAAAATTCAATGCGGTTTTCTTCATTTCGGAAGATATGACCTTCATTGTCCTTCACCATGTACTCCACATCAACGCCTCTAGCTCGTAATGCTTCCACAATTTGATCGGACTCTGCCTTATTTACACGTGGATCATTTGCACCTTGAGCTACAAATAGTGGTGTTTTAATTTTATCCACATGGAAAACAGGTGAAGCGGCTGTTAATAACTCTTTATCGTTCTCTGGATGGCCAATACGCTCATAGTACTCTTTACGCTGTGTTTCCCAATATGGAGGGATTGTATTAAGTAATGTAAAGATATTTGATATACCTACATAGTCAACCGCTGCTGCATATAGATCTGGAGTGTAAGTGATACCTGCTAAAGTTGCATACCCTCCAAATGATGCGCCGTAAATTCCGATGCGTTTAGGGTCAGCTATACCTTGATCGATCGCCCATTGTACGCCATCTGTAATATCATCTTGGATTTTTAGACCCCATTGTTTATTACCAGCATCTAAAAACTCTTTTCCATAGCCAGTGGAAGATCGGAAATTCACTTGTAGTACCGCATAACCACGGTTTGCTAGTAATTGCGTCTCAGGATCAAAGCCCCATGTATCTCGTGCCCATGGTCCACCGTGTGGATTGACGATAAGTGGGAGATTTTTAGCCTCTTTGTTTTTTGGTAAAGTTAAATAACCGTTAATCGTTAAGCCATCTCGACTCTTATATGAAATTGGATGCATTTCTGCAAGCTCCTCTGGGTTTAACCAAGAGCCTAATGTTGCTAATTCTATTATTTCATCGGTTGTTGAATCGTAGTAATAAAATTTCCCGTAAACAGTGTCACTAGAAACTTTAACAATGAATTTCGTCATTTCTTTGTTGTAATCATTAATGGCTATTTCATTTTCTTGAACACCTAATTTATTTTGAATTTTACGGAATAGTTTTTCGAAGTCCTCGTCAAAGAATTGATAATGAATCTTATCTGTTTCGTATGCGCCGAATAATACTTTATCTTTCTCAGCACTATAAAATACACCCGTTACATCCACTTCTGAGTTGGACATAATTACTTCTTCATGACCTTCTAAATCATATTTAACAACTTCTACTTTGTCTCTTCCTTTATTAGAAGTTGCAAAAATATGTTTATTGTCTTTAGAGAAAGCAAATGGAACTACTAGATCCCCTGCTTCTATTTCAACAAATGGCTTGAATTCATCTTTCTCTGAATCACGATAAAGAACAGTGCCTACTACACCATCTGAAGCAACTGCCATACGTACATTTCCATTACGGTCTGCTAACCAGCCCGTAATGTTACCTGGGTTTTTCGCAACATGTGTAGTTTTACCAGTCTTAACGTTAAGCTTGTATACATCAAAGACTTTTACATCTTCTTTATTCATCATAATAAGGATTTCGTCTTTAACGTTCTTTAAGCTACTTAATATCGTAACTTTTACATTCGGATAAGGTGTTAAATCCTTTTCCCCATTACCATTAAATGCTGTTGAATAAATGTGGTAGTTTTCATCGCCACCTTTATCTTTTACATATAGTAAATTATCATCTTTCCAGAATGACAAGGAGATATCACGATCCGTTGAGCTAGATACACGTACTGGCTCACTATCATCATTCATTTTCTTTACGAACACATTTGAACGGTTTTCCCATGCAGAGTTATAAGTAATATAATTACCGTCCGGTGAAAGTTGATAGCCGACACTTCCTGGATTTTTCATGAAATCTTCGACGGAAATTTCTTTCACACCTTCATTACTAACAGCGTTTTTCACATTTTTAGCATTGTTTAAAATTTTGACCGCATCTTGTTTAGAAATCGTTTCACTAGCTGACAGACCGTTAAATAAACCAAGCTTATTTGCTTTTTCTTGATACTCAGCAAGTGTTGCTTCTTTTTCCTCTTTATTTAAAGCTCTTACTAAAATACGGGAAGCTTCATCACGTTTAATATGTATATTTAAATCTTTTAATTCTTCGCCTTTTACCCATTGATCAATGATTTGCTGACGCATTGTCTCTGACCCATGTTGGAATGTTAAAGCTGTTACAGCTAAATTTAGAAACTCCTTAGCAGATAGACTTTCTTCTTTAACTTCTACTTGGCTACTAGTTTCATTGGCAGCACGCACTTCCTGCATAGATAAAGGAATGACAGCAGATGACGTTAAAATTACCGCTAATGATGCTGATAAAAACCTCTTATTCATAATGATTCCTCCTTATATCAGTTCAAGTTATATCGTTTGGCAATACAATGAAATTATACCAATTTCAGTATACTTGTCAATTATTGGTTCTAACAATAAAAGACTGCGCAAGAAACTTACTTCCTGCACAGTCTTCTTTTCTATTATTTTTTTAGATGGCTATCTAAGAATTTTAGCATTGCCGTGTAGAATTCGATACGGTTTTCTTCATTATGGAAACCATGGCCTTCATTATCTTTCAGCATGTATTCCACATCAACGCCTCTAGCACGTAATGCTTCAACAATTTGATCGGACTCAGCCTTATTTACACGTGGATCATTTGCACCTTGAGCTACAAATAGCGGTGTTTTAATTTTATCCACATGGAAGACAGGTGAAGCTGCTGTTAATAGCTCCTTATCTTTTTCTGGATGCCCTACACGCTCATAAAGCATTTCACGCATTGTTTCCCAATATGGAGGAATTGTATTTAATAGTGTAAAGATATTCGATACACCTACGTAATCAACTGCTGCTGCATATAGATCTGGTGTATAAGTGATACCTGCTAATGTTGCATAACCTCCAAAAGATGCACCATAAATTCCGATGCGTTTAGGGTCTGCTATACCTTGATCGATTGCCCATTGTACGCCATCTGTAATATCATCTTGGATTTTTAGACCCCATTGCTTATTACCAGCTTCAAGGAATTTTTTACCGTATCCAGCTGAAGAACGGAAATTCATTTGTAGTACCGCATAACCACGATTTGCTAGTAATTGCACCTCAGGATTAAAGCCCCATGTATCGCGTCCCCATGGCCCACCGTGTGGATTGACGATAAGTGGCAGATTTTTAGCCTCTTTGTTTTTTGGTAAAGTTAAATAACCGTTAATTGTTAGACCGTCTCGACTTGTATATGAAATTGGATGCATTTCTGCAAGCTCCTCTTGTTTTAACCAAGGGCTTAATGTTGCCATCTCTGTCATTTCATCAGTTGTTGAATCATAGTAATAATATTTTCCATAAATAGTGTCACTAGAAACGCTGATAATGAATTTTGTCATTTCTTTGTTGTAATCATTAATGCCTAATTCACTTTCTTGAACACCTAATTTGTTTTGAATTTTACGGAATAGTTTTTCAAAGTCTTCGTCAAAGAATTGATAGTGTGCTTTATCTGTTATATATCCACCGTATAATAATTTATCTTTCTCAGGACTGTATAATACACCCATTACATCCACTTCTGAATTGGACATAATTACTTCTTCTTTACCTTCTAAATCATATTTCACCACTTCTACTTTATCTCTTCCTTTATTAGAAGTTGCGAAAATATGTTTATTGTCTTTAGAGAAAGCAAGTGGCATTACTTCATCCCCTGCTTTCATTTCTATAAATGGTTTGAATTCATCCTTCTCTGAGTCACGGTAAAGGATAGTTCCTTCTACACCATCTGAAGCAACTGCCATACGTACGTTTCCATCATGATCTGCTAACCAACTTGAAATATTACCTGGGTTTTTCGCAACATGTTTAGTTTCTCCAGTCTTCACATTAAGCTTGTACACATCAAAGACTTTTGCATCTTCTTTATTCATCGTAATAAGGATTTCGTCTTTAACACCCTGTAGATCACTTAATAACCCAACTGTTACATTCGGATATGGCGTTAAATCTTTTTCCTCATTACCATTAAATGTTGTTGAATAAATGTGGAAGTTTTCATCGCCACCTTTATCCTTTACATATAGTAAATTATCATCTTTCCAGAAGGATCCACCAATATCGCGATCCGTTGAACTAGATACACGTACTGGCTCACTATCATCATTCATTTTTTTTACGAACACATTTGAACGATTTTCCCATGCAGATTTATAAGTAATGTAATTTCCATCTGGTGAAAGTTGATAGCCGGCGCTTCCTGGGTTTTTCATGAAATCTTCGACGGAAATTTCTTTCACGCCTTCATTATTGCTGACACCATTCTTCACATTTTTAGCATTGTTTAAAATTTTGACCGCATCTTGTTTAGTAATCGTTTCACTATTCGAAAGACCGTTAAATAAACCTAGCTTATTTGCTTTTTCTTGATACTCAGCAAGTGTTGCTTCTTTTTCCTCTTTATTTAAAGCTCTTACTAAAATACGTGCCGCTTCATCACGTTTAATATGGATACTTAAATCTTTTAATTCTTCACCTTTTACCCATTGATCAATGATTTGCTGACGCATTGTCTCTGATCCATGTTGGAATGTTAGAGCTGTTACAGTTAAATTTAAAAATTCCTTAGCAGATAGACGTTCCTCTTTTACTTCTACTTGACTGCTAGTTTCATTGGCAGCGCGCACTTCCTGCATAGATACAGGAATAACCGCAGATGACGTTAAAATAACCGCTAATGATGCTGATAAAAACCTTTTTTTCAAAATGATTCCTCCTTATATCAGTCGCATTATATCATTTATCAATACAATGAAATTATAACAACTTTGGTGTATTTGTCAATTATTGGTTCAGTTGATAGAAAGAGATATTCTTTATAATAAAAGACTGTGCAAAGAAACTTACTTCCTGCACAGTCTTTTTTCATACTTATTTTTTTAAATGGCTATCTAAGAATTTTAGCATTGCATTGTAGAATTCAATACTGTTTTCTTCATTAAGGAAACCGTGGCCTTCATTATCCTTCACCATGTATTCCACATCAACGCCTCTTGCACGTAATGCTTCAACGATTTGATCAGATTCAGCCTTATTAACACGCGGATCATTTGCACCTTGAGCTACAAATAGTGGTGTTTTAATTTTATCCACATGGAAGACAGGTGAGACAGCTGTTAATAGCTCTTTATCTTCTTCTGGATTACCAACGCGCTTATAAAGTTGGTTACGCAATGTGTCCCAATACGGAGGGATTGTATTTAAAAATGTAAAGATGTTGGATACACCTACATAGTCCACTGCTGCAGCATATAAATCTGGAGTATACGTAATTCCAGCTAAAGTTGCATACCCTCCAAATGATGCACCGTAAATTCCGATGCGTTTAGGATCTGCAATGCCTTGGTCGATTGCCCATTGTACACCATCTGTAATATCATCTTGGATTTTTAGACCCCATTGTTTATTACCAGCCTCTAAAAACTCTTTTCCATAACCAGTTGAAGAACGGAAATTCATTTGTAGTACTGCATAACCGCGGTTTGCTAGTAACTGTACCTCTGGATTAAAGCCCCACATATCACGTGCCCATGGACCACCGTGAGGGTTTACGATTAGTGGGAGATTTTTAGCCTCTTTGTTTTTCGGTAAAGTTAAATAACCGTTAATCGTTAAGCCGTCACGACTCTTATATGAAATTGGATGCATTTCTGCAAGCTCCTCTTGTTTTAACCAAGGGCTTAATGTTGCCATTTCAGTCATTTCATCTGTTGTTGAATCGTAGTAATAATATTTTCCGAAAACAGTGTCACTAGAAACACTAACAATGAATTTTGTCATTTCTTTGTTGTAATCATTAATGCCTAATTCACTTTCTTGAACACCTAATTTATTTTGAATTTTACGGAATAGTTTTTCAAAGTCCTCGTCAAAGAATTGATAATGAATCTTATCTGATACATATGTACCGTATAATAATTTATCTTTCTCTGAACTATATAATACACCCATTATATCCACTTCTGGGTTGGACATAATTACTTCTTCATTGCCTTCTAAATCATATTTAACCGCTTCTACTTTGTCTCTTCCTTTATTAGATTGCGCCAAAATATGTTTATTGTCTTTAGTGAAACCAAGTGGAGTTATTTGATCCCCTTCTTCCATTTCAATAAATGGCTTGAATTCATCTTTTTCTGAATCACGATATAGAACAGTGCCTACTACACCATCTGAAGCAACTGCCATACGTACATTTCCATCACGGTCTGCTATCCAGTTCGTAATATTACCTGGGTTTTTCGCAACATGTGTAGTTTCGCCAGTCTTTAGGTTAAGTTTGTACACATCAAAGACTTTTGCATCTTCTTTATTCATCATAATAAGGATTTCATCTTTAACGCCCTTTAAACCACTTAATAACCCAACTGTTACATTTGGATAAGGTGTTAAATCCTTTTCCTCATTACCATTAAATGTTGTTGAATAAATGTGGTAGTTTTCATCGCCACCTTTATCCTTTAAATATAGTAAATTATCATCTTTCCAGAAGGATGTAAGAATATCACGATCCTTTGAGCTAGATACACGTACTGGCTCGCTATCGTCATTCATTTTTTTCACGAAAACGTTTCTACGGTTTTCCCATGCAGCGTTAAAAGTAATGTAATTGCCATCTGGTGAAAGTTCATAGCCGACATTTCCTGGATTTTTCATGAAATCTTCGACAGAAATTTCTTTCACGCCTTCATTATTGCTGACCCCATTTTTCACATTTTTAGCATTGTTTAAAATTTTGACTGCATCTTGTTTAGAAATCGTTTCACTAGCTGACAGACCGTTAAATAAACCTAGCTTATTTGCTTTTTCTTGATATTCAGCAAGTGTTGCTTCTTTTTCCTCTTTATTTAGCGCTCTTACTAAAATACGTGCCGCTTCATCACGTTTAATATGTACACTTAAATCTTTTAATTCTTCACCTTTTACCCATTGATCAATGATTTGCTGACGCATTGTCTCTGATCCGTGTTGGAATGTTAAAGCTGTTACAGTTAAATTTAGAAACTCCTTAGCAGATAAACGTTCCTCTTTTACTTCTACTTGGCTACTAGTTTCATTGGCAGCGCGCACTTCCTGCATAGATACAGGAATAACCGCAGATGACGTTAAAATAACCGCTAATGATGCTGATAAAAATCTCTTCTTCAAAATGATTCCTCCATATATCAGTTTATGTTATATCGTTTGTCGATATAATTGAATTATAGCAACTTTATCCTTATTGTCAATAATTGATAAGAATTAAGTATATTTCCCTTTTGAACCAATAAAAAAGTGAACTGCATTGAGTTCACTTTTTACTATAAACAATTGTGCCTCGGCATAATTGCGTCCGGATTCGGCTCTGTGCTTAGACCTGCATAAGTGCCGCCACGATGTCGTTTCGGTAATGCCACAGGACGTAGCGTTTTTACCGATGAAAAGTGACTCAAAACCGCATTCATCTCCCACATATAGAGGTTAGAGATGGATGCCTGAAAGAAATTAAAATTTCCGACTTGCTCCTCCACCAGCAGATGAGCCGCCTCCGAATCCGCCAAATCCACCGCCCCTAGAGCCGCCACCTCCGATTCCACCTGAAAAACCACCCGGAAAACCGCCACGTCTACCAGAACGAGGCCCTCCACCTCTACCGTTAGAAATAAATGTATAAACAATAAGTACGATGATAACGATTAAAATAATCATCCACGTTGGCATTTCTTCATTGTCAGCTGTATTTGCAGGCATCTCTCCATCCCAATTGTACTCTTGCGCGACAGTTTGAAATACTTCTGCATATGTTGCTTTAAATGCCTTATTGATGTCTCCAGCTCTTGCATTTGGATAAAACGCTGTATCTAAAATGCGCCCCAACTTGCCATCAGGTAATGCTCCTTCGAGACCTTGACCTACAGCAATAACGACATCATTATTGCCATCGCCCTGCCCAAATGTTGCTAAAATTAAAACACCATTATTTTTTTTCGCTTCACCAATACCCCATGAACGAATCATTTTTGTTGCATACATTTTCGGTTCTTCTCCGTTAATAGTATCTACCGTTACGACCATAATTTCAGCACCTGTACCTTTATCCAGCTGCTCTGAATGATGATTGAGTTCTTCCTTTACGGATGTGGATAAAACATTAGCATAATCATGAATATACGTATTTTTCATCGGTGTCGGCATTGCGGCATCTGCCATTCTCATAGATAGAATAAACATGACGCTAACAATTGCAAGTTGGATGATAAACCGTTTCATTATTGTTTACCTGAACTGCCAAAATCTATAGATGGTGCCTTTTCAGCACCCGCAGCTGCTTTAAAGTATTCTTTTTGTTCAAAACCAAACATCCCTGCAATAAGATTGCCTGGGAAACGTTTAACCGTTTTATTAAAAGTCTGTACTTCATTGTTGTAGTCTTCTCGAGCCACTGCTAAACGATTTTCTGTCCCAGCTAATTCATCCATTAATTGACGGAAATTTGCATCTGCCTTTAAATTTGGATAATTTTCTACGACTACTAGTAATCGACTAAGTGCTCCGTTTAATGTATCATTGGCAACCGCCTGTTCCTTTGGACTTTGTGCACTTCCCATTTGTGCACGTGCCTCTGTAATGCTAGCGATCACTTCTTTCTCATGGTTAGCATAACCTTTTACAGATTCTACTAAGTTCGGAATCAAATCGTAGCGACGTTGTAGCTGATTTTCAACCTGAGCCCATTTCGAAACTACGCTTTCCTCAGCCGTTACTAGGCTATTGTATTTTGGAATAAATAGTAAGGCCAATACAACTAAAATAATAACGATTATACCTATAGGTCCAAATATTTTTTTCAATTCTAAAACCTCCTTCGCTTTCTTTTAGCTATCATCCATGTTTTGGCGATAAGCCTTTCTTTTTTCACCACTAATTTGCAGCAAAAAAACATCTCTATTCTACATATATGCAAATGCATTAATACCGTATGAAATTTGTCTAACGTGCCATACTAATTACTGTAACAAACTATGATATTTAGGAGGCGCTTTTTTTGACACAATCGTTTCAAAATGAATCTTCAAACCAAACATCATTCAACCAACAACAAAGCCTAAATCATGGTGGACATGAGCAAATGGACTTACATGAAACAATCGGTGCAATCATTGCTTGTATGAATCAATCCATTGTTTTACGTCCACAGGTTAAGGACCAAGAGTTGCTTAGCATTTTGGACCGCCAATATAATTTCACATTAGGTATGTATAACACTATTGTGGAATCTTATAACACAGGTCATGATCCAACTGTTCCTACAGGTCGCTATCAAATGGAGACAGGAAATAATTTTAAATATGGAATGACTCCTGGCCAACCTAAAAAGCCAATACAAAATGCAAATGAACTCAGCGATGAATGTATTTCTGGCTTCTTGCTTGGCGCTCAAAAAGGGTTAGCGAAAGGTATGACTGCTTCAGCAACAGAAACTACAAACCCTGTTGTCCGACGTGTTGTTGCAGATAGTATTCCCAACTGCATTGAAATGGCATACGAATTATCTATTTACCAAAATATGCATGGCTACTATCAAGTACCTCAATTTTCTCAACAAGATATGCAAACGATGCTTAGTGCATACGGCACTACTACAAATCCCCTTCATTAATGATAAAAAACAAGAGCAGCCCCATCTGTGGTCACTATCACATAGGGGCTGCTCTTGTTTATTGAATTATAAAACTTTCCTTAAAAATGCATTCGTTCGTTCATTTGTGGATTCCCAAAAAGCTCTTCCGCGTTCCCTCTTCGACAATATAGCCACCTTTCATAAAGACAACATGATCTCCATCTAGAATAAAACAGCGCGAATAACTGAAAATAGCACCAAATAATGTTTATTCATTCCCGGTGCTAAAGTTAGATTATTTGCAAAAAAAAAAGAATCCCCTCAGATAGGATTCTTTTTTTCGACTAGTATAACTAGTCTTCACGTACAGTATGTTCACTAAAAAATAATTTGGAGTTGTTGCTTTTTTGAAGGTTTGAAAGAAACAAATACGGGAATAATGCCTATTAGGCAATATTTCCATTATTTTTCCTTCTCTTTTCCCCACTAAGCAGGCTGCTAAACTACTTATTAGGAGAATTGAGTTATTAAAGTATATCAAATAATCAGTAAAATGGCGCCCTCGGAGGGAATCGAACCCCCAGTGCAAGAACCGGAATCTTACGTGTTATCCATTACACCACGAGGGCAATTAAACAAAAAAAAAAGTACTCACCCTAGGCTTTACGAAAAGCATGATGTAGATAACCCTCATGTGAAGCATACCTGCAAAATAGTGTACTGTACTTTAACTTATGTGACCTTTTCAATTATACAAACGTATTGCCCATATTTCAACTATAGAATGCAAAACATTTTAACTTTTTTTATCTCCATTCAATAAGTATCAAAATACCTACAGAAAAAAGACAATCCTCGGATGGATGTCACGGATTTTGAATTGTGCTGATACACTGTTTATTTGCGAAAGAGAGTGGCGTTTGCGGTATTCTTTATTTACGTGGAAGCGATGCGCATCGGTATTCTTTATCGGCGTGGAAGCGATGCGGCAACGGCATTCTTTATCGGCGTGGAAGCGATGCGGCAACGGCATTCTTTATCAGCGTGGAAGCGATGCGGCAACGGCGTTCTTTATCGGCGTGGAAGCGATGCGGCAACGGCATTCTTTATCGGCGTGGAAGTGAAACGGCAGCGGCATTCTTTATCGGCGTGGAAGCGATGCGGCAACGGCATTCTTTATCGGCGTGGAAGTGAAACGGCAGCGGTAAATTTTTTTGTAGCCAAAACCATGCGGCGACAGCAAATGTTTTCTGGGCGAAAGCGATGCGGCGGCAGCAAATGTTTTCTGAGCGAAAGCGATGCGGCGGCAGCCAATGTTTTTTTGCGAAAGAGATGCGGTGGCAGCAAATGTTTTTTTTGCGAAAGCGATGCGGTGGCAGCAAATGTTTTCTGGGCGAAAGCGATGCGGCGACAGCAAATTTCTGAGCGAAAGCGATGCGGCGGCTATAATTACGCCAAGGCAAAATTGATTTAATTTATTTTACTTTAACAGGGTTAATATTTGACCTTCCCTGACTATAATGTGTATGATAAGGATACAGCTGAAATGCAAAGGAAGATTTCAGCAAAAGTATTCGAATTTAGTTTTTTAAGGAGGATTTAACATGAATTTAATTCCTACAGTTATTGAACAAACAAGTCGTGGTGAACGTGCGTATGACATCTATTCACGACTACTAAAAGACCGTATTATCCTATTAGGAAGTGCAATTGACGACAACGTTGCTAACTCAATTGTTGCTCAACTTCTATTCCTACAAGCAGAAGATCCAGACAAAGATATCTATCTTTACATTAACTCACCGGGTGGATCTATCACTGCGGGTATGGCAATTTATGACACAATGCAAATTATCAAGCCACAAGTACAAACAATTTGTATCGGAATGGCAGCATCTATGGGTGCTTTCCTACTTGCTGCTGGTGAACCTGGTAAACGTTTCGCATTACCAAATGCTGAAGTAATGATTCACCAACCTCTTGGCGGTGCACAAGGTCAAGCAACTGAAATCGAAATTGCTGCAAAACGTATTTTATTCTTACGTGAAAAATTAAATGGAATTTTATCGGAACGTACTGGTCAACCACTTGAAGTCATTGCAAGAGATACAGACCGCGATAACTTCATGACAGCTGAGCGTGCAAAAGAATACGGCCTAATCGATCAAATTATGGAACGCAAATAAAAAAGTTAAAGGCATCTCAGATTATTTCTGAGATGCTTTTTTGTTCGATATTAAATGTATGCATGGTTTGATAGGCTATCCTTCAATTTGATGGTTCTATCCACGATTTTGGCTCTTCTTTCCGTCGCTTTGACTCTTCTTTCCGTCACTTCGACTATTCTTTCCGTCGTTCTGGCTCTTCTTTCCGTCGCTCTGACTATTCTTTCTGTCACAGCCTTTTCTTTCCGTAATTCCAGCGCTTCTTTCCGTCGCTTCGACTATTCTTTCCGTCGCTCTGGCCCTTCTTTCCGTCGTAGCCTTTTCTTTCCGCCGCTTCGGCCTTTCTTTCCGTCGCTTTGACTCTTCTTTCCGTCGCTTCGGCCTTCCTTTCCGTCGCTCTGACTATTCTTTCCGTCGCAGCCTGTTCTTTCCGTCGTTCTGGCTCTTCTTTCCGTCGCTCTGACTCTTCTTTCCGTCGCTTCGGCCTTCCTTTCCGTCGCTTCGACTATTCTTTCCGTCGCAGCCTGTTCTTTCCGTCGTTCTGACTCTTCTTTCCGTCGCTTCGACTCTTCTTTCTGTCGCAGCCTCTTCTTTCCGCCGCTTTGACTCTTCTTTCCGTCGCAGCCTTTTCTTTCCGTCGTTCTGGCTCTTCTTTTCGTCGCTCTGACTATTCTTTCTGTCGCAGCCTTTTCTTTCCGTAATTCCAGCGCTTCTTTCCGTCGCTTCGACTATTCTTTCCGTCGCAGCCTTTTCTTTCCGTCGTTCTGGCTCTTCTTTCCGTCGCTCTGACTATTCTTTCTGTCGCAGCCTTTTCTTTCCGTAATTCCAGCGCTTCTTTCCGTCGCTTCGACTATTCTTTCCGTCGCTCTGGCCCTTCTTTCCGTCGTAGCCTCTTCTTTCCGTCGCTTCGGCCTTTCTTTCCGTCGCTCTGACATTTCTTTCCGTCGCTCCAACCTTTCCTTCCGTCATTCCAGCTCTTCATTCCGTCGCCGTCGTCCTATCCTTACTTCCCATCGCTTTGGCTCTACTTTCAGGATCTATTTATTCTGTGCAAAAGCGCAAAAAAACTGTCCAACATGTAAGTTCTACTGTTTGGACAGTTTTTGCATCATAGTTTTTTAATCTTCTTTTTCGATTAGTGCTGCTAATGCTGTAACCGCTTGCTCAGCATCGTTGCCATCGCTGCTAAGTACTACCTCTGTTCCTTTTGCAATGGCTAAGCTCATGACACCCATAATGGATTTAGCATTAACTTTTTTCTCGTCTTTCTCTAGAAAGATATCCGCGCTAAAACGGTTTGCTTCTTGTACAAATAGCGCTGCTTGTCTAGCCTGTAGTCCTAATTTTAATTTTACATGGACTCTTCTCTCGGTCATTCTTAAAACTCTCCTTTACTACCGTTCATCTATTATTTTTATCTTACCTTACTTACTAGCAAAAGAACAATACGCGATTGCACATCAAATTCATACCTGAAAAGTATGAAAATTTAACCACCAATTTTTTCTCCGCTTCTTAATGCATCGGCTATCTCATCGATTTTCCGTAATCGATGATTGACACCGGATTTACTAACCGTTCCACTTGATACCATTTCACCAAGTTCTTTTAGTGTTACATCTTGGTATTCTACGCGTAATCGTGCAATTTCACGAAGTTTTTCTGGCAATTGATCTAGACCTATTGAATTTTCAATAAATCGGATATTCTCTACTTGACGTAATGCTGCGCCTATTGTTTTATTCAAGTTCGCTGTTTCACAGTTGACTATGCGATTGACACTATTTCTCATGTCTCGCAAGATGCGAACGTCTTCGAATTTCATCATTGCTTGATGAGCTCCAACAATATTAAGGAAATCAGAAATTTTTTCCGCTTCTTTTAAATAAGTTACAAAGCCTTTTTTTCGTTCAATTGTTTTTGCATTTAGCTCAAATTCATTCATTAAATCCATTAAAGCCTCTCCATGCTCTTTATATAATGAATAAATTTCTAAATGGTAGGCTGATGTTTCTGGATTGTTGACAGAGCCACCAGCTAAAAATGCGCCTCGTAAATACGCTCTTTTTTGACCACTCTTTTTAATGAGCTTCCTAGAAATAGTATGATTAAATTGAAAGTCGTCTGAGATGATTTCTAAATCAATCAGTAGCTCACGCGCACCTTCTCTTACACGGCAAATGTATACGTTATTTTTTTTCAAACGCATTTTTTTTCTAACAAGTAACTCTACATTATACGGATACAGCTTCTTCATAATCGTATAAAGTCTTCTTGCGATTGCAGCGTTTTCAGTTTGTACGTCTAAGCTTAACTGTTTATTAGCAAAGGATAATGAACCATTCATACGAATTAGGGCAGATACTTCTGCTTTCATACAATGATTGTCCGCTTCTATTTGAGTTAACTCTTTTTTCGTTTCAGAAGCAAAAGACATATCACGCCCTCCTTTCAACTTTTTGTTCTATGTATATGTTCATCTTATCATATACAATAAGCGCTTTATAATTCTCTAACTTCTTGTTCATAAATATTTGCGTAATCCACAAGCCATTTCGCAACGTTTGTAGCATTATGACGCACCGTCCCATCTGGGCGAATCGTGGCAATATCTCGTTTAATAACCTCTAATCCCATACTTTCAAGCTTTGGAACGTCAAATGTTACTGGCTCAGCACACTCTTCCTTATACAGCTCTTTTACAGGATAAGGTAGTTTTACATCATTTACCAATATAGAATCGATGAAGGACTCTCCAACATGTTTATATATAGCTTTAACATGATCGCCTGCTGTATAGGAAATGGTTTCACCTTTTTGAGTCATTAGATTACAAACATAAATTTTTCTTCCTTTAGCCTTTACAACAGCATCTCCTATTCCTTTTACAAGGAGGTTTGGAATAATGCTTGTATATAAACTTCCTGGACCAATTAAAATATAGTCAGCACGATGAATTGCTCGAATAGCCTCTGGTAACGGTTTCACGTTTTCTGGCACTAAAAAAACTCGGCTAATTCGGTTTTTAGCCTTTGGAATTTTAGATTCCCCTTCAATGATTGAACCGTCCTCAAGCTCAGCATGTAAATTTATCTTTTTATTGGCAGCTGGTATGACGCGACCATGAACCTTTAAAACCTTTCCCATTTCACTAATGGCATGGTTAAAATCCCCAGTAATATCTGTTAAAGCAGTCAGCATTAAATTACCTAATGAATGCCCACGTAAATCTTCTGATGCAGAAAATCGGTATTGAAACATTTGCTCTACAAGCGGCTCAACATCCGATAACGCCGCGATCACATTACGGACATCACCAGGTGGTGGAATATCATAGTCATCCCGTAAACGTCCTGAAGAACCACCATCATCTGCTACTGTCACAATTGCAGTAATATCAAATGGGTGGTGCTTGAGCCCTCGTAGTAACGTAGAAAGCCCCGTACCACCACCAATTACAACAAGCTTTGTTCGCTTCTTTCCCATTCACTCAATCCTTTCTACGATTGATGTCACGATGTGTAATAACAGTGTTTTCCTTCCCAGCTAAATATGCCCCAAAATACTCTGCTAATGTTACTGAACGATGCTGTCCTCCAGTACATCCAAAGGCAATGACAAGTTGTGATTTGCCCTCTTGTCTATAGAGCGGAATCATAAATTCAAACAAATCCGTTAGTTTTTGAATGAGTGTTTGCGTATCTTCAAGTGCCAGAACATAAGAAGATACCTCAGTTTGTAAACCCGTTTTATGGCGTAACTCTTCTACATAATATGGATTTTTTAAAAAACGGACATCAAATACTAAGTCAGCATCTATCGGCATACCATGTTTAAATCCAAACGACATGATATTAACTGAGAAAATATTATCAGCATCACTGGCAAATTCTTTAGCGATTTTTTCACGCAGCTCTTTAGGCTTCATATTAGATGTATTGTAGACAAATTTAGCGCGACCTTTTACTTCGGATAAAAGCTTACGTTCTTGTTTAATGCCATCTAATGGCAAACCATTTACAGCCAAAGGATGTGCACGTCTTGTCTCTTTATAACGTCTAACTAAAGCTGCATCATCTGCATCTAAAAATAAAATTCGTGCAACTATATCGCCTTCTTTAAGAATATGGTCGAGAGCGCCGATAAGAGAATCAAAAAAATCGCCACCACGCATATCCATGACAGCTGCTATACGTGTAATATTTTTACCCGAATCCCTTAGTAAGGTTAAAAATGTTGTGAGTAACGCGGGTGGTAAATTATCAATACAGTAATACCCTAAATCCTCAAAGCTTTGAATAGCTACTGTTTTCCCAGCTCCAGACATTCCTGTAATAATAACTAATTCATGTGTACCTTTTGGTCCTTCAACCACCACTGTCATGCAGCTCCTTTATTGTTCGATTGATATTTGTATTTTCTCATGAAGTAATTCAAAATCAGTTGTGTATTCAAATGTACCGTACTGAATGCCTGATTGTGAGATAGCAAATTGTAAGTTTGTTCGATCACCTTCAGCCATTGGCAAATGTTTCAAATCCTCTACTGGGTGCCATGCAAGTTTGCCTTCTCTAGTTTCTTTAAACGGTACTCCTTCTACATCCTTTGCAACAAATGTATAAAGCATCCATTCGTCCACTACCTCATTATTTTCTTTAATAACCATCGTATAAACACCCTTTAAATGAGCATTTATTGGTGTGACATTTGTTTCTTCTTTAAACTCACGTACTGCAGCCTCATAAATCGATTCACCGCTCTCCATTTTACCGCCAGGCGCTACATACCAGCCACGTCTCGGCTTCTGAAGCAATAACACTTGATCGTCTTTTACGGCTATTAAATTTGCAATTCTTTGCATAGGCACACCTCTAATCTCTTTTGCATTCTACCTTTTATTATAGCAAGACCAAACAAGGTTTGTCCTCAATTCTAAACTTTACGTCATTGCAATTTTAACTTCATCGATACGGTTTTTAACCTCTACTCAAACATATGAAACTCCGTCATAAAAATTTCCGTTCACAACAAAAATAGGTTGCTCCACCTAATTTGGTGGAAACAACCTACTCAACAAAATAAAAGGGGGATTGCTAATTACAATTTATATCTTACACCTTTTATATGTCATTCAAGTTACAACTATATTAAGACCGTATTAAAATTGTATTATTTTCCTTAAAATAATGATCTTGGACACTTCTCCATAACATGTGCTTGATTCAACTTATACATCCCACTCTGGGAGGAGACTGCCCTTATCAATATCCACTTTAAGCATTAATTTTTTCTAATAATTCTTCTACATAGTGCTGTACTGCTTGTGCTGCAATACTTCCGTCACCTGTCGCTGTAACGATTTGACGAAGTGATTTTTCACGTACATCTCCAGCTGCGAAGATACCTGGTACTGTCGTTTCCATATTATCATTTGTCAAAATATAACCAGCATCATTTAAAATACCTAGAGACTCAAATGGTTTTGTTAATGGAAGCATACCAATGTATACGAATACGCCATCAGTAGCAAAATCAGATTCTGTACCATCTACAGTTGATTGTAATGTTACACTTCCAACTTTACCGTTAGCCTCATTAATTTCTTTGACTGTTGCATTCCAAATGAAATCAATTTTTTCGTTAGCAAAGGCACGATCTTGGAGAATTTTTTGTGCACGTAATTTATCACGACGGTGCACAATTGTTACTTTATCAGCAAAGCGAGTTAAATAAACGCCTTCTTCAACAGCAGAATCCCCGCCACCTACGACAACAAGATTTTTTTGTTTGAAGAATGCACCATCACATACTGCACAATAGCTGACACCACGGCCACCAAGTTCTTTTTCGCCAGGCACGCCCATTTTTTTATACTCCGCACCTGTAGAAAGAATAATTGCTCGTGTTTTATATTCTTTAGTACCTGATTTTATTGTTTTATATTCTTCACCATCAATAATTTCAGTTACATCGCCATATGCATACTCTGCACCAAATTTCTTAGCATGATCGAACATTTTTGTAGATAGCTCAGGCCCTAAAATTGTATCAAAACCAGGATAGTTTTCTACTTCTTCTGTATTTGCCATTTGTCCGCCAGGGATTCCACGTTCAATCATTAAAGTTGAAAGGTTGGCACGTGATGTATAAACAGCAGCAGTCATTCCAGCCGGACCTGCACCAATTATTACTACATCATAAATTTTTTCTTCTGACATAAAAACTTCCCCCTAAACAGATTTTTTACTTTTTTATAATAATGTTAGTATGTTCATCGTATGTGAAAGTAAAAAGTTATTCAACTATGTTGCTCACAGTCTAATTATGAGTGTCTGGTAAAAACATTAAAATTTCTTCAATATACTTCGATAAAGTTGACACTGATACTCCGTATTGCTGAGCGATCTCTTTTTTGGTAACCTTGAGCATTCTGGAAGAACGAAATAAGTAATCATTTGCTCCTGCAATAGCTGCTGGATTTGTAAAACGATAATTGTTCATCAATGCTTGCTCACAAAGCACAAACCACATTTGGAACATTGGTGCAATTAATGTCGTCAGCTTTTCATACTGTTCTAGTAAAATTTCTGGCACACTTACTGCTCGTATAAAGCTAGCCTCTACTTTGTTTTTCATATCAAATTGATGTCCTAGTGCATAAGCGAGGAATAGCTTTTCATACGCATTAAATTGGTCAACGTCTATCCATGTTGGATGCGCAATAATTTCCTGTTTATGTGCTGTACAGCTTAGTAAAAACAAACCAAATATCCGTTCACTTGTATATTCGCTTTCAAGCTTTTCTACAATATAATCACGGTCATGTTCTAATGCATCAAGTGAAAAATTGTTTTCTTCTTGACGCCAAGGTTCAAAGCCTTCTTTATCGGGGTCTAGCTCAAGTAGCTGCTCCCATGTACTCTTTGAAATTTCTTCATGTCCTGAGAAATAAGCGGCATGTGATAACCAAAAGTAAAAGCCAGCATCGCCTACATAGCCTCTTTTCTGCATGCTACGCAACCATTTAAATGCTAAATCATATTGTCCAACGAGCGCTAATGTTGCACCAAGCTTGTAGCGATGTTCCCATAAATATGGCTGAATTTTCACAAGTATTTCTAAAAGATCCTTTAAATCTTCTTCATTTTTTTCATAGTATGCGATAACCGTTAAATTACATAGTGCATGTAAATTCCCTTTATTCTCACGTAATACAGTGTTTAGCAGAGCTTTCGCTTGTTCTGCTTCGCCCACATAAAAATAGGCAAGGGCTAAGTTGTTATAAGCTGACCAAAAATCTGGTCTATCTTCAATTAAGTCTTCTAGCATTTTAATAGCTTCAGGGAAATCTCCCTTTTCCATACAACGTCTCGCCTGTTCCTGCCGATATAAATCTTCAGCAGAACCTTCAAGCTCCTCAAAATCATCCTGCTCAAAATCAACAAACTCTAATATTTCAGCAGCTTCATCTGCATAGGCACCTTCTGGCTCCATTTGTAAATATTGCTCTGCAAAGCGCTTAGCATCATGCATGATGCCGATACATCCTGAAACCTCTGCCATGTAAAAAATAATTTCTGGATTGTCTTTATCTATCTGATAGGCACGACGAAGAAGATCATACGCTTCCTCGAAACGTTGACCCTCTAACTCTATTATCGCTAATTGTAATAAAATCATCGGATCATCAGGACTTAAATCAACTGCTCGCTGTAAATATTTATAGGCTTTATTCATTTGTCCGCTATTCATTGCTTGAATTGATTTTTTATAATAATAGTCGCCTGTTGGAATGAACGACACTATATTCGTTTGATTCTCTTTTTGACGTTTCTTTTCCAAAATATTTCCTCCGAAACAAGAAATAAGGAACGTATTATACGTTCCTTTACACAGTAACTTTTATTATACCATACAATAAGCAATATGCCGTCATTTCTCCTCGTGACGTTTTTCTAACACTTCTAACACGTCATAAACACTTACTTTTTGCTCTTGTAGTAACACTAGTAGGTGATAAATTAAATCGGCAGCCTCCCATTTCACTTCTTCTGCATCGCGATTTTTTGCACCTATGACAACTTCAGTTGCTTCTTCTCCAACTTTTTTACAAATTTTATCGATACCTTTGTCGAACAAATATGTAGTATACGCCCCTTCTGGCATATCTTGCTCGCGCTTTTCAATGACCTTTACGAGTTTAGAAATAATCTCAACAGATCCGACCTTGCCATTTTGCTGAATAATCTCCGTAAAGCAAGAAGTTGTTCCATTATGACAGGCCGGTCCAGCAGGAATTACTTCCACAACTAATGCGTCACCATCACAGTCTGCCTTGATAGATACCACTTTTTGCGTATGACCACTCGTTGCCCCTTTGTGCCAGAGCTCTTGACGTGAACGTGAGAAAAACCATGTTTCTCCCGATTCAAGTGTTTTCTCTAAAGATTCTTTATTCATATACGCTACAGTTAGTACTTCTTTTGTATTAGCATCTTGTACGACCGCAGTGACAAGACCTTTTTCATCAAATGTAATGCTGTCAATCATCTTACTGCCACTCCTTTTTCACGTAAGTATTCTTTTACTTGTGCAACGCTCGTTTCTTTGTAATGGAAGATGGATGCGGCAAGCGCTGCATCTGCATCGATATTTTCAGCTAATACCTCGTAAAAATGTTCTGCATTCCCTGCACCGCCGCTTGCAATAACAGGGACTGTCACAGCCTCTCTCACAGCTTTTGTTAAGGCTAAATCAAAACCGGATTTCTCACCGTCCTGATTCATACTCGTTAATAAAACTTCACCTGCACCTAAGCGAACCGCTTCCTTCGCCCATTCAGTTGCTTGCCATGTTGTTTTGTTTCGGCCCCCATGTGTATAAACCATCCATGTGGCATCTTCTTCGCTATAGCGGGCATCAATAGCTACAACAATACATTGTGCACCAAAAAAGTCAGAACCTTCTTTAATAAGCTCCGGTCGCTCTAAAGCAGAAGTATTCACTGATACTTTATCGGCACCTGCACGTAAAATACGTTTCATATCATCTAATGTACGAATTCCACCACCTACCGTGAATGGAATGGCTAATGTAGCTGCAGTTTGCCGAACGACATCCACCATTGTCTCACGTCCTTCATGTGATGCCGAAATATCTAGAAACACAAGCTCATCTGCCCCTTGCTCATCATAAAACTTAGCAAGCTCAACTGGATCACCCGCATCACGTAATGACACAAACTGTACACCTTTTACAACACGTCCCTCTTTCACATCAAGACATGGAATAATACGCTTTGTTAACATGATGCCACCCCCTTCAACCATTGCTCTAATAAATGCACACCTAGTTCACCTGACTTTTCGGGATGGAACTGCATGCCCGTAATAGAGCCATTTGCCACAATGCCAGGAACTTTAATACTATGATAATCCGCATAAGCGACAAGCTCCGTTTCATCGATATCAGTTGCATAAAATGAGTGCACAAAATAAACATGCTTTGCCGTTATTTCACCATTTAACCATGAAGGATGCTTTGTCACTACGAGCTCATTCCACCCCATATGTGGCACTCGATACTTCTGCCCAGCGTTGTCACCAGTAAATCGTTTAATGCTTCCTTTAAAAAAGCCCAGCCCCTTCGTCGGGGACACTTCTTCACTTTGCTCAAATAACAATTGCATGCCTAAGCAAATTCCGAGAAGTGGTCGATTTTCTGCTTTCACTTTGCGTAAATATTGATCTAAATTCGTTTCAGCTAAACGTTTGATGGCATCTGGAAACGCTCCAACACCTGGAAGCAACAGGGCATCTGTTGCATCTAGCACTGTCTCGTTAGCCGTAACAACAACCTCACAGCCAAGTCGTTTTAATGCCTGTTCAACACTAAATAAATTCCCCATTCCATAATCAATAACACCTATTTTCACGTTAACAGCCCCTTAGTCGAAGGTACACCTTTAACACGTGGATCAATTTCCACTGCTGCGTCAATGGCACGTGCTAACGCCTTAAAAATAGCTTCAATAATATGATGTGTATTATGGCCATAAGGTACGATGACATGAACATTCATCCGTGCCTCAAGTGCAAACTTCCACAAAAATTCATGTACTAATTCAGTATCGAAGCTACCGACCTTTTCCTTCAACTGTGGCACACGATATTCTAAGTGCGGACGATTCGAGCAATCCACAACGACCTGTGCAAGTGCATCATCCATTGGCACAAATGCTGTGCCGTAACGCTTTATTCCTTTTTTATCACCGAGCGCTTCACGAATAGCTTGGCCTAATACAATTCCGAGGTCTTCTGTTGTATGATGATCGTCTATATATGTATCACCGTTCGCTTCTATCGTCCCATCAAAAAGCCCATGTTTAAAAAAGAGGTCAAGCATGTGATCCATAAAGCCAACACCCGTTTTTATATCTGCCTTCCCTTCACCATCTAAATCGATGGCTACCGAAATTTGAGTTTCATTTGTCGTACGTTCAACTTTTGCATATCGTTTTTTTTCAGTCATAGTACTACTCCTTTTCCCATCCACGTGATTCGACTGCACGCGCATGGCCCTCTAAGCCTTCCATGCGTGCTAGACGTGCAATTTTCGGTGCGTTTTCTGCCCAAGTTTTTTCACTATAAAAGACGACGCTCGATTTTTTCACAAAATCATCGACGTTTAAGCCACTTGCAAAGCGTGCAGTGCTATTCGTTGGCAGCACATGATTTGTCCCAGCAAAGTAATCACCAACTGGTTCAGAGCTATAACGGCCGATGAAAATACCACCTGCATGTCGTACTTGCTCAGCTACAGACTCCGCATTTTTTGTGACAATTTCTAAATGCTCAGGCGCTAGCGAATTAATGGCATCTACGGCATCTGCCATCGTGTCAGCCACATAAATGGCACCAAAGTTTTCTATCGATGCACGTGCTACCTCTTCACGTGGTAAAGTCGTTAATTGCTTCTCCACTTCATCAGCTACTTTTATAGCCAATTGCTCAGAAGTCGTTACTAAAATGGCACAAGCTAATTTATCGTGTTCAGCTTGTGATAAAAGATCAGCCGCGATTTCATCAGCAAATGCTGTGTCGTCTGCTAACACGGCAATTTCACTTGGGCCTGCAATCATATCAATCGCAACCTCACCAAAAACCTCACGTTTTGCTAATGCTACAAAGATATTTCCTGGACCCGTTATTTTATCAACTGGAGAAATGGTCTCGGTGCCATATGCAAGAGCCGCAATCGCCTGAGCTCCACCGATTTTATATATTTCTGTTACTCCTAAAATATGCGCTGCAGCAAGTACACCTGGAGGTAAATTTCCATCTTGACCTGCTGGAGATGTAATCACTATGCGTTTGACACCAGCTACTTGTGCAGGAATAACGTTCATCAAGACCGAAGATGGGTATGCCGCTGTACCACCAGGAACATAAAGACCTACTGAATCGAGCGCAGTAATTCGTTGCCCAAGCCATGAGCCATCTTTAAGCTCTAAGCGATAACCTGAACACTTTTGCTGTTCGTGATAAAAGCGAATATTTTGAGCTGCTTCTGTTAAATCCGCATAAAGCTGTTGATCAATTGATTTTGCGCCCTCTGCTATTTCTTCTTTCGTTACGCGTAAATGATTAGGGGCAAAGCCATCCCATTTTTCTGTATAAAAACGTATGGCTGCGTCACCTTGTGCACGAACGTCTGCTAATACTTGACGCACAACCTTTAACTGTTCTTCATTTCCACCTTCAAGTGGTCGTTTTAAGGAAATACCTTTTTCTAGCTTTGTTATTTTCATAGGATTAATCTCCTTTAAATCTAGGAATGTGCCTCTTCCAGACAGTAGACATTTTTATTTAACGCATTTTTTCAACCGTTTCACAAGATCGATAATACGATCGCTCTTCATGCGATAGCTTACTGGGTTGGCAATTAATCGTGATGATACGTCTGTAATAAATTCATACTCCACTAAGCCATTTTCTTTCAACGTCCGGCCCGTTGATACAATATCGACAATTCGATCTGCTAAGTCAATCATGGGCGCCAATTCAATGGATCCATTAAGCTCAATAATTTCAACCTGCTCTCCAATACCCTTATAATATTTCATTGCAATATTAGGATATTTCGTCGCTATTCTTGGTGCAATTTCATTCATCGCCGTATTAGGTAAGCCTGCTGATGCGATATAACAAGTACTTATTTTCAAATCCAGCAATTCATGTACTTCTCGTTGCTGTTCTAACAAAACATCCTTCCCAGCAATACCAATGTCCGCTACACCATGCTCAACATAAACAGGAACATCCATCGGCTTTGCTAATATAAAACGTATTTTCTCTTCTGGAATTTCAAGCATTAATTTACGAGACATTTCGACTTCTTCTGGTAAATTAAAGCCAGCTTCTAAAAGCATCTGATATGCCTCGTCAAAAATGCGGCCCTTCGGCATAGCAATCGTTAATTCATTCACCGTCAACGTCCTCCTGTCCCACCACAACTACTTCTGTAAAGTGTGCTAAAAAAGCTGCTTCATCGACAAGGCTACTCCTTAACTGTAAGGTAACCTGTTTACCGGCTGCTCGTAGCGTCTGTACCTTTGCAAGAGCTGCTTCAAATTGTTCTTCCTCAAATAGCACGACTGTAGCTTCTTGTCGTTCATCAGATTGTGCATCCATTGTTTCTAACAGGCGGTCAACACGAATACTAAATCCTGTAGCACCTACCTTTGAGCCAAATACCTCCAGCAATCCGTCATAGCGTCCCCCATTGCCTAATGGAAAACCACTGCCGGTTGCAAACACTTCAAATAACATCCCTGTGTAATAGCTCATGTGACTAGAAAGTGTAAAGTCAAAGGCAACATATTCCGCTAAGTTTGCCATTTCAAGTAGCTTAGCGAGCTGTTGCATATATTCTAATGCGTCATTTTTTCGCACATATTTTTCAATATCTTGAATTTCTTTTAAATGCATTGCTTCTTCAATAAATTGCAATAATGCATCGGATTTTGTTTTAGGTAAATCAAATGATTCTACCGCTTCTTCAAACCCTACGTAATTGCGTTGCACAAGTAGCGTCCGAAGTATATTTTGTTGTTCGATACTTTCTGTATAATCTTGTAAAATGCAATTTAATATACCTGCGTGACCGATCGTCACTTTAAATTCCGCTAAGCCAAATTGCTCTAATAGCTCCATTGCCGTAACAATAACCTCAGCATCCGCATATACAGAATTGTCTCCAATCAACTCGATCCCCATCTGATCAAATTCTGCTGGGCGTCCACCTTCCGCTTCCTGTGCGCGAAAGACACTAGCAAAATAAGCAAGGCGTAAGGGAATCATCTCTTTTAATAATTTTGATGTTGCTACACGTGCAATCGGTGTTGTCATATCAGGTCGTAGTACTAACGTGTTGCCCTGGCCATCTACTAATTTAAATAATTGCGCATTGGCTATCGCTGATGCTTTACCGACTGTATCAAAATACTCTACTGCAGGCGTTTTAATAAATTCATAGCCTCTTCTGCATAAAAAATCTCGTCCTGTATTTCTTACAGCCTCTACCTTTTCAAAAATTTGCGGAAATGTATCGCGCATTCCAAGTGGTTTTTCAAACATTTTAATCGACGACATTTTGACACTTCCTTACGTTTCACTTTAACTCACTAGAGTGTTAGAGAATTAGATTATGAAAGTATTCTAACTTATTTCTTCTTGCTAGTCAACGCAACTCTGTTTAAATTATCGAATAATTTCAATACTGATTATTCTGTTAATTATACTTGAAAATAAATAAATTGAAACTTTATTCAGCAGAGCAAGCGTTTTTCCTAGGCAAAGAACTGTGCGATTCTTTTTTGTTCTTTGGCAGGTGGATGTCGATAAATTTCAAAAGTTGGGGGATAAAACGCGAAAGTTAGTCGATAAAACTCAAAAGTTGGGGGATAAAAAGTGAAAGTTAGTAGATAAAACTAAAAAGTTGCTGTCATTCTGTTAAAACGTATGTCATGTGAACCCCTCTTTTCGCTGGAGAGTCATACTTTAATTTCATTGTGATCATAGTTTTTCAACAGCAAAAAAACACTGTGCACAGTAAAGCATGCACAGTGTAGGTATTATTATTTTTTCGGCGTGCACCATTCTACTACTTCATTACGTTTGCGCTCCGCCATTTGTTCAGCTGTATAAATAATTTGCATAGGATTACCGCCTGCTAGACAGCCAGCTGGCACATCCTTATGCACAAGGGTTGCAGCTGACACAATCGCACCGTCACCTATCGTAACACCTGGTAGTATCGTTGAATTGGCACCAACCATCACTTCGTTGCCAATATGAACATCTCCTAGACGATATTCCTCTATTAAATATTCATGCGCCAAAATAGTCGTACTGAAGCCTATAACGGTATTGTCACCGATATGAATACGTTCTGGAAACATTGTATCTGGCATAACCATTAAAGCTATGGAGGTTTGTTCACCAATCTCCATTTTTAAAAAAGTTCGATACAACCAGTTTTTCACACGTAAAAATGGTGTGAAGCGTCCAATTTGAATGACAACGAAACACTTCATCACCTTCCAAAAGGACACCGTATCATAAATATTCCAAAGCGAGTTTGCTCCTTCGACACGGTAGCGTTCTGTTTTACGTGCCATTTACTTACCCCGCTTTCACAATTGCAAATAAATCCGTCATATGATGCAACATATATTCCGGCTTGAATTGCTGTAAGTATTCCTCACCTTTAAAAGCCCATGCGACACCAGCTGCTCTAACTCCGGCGTTGTGCCCGGCCTCAATATCGTGAGAATTGTCGCCAATCATAATGGCCTCTTCCTTGTTTACTCCAAGGCGTTCAAGCGCAAGCAAAACTGGTTCTGGATCAGGCTTTACATTTTTCACATCATCCGTGCCAATACGGATATCAAATAAATGACTTGCACCTAGTACAGATAAACCACGATCTATCATCCCATTACGCTTTGTAGAGACAATCGCTAACTTGATACCCATAGCCTTTAATTGCTCTAAAGTAGATACAACATCAGGATATTGAGTGACAAGCTCATCGTGATGTAATTCATTGTATTCACGATATTTTGCAACCATGGCATCCTCTTCACCAGGAGCAATGTCGGTAAATGTCTGTTTTAAGGACGGCCCGAGGAATTTCAGGCAATCTTTTGGCGAATATTGCCCGGGAAATCGTTCGTTTAAAACATGCATAAATGTTTGAATGATTAAATCATTTGTATTGAGTAATGTACCATCAAAATCAAATAGTAATGCCTTTACAACCATGCTTTGCACCCCTTATTTATTATCTAAATACTTTACTGCAGGTTTTTCTTTTATGCGTCGATAAATAATCGCACCAAGACCCACAACAATACCTATTATTGAAACAACCTGAGCTGAGCGTAAATCTCCTACTAAATATAGGCTATCTGTACGCAAGCCTTCTATATAGAAGCGACCGATTGAATACCAAATTAAATAGCCGAAGAATATTTCACCACGATTTAAATTTACTTTACGTAAAACTAATAAAATAATTAGCCCAATGAAGTTCCAGACGGATTCATATAAAAAAGTAGGATGAACATATGTCCCTAATTCTTCAATATACATTTGATTAATAATCCAATCCGGCAGCATTAGATTTTCTAAAAATGCACGTGATACTGGACCACCATAAGCCTCCTGGTTCATAAAATTGCCCCATCGGCCAATTATTTGTCCAATTAAAATACTCGGTGCCGCAATATCCGCTACTCGTAAAAAGCTAATATTTCTTCTACGAGTGAATATGTAAGCTGTCAAAAAGGCACCAATAAGAGCACCGTGAATAGCGATACCACCATTCCAAATTTCAATAATCTTCCCAGGGTTTTCACTATAATAATCCCAACGCATCGAAACATAGTAAATACGTGCACATATTATGGATATAGGAACAGCCCATAGTAATAAATCCGCAAGAAAATCCTCGGGTAAGCCTCTCTTAACAGCCTCTCTTTGTCCTACAATATAAGCTAAAATAATACCCGATACGATTAGTAACCCATACCAACGAACAGGGATAGGTCCTAAATGGAAAGCAATCGGATTAATTTCTAATAATAACAAGTCCATCTTATGCTCCTCTCAAAATCAATTCATTGCATTTGCAAATGAATCCTAATCAATTATGCCTCGGCATAATTGTAGCTGTCGCTTAAAACTGCATTCATCTCACCACCTATAAAGGTAGGAGACTTCTGTACCTGTCGCTGCGCTTTCGGTACAAAAAACACTCGCTGAAAAAAGTTAAAACGATTAGTCATCCAACTCATCCGCCGATGAGATTACCTCATCTAATCGTCTAGAAAACTCCTCGGCTGCATTAACACCCATCTTTTTCAAACGATAATTCATTGCTGCTACTTCAATAATAACAGACACGTTACGTCCAGGTCTTACAGGAATCGTTAGCTTTGTTAATTCCGTATCAATGATTTTCATTTTTTCTTCCTCTAAACCTAGACGATCATATACTTTTTCTGGATCCCATATTTCTAATTCGATAACTAATGTGATACGTTTGTACGGTCGTACCGCACTCGCTCCAAAGAGTGTCATAATATCGATAATACCAATGCCTCGAATTTCGAGTAGATGTTCTAAAAGAGGCGGTGGACTCCCAATTAAAAAATTCTCTGATTCCTGACGGATCTCTACACAATCATCAGCCACTAAACGGTGCCCCTTCTTGACAAGCTCTAGTGCTGTTTCACTTTTCCCTACACCACTTTTTCCGATAATTAGCACACCGATACCGTATATATCAACTAAAACTCCGTGAGCAGCAGTCATTGGTGCTAAGCGACCTTCTAAATAGTTAGTTAGCCTACTCGAAAATTTCGTTGTTGTCATATGCGTTTTAAATACAGGGACATGTTTTTCATTAGACGCCTGTATAAGTTCCTTAGGTACCTCTAAATCACGAGAAATAATAATAGCCGGTGTATCCTGCGAACACAGTAGACGCATGCGCTCCAGTTTGACATCTGAAGGCAGCATTTCAAAAAAGGATAGTTCTGTTTTTCCTAGCAATTGCACTCGATTTGCAGGATAATGCGTAAAATACCCCGCCATTTCGAGCCCAGGTCTTGAAATATCACTAGTAACAATCGTTCTTCCTATTCCTTCCTCACCAGCTAATAGTTCTAACTTAAATTTCTCCATAACGTCTCTTGTTAATACTACGACCAATGTTTTGTAGCCTCCATTCAATGGAATTGAATATGTTTTGTTCTGCGTTAACTGGCAATCAGCATAGTGATTGCAGTTTCACCTTATTTTAGCATGTCTATGTATAAAAGAAATGTATTTACACTCTGTCTGCCCTGACTAAAAAATCTACAAAATATAAAAAACTAGCGGTTCTCCAGCCCGCTAGTTTCATTTCGTTTTATTTTTGAGTTGCTAACCATTTGGCAACTGCTTCTGCATCTGCACCTTTGACAATACCAGCAGGCATTGTACCTTTACCATTTTCAATAACATTTAAAATTTCTTTTTCTGTTAAACGAGAGCCTACATCGCTAATTTTTGGTGCATTATTTTGCCCTTGTAGCTCGCCACCATGGCAAGTGATACAAGATTTCATAGCAATTGTTTCGCCATTTGGAGTAGTAGTTTTTGAACCTTCAGTTGAAGTTGTTTTACCACCGCCACAAGCAGCTAAGAAGATTGCTGAACCAATCGCTAATGTTAACATAGCCTTTTTCATTAGGGCCCCTCCTCAAAGTAAATAAGTATCTTTCCCCGACATTATACCAAAATTATGCACGTTTGAAACCTTCTCCTAACACCTCATAAGCATCAGAAACGATAACAAACGCTGATGGGTCAACGTTTTTAATGAGTTGTTTCAGCTTTGTGAACTCTGTTTGGTAAACCACAACCATTAGTACTGGTCGTGCTTTTCCTGTATAGCCACCTATAGCAGGCAACTCTGTCACTCCCCGATCAATCTCGGCATAAATGGCATCACGTACTTCATCTTGTTTCATCGTTATAATGTAAACCATTTTAGACTGACTTAAGCCGAGCTGAATAATATCAATCGTTTTTGTAGTGACATAAAGTCCAATCAGGGCATACAAACCTTTCTCTAAGTCAAAAACAATTGCTGCACTAATCGCGATAATCCCATCAATTAAAAGTACACTTGTACCTAGCGATATGCCGGTATACTTTGTAATTATTTGTGCTAGTAAATCAGTGCCACCAGTAGAAGCATTCCCCTTAAAGACAAGTCCTATTCCTAAACCGACCACTATTCCCCCAAAAAGTGCACCGAGTAGAGGATTATCCGTCCATGGTCCCCAACTGTTCGTTAGTAATACAATAAACGGTAATGTTATTGTTCCAATAAACGATTTGATTCCAAATTTTTTCCCAAGTACTACTACACCTGCTATAAATAATGGAATATTGAATGCATATTGTACAATGCCTGGATTCCAACCAAATAAACCGTGTAAAATTGTACTAATTCCGCTTACTCCGCCAGAAGCTACTTGATTTGGCAGTAAAAATACATTGAAGCCAATAGCAATAATTGCTGCTCCTACTATGACGTACATATACTCCACAATGCTTTCCCTTACATCACGAATTTGACTCATTTCCCCCGCCCCGCTTCAACTATCAGAATCTTTTAAATACGAGATGATTATAGCAAATAGTATTCGCATTGAGAACTTCGTCTTGATGAAGGAAACATGTATTTTTATAATTTGCATTATGTATTACACTTATGACAATAAATTTGAAAACACAAAAAAATAAGCTACCTTTAAGAGCAATTTTTTTGATAGCTTTCTAAGTTATAGGGGACATTTTGTTAAAATCGTATGCCATGTGGATTAGTTGATTGGAGTGGAGACTGGGCGACTCATTGGACGCCCCCAGGAAGCTCTGCTCTGTGCGAAAGCAAAGCGGCAGCTACAATTGTTTTATCTGTGCGAAAGCGTAGCGACAGCAACAACAAATGTTTTATCTGCGCGAAAGCGAAGCGTCAGCGGCAAAGCGCCCAGTCGGAACGGAAATCAACCACACGCTTCGATTGGCCCTTAATTTTATAAAGATTTTTCTGCCCACTCCATTGCTTCATTGTATAGAAGATCCATATTTGTGAAATTCATATTGAGCTGAGGAGCTAAATTTTCTAAAGTAGACCAATCTAACTTACCTAACGCAATACTGAATTCCAGATAAGGTGTCATTTCAGTTTGATTACCTAAAATCGTTTCCGTTATTTCTTCTGAAAAAGGTAGCTGCTGTAAAATAACATTCATCGGTCTTTGCAACAAAGTGTCTATCAACGAAAACATCCCGACTAAAAAATATTCAGAGAAATTTTTCTTGTAGGAAAGCTTGGCTAATTTCTCACATACTTTTGCTCTAAATAAAGAAGTACGCATGACTTCTTTAAAAAGATCATTTTCAGCATTTCTATCAATTTCTCGCATCGCCAATAAATAAATCCACTTTCGTAAATTTGAAACGCCGAGTAATATAATTGCTTGTTTTATCGAACGAACCTTGGATTTAGACCGCAACTCTGAGTTATTAACTATTTGCAATAATTTATACGTTAAAGAGATATCACGCTCGATATTATCAGCTAATAATTGTATATTAGGTTCCTCTTCTTTTAATAGCGTAATAATATATAAATATTGAATAGTATTAGCAGGTATATCGGTAGCTGTAATTATTTGAGGTTGTTCAAAAAAATAGCCTTGAAATAATTCATAGCCAGAATTCTTTGCCACTTCAAATTGATTTCGTGTCTCGACCTTCTCAGCTAGCAGTTTTATATGAGGGAAATTTTCTTTTACTTTATTTTCAATTTCCATGCGCTCCAGTAATGGTGATAATAAAAAGTCAACTTTTATAAAATCGATATAAGGAAATAACTCATCATATACTTGTACTTCATCATCCAAAATAAAATCATCTAATGCCATTTTAAACCCATATGATTTCAGCTCAATGACTTTCTCCACTAACTGAGTTGTAATAGGGACATCTTCTAAAATCTCAATAACAACTTGCGATGGATCTAAATATTCATGTAAGGAAGTCATAAGTAAGTTTTCTGTAAAATTAACAAAACTAGGTTTACCTTTTGTTACCTCTTCAATGCCAATTAAAAGAAATGAGTTTACTAGTACATCGATTGTTGCAGCATCTGAATCGACTATCGGAAAAGCATTCACGTTTTTGCTACGATATAATAATTCATACGCAACGACTTGTTCATGAAGGTTAAAAATAGGCTGTCTGCCGATAAATACTTCCATTTCGTCGCCCCCCATTTCTCCATATTCTAGTAATAAATATTATAGCACCTTTCATTACTCTCTGCTTATCATTCAAGTAACTGTCTAAAAGTCGCCTAACATTAATTAACTTTCTATACAAGAAAATATTTTATCACTTTTATGACGCTATCCCAAGGAGTATCCCGCTCTTTAATCCTAACTTTCGGTGATTAGCCCCTAAAAAAAACTACTCATATTTTATTTATTCCTTTTCCAGAGAGATCTTTTTCAATTTCACTTAATCCTCCCTAAACATTTTTGTCAAAAATTTCATTTCATATTGACATTTTCCAGTTTTCAATATACAGTACATTACAACACTAATGCACTATGTTACATAGGAATGAAAGGGGGTTTTTCGATGCACGTTCATCTAGATGGTACAACACCGATTTATATTCAAATTGCTGAATGGCTACAGCACGAAATCATCGCCGATCGATTACAGACAGACGCGAAGGTCTATTCACAATACCAGCTAGCTGAATTATTCAATATAAATCCTGCTACAGCTGGTAAAGGGCTGACAATTTTACTTGAAGAGCAACTTTTATATAAAAAACGGGGGTTAGGTATGTTTGTCGCTACGGATGCAAAGGAACGAATTTTATTGAAACGTCGGAACGAAATATTGACGAAAATGGCACAAGAGATCGTATTAGAGGCAAAACGTTTACTTGTATCTGATGAAGAATTGCTAGTGCTTATTCGAAAAACACAGGAGGGATTGGAATGAATATTATTCAATGTGAGGAGTTATCTAAAAGCTTTGGACGCCGTAATGCACTACAGCGCGTAACCTGCGCTATTGATGCAGAGAAAATTATCGGCATTATTGGTCGCAACGGTGCTGGTAAGTCGACATTACTTAATATTTTTGCTGGCTATCTAAAGCCTACAACTGGATCATGCAAAGTGTTTAATGAAAATCCCTTTAATAATATTCAAACTGCTGCCAATATGATTTTTATCGATGATCAATTAAGCTTCTCTGATTACTTGTCACTCGAAGATATTCTAAAGATGGGCGCTGATTTTTATCCTAATTGGCAAAATGAGTTAGCTTATCGCATGCTCGATTATGCAGGTATAGATCTCACAGCAAAGCATCAGCAACTATCTAAAGGTCAATTAGCAACCTTTAATCTTGTTTACGGATTAGTAAGTCGCTGTGCACTGACTATTTTAGACGAACCGATGAATGGCATGGACGAAGTGATTCGTACAGATTTTTACAGAGCGATTTTAAAGGAATACCTAGCCTTTCCACGAACATTTTTAATTACTAGTCACCATTTGCAAGAGATGGAATCTATTTTAGAAGAAATTATATTAATAGATGAAGGCTCTGTCATTGCCCACGCACCATTGGATGAATTTAAGGAACAGCTTATATCACTTAGTGGACCAAGTGATGCACTTGCAGATCTGCTCTCTGAGACAGAAGTATACGCTCAAAAGATTATGGCAGGGATGACCTCAGCAATAATAGATGCTAGTAATCTATTCGTCTCAGAAGAAATACTTCGAGCAAAAGGCATCACAGTATCATCCCTTACAGCAAGTGAAGTGTGCAAGTATTTAACAAGTAAAAAAGGAAGTGATATTGATGCAATCTTTGACTAATATTTCACTGAAAACGATTGTTAAAAAACAAGTGAAATGGAAAGTAAAATTATATATTTCTGCCCTTAGTTCCTTAGTTATTGTACAAATCATTTTTGGAATTTTAACATTTAGCTCAGGAAGTGGGTCTTCTGGTCATGGAGGAAAAAATTTAACTGTTCATTTCTCTAATTACTCACTCGATACATTTCTTTTTGTTACAGCAATTTGGGCATTTATTGTAGCACTTCTCTTTACAACAAAAGCGTATCGTATTGATGACTTATCCGTTATTTCTAGTCGAACATCTAGCGCCATTGCCAATATATTTGTCATGATTATTTACAGTTTTATTGCGGTCATCATTATGATTTCTACTTACTATTTACAAGTATTCGGAATTTTATTAGTGGAGAAAAAATCCTTTATAATAGAAAATCTATTTATTTCACCATCAATATTACTATTATGTTTCAGTAGCCTCTGTTTATTTGGCGCAATCGGCTTACTATTAGGCACCAGCTTCAAGGGGCCAGTAGTGATAAAAATACTTGTATCTACTTTTCTGCTGCTTGGCTTTATATTATTTTTTATGTCACCAGAGTCTATAAATCTTAGGCCATTCATAATGTTATCCAATCTTATGATTAGTGCTCTTTATTTGCTTATGGCTCTACTATGCTTTAGCCTCACTATTTGGATTGCTGATAAATCGGAGGTGACTCGCAAATGACGGCGACTACACTATTCTTTTTTACTACAATACTACTTGTAATTGCTATTTATATACTACTAAGAAAATTAGGGAAAAAAGCTAAAAATATTTGGACCCCTAAGCGTATTATAATTGGCATTACTAGCTATATCGCACTTGGACTTACTGCCTTCATTTATATTAGTTTTTTTTCAGAATCAAAAATACCAATACTTTCTCCTTCTGAAATTAAACAAGTTGAGAAAAATTCAGATCAAATACAAAAGTACGATCAAGAAAATGAGTCTTCTTATTTAACGGAGGACTACAAAAAGAAAACGTGGGAGCTAAAATATGAAGGAGATACATTACCTGTTGTTTTAAATGAAGGTGACAGTGGTTCAAGCGTTAATATTCGAGTGCGCTATAATGACCATATGGAATCTGGAAAAGCTCTCGTTACCTATTATCAATTTCCTGTCATTATAGAAGGTATTGATCTTTCAGACGAAGTACCGTTACCTAACGTATACGTGGCACAAAACCAGCTATTTATTGAATCTCTTTCTAGACAACAAGTAAATTATTTTCGTATAAAAGCAACATTAGGTATTTTAGATATGAATCGTGAGCTAGAACGTGAATCATATGTAATGAACTATTCCTATTCAGATGTCATCGTTATCGACATTCCACGAAGTACCGTTCTGGAAGATTCCCAAGGTCTTTTTTAGATAGTAAAAAACAAGGACAGTCCGCAGTGATTTTTTATCACTTTTGACTGTCCTTGTTTTATTTTCTACTTGTTTTTGATTTAATAGCACCAATAACAGCTGGTACAACTGAAATTAAAATAATTAATATAAGAACCGTTGAGAAGTTATCTTTAATAATTGGAATATTACCAAAGAAATAACCTAGTAATGTACAGCTGAGTACCCATAACACTGCACCTACAATATTATACATAATGAAGTAGCCATACTTCATTTTACTAGCCCCTGCAACAAATGGTATGAATGTACGGATGAAAGGCATAAAACGCGCGATGACAATCGTTTTTCCACCGTGTTTATTAAAGAACTTTTCTGCCGCTTCCATACGTTCTTTTTTTACGACTCTACCAAGGAAGCTCTTTGGTGGAATGGATGTCCCTACTTTATGACCAATATGATAGTTCATCGTATCCCCTAAAATTGCAGCCGCTAAAAACACAGGAATTAATATCCACATATTAAATGCGCCCATTGCTGCTGCTAATGTTCCACTTGCAAAAAGCAATGAATCACCTGGCAGGAATGGGAAAATTACGACACCTGTTTCAACAAAAACAATTGCAAATAGAACGAAATAACTCAAATTACCAAACTTACGAATGATCTCCTCTAAATGCACATCAATATGCATAATAAAACTAATTAACTCCTTGATGAGTTCTATCATTTTTCCATATGCTCTCTTTCAATTAAATTTTCTAAAGGCTTTGACGTAGCTAGACACCAAAGGGTTCCATTCTTCTTTACAGTTATTGGTGTTACTTCTCCCTCACTATATGACAAGCCTTTAAAAAGTATGTAGATTTCACAAGTTTGATTTTATCATTTCCAGACATACACACTCAACTTATTTAAATAAGTGGCCATGCTTTTTTACATTGCTGTAATATTGGCCTAAAGTGAAGCTTCAATCAGTGGATGTTCCTCGTCCCTCACTAGAGGACCGTCAGCTAAAATCTCTATTCTATGAAAACGTTTGTGTGACTACCACCCTGCTACTACGTTTGCACTGCGCTTTCGCACAGAATATACATTTGTTGCTGACGCTTCACTTTCGCACAGAAAACATTTATTGCCCCTAATCAATTGAACTTTTACGGGCAGTTGATCTCCCACCTTCTCTTAAATCTTAAAATGTGAATCTGACTGATCATTTATGCGGGATAAAAAAAGCTACTATTTTTCAATAGTAGCTACTGTTTCTTATACTTTTTCTTTTAGTGTACGACGTAAAATTTTCCCTGTCGTATTTTTCGGTAATTCATCCATAATCTCAATTACTTTAGGAACCTTGTATTTCACCATATGCTTTGCACAGTATGCGAGAAGGTCTTCTGTTGAAGTTGCTTCTGCATCTTTTAAGACAACATATGCATGTACTGCTTCACCTAAGTTAGGGTCTGGGTAACCTACAACTGCCGCTTCAACAATATTATTATGAGCAAAGAGTACTTCTTCAACCTCTCTTGGATAGACATTAAATCCGCCTACAATAATCATATCTTTTTTACGGTCAACGATGTAGAAGTACCCTTCTTCGTCAACTCTAGCTAAGTCCCCTGTATATAACCAGCCATCGCGTATAGCCATCGCTGTTTCTTCAGGTAATTTATAATAGCCCTTCATAACGTTAGGCCCTCGTACAATTAGCTCCCCTACTTCTCCAACAGGCACTTCCTGCCCATTAACATCCACCACCTTATTTTCAACATTGGAAATGGATGTCCCAATAGAACCTGCCTTACGCTCACGATCCAATGGGTTAAAGCACGTTACTGGTGATGCTTCCGATAAGCCAAAGCCCTCTGAAACACGCACATTAAATTTCTTCTCGAAATTATGTAATAGTGCTACCGGTAAAGATGCGCCGCCTGAAATGGCTAAACGTATTGTTGAGAAATCTTCAGGGTTGCTTTCAGGTAATTGATACAAGAAGTTATACATAGTTGGCACACCAGCGAAGACTGTTGCCTTTTGTTCCTTCGTTAATTTAAAGATTTCAGTTGGACTAAAACGTGGTACAAGTAAAACCGTTGCTCCACTCAATAAAGGCGCATTGGCTACGACAGTTAACGCAAATACATGGAAAACTGGTAACGTAGCAATAATACGATCATCTGCTTTATAGCCTAAATAATGTGCGACATCTCGTGCATTTGAATAGATATTTTTATGAGTCAGCATTGCACCCTTTGGAGTACCTGTCGTTCCTGAAGTATATAAAATAATTGCATTATCATCGTCAGCTACTTCTACTGGTTGTAAAGAGTCCGATGCACTAGCAATTACTTGTGAAAATAAATGAATTTTCGCCTTTGCCTCTTCGGATAAAGTCGTTACTTTTTCAGCAACATCCTCTGTTGTTTCACAAACAACAAATGTTTTTACTTTTGGAAAAGCATGTACACCCATTTCTACTAATGGAAGAAGTGCATCAAGTGCAATAACAGCTTTTACATCACCATTATGCAAAATATACGAAATTTCATCTGGTGTATAGATTGGATTAATTGGAATTGCCGTTGCCCCTAAACGCATTGTTGCATATAACGCAATTAAATAATGTGGTGTATTGCCGAGTAATAACGCCACATGGTCCCCTTTTTCTACCCCTAAATCTTCTAACCCCTTAGCAAAACGACCAACCGTATGTTCAAACTCACCGTACGTCGTATCTTTCCCCATAAAATGATACGCAATTTTATCTGGTTGCTCTAATGCTTGTTGACGAACACTTGAAACTAAATTCAATTACACCATCCCCTTATCGTATCAATTTTGCCTTGGCGTAATTAAGGTCAGGATTTTGAATTGTGCCCAGGCCTGCACGAGGGCCGACACGATGTCGGTCATTTCGGTAATGCCACAAGGACGTGGCGTTATTACCGATGCAGGTCAGTTAGCCGTTTTCGCAGGATGTGAAGGTTTTAGGCTAACATCCTTTATGCATTCCTTTGAAAATCCATGACATCCGCCGGAGGCTTTATCTTCATTCAGTAGATATATGGACATCCCTTAAAAAGGAATCACACCCGAATCCATCTCACTACCTAAGTGGTGGGAGTCTGCTACTGAATGGAGATAAAATGAATCATTATTCAGTAATATTATATAAGAAACACATCTAAAAGACAACGAAACTTTTTATTTCATGTCGTAAATTACGTCAAATAATTCATTTTTTTCTCTATCACACATTTTGATTACGAACGAATATGCGAGATGTATCGCCAACGAATCAAATAAAAATAGACTACTTGTATTAAAACAAAAAACCCAAAAGCAAAGACAACTTCTTTGACAATGGAAATATTAGCAATATCCTTTAAGATACCTTGAACCATAAGAAAAGCAAAGGCGCTATGCATCATTGCAACACCCCATGGCAAGAAAAATTGTGGGAATAAATGTCGATTTACAAGCTTTTTGAGCTCTGTATCTGTTAAGCCCATGCGCTTTAAGACATCGAATTTACGCTTTTCTCTTTCAAGAGAAGTATGCAGTTTAAAGTAAACGAAGCTACCTGCTGCTAATAAAAATACCGTTGCTACTAAGACCCCTACTAATGTGAATAATGAGTAAGTAGCTAATACATAAGAATAATCTAACCCTGCATTAACAAAGAAAAATGGGCTAAATCTATTCTTCTTAAAAAAATATTGAGATGCTTTTAACTCTTCTATGTCCTTACCAATATCTTTCGTCTCTATCCACTGAGGAATATAGAAGGTAAATAAATGATAGGTTGGCTGCATAACGTCTTTATCGGCAATCGGCTTTCTAAGCTTACTAAAATCCTCATCGCTAATTACTATAGAATTCACACTAACAATAGACCCTGGGAATACTATTTTAGGATATACGCTATCAATTGTTATCGGGATAGAGTTTTCCTCTAATACTGTATGCACAACTTTATCTTTTAGTTTTTTTAGGGAATCTTCCGAGTATGGTATAAACACTGCCTCTCCTGAAGCCAAATCAAGTAATGGGTAACTATAGGAAGAAAGCAATACATTCATATCTGATTCCCTAAAAACTTCAACTTCATTGTGGGTATATGAAGATGTTTGCTTGATGACAACAAAGCGCGATAAATTATAGGACAAACCCTTCTCCTCTAATTGAATTCGTAAAGAGGCGATATGATTTCGTTCATATGGATTGTCGACATCTCCCTTATAGACAAGCCCTAATGGATTTAAACGATCATATTGTATTGTATATGATGACATTGTTGCTAAAACGCCGACCGATAAAAAGGCCATTGTTGACACCATCGTTACTACAAAAAACATTTTCACATTGTCCATCATAATATGCGTTTGCTCAGCTAACGAAAGAAGGCGATAGCGTTGCCAATGGAATTCCCGTTTGCCCCGTGCTTTATCTAAAAAGCAAGGTAATGAATCACTGAAAAAATAATATGTTCCAAAGGTCGCTAAAAACGGGATTACTACTGTTAAACCAATCCAAGATGTATTCGATACGATAAACGTTAGTACATATGCTGATAAAATAAGGGTAATACCAAATACTGCACGAATTTTAGAATAGGTTGAAACACTGTTTAAATAGTCATTTCCCTTAAGGAGATCGCGCAATTTTCTTTCACGTGTAAAATACACGCTAATAAAGGAAATGACTACAAAAGCACTTGTGAAGACACCAATCGTTAGTAAAAATGGCTGCCATGAAACATATAAGGGTAAACTATCTAAATGTAAAATTTCTCGAACAATCATGAAAAAGAATTTCGAAAATGAGAAACCAAATATAATCCCAACAAAAATAGAGCCCGATCCAATAATCATTGTCTCCAAAAAGACAAGCTTATTCATCTGGCGTTTTTCCATTCCTAAATGTAATAAAATTGCAAACTCATGTGATCTAGCCTCTAAAAAAGCACTCATCGAATAATATAAAAAGAATAAGGTAAAAAGGACGAGTACGGTTTCCGCACCAACCATTCCAATTAACGATGCTTCTCCTAAAATCCCTTGTTCAATATCCGGATGAAACATGAGCATTGAATAGATGAAAAACACAGCCACAGAAAAAAAGCTTGCCATGAAAAAGGCACCGTAAATACGGCTGTTCCGTACGACATTACGGTAAGCGAATTGTCGAAAGGTCACCTACTTGTCCTCCTCCTAGTAAGCTCAAAACATTTAATATTCTCTGGAAAAACATTTGACGACGGTCATCTTTGTAAATTTCATTGAAAAATTCACCATCTTTAATAAATAACACGCGATCACAGTAGCTAGCTGCAATAGGATCATGCGTTACCATTACGATCGTTGTTCGTCTTTCCTGATTAATTTTTGTTAAAAGTTCAAGTACATCCCGCGAAGAATTCGAATCCAAATTTCCTGTTGGCTCATCTGCTAAAATGAGACTTGGATTATGAATAAGTGCCCTCCCAATGGCTGTTCTTTGTGCTTGTCCACCTGATATTTCATTTGGGCGTTTATGCAAGAATGAGGTTAAATCGAGCTTTTCCACAATGCTTGCAAGACGCTCCTCCATTACTTCTAATGGTTGTTGATCTAATGTAAGTGGCAGCACAATATTCTCTTCCACTGTCAGCATATGCAAAAGATTAAAATCCTGAAAAACAAAACCAAGCTGTCTTCTTCTAAAGTAGGCAAGCTCAGTTGCTTTCAGCGTATGAGGATTCATGCCATCTAAAATGATTTCTCCACTCGTTGGTTCATCAATCGTAGAAATGATATTCAATAATGTTGTTTTTCCACTTCCTGATGGACCCATGACTGCTAAAAACTCACCTTCCTCCACGTCAAAGCTTAGTTGATTTAACGCACGATGAGTTACTTTGCCTTCATACACCTTCGTCGCGTCTTTTATTTGTAAAATAGGCATACCTTGTTCACCTTATTTCTTGTTTAATTCCATAGATTCTGGTAAAAGCCATTGCAAAACTACTTCAAAGCCAATTTGAAAATGTGGCTCTGTTAATGATTCAGCTGACTGATTACCATCCTCCTCCACTAGACTAAAGCAATGCGACCCAACAATTACATCCCAGGCATCCATTTCGCCTTCAATGATTTCTCCACAAATCGTATAATGCCCACTGTACATCACTTGTTCACCGTCTACAGGAAACCCGTTAAGTAAAGTTGGTTTATGTAAGTCTAGCCCAAGCTTATTCGAAAAATGCATGACTTCTTCATTAAACAAAAGACTAGCCTTACGAAAATTTTTACAGGATAAACACTCACAAACATCGTTTTGCAATTCGTATAATGCCTCTGTTTTTTCTGTCTCTACATGTAAAACCCATTCATCCAAACATACTTCTGTCATTTCCATTCCCCCTAATTCGTAAATGTCACTGTAACGATTGTTCCTTTTCCTACCTCTGATGTAATGTGTAATTCGTGACCGAGTTTTTCACAGATTTCTTTCGCTAAATATAAGCCCATCCCTGTGGATTCCCCGGTTTTACGCCCATTCTCACCAGTAAAAAAGGCTTTAGTGACACGAGAAAGATCGGAAGTTGGAATACCGATACCTTCATCACGAATGGCTAATTGTACGTAGTCATTCTTTTTAATGGCGGAAATGACTATTTTTTTATTTGATTCAAACGTATATTTAACCGCATTCGTTACGAATTGTCCGAGAATAAAGCGCAGCCACTTTGAATCACTTGCTACGATGATGTCATCCTCAATATGAATTTCTGGGAAAACACGCTTTGTAATAAATAAACGTTTATTTTCATTTACAGTTGCAGTCACAATCGTTTTTAAAGCAACCTGTTCTACTTGCATATCCTCTTCAAAATTTTCTAATCGAGCATTCACCAACACCATATCCAAGCCTCTTCGTAAGCGGTCAATTTCCTCCTGCACATTCTTTTTATCGAGAGGACGTTCATCCTGCAATAAAAGCTCAATAACAGAAATTGGCGTTTTCATCTGATGCACCCATTGATTAATAAACTGGTCATGTCGTTTTTGGCCTGCATATAACGCCTGAAGCTCGTGCTTATATAGTCGATATAGTTCATGCATATATTGCTCAGCCTTCATCGCCTCAGGTGTTTTAGCATTTTTTTGCAACACATCCTCCATTGTTTTAGGAAGCTGTGATATTTTTAATAAATAACGTTGGCGCATTAAATAACGGATAAGTAAAAATGAGGCTAACAACACTAAACTAATACAGAAGGAATAAATAGCGGTATCAACATTTCGAAAGCCGTCTAACCAATATAAGACCATGATGAAGCCGACTAATACGAACTGGAATACAATGAACGATGCGTAATCACGCAAAAATAATTTCCAGCCCACTATAACTCACCTGCACTTAAAATAAAGCGATAGCCTGCTCCGCGTACCGTTTCTATAGAAGACGCAATATGATAATCAGCCAACTTTTTCCGCACTCGTGTCATATTGACGTTCAATGTATTCTCATCGACAAATGCCTGATCGTCCCAAAGCTCTTCTAACAGTTGCTCACGTGTCACCACTTTTGGAGCATTTCCCATTAACAGTTCTAAAATGATACATTCTTTTTTCTGAAGTGGAATTTCTAAATCATTTTTATGAAGCTCCATTCTTTCTAAATGAAGAATAAGCTGTCCTTGTTTAATCGTCCGCTCCTCTTGTCTTGCTGCATATTCACCATATGTGCGACGCAAGTGACTGCGGATTTTAGCCAGTACAATTTCATAATTAAATGGCTTCGTAATGAAATCGTCGCCCCCATTTTCTAGCGCAAAAATTTGATCCATTTCGCCAGAACGAGCGGAAATGAAAATAATTGGACAAGTTGTATGTTGACGTAGCTGGCGACACCAATAGTAGCCATCGTACGAAGGTAAATTTATATCAAGCAACACCATATGTGGATTAAATGCTGTAAATTCTTCAACGAGATGATCAAATTCTTTGATCGTTTCAACTTCGTATTGATATTTTCTAAGCGTTTCTGCGAGCAATGACGCAATCTTTACATCATCTTCGACAATAAATATTCGATGCTTCTCCATACCAACACTCCTTTCTATCCTATATTGTATCAAAAAAAGGTTCGATGACATAACTGTCAGCAAACCTTTTGTAGCAAAAGTTAACACGAATTATTAGTAGAAATTTTTGTTCCCAAATACCTCTGCCTTAATAAGGGGTATCACCATAACGTGGGGGTTGATTTCCGTTCCGGCTAGGCGCTTTGTTGCTGACGCTTCGCTTTCGTACAGAGCAGAGCTTCCTAGGGCGTTTGATGAGCCGCTTGGGGCAACAGATGTTTTTTGCGCGAAAGCGTAACGGCAGCGAAAGGGTTTTATCTGTGCGAAAGTAGCGGCAGCGGTACGATGTTTGTCACGAAGGCGTTATCCCCAAGGAGTCATCGAGCTTCCACACCAATCAACTTATCCGCATGACATGCGTTTTGACAAAATGTCATCCAACTTTGTTTATCGGAACCTTTTATTTTTTATCGACTAACTTTTGAATTTTATCTACTAACTTTCACGTTTTATCAACCAACTTTTGAATTTTATCTACTAACTTTCACGTTTTATCAACCAACTTTTGAATTTTATCTACCAACTTTCACGTTTTATCAACGCAAAAAGGATTCATACACAAAATTGTGTGTGAATCCTTTTACTTTATGATGTCGCCTAGCCAGAACGAAGATCAACTTAAAATCCTCAATAAGGACATTTGCCAATTTCTATGCAAGCTTTTCTTAATAAATTAAATGTAAAAACTCTTCTGTCGTAATTCCACCAAAGTATGTTGGAATATCAATATCTGTTAACGCCTCAGCAATTGCAGTCCGATCATAGTTTGTCCCAACTAATCGTTGTTCAACATCAGCCATGTCGCCCACGCCGAAGAAATCACCAAAAATATGCACTTCTTCTATAATTCCATGATTCACCTCTAAGCGAATATCAATGCCTCCTGTTGGGAAACGATGTGTTTTTTGAATGTTAAAGCGTGGTGATTTGCCATAGTTCCATTCCCATGTTTGATAACGCTCGGCTGACAATTTGTGGATATTTTCCCAGTCTTCCTCCGTTAGCTCATAATAGCGAATATTTTCTTCACCACCGAAAATGGATTTTAAAATTTCTAGGCGAAATTCTTCGACTGTCATCTTGTCCTTCAAGAACTCCGAAATATTAGCTACTCGTGAACGAATCGATTTAATGCCCTTTGATTCAATTTTATCTTTCTTCACTTTTAATGCGGATACAACAGCATCAATTTCTGTATCAAACATTAAAGTACCGTGGCTAAACATACGCCCCTTTGTAGAAAACTGTGCGTTCCCAGAAACTTTACGCCCTTCCGCTAAAATGTCGTTACGGCCTGAAAGCTCAGCATGAACGCCCATTTTTGCAAGTGCATCTACAACAGGCTGAGTGAATTTTTTATAATTCATAAAGCTATCGCCATCGTCTTTAGTGATAAAACTGAAGTTAAGATTCCCTAAATCATGATACACCGCGCCTCCACCAGAAAGACGTCGCACAACGATAATGCCATTATCCTCTACATAATCTGTATTAATCTCTTCGATAGTATTTTGATTTTTACCAATGATGATTGAAGGCTGATTAATGTAAAAAAGTAACACTGGTTCCTTCTCAACATCCATCGTTTTTAATAAATACTCCTCAATGGCAAGGTTAATGCGTGGGTCATGAATCCCTTTATTATCAACGAATATCATAAATTCCGTCTCCTCCTTCACAAAATATCCATATTTATTTTATCGTAAATTAGGCATTTTGTGTTGACGAAAAGCATCTGTTATAATACACTATAAAATATCGAAACAGTAATAGTACAGATGAATTTAAAGGAGGAGTCCACAATGTTAGAAAATGTAGTTGAATTTTTCAAGAACCTACCTGCAAAGCAATGCACAGAATGCGGTGAAAAAATTGAAGAACAAAGTGAATGCTACAGCAACACTTGTGAAAACTGTAACCACCTATAAGCATTTGCCTATTCTGTAGAGTAGTCATATACGTGCCCCACACGTACTAATAATGACAACCCTCATCATATTTTGATGAACCCTTAATTAAATCTCTTACACTTACAAAACAGCAGCTGATACGCTCATATCAGCTGCTGTTTTTTGTGTATTTTTTTTGCATATGAGCGATTTTCGTTGGAGCCGAGCAGCTTTACTCTCTACCTGATCAGTTTTTGGCAGCTCTTCCTTACCCCCATTTAAAACAATCATTCAACCACAAAAAACACCCACCAATATTGGTGGGCGTAAAAATTCCTATTTTTAGTTTTCTTCAGCTACTTTTGAGTAACGTTTTGTGTGTAGTAGCATGAAATAACCGAAAGTAATAACTAAGAATACTACTAGGAAGCCTAATAGAACTCCGTAGTTTTGCATTAAGAATGATGTATCACCAGTTGAGATACTTGCTTTAAATGCTGAAACAGTATATGTCATTGGTAATAGTTTATTAAATACTTGTAATGGTTCTGGGATTAACTCAAGTGGGAATGTACCCGCACTTGTTGTAAGTTGTAAAATTAATACAACAATCGCCATAAAGCGTCCTGGATCACCGAAAATAGATACTAACATTTGGATTAAAGCTAAGAATACATAGCTTGTTAATAATGCTGTTAAGAAGAAGTATCCTAAACTGTATACTTCAAGGCCTAAGCTCCATTTTACAATAACCACTGTTAATATAGTTTGAATTAAGCCTACTATTGCTAAAACTGAGACTTTACTTGTAAACCAAGTTGCCCCATTTTTTGGACGAATCGCTGGTTCCACAAGTGGGAAAACGATAGAGATTAATAATGCACCAACGAATAAGCCAAGAGAAATAAAGTATGGTGAGAAGCCTGTTCCATAGTTAGGTACATGGTTAACAGATTCTTTATCAACCTCAACTGGGTTACCTACCATATCATATGTGTCTTTACCAGCATGAACTTCTTTCGCTTTATCACTCGCTTCACCTAGTTTGCTAGATAAAGTTGATGTACCATCTACAAGTTCAGTAGTACCATCAGCAAGCGTTTTAGAACCTTCTGCTAATTCACCTGATTTAGATGCGAGTGTTGATGTACCTTGATTCAATGTTTTTGAACCACTTGCTAGCTCATTTAAACCTGAAGCCAATGTTTTAGAACCTGTTACGGCTGTCTTAACACCAGCATTTAATTCACCTAATTTTTGGGCAAGTGTTGTATTACCAGCTTGAAGACCTTTTGCCCCTTGGACTAACGCACCACTTTTTGATGTTAACTCATTAGCACCTGCTAACACTTGTGATTGACCTGCTGCAATTTGTGATGCACCAGAACTTACTTGGTTAGCACCAGCTTGTAATTTTTCTGTACCAGCAGTTAATGAACCTAAGCCATTATGCACGCTTGCACTTCCTGCTTGTAGCTCTGCTAATGTTTGCTTTAATACTGCCGCTTGCTCTTCAGGCATTGAAGCCATCATGCCTTGTAATTGATTAGATAAAGCTGTGATGCCTTCTGCTACTTTTGCAGAACCCGCTGTTAATTGGCCTGCTGCACCATTTAATTGACCTGCACTAGTAGCAATTGAAGCTGCGCCTGCACTAATTTGTTGTTGTTTATCGTTAATTGTAGCTAAACCTGATTGAACCTTTGCTACACCTTGTGTATATTGTGATACACCTTGTGAAAGAGTTGTTGCTCCAGATGCTGCTTGTTGTGCACCTTGTTGTAACTGTCCAGTGCCGTCTTGTATTTTTACTAGACCAGTAGATAAGTCATTTGCACCTTTTGCAGCGTCTCCAGCACCTTTAGTAATTTTATCTGTACCATTTGACAATTCAACTGTACTTGATGCTAATTGCTCAAGATAACCTTTTAAATCTTTGGCACCATTAGCTAAAGTTTTAGCACCTTCATCTAGCTTACTTGAGCCATCTGCAGCCTCTGTAAAGCCATCTCCAAGTGTTGTAATAGAATCAAATAATTTTTCAGCATAAGTAGTTGAAACTTGTTTATTTACTTCCGCACGTATACGTTCCATTGCTGTTTCACCGATTTGTGCACTAAGGAAGTTTAATCCTTCATTTGGAATATAGTTCATGACTAATTTAGAAGGTTTGTCATCTAATAACGTAGTCGCATGCTCAGAGAAATTTGTTGGAATTTCTAGAGTCATATAATAATCTCGGCCATCTAGGCCTTTTTCAGCTTCTTCTTTGGATACTTCAATAAACTTAAAATCGTTACTCTCGACAAGCTTATCGACTAAGTCGTTCCCTAAATCTAATTTAACGCCTTCCATTTCAGCGCCCTTATCTTGGTTGACAACTGCTACTGGTAAATTCGGCAGGCCTGCATACGGATCCCAAAACGCCCATAAAAACATGCCTGCGTACATGACTGGGATAAATAATACAGCGATTATTGAAACAAGCATTTTTCTTGTTTTAAAGATTTTCAGCCACTCAGCTTTAATCATAAGTCTTCTTCACTCCTATAATATTTGACCGAAAACGTCAGTCGGTCACTTTTATTCAAAAAAACCTAAATCTCCCTAGACTGTCGTTGATTCATCTTTTAGCTCAGCCGAATCAAGTTAGAATTAGTCCACGGAAGATTGTTTCCTTGAAAAGATTTAATATCTTTTCTTCAGGAATAATGTCGCCATGTAGCTCATGCCAATCAACGACAAATGCTAGATACGCCTTTAACAACAGAAAGCTTACTAATTCTGCATCACAATCTCTAATTTCGCCTTTATCGATACGTCTTTGAATTAATTCAGTAACGAAGGATAAAACTTCCGTCTCAATGCGAACTAAAACTTGTTTAACTGCTGGCGTTCGTAGCTCCTTTTCTTCCTCTAATAACTTCGCAAATAAAAGATGTTTTTCACGGAACTGTAGCATTTTCATTAAAGCATTATGCGCATTGTCCATAAAGCTAGCGGATGCATCCAACACTGCATCTGCTTCTGCTTGCATCTCTCGTACAAGTGACATAGCTATCTCTTGAAATAAAATTTCTTTATTTGCAAAGAATGTGTAAATCGTCCCTTTACCGACGTTGGCGATTTTAGCCACTTGCTCCATTGTTGTTGCCTTGTAACCAAACAATGTAAAGGATTTTGCAGCTGCTTCAAGAATTTCCTGCCTACGATCCATTAGTAACATCCTTTCTTGTTATGTTATGTACATGCCTTTGTACACGAAAATGATAATGACCAGAAAACCATTTCGGTCATCTGGTCATTATCATATTCCTATTTTAAAAATAATGCAAGCATTTAATTGTGATTTTTTTCACTTTTTTCGTGATCACTGTGCTCAGAAGTATCATTACCGTGATTCATCATGTTATGATCCATACTGTTGTTATTTGCTTTTTCATCCTCTGGTAAAACTTTCGTCATATCAGGGCTGCCAGCAGTAATTTGTTGCTTCGGCATATTATGAACGCCATTAGCAGTTGTATGAGCATACATATAATATACCCCATCGTGGTCAAATGTAGTCGTCGCTTTATAAACGCCATCTTTCTCTAATTTACCGTCAATCATTTGCCCTTGATCACGTTTACCAGATTCCCAAACCTCAAATTTTACTACTGCATCATCAATTTTTTTGCCACCTTGTTCAACCTGCGCAGCAAGATCAATTGTTTCATTGATTGCTACTTCTTTCGGTGTTAAAATTTCAACTTCTGGTATTTGAGCCACCTCAGGCTCCGGTAAAGCTGCTTGCTCTTTCTTTTCTCCGCAACCTACTAATAATGCAGGTACTGCAACTAATGCCAATAACCATTTTTTCATGTTTTATTCCTCCATTAATGGCAATGTGATTTTTACCACTGTGCCTTTTTCAACTTCACTTTCAATCTCTATCTTGCCGTGTAACTGCTTCAACAATTGTTCTACAATCGACAATCCTAATCCACTGCCACCATCTGCTCGGCTCCGTGCTTTGTTAACACGATAAAAGCGCTCCGTTACATGCGATAAATCCTCTTGAGGAATACCTATTCCATAATCCTTAATGATAATTTGTGCACTAGCATTATCCTCAAAAGCAGTAATTTCAACTTTTGACTGTTCATACGAGTAATTAATGGCATTTTCAATAATATTAATAAAAATTTGTTTCAGCTTTACTTCATCCGCTTCAATGATTAATGCATCATCTGCATCCAAATGGAGTGTAATGCTCTTCTTCTCTGCCTGATGAGTTAATATTTTTTGAACCTCACGTAATGTTTCGGCAAGAGGAATTGGATATAAAGTAATTTCTGCTTGTTCATTTTCCATACGAGCAAGTTGAAGCAATTCATTCGTTAAACGTTCCATACGATTTGCCTCACGTACAATCAGTTGGATTGTTTCCTCTTTTTGATGTTCTGGAATAATGCTATTCTGCATTGCTTCGCTATAGCCTTTTACATAGCTAATGGGTGTCCGTAGCTCATGTGAAACTGTCGCCAAAAACGTTTTTTGAGCCTCATCCTCTTGTTGGATCGCCTCTGCCATTTGATTAAAGGTGCTCGATAGCCTTCCGATTTCATCTTTTGAATGAACTGGCACACGCGTTCCATAATTTCCGTATGACATTTGCTCAACAGCTCTTTGTAAATTACTTAATGGTCGCATAATATGACGAATTCCTTTATAAATTAAATAGCTAATGACAATTAAAAATATAAAGGCACTGACAAATAAGAAAATGACTTCATTATTCGCTAGCTCACTTATTTTCGCAAGAGGGAAGTAAATATAAATAATCCCTTCGAGCCTATTTTGATCCACTAGCGGAAGTACTACAGAAATTAACTGTCTATCAAATCGAGGTTCATACCCAATTTTTTGTACATATTCCCCCGCAAGTAATTGCTGTCGCTCTTCTGGACCAATTAATGTTTCGAAATCAATATCAAACGGCACACAGGCACTTAATTCTCGCGGATTTCTTACTGCAAAAATATTCAAATTCGAATAATTAGCATAATGTTCAATATCTGCAATAAATTCATCCGTTACCTTACTACCGGTATACATCGTTTGTAGCTTTGTCCCTACTTCTACCATCATCTCTTCCGTGTCTTCTACATATAGTCTTTCATATAAATAATTAGTCAGGACATACATAAAGACAACGGTAATGATCAAAAATGCAAAGATTAATAGCCAAATGCGTGTTGAAATCTTCTTCATTCGCCAGGATCAAAGCGATAGCCCACTCCCCAGACGGTTTGAATATGCCCCGCCGCTTCCTTTCCAAGCTTTAGACGTAAGGTTTTTATATGAGTGTCCACAGTTCTTGTTCCCCCTACATAATCAATATCCCAAATGCGTTCTAGTAATTGCTCCCTAGTATAAGCATTTCCAGGATTATTCATAAATAAATGTAATAGTTCAAATTCCTTCAAAGTAAGCGGAACACTCTTTCCATCTACAGATACCTTTCGTGCAATCTCATCTATTTTAATAGGTCCTAATATCACATATTTTTGCTGCAAGTCTTCAATATTAGTACCACTTCTTCTTAGCACAGCATGGATTCGAGCAACTAGTTCATCATTTGTAAAGGGTTTTACAATATAATCATCTCCGCCAATTGTTAAGCCTTTTACCTTATCCTCATTTGCATCACGTGCTGTCAGAAAAATAATTGGTATATTCGACATCGCACGTATACTTTGACAAACCGCAAAACCATCTTCGTGCGGCATCATCACATCAAGTAGAACTAAATCAATTTTTTCGCGTACGATCATATCGTAGGCTTCTGTACCACTTGCTGCTGTTACGGTCTCAATTTTAGCATTATGGAGCATCATTTCTATTAAATTACGCATATCTTGCTCATCATCAACAATTAATACAGTTGTCACATTTATTCCTCCCTCACTAACAATTGAAATGCACCTTTCCCCACATCAACTGCTTTTTTCACCTGACCTTCTTTTATAAAATACAAAGTATGGTCATCATAACCAGCGACAACAATATAATCTTTAAACTGATTTACGACAAACGGATTAGCTCCTACCTCTTGCTGCCATTTCACATTTCCATCAAAGTCGGCAACATATAATTTATTACGGCCATGACTAACAACGAGAACAGTATCCTTTGTTTTGGTTAATCCAACAGGCATTAAAGGCATTGCTATCTCCCCATGTTTGGCGCCTGTTATAAGATCATATTTTTTAACAGAGTTATTCGGTTTACTTCCTTCTCCATGGCCACCAATCCATAGTTCATTTTTCTCTTCAAGAATTGCTATTCCATGTGATGATTTTTGAATTGGCCACTCTTGTTCAATTTTCAGATTCTCAATATTCAACACCGATAATTTCGTATCTTTATAATTAATCACATATAGCTTATCTTTATAAGCTGCCATTGACATAGGATAATTACCAAGCTTCTGTGTTGCCAGTTCGTTGCCCTCTTCATCAAAGCTTGTTACTGTATTCGTTTTGCTATTCGTAATAAAAAACTGTTTTCTATTTTCAGCATAATACGCATTCGTTGAACCAAGCTGTACTTTTTTGGAATAGAGCTTCTTTCCAGTTGATAATGTATAGATATCAATTTCTTTTAATTGATGACCATACAATAACACACGATCATTTCCGAGGAGTACTGCCCCTGAGTAAGCTTTATCTAATAACCATGTTGCTATTACATTACCTTGTTCATCTATAAAATCTAGAGAAGGCTCTTGTATATTTAAGGATGCAATAAAATTCTGATCGCGTTCAATAGGCTCAAACGATTTCTCCGTGCACCCTACTAGCAATACAAGCTGTACTAAAGAAAAAATGAAAAATGCCCATCTTTTCAACATCATCACCTCTGTTTCTTAACTATACTTCACAATTGTGAAATTCACGTGAAACTTGAGAGGTAAATTTATGACAAAGAAAGCAAGCAAATTTCACAGTTATTATTATGTAATGGTACATTTACGAGCATTTATCCAATCCAAAATGTTAGTAGCACATATACTACATAGATTATGGTAAGGAGGAATCAACTTTATGGTGTCAATCAGCTTATGTATGATTGTGAAAAATGAAGAAGATGTCATCGGTAGATGTCTAGCATCTATAAAAGACTTAGTTGATGAGATTAATATCATCGATACTGGCTCTACCGACAATACGAAGCAAATTGTGAAACAGTTTACAAATCGTATTTTTGATTTTGAATGGATTCATCATTTTGCAGCTGCAAGAAATTTTTCATTCCAACAGGCAACAAAGGAGTACATTTTATGGCTAGATGCAGACGACGTATTATTAGAGGAGGATCAAGAAAAATTCAAAGCACTAAAAGAATCCTTAACCCCTGATATAGATGCCGTTTCGATGAATTATAATTTAAGCTTTGATAATGAAGGAAATGTAAGTTCTCTATTAAGAAGATATCGCTTAGTTAGAAGAGATAAACAATTCCAATGGATAGGTGCTGTACACGAATATTTAGAAGTCGGTGGAAAGCTACTGGATAGTGAAATCGCTGTTAGTCATTTACCACTTAGTCACGATCATTCGCGGAATATTACGATCTATAAACAACTAGTTGAATCAGGGGAACCGCTCTCTCCACGAGATACTTTTTATTACGCAAATGAATTACTAGATCATGGACAATTTGAGGATGCAATATTTTACTACGAAACGTTTTTAACTTCTAAATTAGGCTGGGTAGAAGATAATATTAGAGCCTGTTTCAAATTAGCAGATTGTTATTGTCATTTAAATGATACAGAAAATAATTTGAGTTCCATTTTAAGAAGCTTTGAATATGATATTCCACGTCCAGAAGCATGTTGTAGACTTGGTTTTTATTTTATGGAACAAGCCAAAAATTATGAAGCAATATTTTGGTATGAACAAGCGCTTAACATCAAACAAAATCCTAACGCCCCCTTTCAAAATAAAACCTTTACGACATGGTTACCCCACTTACAACTTTGTGTCCTCTTTGATCGGTTACAACAATATGAACTTGCCAACGCACATAATGAATTAGCCAGATCCTTTTTACCAAATGACGAAAAAATACTGCACAATAAAACATATTTTGATCGTATTTTAAATAAGGGTAATGAAAAATTTTAGTTTCCCTCTATCATGAATGGGTTATTTAGTACATTGAAGAAATTTTTAAATTCTAGTATTAGGTTTTAACTATACATTGAATAAAAATACTTTTATCGCTATCAATATTTTAGAATAACCAAGGAGTTAACTGTCTATTTCACCTTTTCCCTCTATGAATACGATATTTGTGAGAGGAGGTGAAACAATGCATTTTGGAAATTTTAAAGAAAGAGTTTGCAGCAAATGTAATACATTCCCATGTTGTTGTAGTCCTTGTCCTCCTCAAAGCTGTCCTATTTTTCCTGTTAAACCTACTGGAAAAACTGGTCCTACAGGAGCGACTGGGGCTACCGGGGCTACTGGCTCTACCGGTGTGACTGGGGCTACTGGGGAACGCGGACCTACTGGTGCGACTGGCGTTACCGGCTCTACTGGGGAACGCGGATCTACTGGCGCGACTGGCGTTACTGGCTCTACTGGGGAACGCGGACCTACTGGCGCGACTGGCGTTACTGGCTCTACTGGGGAACGTGGACCTACTGGCGCGACTGGCGTTACTGGCTCTACTGGGGAACGTGGACCTACTGGCGCGACTGGTGTTACTGGCTCTACTGGGGAACGCGGACCTACTGGCGCGACTGGTGTTACTGGCTCTACTGGGGCTACCGGCTCTACTGGGGAACGTGGATCTACTGGTGCGACTGGGGCTACTGGGGCTACTGGGGCTACGGGTACGACTGGCTCTACTGGCGTTACTGGTGACACTGGAGCTACCGGTGCGACTGGCTCTACTGGCGTTACTGGGGTTACGGGCTCTACTGGTGTAACTGGCTCTACCGGTGTTACTGGTGACACTGGGGCTACAGGTGCTACTGGCTCTACCGGCGTTACTGGGGTTACGGGCTCTACTGGTGTAACTGGCTCTACCGGTGTTACTGGCTCTACCGGTGTTACTGGTGACGCTGGGGCTACTGGCTCTACTGGCGTTACTGGAGCTACGGGAGCTACTGGCTCTACTGGCTCTACTGGCTCCACTGGCTCCACTGGCGTTACTGGAGCTACGGGAGCTACTGGCTCTACTGGCTCTACTGGCTCCACTGGCTCCACTGGCGTTACTGGAGCTACGGGAGCTACTGGCTCTACTGGCTCCACTGGGGTTACTGGAGCTACGGGCTCTACTGGTGTAACTGGCTCTACTGGGGCTACTGGGGCTACTGGCTCTACCGGTGTTACTGGTGACGCTGGGGCTACTGGCTCTACTGGCGTTACTGGAGCTACGGGAGCTACTGGCGTTACTGGCGTTACTGGAGCTACTGGCTCTACTGGGGCTACAGGTGCTACTGGCTCTACTGGGGCTACAGGTGCTACTGGCTCTACCGGTGTTACTGGCTCTACCGGTGTTACTGGCTCTACTGGGGCTACAGGTGCTACTGGCTCTACTGGCTCTACTGGTGTAACTGGCTCTACTGGCGTTACTGGCTCTACTGGTGTAACTGGCTCTACTGGGGCTACTGGGGCTACTGGCTCTACTGGCGTTACTGGGGCTACTGGCTCTACTGGCGTTACTGGGGTTACTGGAGCTACGGGCTCTACTGGCTCTACTGGCTCTACTGGGGCTACTGGCTCTACTGGCTCTACTGGCTCTACTGGTGCTACTGGCTCTACCGGTGTTACTGGTGACGCTGGGGCTACTGGCTCTACTGGAGCTACGGGAGCTACGGGAGCTACTGGCTCTACTGGCTCCACCGGCGTTACTGGAGCTACGGGAGCTACTGGCTCTACTGGCTCCACTGGGGTTACTGGAGCTACGGGCTCTACTGGTGTAACTGGCTCTACTGGGGCTACTGGGGCTACTGGGGCTACTGGCGTTACTGGGGTTACTGGAGCTACTGGAGCTACTGGCTCTACTGGCTCCACTGGGGTTACTGGAGCTACTGGGGCTACTGGGGCTACTGGCGTTACTGGGGTTACTGGAGCTACTGGCTCTACTGGCTCTACTGGCTCTACTGGGGTTACTGGAGCTACTGGCTCTACTGGCTCTACTGGCTCTACTGGCTCTACTGGCTCTACTGGCTCTACTGGCTCTACTGGCTCTACTGGCTCTACTGGCTCTACTGGCTCTACTGGCTCTACTGGGGCTACTGGCTCTACCGGTGTTACTGGCTCTACTGGGGCTACAGGTGCTACTGGCTCTACTGGCGTTACTGGGGTTACCGGAGCTACTGGCTCTACCGGAGCTACCGGTTCTACTGGGGCTACCGGCGTTACCGGAGCTACTGGCTCTACTGGCTCTACTGGCTCTACCGGCTCTACCGGCTCTACCGGCTCTACCGGCTCTACCGGCTCTACCGGCTCTACCGGCTCTACTGGCTCTACTGGCTCTACCGGAGCTACCGGTTCTACTGGGGCTACTGGCGTTACCGGAGCTACTGGCTCTACCGGGGCTACTGGCGTTACCGGAGCTACTGGCTCTACTGGCTCTACCGGAGCTACCGGAGCTACCGGTTCTACTGGGGCTACTGGCTCTACTGGCTCTACCGGCTCTACTGGCTCTACTGGGGCTACCGGCTCTACTGGCTCTATCGGAGCTACCGGTTCTACTGGGGCTACTGGCTCTACTGGCTCTACTGGCTCTACTGGGGCTACTGGGGCTACTGGGGCTACTGGGGCTACTGGTGTAACTGGTGCTACCGGGGCTACTGGGGCTACTGGGGCTACTGGGGCTACTGGGGCTACTGGTGAACGTGGCGTCACTGGCTCTACTGGGGCTACTGGTGTAACTGGTGCTACCGGGGCTACTGGCTCTACCGGGGCTACCGGGGCTACCGGGGCTACTGGCGAACGTGGTGCTACTGGCGCTACTGGGACTACCGGACCAGCATTTACAGAAGGTTTCTCAGCATTTGCTAATGCTTTATCAGTAAGTGCTTCTACTACAATTACTAACTGGAGTGTTGCAGCTCCATATTTCACAACACCAGCATTCAATCCAACGACCGGAATTTTCACTGTTCCAACAACTGGAAGATACGCTTTTGAAGCTACCATCAACTACTCAACGACTGCAGCAATTACTGTAACCTTAGGGGCTGGCATCAATCCATCATTTGCTATTCGCCAAAACGCTACAACAAATTTAATAAGCGGGCTATTCCCTTTATTAAATGTAAATGTTATTGCCGTATTGACTTTACGCGCTGTCCTTGGTAATGGGACGGTAACATTGGCTGGAGAAGTCGATTTAAATGCAGGTGATACCATTGATTTATTCTACAATGCTAACGGTTTAACGATAGGGCTTACTCTTGGAGGAGCTAACTCTGGCGGTATTGTCTGGTCATGTCACCGAATTTCATAGCATTAAGATCTTTACTGGGAAAGTAGAAGCTTACTTTCCCAGTTTTTAATTCGAGATATACTTTGCCCTATCAAATTGCAAAATAAAAAAAGTAGTACAAACCTTGATCTTCAAGTTTGTACTACTTACTGATAACCATTTTTTCCTTACAAATCCCCAAACATTTCCTTCAACATTTCTTCAGCAACATTTTTACCTTGCTCAACGCACTCAGGTATTGATATTCCTTCGAAGGAACTCCCCGAGAGCTTAACATTCGGAAAATGTTCACGTAATTCTTGTTTTGAACGCTCAACCTTCGCCTCATGTCCTACCGTATACTGTGGCATGGCATTTTTCCAGCGGGAAACTACAGTCATTGACGGTTCTCCATTTACACCAATTGTTTTCATTAAATCCTGCAATACAGTTTTTTCAATTTCTGTATCAGATAACGCTACAATTGCCTCGTCGCCGACTCGGCCAATATAACTGCGTAATAGCACATAGTCATCTGGTGTTGTGCCAGGCCACTTGCGGTTAATCCAAGTACAAGAAGTTATTGAAAAATCACTATTTCGGGAGACAAAAAATGATAACGCGTCTAGATCACCTAACTGATCTTTTTTAAATGCCATTGTCACAGTAGCAATAGTTGCTGCCTTCATTGTACTCAATTCATTTAATAGCTGGTGTTTACTGAACATTTTTCTTGCCACATTAAATGGTGTAGCAATAATAACAGCATCTGCTTTTAATTGTGTAAAATTGTTTAACACAACTTGGACTGACCCATCCTTACCATGCTCAATTTCCTCAACTTTAACACCCTTCATAACTGTCCCAGGAAGTAGTGATTCTTCAAGTTTTTCGATAAGTGTCTCAAGACCATTATTAAATGTTTGAAAAATCCCTTTATCTTTCGTATTGAGTTTGTTACTTAAAAAATTCGTACCAGACTTTTTCATACCTATAAGTAGGCTACGATATTTTTGTTCTAATCCATAGAGCTGTGGGAATGTTGAACGCATGCTTAACTGCTCAATATCACCAGCAAATGTTCCTGCAAGTAATGGTTCTACTAGATTTTCTACAATTTCAGCACCGAATCTTCTTCTAAAAAATTGCCCTAAAGGTTGGTCATCATTCTGTGCAGAACGAGGGATGAAAAAATCCCCCGCCGCACGAACTTTCCCGCTAAGTGAAAACAAACCTGATGTAATAAATGACGAGACATGTGGGTTTGCTCCAGACAAAAGATTACTCGGGATTGGATACAATTGACTACCAACGGCAACATAAGTCGGTCCTGTATTGCTTGTAATCATTCCCTGTTCAATGCCTAAATCCTTTGCCAAAGCATATACATAGTTCTCACGATCAAAAAAAGATTCTGGACCGCGCTCGATAATAAAGCCATCTTTTCTCAGTGTTTGTATTTTTCCGCCAAGACGTAATGACGACTCGACAAGTACGATATCTAACGGCAATTCTTTTGCGCTTGCTTCTTTTTGCAAATAGAATGCAGCTGTGAGGCCAGTAATGCCACCGCCTACAACAACTACCTTTCGTCTTTTCTGAGTCACCAACATCATCACTTTCTTTTCGCTTAGCTTAATTTTTTATGAATGGCATCAACCATTGCATCAATAAATAACGGGTGTGTATTTGGCATTGCTGGACGATAATATTTCGCGCCAAGTTCATCACAAACAACTTTACATTCATAATCGTTGTCATATAAAACTTCTAAATGTTCTGTTACAAAGCCAACTGGCGTATAAACGAATGAACGGAAGCCCTTTTGCTCGTAAAGTTCACGCGTTAAGTCCTGAACATCCGGACCGATCCATGGCTCAGGTGTTTGTCCTGCTGATTGCCAGCCAACTTCTACATTGTTTACACCTGTCGCTTCTTTAATTAGTCGAGCCGTCTCAATTAATTGATCTTCATATGGATCGCCTAGCTCTTTAATTTTCTCTGGAAGTGAATGTGCAGACACGATTAAACATGCTTTTTCACGTTCTTCTTCAGACATTGCATTAAACGTTTCATTCACTTTCATTTTCCAATACTCAATGAACTTAGGTTCATCATACCAAGATTCTACAGAAGTAATTGTTAATCGATCTCCAGCCGCTTCTGTTGCACGACCATTATATGATTTAATAGAGAACGTTGAGAAGTGAGGAGCTAATACGATAGAAACCGCTTCTTTAATACCTTCCGCTACCATTCCTTCTACAGCATCTTCAATGAATGGGTGGATATGCTTTAATCCGATAAATAATTTGTATTCCACATTATCTTGTACTTCATTTAAACGTGCACATAAAGCCTCAGCCTGCGCTTTAGTAGCTGCAGCAAGTGGCGATAAACCACCGATTGCTTCATAACGACTGCGTAAATCTTCTAAATGCTCTTCTGAAGGTTTGCGACCGTGACGAATATGTGTATAGTAAGGTTCGATGTCTTCTTCTTTATAGGGTGTTCCATATGCCATGACTAATAAGCCTTTAACTTCTTTCATTACCTTTTCACCTCTAAATAATAGTTAAATATATCTTTAATCGTATAGTATTTGACAAAAAGAAGCTGTCCAATTCATTAGGTTGGACAGCACCCTTTCTACGATGAAATCGAGATCTCATTCATAAAAAAGAAATATGAGAGTTAATATCTTGTTCACATCTATATTAAGAGCGTGCTTGGATTTGTTGAGCACTATACTCATGAATAAGAGCTGTTAAACGTTTTAACACTTCTGGATCTACCTCTGGGAATACACCGTGACCTAGGTTAAAGATATGCCCTGGCATTTCTAAACCTTGATCGATAATATCTTTCGTGCGTTTTTCAATAATTGACCAATCAGCAAGTAATAGTGATGGATCTAAATTGCCTTGTACTGGTTTAGTAATACCGTTTGCACGTGCTTCTTTAATTGGTAAACGCCAATCTAAGCCAACAACATCAATCGGTAAATCATTCCATTCTTTCGCTAAATGACTTGCACCGACACCAAACTGAATAAGTGGCACATTTTCTTTTTTCAGTTCAGCAAAAATACGTGTCATAATCGGTTTAATGAATACACGATAGTCTTCAACATTTAAAGCACCTACCCACGAGTCAAATATTTGGATAGCTTTTGCTCCCGCTTCGACTTGGGCAGAAACATCAGAAATAATCATGTCAGCTAATTTGTCCATTAATGCAAACCAAGCTTGAGGCTCTGATACCATAAATGATTTTGTTTTATTATAGTTTCTTGAAGGACCACCTTCAATCATATAGCTTGCGAGAGTGAATGGCGCACCTGCAAAGCAGATTAAAGGTACATTTAGTTGTTCCTCTGATAGCATTTTTATTGTTTCTAAAACGTACGGTGTATGTTCTTTCGCATTGAATTCGCCTAGTTTATCTATATCAGCGACTGAGCGAATAGGATTTGAAATGACAGGACCTACGCCTGCTTTGATTTTCACATCTACCCCAATACCAGGGAGTGGAGTTACTATATCTTTGTATAAAATTGCTGCATCAACATTGTAGTTTTCTACTGGTAATCGCGTTACATATGCACAAAGCTCAGGTTGAAGTGTAATTTCCTCTAAAGAATACTTTTCTTTAATCGCACGATATTCCGGCTGAGAGCGTCCCGCTTGTCGCATATACCATACTGGTGTATGTTCAGTTCTTTCTCCTCGTGCAGCACGTAGAAGAGTATCATTAAAAGTTGTCATGAATAGTTCCTTCCCCTCAATAAAATTCATATCGTAAAATTCTCTTATTTATTCCGTTATTATTGATATCCGTTTTCAATAGTAAACGCTTCCTCTGTTATTGTATAGTTTTCATAGTAAAATGTCATAAAATTGTTCTTTCTAAGGAATTTCTTTTTTGACAAAGCTATAGACTTCCACTTAAATGGAGATAATCACGCTATATTACGAAAATTTATAAGGGGGTCAATTTTATGTATATTTATTTAACTTCTGGTACAGGTGATTTTTTAGAACAGCTAAAGAATAAATACCCAAACGAGGGAATGACTTTAATACACGGAGAAGGGAACTCTGTGCTTATACACGAAACTGAAAGAAAATCAGTTTTTGCCACACCTCGTAAGTTTGAAGTGCTAGATTCAGTAAATGATATAGAAGAACGCGGCTTCTTTGTATTCAACAATATTCCCGTTACAGATGAGGGTCGACCAGTTTTTGAACATCGCTTTTTAAATCGAGCAGGCGCTATAGAAGATGAGCCAGGCTTTGTAGCATTTCGACTTCTTCGTCCATTAAATAGTGAAACATACATTGTCATGACACAATGGAACGGCCCTCATTCGTTTGAAGCATGGAAAAGCTCAAAGGCCTTTGCATCTGCACACGCTGAACGTAAAGAACCAACAGGTGTGAATCAGCAAAATATTTTCTCAGCAGCTTCATATGTCACAACCTATAGCGCTGCTCCAAAGGAAGAAAATGAAGATTAGTTGAAGCGTGCGGGGATTCACTGCTTTCCATGGGGATCTTTCGGGGGCGTGGGTATTCGATGCTCTTCCGCGGGTATTCTCCTTGGATTCGCGGGTATTCTACTCAGTTTCGCGGGTATTTGATGCTCTTCCGCGGGTATTCTCTGGGGGCGCGGGTATTCGCTGTTTTTCCGCGGGTTTTCTCTGAGGCGCAGGTACTCGATGTTCTTCCGCGGTATTCTCCTTGGATTCGCGGGTATTCGCTTACCTTCCGCGGGTTTTCTCTGGAGGCGCGAGTACTCGATGCTCTTCCACGGGTATTCTCCTTGGATTCGCGGGTATTTGATGCTCTTCCGCGGGTATTCTCCGGGGGCGCGGGTATTCGCTTACCTTCCGCGGGTTTTCTCTGGAGGCGCGAGTACTCGATGCTCTTCCACGGGTATTCTCCTTGGATTCGCGGGTATTTGATGCTCTTCCGCGGGTATTCTACTCGAATTCGCGGGTATTTGATGCTCTTCCGCGGGTATTCGCTTCTCTTCCGCGGGCATCTCCAGGATGCGCGGGTATTCGCTTCTCTTCCGCGGGAATCCTCCGGGGGGGTGCGCGAGTATTCGCTGCCCTTCCGAGGGCATTCTCCAGAACGCGTGGAATTCATTACTCTTGCCAAGAATATTCTTTTATAAGAAGTGCTGACCCACTGTTTATCCAGTTAGTGAAACTATTATGTTATTAATAAAAATCTAGGATAATCTGTTTAAGGAGGTTTTACTGTGAACCAATGTCTACTTGAAAAGATTGATGCCCATTTTGATGAAATGGTGGCGATTCGTCGTCATCTACATATGCATCCGGAGCTGAGCTTCCAGGAGCGAGAAACCGCTAATTATATTATTCAATTTTATAAAAATCTAGGCGTACCGGTTGAAGCTAATGTCAGTGGATACGGTTTAATTGCACGGATTAAGGGAAGCAAGCCTGGCAAAACGATTGCCTTACGAGCAGACTTTGATGCACTGCCTATACAAGATGAAAAAGACGTACCCTACAAATCAACTGTGTCTGGTGTTATGCATGCTTGCGGGCATGATGGTCATACAGCTACTTTGTTAATTGTCGGTAAGCTATTGTGGGAAATGCGCGATGAATTAGCAGGAGAATATGTACTAATTCATCAGCACGCTGAAGAGGCTGATCCAGGCGGAGCGATCGGGATGGTACAGGCCGGTGCTTTGAATGGCGTTGATGCTATTTTTGGTACACATCTATCTTCCAACCATCCAACAGGCATGATTGGCTACCGCGTCGGTCCAACGATGGCTGCTGTTGATAGTTTTGAAATGAAAATTCAAGGTCAGGGCGGTCACGGTGCTCATCCAGATCAAACAAAGGATGCGATCGTTATTGGCTCTCAGCTTGTTATGAATTTACAACAACTTGTCGCACGTCGAGTTGACCCGATCGAATCGGCTGTTTTATCAGTTGGTTCATTCGTAGCATCTAATGCTGACAATATTATTGCCGATACAGCCTATTTAAATGGTACAATTCGGACATTTGATAAAGATGTTCGTGAAACGATGGAGCGTGAGTTTAAACGGGTTATCCAAGGTACAGAAATTGCGCATGATTGTACAATTGAACTGGATTATCGTCGTGGCTACCCTGCGGTTGTAAATCATGAGAAAGAAACACTATTTGTGCGTAATATCGCACAGGATATTTGCGATGTTACTGAAGTTAAAGCAAGTATGGGGGCTGAAGATTTCTCTTACTACTTAGAGGAAAAACCAGGTACTTTCTTCTTTACTGGAGCCAAACCAGCTGAATATGCACCACATCATCATCCAAAATTCGATATAGATGAAAAAGGTATGCTCATTGCTGCAAAGGTATTATTAACAGCAGTACTAGACTATCAATTAGTAGAATAGAAAATAAAGCTCATTTCTCCAAATCTTTTATTGGAGAAATGAGCTTTTGATGATTATTTGAATATCAGGGTTTTGAGACCTTAGCAGTTAATTCACCGACAACCAGTATGATAATAAAAGTTACATAAAACATTGGCTGTGTGATACCACATAGACCAACTATAATAGCTTGAGTGATCATTGCAAGACGTACAATTTGATTGACTGCTACCTTGCGTGCTTCATCAGGTAAAGGATAAAGCATGTCCATGCGGAATTCGCCGCTTGATAATAAAGCAGACTTTAATTGTATAGTTGTAGCAAAGCTTAATGCACCTGCAACAATCCATGAAACGACTGGTATATCTACAAAGGCTGCAATAACAGCTGAAATCACTGTTAAACGGAACCATAAATAAAAATGATCATCTGTTCGGATGAATGTACGGAACACCAAGTATTTTTGAGTATTATCCTTGTTGTATGGCACAAATTTGTAAAGCCAGTCAAGCCAACCTCGACGACGGATGCTACCACGTAGATGTGGAACGTCTGTGAAATAATTAGCAAAACGATAGAAGCTCATCATGCGATTTTGTTCAAGCTTCACAAAATGCTCGTATGGAACAGGCTCACCCGTGCATTTTTTTCTAAATATTACAATATACACACACCCAATTGCAGCAGCAACAACCGCTAAAATAAGCTGCATATGAAGCCCCATGTACACAGCAACACTAAAGATAACAGCTCGAATTAGCCTGTCCACCCATATCATTTGACCGCGTTCACTATAACGAAAGCTAAATTCACCCTGAACGCTCAAATACTTCAATATAATAATAAGTAGGAACACGGACCAAATCTCAATTGTAGTTAATTCAGTAACTGCCTTTAGTAAAGGGATACTAACGATATAAACAATTGCCACAATCCACACCTGTGACCAAAACGTCCACGCTAACGCCTTTTTGAAATACTGCGACATTTTTGATTCTAAAGGTAATAAATACACTTGATCTGGCTCTCTCAAAAGTGAAGTTGGACGACTAAATGCTAGTAAAATCCCTACAAATACTGCGATTAATACCTCTGCTGGAAAATCAGGCTGTACAACTTTTAGCCATTCACTATATTGATAGCCCCCTGCTCCGATAAGAAATACTAGTACAATCGCTAAATGCCCTGTAAAAATAAACCGCATATATTTTTGCACTTCACCTATATAGTGCATGAAGCGAGAGGACCATACATCACGCAAGTTCTTCATGGTCGCGCTCCTTTGTCATTGCAATATATAAATCATCCAATGTCGCATGTGGCATCGCAAATGCCTTGCGTAAATCCTCCATTGTCCCTTGTGCTCGCACACGTCCTTCATGCAATAAAATGATGCGGTCACAATGCTTTTCAGCGGTCGATAAAATGTGCGTGGACATTAATATAGAAGCGCCCTCTTTTTTCTTTTCATCCATCTGATCAAGCAATGATTGAATCCCAAGTGGGTCGAGCCCTACAAAAGGCTCATCAATAATGTAAAGACTTGGATTGACTAAAAAGGCACACATAATCATAACCTTTTGACGCATCCCCTTTGAGAAATGCGAAGGGAACCAATTAAGTCGCTTTTCCATTCGAAATTCTTTTAATAATATTTGTGAACGAGCTGCAAGTGTTGCTTCATCTAAACCGTAAGCCATTGCAGTTAATTCTAAATGTTCACGTAATGTTAGCTCATCGTATAATACAGGTGTTTCAGGAATATAGGAAAATGCTGTACGATACTTGTCCGTATTTTCCTTTAACGTCACACCATTCAAACGAATGTCGCCTTCTTTTGGAAGCATTGTTCCGATGATATGCTTAATCGTTGTACTTTTCCCAGCGCCGTTCAAGCCTATTAAGCCAACAAGCTCTCCTTTTTCAATCGCAAATGATAAATCTTTAATAACAGGCTTTCTTGTATAACCACCTGTCACATGTTGTACTTCTAATACCGTCATGCCCTCACTCCTCTTCTAGTTTATATTTTATCAAAAATTAGCAAATGATACAGTTATGAGTATGATAGAATGTACTTACATATAAAATAAGGAGGAATTTTCAAATGAGCGATTGCCTATTTTGCAAAATCATTGATGGATCTATTCCAAGTACAAAAATTTATGAAGACGAGCATGTCTATGCATTTACTGACATTTCGCCCGTTGCAAAAGGTCATACACTATTAATTCCAAAACATCACTGTAAGGATCTATTCGAAATGCCTGAGGATGTAGCTCGTAATTTATATGCAGTAGCACCGAAAATTGCAAATGCTATTAAGGCTGCTTTTAATCCAATTGGACTTAATACAATTAATAATAATGGTGCTGCAGCTGGACAAACCGTTTTCCACTATCACTTACATTTTATTCCGCGTTACGATGAAAAAGAAGGCTTGGGCTTAATTTGGCAAACGCAAAAATATACACCAGAGCAATTAACTGAAGTTGCTGAAAGCATTAAAGCTAACCTTCAATAATTGATTTCTGGGACACGCTAATTGTCAGAATTGTGTATTGCAATTTTAAAATTTATAGCGTACAATCACAAATAAGTTTCGCTAACGGTCATGAGGACACGTTAGGAGACAAAAAAAGATTAGCATAGTCGAGGAGAGATTAGAAATGAATACAAAGAATTTAGTATTAATGGCCCTTTTAGTTGGTGTTGGTGCTACCCTTTACGTGGTCACACCAGGTATGGTAAATGGCATGAAGCCTGATTTCATGCTAACAATGATGTTTATTGGCATTTTATTGTTCCCTACTATTAAAGAAACGTTCTTACTTTCTTTAGCAACAGGAGCACTTTCAGGATTGTTTACAACATTTCCAGCCGGTCTTGTTCCAAATATTATCGATAAAGCAGTAACAGGCTTTGTCTTTTTAGCTGTCTTAATGGTGCTAAAAAAATTGGCAAGCCATTTCGCAGTATCTGCTTGCTTAGTTGGTTTAGGAACAATTTTATCTGGAACTGTCTTTTTAGCAGTCGCACTTTTTGTATTTAATGCAAACGTTGGTGCAACATTCGCTGTTCTGTTTGTAGGCGTTGTATTACCTGCTGTAGTATTTAATGTTATTGCTTTTGCAATTATTTATCCTATAGTTGCAAAATTAGTGAAACGTTCTAAATTCCAAACAGCTATTTCAATTTAATAAAAATGCACGTTCATCTACAAAGGAAACTAAACTGTGATTCAAAATCACTCGTTTAGTTTCTTTTTTCTTTTTGTATTTGTGCATTTCATGGTTTAATAATAGGTAACACATGATCATTACAGAAATGAGGTATTCAAAATGAAAGCAAAACCATTTTTATTTGGACTGACAGCCGGGATTGTCGGTGGTACAATCGCTGTACTTTTTTCAACTCCTCAATCAGGACAACAATTACGTACTAATTTGCGAGCAAATGTTGCAAGCACAAAGGACAAGCTTTTAGATGTAAAACAGCAAGCAGGCACAGTTAAACAATCCGTTAATTCACTCACAAATGAAATGAAAAATAATATACCACTAATAATAAATGATTTAAAACAAACTATTACTACATTTACTGAAGAAATCGAGCCGTCAAAAAATAACTTGCAACAAGAAATAGAAGCATTACAGAATTCAATAAGCGAAATCGAGAAAAACGTTGCACAATTTACAGAAAAAAAGAAAAAACCACAAGAAAAAGGTAGCGACTAAAGTCCTTTCATCTGATAAATAAACTATATTTTTATCAATTTCAATCTATATAATGTTATTTTTTAACCACTTTTCAATTTTTTAATTTTTCTAACTTTAAACTTTTTTCCTTTATTGCTATAATATTTTTAAAATGTTAAAGAAAGCAGTAGGTGATGGCTTTGTCAGAGGAATTATACACTCAAAAAGAAGCGATGCTTTATAGTCAAAGAATTGCGCAATTATCAAAAGCCTTATGGAAAGCAGTGGAGAAAGATTGGCAGCAATGGATTAAACCCTACGATTTAAATATTAACGAACATCATATTTTATGGATTTCGTATCATTTAAAAGGGGCTTCAATTTCTGATGTGGCAAAATTCGGGGTGATGCACGTTTCTACAGCATTTAATTTTTCTAAAAAATTAGAAGAACGTGGATTCCTTAAGTTTTCAAAGCGGGATGACGATAAGCGTAATACGTACGTTGAGTTAACAGAAGCAGGTACAGAACTTATTGTTGAAATGAATAGTAATTATCATAATACGTATCATTCTGTGCTAGAAGGCTCATTAGCTTTAAAGGATCTATACGGCCGCTTCCCAGAATTTTTAGATGTTATGGCGGTTATTCGCAATATATACGGTGAGGACTTCATCGACATTTTTGAGCGTTCCTTCCAGCACTTCCGTGAGTCCTTTGATAAGGTAGAAGAACGTCCAACTGTAAAAGGATAAAAGTGATAATATTAGGCTTTAGAGTCAAGTGTTAGCAATCACTAACTTATTGGCCAAAGAGCTTATAAATTCATGCTAAAAGAGGTACTTCAGAAATTTTTCTGAGATACCTCCTTTTTCTTGCATTCTAGCATAATTCAATTTACATTAGATAGGACCATTCATACTACGGAGGTGATAATCATGCATTGTTGGAAAATATTAAATCTTGAACATCATTACGGAACAACGCGTATTATAATCATGGCTGTATTTGCTTTTTTAACTGTATTCTCTCTTTCCTATGTATCATTTAATTTATTTAATGATGAGCACTATACAGATCGTTTATTTTGGCTATTTGTAATTGCTGTATTCGCAATCTATCCAATCCACAAATGCTTACACTTTCTAGCATTGTATGATTTACGTCAACATTTAAAATTGCGTGTGCGTACCCAATTTTATGTTATTCCTGTGCTACACATGCGTATCCGTGAACCTTTATCGAAAAATCGTTATATTTTAGCTTTACTTACACCATTTATTGTTTTAAATACAAGCATTATATTAGGTACACTGCTATTCCCTGCGTACACACATTACGGCACATTACTTTTAGCTTACCATTGTAGTCTATGTGTAATTGATATTCTATATGTGAAATATTTATCGAATTCGCCTAAAGACTCCCAGATTGAAGAGACGCCTAAGGGCTATGAAATTTTAGTGCCACCTACTATTCACTAAATTGCTTGTACTTGTGTTTTATTGACGTTTTTTGTTATGCTATTAATACTGAAAGAGGGGAGGAATAGACTTGCTGTTAATGATTGTAGTTCTATTCTCGGTATTCTATTTATTTCAAATAAACCGCATGACTTATGCGCTGTGCATGCGACGTGAAATTCCCGAAGAAAAACAACCAAAAGTATTCCGAACTATCAATATACTTATAACAATTTTACTTGTCTCATTTTATATTGAAATTTTATATGCAGTATAGTTAAGAAGAAAAGTGCATCCGCTTCCTTTTGGACACCTAATGTGATAACTCGGTCTGACCAATCATATTTTTGTGACGTGACCTAAAATGCGGTGCGGATGCCTTACATTGTAAAAAAGCTAAGGACGTTAAATCCTTAGCTTTTCGTTATTTTTATTAATTAGTATAGGAACGCTGCACCAACGATAATTAATAAAATAAACAACACAACTAATAAAGCAAAGCCTGAGCCGTAGCCACCGCCACCATATCCTCCGCTGCTCATAACTTCACCCCCTTTCTTTTATATATCCTATGCGCTTGAAAATTTGAAATATAGGCTATACTCAAGGGGAACCATTTTGTTTTTAAAACGTTTATGTTATAGTGAAAAATGGACGAAACCATGTAAGGAGAGAATATCCACTATGAAAAAGACAGTATTATCTTTAACATTAGCTGCTTCGGTATTAGCGCTTGGTGCTTGTAGCGGAGGGGACAGTAAAACAGTTGTTACTTCTAAATCAGGTGACATTTCAGTCGCTGACTTTAATGAATCAGCAAAAAATTTAACAGGTTCTCATGTAGTTCAACAAATGGTGACTGAAAAATTATTATCTGATAAATATAAAGTATCAGATAAAGAACTTAAAGAGGCGTACGACAATACAGTTTCACAATTAGGTGATGACCTTGACCAAGCTCTTGTTCAATATGGCTTAACGAAAGAAGGCTTTAAAGAGTCTTTACGTATTCAACTTCTTCAAGAAAAGGCTTTAAAAGATAAAGCTATTAAAGAAGAAGATGTAAAAAAACATTATGAGCAAATGAAAACAGAGTTAAATGGTCGTCATATTTTAGTAGCAGATGAGAAAACAGCTAAAGAAGTCATTGCCAAAATTAAAGGCGGCGCTAAATTTGCGGATGTAGCAAAAGAATACTCAACTGATACTGGCTCTGCTGAAAAAGGCGGAGAGCTTGGTTGGTTCTCTGTTGGTGCAATGGTAGATGAATTTAACGATGCTGCTTATGCCCTTCCTGTAAATACTTTAAGTGAACCAGTTCAAACAAGCTTTGGTTACCACGTTATTGAAATTACGGACAAGCGTGATGTAAAAGGTGTTGGCGCATTCAAAGACGAAGAAGAAAACATTCGTACACAAATGCTTGCTAAATTAACTCAATCCGGTGAAAGCCAACAAATTCTTAAAGATATCATTGCAAAAATGGCAAAAGATGCTGATATAAAAACATCTGATAAAGAGTTAGAACCTGCTATCAAGGCTCTTACAACAACAAGTGAAGAGCAAGCTAAAGCTCAAGAAGAAGCAATTAAAAAAGCTCAAGAAGACGCTGAAAAAGAAAGTAAAAAAGATACTGACAAAAAGTAATCTAAATTTGTTGTTATTTTACTATATGAAAAAGGGTTACGCTTATACAGGCGTAACCCTTTTTATATACAAAAAGTATCTTGAAAACACATATGTAAGGCAAATGAAGAGGATTCATTTTGAATAAAGTATAATCAAAATGAATCCTCTTTTCTTTTATATGCTATTTCATTTTTTCACAAAGGTGTTAGATGTTTTAGCCTTCGTTCCTTTACTAAGGGGCTCATCTGTGACCTGTCCCGAGCCTCGAATCCAATCAACTTATAGACAAAGCATCCCCTACGAAACCTCAAATCTACATCTATTTAATAGAGGGCTTATAAAACGATCGATTATCAAGCGGAAATAGTCGCTCAGTAAATTCACCTGGTGCTGTTTTACCTAATGCACGTGCTAGCATGTTCATCTTTGCATCAATATTATCAATATAATGCAAGATTTCTGCTTCTTGAATCATCGGTTTTTTCGGGCTACCCCATTCTTCTTTACCGTGGTGAGAGAGCACCATATGTTGCAATAGCATAACTTCCTCGCCCTCGATCTCTAGTTCACTAGCAATCTTGGCAATTTCATTGACCATAATAGTAATATGACCAAGTAAATTCCCTTCAACAGTATACATTGTTGCAACAGGCCCTGATAGCTCAACAACCTTACCGATATCATGCAGAATAATCCCTGCATATAACAGATCTCGATTTAATGTAGGATATAAATCAGCAATTGCTTTTCCTAGTCTTAACATTGACACCATATGATCCAGAAGACCAGATGCATAATCATGATGATTTTTCGTTGCAGCTGGATATACTAAAATAGCATCCTGATGTTTTTTAATAGCTGCACGTGTAATTCGAGAAATATTTGGATTTTTAATATCAAAGAAAAATTGCGTCAATTCTTCATATAATTCTTCTTTTGGAGTTGCTGAGGAAGGAACTAAATCATTAATAGCAATTCCCTCCTCCGGTTTTGCTACACGGATTGATTTTATACGCAATTGGTTTTTGCCACGGTAGTCATGAATTTCTCCACCTACACGGACAATTGCCTCAGCGTGATACATTTTTTCATGATCATCATTTGTATCCCATAGCTTTGCCTCAATATCTCCACTTTTATCTTGTAACAACAGTGACATAAATGGCTTTCCAACTGTGGTAACTCCTTTTGTCGCCTGTTTAATTAATAAAAATTGATCAACTGATTCTCCAACCTGGAGCGTCGTAATACCCTTCATGTTGACGCCACTCCCCTTTCATTTGCTAGTGCTCCTACATTGACTATTTGGTCTTTCTGCCAATGCTCGAGCATCCCGTCATGGCAAGTAAAATATAAAATTTGACGTTCATATCCTACTTCTTTCATTAATTGTACCATTTTGTCTGTACGGTTTCGATCAAAATGGACAAAAGGATCGTCCATAATAAATGGAAATGGAGCAGAAGTTGTCAGTGTTTTTGCTAGTGCCATGCGCAACGAAATATAAGCTTGCTCCTTCGTTGCCTGTGATAATTCTGCCATTTGATAACGTAATCCAGAAACATCCTGTGTAACAAAATAGCCTTCATCATTAATTAAAAGCTTCTCGTAACGTCCACCTGTTAACAAATTGAATATTGCATTAACCTCTGTCAAAACAGATGGTAGTTTTTCTTCTCTTAAGCGGAACAATGTTTCATGAATCGCAGTAGCCAATACCTTTTTTGTAGCCCATTGCCCTATTAGCTGTTGCAGCACTGATTTCTCCTCTTCAAACTGTTGAAGCAATTGACCATATTTCTCGTCATTTAGAAGATTCTCCTTTTGGATTTGTAGTGTCGCGCGTTGTTCTAAGCAATGATCTATGGCTACCTGCATTGCACCACGCTCTTCTTCTAAAGCAAGTAGTTTTTCTTTAAGCTGTTCCTCGTCTATTAATGACTGTTCGTTGTCTACATTCAGCGAGAGTAACTGACTCTGAATGGCTTGAAGTTCTGTTGATATTTTTTGTTGTTGCTCAAATTGTTCATGAGTTTCATAATAAGCCTTCTCTGATTGAACATTCGCAGCATTATATAACTGAGTAATTTCAGACTCATAGCTGTCTATATGTGATTGAACTCCTTGAATTTTGGTCTGAAGGCTAGTCAACTGCGCTTTTGCTTGTAGAGCTATCTGTTGCTCCTGCTGTAAAGTAAGGAATGTATTACGCAAATGCATAAAGATTTCTTGCTCACTATACTCTCCATGTAAGACTCGCTGCACTTGTTCTAGGGAATCGATTTTCTCCGCTTGTACCGTTTGCAGAAGAGTAAATGTACTCTTCTTTTTTGCTGCTAACTCTTGAGCACCGCGAATGCGCATAAACAGCTCTGGTAATAATGTTTTCGGTATATTTCCCTCTATCCGATAGCGCCTTAAAAAATGTTGAAGCGACTGAGTGGCCTCTTCACTCACCTGCTCAGCCCGCTGAATTTTATATTCAAGTTTCACATATTGGCGTTCTTTCTCTTGCTGTTGCTCATTTACATGTAACAAGCGATCTTCAAGTTTTTGTTTTTTCAGCAGGATAGCTTGAGCAACATTTTCCTCCTGCTCTAACTCACGTATTTGCTGACTTTGTTGTTTACTCGGCACTTCATGTGCTTGTCTAGCAAATTTCAAATATAAAATAATGATCAGCGACATAACCGCTCCTACAACGATGACAGCCATATTTTTTTCCAAAACACCATAAATAAACGAAAGCATACTTATGGCTAACACCATAAATATAAAAACACTTGGTTGTTGTTGTTTCGAGCGTTGTGACCTTCCATAGCGCAATTGTTCAAGCTTTCGCTTACGTTGAGGCCACTGTGCTAAAATATGTTCTTCCTCTGTAGATAATGACTCTTGTTGAAGCTGTTGTTTTAGTTGAGCAGTTGTATCTAATTCTGCATGTAGTTGCTCCAACGAACGCAAATGAAATTTCAATTCTTCTTCTGCTTCTTCTAATAGGCTTAACTGTTGTTGAAACTGTTCCTCTTGCTGTAATGACACTGTTTCCTCAAGCAGAATTTCCTGCGCTGTTTTTTCCTGAACACCTAACAAACGAAACTGCGCTTCTATTTCTTGCTCGATTAAATACAGCTCATCCATTAAGTTCTGTTCCTTAACAACTAACTGATTCCATGTTGCTTCTCTATTTAAAAGTCGAGACATTTCAGTAATAACTTGCTCGTCCACTGTTAATTGTAGCTTTTTTTGTAGTTCCTGATACTGCTCCTTCAGCTGCTGCATTTGTAGTGTTTCATGCATAAGCCGATCCTTTAATTGCTCATAACGTCGGATCCCTTCAGGCGGAAACTGCACATGTTCATAGCTCTTTCGCGTCTGTTCGAAAGCTTTTTGCTGTTTTAAAAGCGGCATTGCCTGCTGAAGAATTGTGAGCTGCTGCCAATTTTGCTGCTGTGTTTTTTGCTGACTATATAACCCTTCTAGCCTTTGATCGAGCTGTTGTAATTGTAATAATTTATCCTCAAAGGTCTGAATATTACCTTGTTCTTGTTTAATTGCGCGTTCTAGCTTTTTTACATGCTCCAATTTTTGATTAATGAGTGGCACTTTGCCTGTTTTTTTAAAAAGCTCACCAGCATCTTTGTCCATTTTCTTTTCTAGAGACGATAGCTGTTGAATCCCTGTTGTCCCAGAGGCAAGCAACAAATGTGTGAGCTCTTCCTCTGACATTTTTTCAATGCCCTGTAGTTCATGTAATGAAAAGGAGAAAATGGACTCAAAGGAAGCCTTTGAATAACCATATAATAGTTTCGCTAAAAGTTCCTCATGCCCCATTGTTCCGTCTTCTAAATAAACTGTGACATCTCCAGCTGCCTTTCCTTTAATGCGTTCTATCGTGCATTGTCCGTACGTTGGATGCCCAATTGTAAGCTGACCACCGAATTTAGTCGATACTTTCGGCTCATATTTACGTTGTGTCTGCTGTCTCGTGGGAAATCCGAAAAGCATTTGTAAAATAAACTGTTGAATGGTTGTTTTACCCGCTTCATTCATACCATAAAAAATGGTAACGCCTTCGTGTAAAGTAATGGTGATGTTTTCATGCTTGCCAAAGCCATAAATTTGGATTTTTTGTATCGTTAGCATGTTATTCACACCCTTTGAATTTCTTCTGCTAATAATTCTTGAGCGTTGTGCATTAAATTTTTAATGTCCTGTTCTGTTAAAGGATCAATCAGTCTTGCACCACCAGCATGTTGGTATAGTTCCTTTAAAATATCCTTCCACTCAGAAATGTCCCATTGCTCCATTAAATTCATCACCGATTCAGTCGCCGCAGTATGCTCATACAATGCTGATGATTGATGTAACACAAGCTTTTGTACCCAGCACATCGGTTCAATCCCATCTTCAGCTTCTCGAATTGTTTCTAGCCACGCATCAACTGTAGCATGTTCAAATAAAGATTGTGATTGTTCATCTATATTTTTCAAATGCAGTTCAACAACAGACGCCCCATACTCTTGACGATTAAGCATCAGTGCTTCCTCACATTTATTTAGGAGTTCATTTGCATGAAACACATTCGTACAATCCACCTCTACTGCGTTATAAACAACAGCTGATGTCGATACAAATTCCAAATCAGTAGAGTTTTGCGACAAGGTTACATCATAGAAGCCCTTTATCCCCTGTTCTTTCCGATGTCGACTTTGAATATTGCCTGGATAAACAATCGGTGGATTTTGATGTAAAAGTTGTCGTTTATGAATATGCCCTAAAGCCCAGTAATGATAGTTTTTTTCGAGAAGTTGATCTTTTGTGAACGGTGCATAAACAGCATGTGAGGTATCACTAGCTTCACTACCATGAAGCATACCAATATGAATAGCATGCTGGTCCTGTGCAACAGGATAACTATCAATCATTGATTCCGATATATGACGGTCACTATAGCTGAAGCCATAAATATTAACTTGCTGACCACGTATTTTTAATTGCACAACACTTGTTTCAGCTGGTAGTTCATAAACGTTGCTCGGTAAAGCAAAGCGTGTCCAAGCACCATTTAAGTGATCGTGATTACCATAGCTTAAAATGACCGGGATATTATGCTGAAAGAGTTTTTCCATAGCTTCTTGAAATCGTCTTTGTGCCTGTAAGCTACGATTTTCACCATCATATATATCACCGACAATCAGTAAAAAATCAGGTTTCTCCTGAATAGCTTTTTGAATAATTTTATCAAAAGCTTCAAAAGTACTTGTTCGAATCTTTTTGAAGTTTTGCTCTGGTAAACCAAATAAGCCCTTAAATGGACTATCTAAATGTAAATCCGCCATATGGAAAAAACGAATTGCTGACATCCAATCACCTCAAGTAATAAATAATCTATACCTTGTCGTTATTCTTTCATCACTCGCAATGCAGTAATTAATTCAGTACATTGGAATTGCTACTTCAATAATTTACTAACTGCGATTTGTCTCATTTCTATAATGAGACATTCGTGAATCACGCCGAAACCGAATATTTGTTCTATTTTATCATACTTCACGTTAGTTGAGAAATGTATTCAAAGAATGTTCATTAATAGTATTGCCTCAAATTTTCCACAACTTTCATAATTTATCGAAATTTTAGCTAGTTTTACCGTGAAGTTTATAAATCTTCTATGTATAATAGATATATATTAAGTAAAGGGTGGGGTTTGTATGGAGAATTATCGTTTTACAGCTTTTGAAAAAACTGGGGAAACATTATTTGATGAAACATGGACATTCGAAAACGATGAGGCTGCAAAAATCAACGGTCTACAACAAATCGAAGAAAAAGGTGTTGCCAACAAAACTCATCGCCTTGTGAACTCCTCAGGTAAATTAATTTTATTCCATGTCTAAAAATGGCTATTAAAAGGCACGTAGTATACTTTTCTACGCGCCTTTTTTCTTTCCTTTTTACTTCTTTCAGCGGGTGTTTGGCCGCCCACTGAAAGAAGTAGTTAAATTTATTTTCCTACAAAGGCAGGTGCTCTTTTCTCTACAAATGCATGGATTCCCTCTAAATGATCGGCCGTTTTACGCATCGCTGCTTGCCCCGCTGCTTCCATCGATAAAATACTCTCTAATTGCGGTAAATTTTGAGCATGTAGAATTTTTTTAGTCGTAATCATCGATGCCATTGGAGAAGCAAGCATTTTTCCAACTAGTTGGTCAGTAATCGCAAAAACAGTCCCATCTGGTGCAACGTAGTCAATTAACCCTTCATCATGAGCTTCCGATGCAGTTAATACTTTACCTTCCCAAATCATTTGTTTCGCTTTGACAGTACCCACACGTTCCTTCATAAAGAAATGACCGCCACCATCAGGGATGAGCCCTATACCTATGAAATTCATAGCCAGCTTACTATTTTCACATGCCACAACTATGTCTGCCCCTAACGCTAGACTAAAGCCTAATCCAGCTGATGCTCCATGAACTGCTGCAATGACGATCATCGGTAGCTGGTAATACGCTTTAACAATACGTGATAAATAAACCATTGCCTCATTAATATTTAGTGGCTTATTTGGATCTAGCATCGCTTTAATATCGCCACCTGCGGAAAAGACTTTTCCTTCCCCGCGAATAACGAGAATTTGTATTTCTTGTTCTTGCTGTAGAGCTTCAAAGCATTCTGCTAGTTCACGCATCATCACATCATCCATGGCGTTCATGGCATGTGGTCGATTTAATGTTAATGTTGCACGGCGATCTAATTTTTCTAATGTAATTGTTGAAAATTCCATCCCAACACCCCCAAATATGAATAGTCATTCACTATGTACTATTCGTGTTTTTTCAGAAAACTCCTTCTCTCCTACGCAAAATAGCACTTGATATGCTATATTTAATGACGAATATTGATTTAAAGGTGGTTAATGATTGTGACACAGAAAGACTATCGTGTATTACTTTATTATAAATATATAGCTATTGAAGACCCTGTAGCATTCGCAGAGGAACATTTAGCAGTTTGTAAAGAAATCGGGCTTCTTGGTCGTATTTTAGTTGGATATGAAGGCATTAATGGAACCGTTTCAGGTACAGTCGAGCAAACTGATGCTTACATGAATCATATGAAGGCAGACACTCTTTTTAGCGACATTATGTGGAAAATAGATGAAGCTGAAGGGCATACCTTTAAAAAAATGCATGTCCGCCCTCGTCGAGAAATTGTACACCTTGGTTTAGAAGATGATATTAATCCTTTAGAAATAACAGGAGATTATTTATCACCAAAGGAATTTATGGAACGTATGCAGGAGGACAATACTGTAGTTATTGATGCACGTAATGATTATGAATATGACCTCGGCCATTTCCGTGGTGCTATTCGCCCAGATATCGAAAACTTCCGTGATCTACCGGATTGGATGGAGGCCCATAAAGAAGATTTTGCTGGCAAGAAAGTTTTAACTTACTGCACAGGTGGTATTCGCTGTGAAAAATTCTCTGGCTGGTTAAAACGTGAAGGCTATGGAGAAAGTGTTGGTCAGTTACATGGCGGAATTGCCACATATGCTAAAGACCCTGAGGTAAAAGGTCAACTATGGGATGGACAAATGTTTGTCTTTGATCGACGTCGTAGTGTACCGATTAATCAGGTGGAGCATGTTATTGTCGGCAAGGATTTCTTCACTGGTGAACCGACAGAACGTTATACAAACTGCGCAAATCCCGAATGCCATAAATTAATGCTTTGCGAGGAAGAGCATGAGGCCTTCTATATGCGTAGCTGTTCAGACGAATGCCGCCGCGCAACACACAACTTCTTCGTTGAAGAGAATGGTTGGACAAAAGAGCAGATTGAGGAACAAATCGCTAAAATCGCTGAAGTTCAAAATACTTCTTTATAAGAAAAAAGAGCATCATCCATTTGTGGTGATGCTCTTTTTTCGAGTTACTCTCCCTTGTCTGTAAAGGGCGATGATTGCGCGTTTACCTGAGCAGATATTTTTGGTACCCGAGCGATTTTCTATGGCACCCGATCACTTTCCCGGCTTACCTGAGCGATTCCACAAGGTACCCGAGCATTTCCCCCTCTCTACCGCTTTCTAAATCCCGCCTCAAATTTGTCTTCATTGTCCTTTTGCCAAGTAACGCCCTACCTGTCGGCCACTAAATAAACAACCACCAACAAATGTCCCTTCTAAAGCACGGTAACCGTGTACACCGCCACCGCCAAAACCACTAACTTCCCCAGCTGCAAATAAACCCGGTACAGGCTGACTATCTATTCCTAACACCGCACCATTCAAATTTGTCTGTAAGCCTCCTAATGTTTTACGCGTTAAAATATTTAAACGTACCGCAATAAGTGGCCAATTTTGGGGATCTAATATTTTGTGGGGCTTCGCAACGCGCACAAATTTATCACCAACATAGTTTCTTGCGCCATGAATAGCATTAACTTGTAAGTCCTTTGTAAATTTATTGTCCATTTCACGACCCCTTGCTAAAATTTGCTCTTTTATTTTGATAAAATCAAGAAGATCATTGCCAGCCAACTTGTTCATCCCTTCAACTAACTCCTTTAAATCATTTGCAACAACAAAATCCTCACCATGATTTTTAAATGCCTGAATTGGACCCGGTGCTCCTGGCAAAACACGTTTCAAAACATCACTAATACTTTTATTTGTTAAATCAGGGTTTTGTTCAGAGCCTGATAATGCAAATTCTTTTTCAATAATTTTTTCAGTTAAAATAAACCACGAGTAATCATAACCTGTTTTTTGAATTGCCTCTAATGTGCTTAACGTATCAAAACCCGGAAAATTGGGTGCTCCAAATCGATTGCCTTCTGCATCAAACCATAATGATGAAGGGCCAGGCAAAATTCGAATGCCGTGATTTGGCCAAATAGGGTCCCAATTTTTCAAGCCTTCTGTATAATGCCACATGCGGTCTCGATTAACGATACGTCCCCCCGCATGCTCAGTAATTTCTAACATTCTGCCATCGACATAAGCAGGGACACCACTGACCATATTTTTGGGTGGTGTACCAAGTCGAGCAGGCCAATTTTTTCTGATTAAATCAAAATTTGCCCCTATCCCACCGCTCGCCACAATAACCGCTCCCGCTTCATAAGAAAATTCGCCAATGCCTAGCCTAGAGCTTTTTTCACCGCGAATTGCATAGCTTTGAGCCAAAACTGTTCCACTAATCCCTGTAATCCTTCCATCTTGTTGAATAAACTCATCTACACGATGTCTTGGTTTAAAATCTATATATCCATCCTTTATGGCTTTTTTCACTTTTTCAGCAAAAGGCTTTACAATGCCTGGTCCAGTTCCCCAAACAATATGAAATCTAGGAACTGAATTTCCGTGGCCACCTGCTAATGATCCACCACGTTCTGCCCAACCGACGACAGGGAAAAACTTAATACCCATAGACTTTAACCAACTATATTTTTCACCAGCTGCAAAATCTACATAAGCCTTGGCCCATTTATACGCCCACGAATCTTCATCCTCCAAGCGATCAAAGCCAGCCGTTCCTTGCCAATCTTGCCATGCAAGCTCTTTACTATCTTTAATACCAAGCCTTCTTTGCTCGGGTGAATTTACTAAAAATATACCGCCAAAGGACCAGAATGCCTGTCCTCCCATTGAATTTTCAGGTTCTTGATCTACTAAAACAATTTTTTTCTTTGCATCCGCTAACTCACAGGCAGCTACTAATCCTGCCAGTCCTGCACCGACAATTGCTACATCATACATCATTCTATACCCCCTAAAAATCAATCTTTCATTACTTACATTCTTCTCTAAAGGATCGTTTACCTTCTACACATTGTAAATTTGACGAAATTGTGACAAGAAAAAAATGTTCGCTTTCTTCCACTAAACCAAGAAAGTTTCAATTCACGTAGTCCATTTAATCCCAATATATTTCCGTATAATTTCCGACCTCAAATATTTGTTAAACGCCCATGTAATCTGACTTAACATCTATCGGTAGCGCTTTCATTGTCTCTCCCAAAAAGACGAACGATAATCTGGATAAAACAATATAAAGTTCGTTTTTAGTTACTTTCTCGACTTCTGAAGTCAAGTTTTTTAATCTTTTTCAGAAATATTGTTGACAAAGGTGAACAATAAGGATTATGATGTTAACAAATTTAATCACACGAAAATATAACGACGGAGACATGCTAGTCGCAAGAAAATCCAAAGAGAGCTGATGGTTGGTGTAAATCAGCGATTTCTACGATAATAGTTCCACTCCTGAATAGATAAGCCGAACATCTCCAAAGTAAGCTTATCCGTCACATGCACGTTACGCATATTGCTAAGACTGCTAGAAATCTTTCAAGCAGTGATTAAGGGTGGTACCGCGAACCAATATTTATTCAGCCTTTCGCCCCTTACAACACAATCTTTGTGTTTGTAAGGCGCGGAAGGCTTTTTTATTGTTTTTTATTCTAGAAAGGAGATTGTTTGCATGCTGTAAGATATTTAGTTTTACAAATTTCAGACTGTTTCGTATATAAAGAACACTAAAAAATTTTTATTAAAAGGAGCTAATTACAAATGACTACTGCAACTAAAACAATTAACGTATTTATCGCTGACCCACTAAGTGAAGATGGTATTTTCCCACTACGACAAGAACAAGATTTAGACTTAAATATCATTGTTGATACTGGTCTTGCACCAGAAGAATTAATCGCAAAAATTGCGGATGTAGATGTTTTACTAGTACGTTCTCAAACAACGGTAACACGTGAAGTAATTGAAGCGGCTAAAAGCTTAAAACTTATCGGACGTGCTGGAGTAGGTGTAGACAACATTGATCTAACTGCTGCAACTGAACATGGCATTATCGTCGTGAATGCACCAGACGGTAACACGAACTCTGCTGCTGAGCACACTATTGCAATGATGACTTCACTTGCTCGTCACATCCCTCAAGCATTCAATACACTTAAAAATGGTAAATGGGATCGTAAATCTTATGTTGGGGTTGAGCTTAAAAATAAAACGCTAGGTGTTGTAGGCTTCGGTCGTATCGGTGTTGAAGTTGCTTATCGTGCAAAAGGTCAACGCATGAACGTTATGGCATACGATCCATTCCTAACAGATGAACGCGCTAAAGAGTTAGGGGTAACAAAATCAACAGTTGAAGAAATTTGTGCAACTGCAGATTTCATTACAGTACACACACCACTTCTTCCTGAAACACGCAACCTTATTAACAAAGAAAAATTCGCTATGATGAAAGATGGCGTGCGTATCATTAACTGTGCACGTGGCGGTATTATCAATGAGGATGATTTATACGATGCAATCGTAGAAGGTAAAGTAGCAGGTGCTGCTCTTGACGTATTCGTATCTGAGCCAGCAACAGATCACAAGCTACTTACTTTACCACAAGTAATCGCAACACCTCACTTAGGTGCATCTACAATTGAAGCACAAGAGTCTGTAGCTGTAGACGTTTCAAACGATATCATTAAATTCTATAAAACAGGTACTGTAACTAACCCAGTAAACATGCCATCTATTCCAAAAGAGTTACTTGCACAAGTCGAGCCATTCTTTGAATTAGCTGAAAAACTAGGTTCATTCTTATCTCAACTTACAACTGAGCCTGTAAAAGAAATCAACTTATCTTATGCTGGTGAAGTAGCAAATTATGATGTACGTCCATTAACGTCAAACGCGTTAAAAGGCTTATTAGCTAAAAACCACGGTAATCATGTGAATGACGTAAATGCTCGCTACCTATCTGAACGTATCGGCATGAAAATTAATGAGCATAAAACAACAACTGCTAAAGGCTTCACTAGCTTAATTACAATTGAAATTAAAACAGTGAACGAAACACACACAGTTGCTGGTACATTATTAAATGGTTTAGGTGCACGTATTGTTAAAGTAGAAGACTATGTTGTTGACGTTATTCCACAAGGTCACCTTCTTTACATTAAAAATACTGACAAACCAGGTGCAATCGGCCGCGTAGCAACAAAGCTAGCAGAAAAAGATGTAAACATCGCAACAATGCAAGTTGGTCGTGCACAAGTTGGCGGTACAGCTGTCATGATGTTAACAATCGACAATACTGTAACAGAAGAAGATTTAACATTCGTTGCAAAGCTTGAAAATATTGATGAAGTAAAAGCGATTAACCTATAATATACTGATTTATAAGCAGGGAGTACAAATACTCTCTGCTTTTTTATTTTTGGAGATTATCATCTTAACGTAGGGTTGATTTCCGTTCCGACTGGGCGCTTTGTAGCTGCCGCTTCGCTTTCTCTACAGATAAAACATTTGTTGTTGCTGTCGCTATGCTTTCGCACAGATAAAAAGCTTCATGCCTTTATGTACCTCAGGAATGTTATACAAATAAACGACTTTTAAGTCAGCTACAAGAACAAATGGAACATGCACCTTCAATTTCAGTAACCGCTCAACAGTGAGAAGCTAATGGTTACTTTACACCTCATGACGTATTGATTGTCTATTCTGATGGAACTCAAGAGAAATGGAAGGTGCTTAACGATGATACTTTCTTTAATATCGCAACTGAACAAGCAATTCAATTCGACAACGGATTTGATTCACTGGAGTACTACTATGATGATAAACGTTCCATCAAGTTTCTTATTAGTAATATCTTTGTATTGCTTGCGCACTTCACACTATGGCATGCCAAAAAAAAGAATGCCTCATATTAAACGGCGTTTTGTTGCGGCTACTGTCAAACATGCCATCGCCAATGCCATCATGCTAGTTTTGTTTGCAGGTCTATTATTTGCTATCTATTTACTGATGCATTCCATACACGCTACGATTATATACGGCTTATTTACGTTCTACTCTCTTATGCAAATTTATTATCGTAAAAAAGCAGGTGAGTGCCGTTGTACAACTTTGTATTGCAATAGCTTTTACATTGCTATATCTTGCATATTATGTACACCTTTAATATATATTTCGATAAACTTCAAGAGACAAAAAAATGTACTGATCCTTTGATGAATCAGTACATTTTTTACTTTATAGCTTATTTACAAGTTCTAATAATGCAGTTAAAGAATCAACCTCATATGTTGGAGTGACAACGCCATTTATTGCACTGTTTTCACGATTGATCCAAACGTTGCGCATACCAACACGAGATGAACCTAAAATATCAGTATTTAAATTATCTCCAACCATGATCGCATCGTCTGCAGTAATACCCGCTTTCTCCATTACATGTTCAAAAATAGAGGCATCTGGTTTTCCTTTACCAAAGTCCCCAGAGATAATAATATGATCAAAATATGGCGCGATTTCCGGTGTTATTTTTAGCTTTAAATTTTGTAAACTTGGTGCTCCGTTTGTTAGTAATACGAGTTGATACTTTCCTTTCAGCTTATCTAGCACATCAAAAGTATCTTCATATAAGAATGGTGACACTTTACGCTCTGCGACAAAGCGCTCCCCTAGCTCCGCCCCTAATTGTGCATCATCAATGCCAAGAGCTGCTAAGCCTTTTGTCCATGCTTCTGTACGATAGCCTGGTACGATATTTTTCATCTTTTGGAAAGAATCTGTTGGATCGTCGAATGTTCCCCAAAGTCCTTCGAATGGGTTAATGCCGATTAACACCGTATAATCATATGTTTCATAGCCTTCGTAAAGTGCACGTGCTTCTTTACGCACTGATTCCTCTAGCTCAGCCGGATTCACATTATGTATTGTTGCTGCATATTCACACGTTTTCTCAAATGCTGTTTTGACAGATTTTTTATCCCATAATAGCGTATCATCTAAATCAAAAATAATTGTGTTAATTGACATTGTGTCAGCTCCTAGCTTCCTATTAGTATAATTATTTTAGCATATATTCAAAATATTTAGCATAGCGTTTTAGGCATTTTCGTGCTCGAGTTGGCCCGTCATAAAATAGGCTCATCACCATCTTCTAGTGATGAGCCTATTCCCAGTCTTTTCTTCATTCTATGACTATTGATTTTTCTTACGTAATCTACCCATTAAGCTTTGTATTTCGAGCTTTTTTTGCTCAGTTTCTTCCTTTAAAATTTCAATTTGATAGATGCCATCAATTTCTTCAATTAGCACGCGATCGCCAACCTGTACTGGTTTATTCATGGCAGATTGTAAAATGATTAGCTGATCCTCTTCCTCTGGGTACTTCAAAAAAACTGCATATCCATCTTCAATACGGTCTAAGGTGTATTTAGTCGAGCTCACTAACAAGTTCCCCTTTCACATTACGTAATTGTGCAGCATCCCCATCATTTAGCCAAATCTGTTTCTTTGTCCACTTTAAATAATTTTGACCGTCTCGTGCATTTGAGCCACTTGTGACATAAATCGTCTTCCCTGGCTGCAATGTCACATTCGGGAAGTTAAAAACTTGATTCCCTTCAATCGATATTAGCTGCCAATCTTTTAAAGACACTGCTTCATTACCATTATTTTTAATGCCTACTACTTCTTCTATTAAGTCCTTACTAATAATCTCAACACTTGCACTAGTCGCTTTTGGTATTGAGACACTTGAACTAGTTGTTTGTGGTTCCGAGGCAATTGTTCCTGACATTTCTTTCGAATTCACGTCATAGTTTACCCCATCTGTTGATACGATAACAGTTCCTGCTTCTGCAGTTGCGTAAATTTTACTGCCAATTGCTTGTAAACGCTCAACTACTTCAGCGTGCGGATGACCATACTTATTGCCCTCTCCATAGCTTAAAATTGTCACCTCAGGCTGCACTTTCTGAATGAACTCCGCAGAGCTACTCGTGTTAGAGCCATGATGACCTGCCTTTAAAATCGTTGCTTTCACATCGTTCTGCATCATCTCTTTTTCTAACGCTATTCCCGCGTCGGCTGTTAATAAAAATGATACATTGCCATAAGCAACTTTTAAGACAATGGAAGCATCATTATTATCTGTTGCATGTTCATTGGCATTTAACACCTTCACATTAATATCATCATCAAACGCTATACTATCGCCTGTTTTCGGAACATTATAAGGAATATTCTTCGTATCAATTAGTGTCAGCATCTCTTCAAAAGTTTGAGATGTATGTACCTTCCCTGAATCATAAAATTGTCCGATATCTAACGAATTCAACACAGGAATTAAACCACCGATATGGTCTGCATCGGGATGGGTTGCGACCACTATATCAAGCTTGTTCACACCAAGCTCCTTCAAATAGGAAACAACCTTTTGCCCAGCTCCTTTAACGCCTCCATCAACAAGCATTGTCTTGCCGTTTGGGGATTCAATAAAAATCGAATCTCCTTGTCCTACATCAATAAAATGTACGCGCATTTCATGTCCCGCAGTGACGGATACTTTCTCCGTATTTAATGTCTCCGTACAGCCTGCTAATAAAAAAATACAAAGGAGCACTACTATTAATTTTTTCATTTACTAACTTCCTTTCTATTTTTCTATTATACAAAAAAGAGATGATATACTCCCTTTTTCAATTAAACTAAAATCCATCACATGGGGTTGATTTCCGTTCCGACTGGGGGCGTCCGATGAGCCGCTTCACTCGCTTTGCTCGCTCCAGGGTCTCATCTGTGACGCTAATCCCTAAGGAGTCGCCCAGCCTCCACTCCAATCAACTTATTTAAATTGCTAATGTCATCCCTAACTCTTAGTGACAGACTTAATTTTTCATCCATTTTGTATATAATTCCTAAACATTTCCTTTGTTTTCATGCGAATAAAATAATAAGGTTCTTGCATTGCCTGTTGGACACTAATATTTTCATCTACTAATGATTCAACAACAGTAAAATATTCGAGCAACGCAGGTTTATCATTTTCATCTATTGCCCCTGACAATAAGATAGCCTGTACATTCGCTAATGTTGCAGCCTTCGCCACTCCTATCGGTGCTTTCCCATGTAATGTTTGACGATCCGACTTTCCTTCACCTGTCATAACAAACTCGGCACCTTTTAACTGCTTTTTCAACTGTACTGCATTCATCACAATCTCAATACCTGCATGAAAACTGCCGTTTAAAAATGCTATTAATGCGCCTCCCATTCCACCTGCAGCACCTGCTCCTCTGTAGTCGTGCAGTCGGATGTCAAATTGCTTTTCAACAATGTCTGCAAACTGCTTTAAGCAACTATCAAAATAAGCAATTTGATGCGCTTTCACACCTTTTTGAGGTCCAAAAACAGCTGTTGCCCCACGCTCTCCAATCAATGGATTATCAACATCACATGCAATATTAAACGTTGCTTCAGCCAATCGGGGATCTAGCTGACTAACATCAATTGAAGCTAAACCTAATAGTGCTGAAACCCCATCAGCAATTAAAGTGCCGTCTTCTTTTTTCAATCGCAGTCCAAGAGCCTTTAACATGCCTATACCAGCATCATTTGTAGCACTACCGCCAATTCCGATAATAAATTTCCTAAACCCTTCATCAAGAGCGGCCTTGATGAACTGCCCCGTTCCGTACGTTGATGCAAGCTCAGGATTTTTTTCTTTCTCCTGTAACAGCATAATACCGGATGCCTGAGCCATTTCAATAACGCATGTTTCATTATCACCGAGAACACCATATTTCGCTTCAATTACTCTCCCTAATGGGTCAAGCACATGTTGTGAAATATATCGACCATTTGTTGAGGCAACAAGTGATTCTAGTGTTCCTTCACCACCGTCTGCAATTGGTAAAATGATTGTTTCAATTGATGGATCAACATCTAAAATTCCTGCCTGCATTGCTTTAGCCACATCGCTGGCTGACAAAGTCCCCTTATAGGAATCTGGACTAATAACGACTTTCATGTTATACCTCCTTTTACAATCATTATAAAATTCAGATTAGAAATTTGCCTGAGATTTATCGGAATGATTTTTAAATTTATCGGAACATTTTGCGATTTTATCGGAATGTTTTCCAACTTTATCGGAACATTATCGAGATTTATCGGAATAAAAGAGGCAATCTGAATATACTACGTCAGATTGCCATCATTTTTTATGCCTTATATAATTCGTCTAAAAACTCGATTTTTTTACCGATTGCCTCTTCAAACGTCATGATGTAGGCAGCTGGATCTTTTGGATTATGGAACTGTGCAATCTTCCCTGTTTCAGGATGTACAAATTTAGAGGATGCTCCACAGCCAATCCCTAAAATTGTCTGTACTTCTTCCATTATGACAATATTATAGATGCTCTCTTCGCCAGCTTTACTGTAGCCGACATTTTCTAAATTACCTAAAATATTTTTTTGACGATATAAGTAGTATGGTACATAATCATTTTCCTTCGTCCATACTTGTGCCATATGCATCATTTGTGCAACAGTATCACGGTCTGCTACCTTGTATTTATCCTTATTACGTGTCATTTCCGATGCACGTTTAAATGATAATGTGTGTACAGTTAGCGATTCTGGCTGCATTTTTGCAGATTCATCTAATGAATGTTGGAACTCTTCAATTCCTTCATTCGGTAAACCAATAATTAAATCCATATTAATGTTATTCATGCCTGATTCACGTGCTAACCAAAACTTATCAATTGTTTCCTGTACCGTATGATGACGACCAATTGCTTTAAGTGTTTCATCTGTATACGATTGAGGATTAACACTTATACGGTCAATGCCCCATTTTTTTAACACGTCTAGTTTTTCAGGCGTAATCGTATCAGGTCTACCCGCTTCGACAGTTACTTCACGGATTGTCTCAGGATGCGGGAAGGATTCATGCATCGTCTGATAGAGTGCATCCATTTCATGTGCCTCGATAGATGTCGGTGTACCACCACCCCAATAAATGGACGTGATTTTCATATTATTTTCCTTCAGCCATTTTCCCATTTCACGTAATTCAATATGCAGCCCATCTAAAAATGTAGCAACACGACCTTGTTTTCGATTGCTGCCAATCGCATAGGCTGGGAACGTGCAATAGGCACATTTAGTCGGGCAGAAAGGAATGCCGATATAAATACTTATTTCTTTACCGATTTCATCTATATCAGGAATCGTCACTAACTGACGAGCAACTATTTCTTTTAGTAGCGCTACCTTTTCTTCCGACAGACGGAAATCACGAATAAGAATATCTGCAATTTCTTCCTCACTCTTCCCAGCCTTTCGGAATTTATGGTAAAGCTTCGTTGGACGAACACCCGTTAAAATTCCCCATTGCTGATGCATTCCCGTATGTTGCTCTAACACATCTAAAAATACGTGAGACAAAGCACGCTTCATACGAATATTTAGCTCACGTCCCTCAGCTTCAGATTCATATTGAATACGGTAATCATTCGTATAACGCTTACCGTCTACTTTGAGCTCAGCTTTAGTAGAAATCGAGAAATCATCCCCAACGTTATGTTCGAATGATACTGCCATATCTGTTCCTTCAGACTCTACCTTTAACTTGGAATCCTCAAAAAATAAATTCGCAATATGATTTAATACACGAATCCAATCCTCAGGATATTTTTGATCTATGTGAATAATTTTCATTTTCTTCGCTCTTTTCTCTCAAAATTACAGTACCAATAGTTTAACAAATTTTTATTACGTTAAGCAAAGCCAGAAATAATAACAGAACATTCTGTCTACCGATACAAAAAATCCATTTTGAAAAAATTTATCAAAATGGATTCTTATCTTTTAATTATCTATTGCCACATTTGTTTTGAATTTCTCTTCTTTTAGTTTAAGAATTTTTCTTAATTCCATGCTTACTTTCTCCAAGCCTTCCATATCGGGTATAAAATAAGAAAATTTACCGATATATTGATCTTCTCCTTTTATTTCTAACGATTTCGTAGATATGTTTTTAGAACTCAAATATTGCTTTTGGAGTGCGTAGATTTCATTAGGGTTTAAATCTGTTTCTACGTTTTTCCCTAAAATATCTGCAATTTGACCAATTTTAAATATTGTATTCGTCGATTTTGCTTGATTAATTGTTGCAGTCAAAAATTGTCTTTGTCTCTCTTCGCGTGAGTATGAAGCATTAACAGGTCTGTATCGCATTCTTACAAATGCAAGTGCCTCTTCCCCGTTTAAATGTGCCTCTCCTTTATGAAATTCTATCCTTTGTTTTCTATCGTAAATATTATCTTCCCAGAAGTCCTCTTTTACATCTATTGTTACTCCACCTAAAGCATCGACAATATCTCTAAAGCCATCAAAGTTTACTGCAATAAAGTTATCTATCGGTATATTAAGGAATTTTTCAACTGTCTCTAATTGCAGCTTAATTGCCCCATAGCCTGTAATTGATCCGTAATTATAAGCGGCATTGATTTTATGTATACCTGTATATTCCCCTGCATTTTCAATTTTTACTCTTGCATCTCGAGGTACTGTAATTAAGTTTATTTCAGATGTATCCGGGTCTAAGGTAATGACCATTTGAGTGTCTGCCCGACCATCCTTCGTCTTACTAGAATAATTTTCAACCCCCAATAATAGAATTGAGATCGGATCTTTTTTAAATGATACATCCTCTTCCCTAAGCTCTGATTTATTTCCTGCTCTATTTAAATCGACCTTTGAACTATCATAAGCATTTTTAAATTTAACAAACGCATAAGCTCCATAACTAGTTACGGTTAATAGTGAAATTAATATTACTAGTAAGGTTATTTTAAAAACTTTATTTTTAGGTTTCGCTTTTTTAGAGCTTCTAGTTTTTCTTTCCAAATTAAATCCTCTCTTCTATTTGAATTCCTGAAGTAAAGTCATTTTCTCCCTTAATTAAGACGCTGTTTGTCCTTTAGAGTTTCCTATAATAAATATTTTTGGAAATTAAATTCTAAAAATCCCCATAAAGGTAAATCTACCTTTATGGGGATTTTTAAAATTATTTTAAGTATTCCTCTACAAATTCAACTGGTACATATGTTTTATTACCTCCTAACAAAGCAGGGGCTGCATTAAGTGAGCGTAATGCTTTGTTATAACCAAACATTTTTTCTCCACGAGTAATTGTGTAAGATAAATTACCTTTAGATACAATTGCACCCTTACCTGTTGACTCCACTGTATAACCAAGCTTTTCGGCAATCAAACGCAACGGAACCATCTTTGTTCCATCAACTTCATAATAATCTGTCGCGATTATTTCTGCTATTTCTGCATCTACAGTATTTCCTGATTCGTCATCAAGAACAATTACTTTCGAAGGGGTTGTTTGAGCGGGGATACTTTTTGTTGAAGCTGTATAAAAAACAACTAAGTTCTTCTCTACTAAATCTTTAGCTGTAACTTTCTCTCCCGTCGTATTTAAAAGCTCCGTGTTTTCACCAATGCTTAATTTTAACATATCATAAGTATTTGTTAGGTTTTCAAAGAAGTAATCAACTTCAACAAATCCAGCTTCCTTAGTTTCAACAATGACAACATCGGGATCGAATTGTGGTGGATAAATTAATTTTTGTGGCTTGTTCGCAAATGTATAAGCTACTATTTTATCCCCTTCTTTAAGCTCCACTTTTTTACCTGTATTATCGAAAACAAGTGTCTCTTTTGTTATCTCTAAAATGTTTGTTTGATCGGCATCTTTTACTGTGAAATATGTAATTTTCCCACTAGAATTGACTTTTTCAACTGTTCCATAAGTAGTATTGAAAATGTGAACAGGATCAATTTGAATTTGTGGTAGTTGTTGTTCTGTCTCTGTCGGATTTTCTTTTGCCGAAGCGACTGGTATTACTACACTTCCAAATAATAATGCTGTCATTGCTGCAGGTGCAAATTTTTTCATGTTCATAAAATCTCTCCTTATTATTAGGTTCATAGTAGTAGTAGTTTTAGAATGGTAAAAGTTTCATTAAAAACAGGAAAATTTGTGATAAAAACCATTTACAAGTGAATATCGATTATAATTAGCAATAACGAATGGAACGTAGCGGCAGCAACAGATGTTTTTTTGTGCGAAAGCGTAGTGCAACGTAGCGGCAGCAACAGATGTTTTTTGTGCGAAAGCGTAGTGCAACGTAGCGGCAGCAACACAGATGTTTTTTTGCGAAGCGAAGCGGTAAGATCCTTGGTCAAGAAATTTCACATAAGAAAAGTGCGAGAAATCAATGTTTCGAAAATTGATTTCTCGCACTTTTTAAAGTTTTGACTAGTTTTGTCCTATCCTCTTTTCTTTTGGAGTATTAATACCTACTCCTTTATCATTTCCCTTAATCCTGTAATATCGATACCGTTTAATGCTTGAGTTGCAAGGCGATCGGCTTCAGAATTTTCTTTACGTGATATAAGCTTGTACTCTGGTTGAATACTGAGTTCCTCTAGTTTTGCATCAATTTTATCTGCCCAGCTAGATAAATTCTTTTCAAGTGCCGGCCATTCTCCGCTCAATTGATTGATAACAACTTGGGAATCACCAGTGAAACAAACGGGCAAATGGTGAACATTCAATAGTTCAAGCTCGACTAATCCCAAATAAAGCGCTGCGTATTCTGCCTCATTGTTGGATTTAAGCTCTGCCGAAAAAGAATTTTGTCGTAATCGATATGGCTTGCCATTTTGCTCATAATAAACCACACAGCCTAGGCCCGATTGATTTGTTGCACGATCAAAGCCCCCATCAAAATAGACTGTAATATTGTGTGGCTCAGTGTCAATTTCCTTTAAATATGCCTTGAGTTCCTTTAAAGACCAATTTGTATCCTGTCGATCGACACAATGCAGCGATTTTACTCTCCCTGTCCGCTCCATGTCCTCTGCAAGTAGTAATGCTTGAGCTGCTGGCATTTCTTCTGAACGTAAAACAGTTTCAGCACCCTTTTTCGCTTTATAGGTCCATTCAATGATTACATGCATAATATAACCTCCAATAGATATTGAGCCATAAATTGAAAACGTGCTCCGGCTTGCGGAAACACGTTTTTCTTCTTACTTGTTATATGTGCAACTATTAGTATTTTTATGCCTAAGAAAGCTATTTGATCAGATCGATGATAGCATCTGTTTTTTCAGAGCTCTCGTTTGTGACGCTAGAACCTGTTGTTTTGCTGCTTTGATGTTGAACATTGCCGCTAGATTATGCTTTTCCGCCGCTTTGATGCTCAACTTCGCCGCTAAATTATGCTTTTCCGCCGCTTGGATGTTCAACTTCGCCGCTAAATTATGCTTTTCCGCCGCTTTGATGTTCAACTTCGCCGCTAAATCATACTTTTCCGCCGCTTGGATGTTTTTCTTCGCTGTTAAAATTCTTCATACAATGCTTGAATAGGTTTTATTAAAATGCGGTTTACTTCTTCAATGATCTTACTTAGCTTCATTTCTGCCTCAAGCATTGCAGAAATTTTTGCATTTTGCTGTGCAAGCTGTGCTGCTTTTTGCGCGTATACAAGTTCATCTTCCAAAATATCTTCGCCAGTTAATTGCTTTTTCTGTAGGTCAATTTGAACCTTACGGAAATTTTTGAATAAATTTACTGCCTCTGCATCTTCCTTAACAGCTGTCACTGCTTCTTTCAACGCTTCAAATTCAGGTGTTTTACGTAAAGTTGCCTCTAACGCATTAATTTCATTGTAAATATTAATCATAAACATAATTCTCCTTTTTAAATGAAGTAAACAATTAACCCTTGCACAATCCCAATCAATCCACCAAGAACTGCACCAAGTACTGTAATCATTTTAAACTCACGCTTTGAAATACCTAGTACAAGCTCCTCTAATTTCGATACAGGGAAAGAATCAACCTGCTCACGTACTACTTCTTGTAAATTTAAGCGTTTCAACACATCTTCTAATTTATCTTCAGCTTTTACAAAAGCTTTTTCAATCATTTGTGGGATTACTGTTTCCTTCATCCATGAATTACCTTCTGGCCAGTAATGCGAAATAGGATAATTCAAACGCTCTTCAACTGCTAATTGTTCTTTTACGTAAGTTTGTAATTTCAATAATATTTGTTCAAAACGAATATCCTTTAAGAAATCCATTGCTGGGCGATCTTTCAATTTTTCTAATTCTTGAGTAAAAATTTTCGTTAGTAATGTTGATGTTCCTGGTGCCTGTAAAAGTTTCACAAGTTCACGTTGAACCTTTCCTATGAGCGACGAAGAATCACCTAAAAACATATTAATCATTCCACCAAGTGATCCTTTTGACGATAAGAAGTCATCAATCATCGCCTTAATTGTCAGTTCGCCCTCAGGTGATAAAAAATAATCCTCACCTTTTTCTAAAATATGATCAACCGCTACTGGTATCTTTGCATCAATAGTATTTTGAATATCTGCTGATAGTAGTGTACGAATTGATTTTGTTGATAGTGTATTCTTAACTGACTCAAATTGTCCCTCAACAATTGCTTCTACCTTCCGCTCAATTGTTGCTGGCATATTGGAAAACCCAGCTATTGATAGCCAATCTTGAATTGTTTTATCATTTGTAAAAATCGTTTCTTCTACCTTTGTTTGTACAAACTGTTCTACCTTTTCCTGAATATCCTTTGAGAAAAATTTCTTTCTAAAAGTTTCTGGTGTTAATAAATAATTCACAACCGTTAGCCCAAGTTGCTTTGCTAATTCGTCACGCCGTTTCGGAATAAGACCTGGTGTGAATGGCACGCGCCAATTTTTAATATATATAGCTTTATGTGGTCGAAAAAGCATTTTAATAGCGAGGTGATTCGTTACACCACCGATTGCAGCACCGATAACGGCCATAAATATTAATGTCACTAGAAAATTATCCATTAGTATCCTCTCATTTCAATTGTATTCACTATTGGCGTATTTTGTCGCCTGCTGCACTAATTATAGCAGAGCAATGATTTTCTACGAAAGAATTACCCTCTATTAGATTAACTTTTTTATCCATCTTTATTAATTTGAAAAATACTGATTTCCGCTATGGGCTACTTGCTTTAATGCGGGATTCGAGTAGTATAAGCAAAATATCAACAAAAAATCCTTTTTCAGCTCATTACTGATAGGAATGAGATTTGTAGTTGCAAAATTACCACTATCCTTGAATAATATTAACTACATATATAAGAAATGGGGTTTGGTTATGATTCAGCATTTTAGCTTTAAGCCTTTATTTGAAAATTCTCAGCTTCCAGGTTGGTCTATTTCTTTCTTTTATCAACGTGAACGTTATTCAGCGGAGTACTTAAAAGATGGCGTTATCCAATGGAATGGAGCGATCCCTCCAAACGAAGAGGATGTAAAAAAAATGATTCATGAGCTTATGTTGTACCATGTTTACGACTGATCAATTTCGCCTTGGCGTAATTGTTGCTGTCGCTTCGCTTTCGCACAGAAAAACTTACAGCTGTCGCCAAAACTTTTTCTGAATAAAGATAAAAGTAGTATTTTCTTGCGCCGTTATTGCATAAAAACACCTATTTTTTACTAATTTTAGCACTGCTATTAGCTTAATATTGTTTATGTATATTGAAATTCCCTTATTTTTCTTATACATTTATGTTATTAAGAATTAAAGGTTTTTTATGCAGGAGGCTATTTCAATGAGTAAAGTCACTCTTTCTGATGACTTAAACAGTTATAATTCAAAAGCATTAATTCGTGCAAAAGTAAAAGAAGTTTTTTCCGAATTTTCCGCTAAAATTTTCGAGTTAGCGAATGAGGCTGAAGCTATTGATAGTAAAAAATTTGAGGCTCTTTCTGGCTTTAAAAGTGATTTCTACAATGAATACTGCAGTCAATTAAAAGGATTTTTCGATTCATCTACTAGTACTTTCGGAAAAAGGCCTGTAAAAAATATATATTTAACGTATAATGGCAAAAATTATCTTTTTACACAGCAAGGTATAACAGAAAAAGCACCTGTTACAATTGCACTTTACTCAGGTGAAATACCGTTTAAAGAAACGCTTCACGATGTGGAAAAAGCGTGCTTAAAATTACGTTTTCAACAACAATAAATAAAGCAGAAGGAGCCGTCTCATATGAATGAAATTGGCTCCTTTAAATTATCGCTCTTCATTAAAACAAGGGGCAGATTTCCGTTCCGACTGGGCGCTTTCCTGGGGCGTCCGATGAGCCGCTTCGCTACGCTGCAGGGTCTCGGGCCAACACGAAGTTGGTCACGAAGGCGTTATCACAGGATGTGATGCTTTTAGTCTTCGTTCCTCTATTGCTAATCCCCATGGAGTCGCCCAGTCTCCACTCCAATCAACCTCTTTACTTAAAGTATATTTTTTCGTATCACTCTAATTTATAATCATAAAACGTAACTTCAGCTACAGATGTTTTGCGAAAGCGAAGCGACTTTCCACGACATCCACATAGATTTCTTTGACTAATTTATTTTCAACACAACAAAAGAGCCACCCCATATGAATGAGATGGCTCCTTTTTGTTGCTATTAAAAATAATTCATTTAAAAAAATCCGCAAGTATAGCTCTCTTGAGATTTTTGACGTGTCGTTTTATATGAGATTAAATGCTTCTTTCTCTAAACAAACTATCTTCTTTGCTATATTTAAAGTTAGCATAACAAATTTCTATTTTCAATCTTTTGGTGTTTGAAATTATTTAATTTTTTCAATTTACGGTGTGAAGATCAAATCAATTATTCCTCGGCATAATTGCGTCTGGGGGCTTTAACTTCTCTCAGCGGATGTTTTTTGTACCGAAAGCGTAGCGACAGGTACAGATGTTTGGACCCCCGCTGAAAGAAGTTAAAAAAATTGTTGTCAATATTTGTGTTTTGCCTATAAATATTTTATGATTAAATCATTCAACAATTTTTTAATATCATAGGAGGTGTACACTTTGTTTACCTCCCTCATTTGGGCGGGGACAAAGGAATTATTTGGACGGAGACATAATGGAAATAACCATAAGGTTGGTGGCATTTGCCCTACTAATAATAATGACAGGATTTTTCGTTGCAACTGAATTTGCAATCGTTAAAGTAAGATCTACACGTATTGATCAATTGCTTGCCGAAGGGAATAAAAAAGCTAAAAATGCAAAACGTGTAATTTCGGATTTAGATGAATACTTATCTGCATGTCAATTAGGTATTACGATCACTGCTTTAGGTCTAGGTTGGCTTGGTGAACCTACATTTAAGATTATCTTAAATCCAGTGTTTGAATTTCTAAATTTGAGTGAAAATTTTACTACTGTCCTTTCATTTATACTTGCATTCTCAATTGTAACGTTTATGCATGTAGTTATGGGGGAATTGGCGCCAAAGACACTTGCCATCCAAAAAGCAGAATTTGTAACATTAAACCTTTCTGGCCCATTAATTTTATTCCACAACATTACGTATCCAATCATTAAGCTGTTAAACGGATCTGCACGTGGCTTAACAGGCCTTTTCGGTTTAAAAATGATGTCAGAATCAGAAGTAGCCCATACAGAAGAAGAGTTACGAATGATTTTGTCGGATAGTTTAAAAGGTGGAGAAATTAATACTTCAGAATATGAATATGTGAACAGTATTTTTGAGTTCTCTGATCGTCTTGCGAAAGAAATCATGGTTCCACGTACTGAAATCGTCGGTATTGAAAAAGAACTAACGATTAGAGAAGTATTCGATTTAATGGGCGTTGAGCAATATACCCGTTACCCAGTTATCGATGGTGACAAAGACCATATTATCGGCTTAGTCAATATGAAGCACTTATTAACTGCTTACATTAAAGATCCTGCAAATGGTGATAAGCTAGTGATTGACTATATGCAGCCAATTATTCGCGTAATGGAAACAACGCAAATTAACGATTTGTTACTAAAAATACAGCGTGAACGCATTCATATGGCCATTTTAATGGATGAATATGGTGGAACATCTGGTCTAGTTACGATTGAGGATATTATTGAGGAAATTGTCGGTGACATTCAAGATGAATTCGATGAAGATGAAATTCCAGAGGTTCAGGAAATTGCAGAAGATCACTTTATTTTAGATGCGAAGATGCTAGTAGAAAACGTAAATGATATGCTAGGTACCGACATAGAAGATGATGATATTGATACAATTGGTGGTTGGTTCATGACAATGCGCTTTGATGCAGTCGAAGGAGACAGTATTGAAGAACAAGGTTATGAATTTATCGCAAAAGAATTAGATGGTCACCATATTTTATACTTAGAAGTTCTGAAATTACCTGAACGTGATTTATCAAATGACAACGATGAGTAACTAACTAAAATCTATTATGTCTCGGCATAATTGCGTTTGGACAAGCGCTAAAAGAAGATAAAATGCCTTATCGTATTTGCCTTGGTAAGATAAAAATCACGCTTATACGATTCAGGCAAAAAATAGTATTTTGCTCACAGCCTATAGTTTCAAGAGCTTCTACTTAAATATATCGCAAAAACGACTCCCTTACACGAGAAGGGGGTCGTTTTATTATGCCCGATGGGAGCCAACTGACACGGTGGTATCGCTATTAACAGCCTTTGTGGCGATCGGTAGTGCAGTTTGAACTTCAACACCAAAAAGGTCTATGGTTCACCGATTCCCATTGCTAATTGTAATAGAAAAGCATAAACCAAAAGTAATACATTTGCGAAAAGACCGATCCAACCGAAAATACGTTTTTTAGACAATACCAAAGAGACTACTGCAAATATAATACCGATGATTGCTAAAATGCTATACAAGGTGATACCAAAATAAATATCAAAATCTGGCCCCCTTTTTAAATAGAAAAAAATAACACTTATTATGACGGGTAATAACGATGAAACACTTAAAATGTCTCCTACTTTTTTCTTAGCCAAACAACTACTCCCTCCCTACAGTAATAAACAATTTGTCACCATCATGAGGATTAATTACAGTTGTACTATTCACCCAACAAACGTCAGAATATTCTTTTTTATTATACAGTACATAAGTATAGAAATGTATGCTTTCACATTTATTTTAATGTAAAAAATCCCTAACAAATAAGCCTCCTATCCATTATAGACAGGAAGCTTAATTTGTTTAATTATTTAATTGCAATATAAATATCGACCTGAGCTTCTTGTGGATTGGCACATCGTTCATCATACATTTCAAAGTCACCTGTGTATGCTCGCTCTACATCTGAGCTTGCGAACCAGGCCCAGACATCCTGCCAAGCTTTTACGACAACTTCTTCAAATGGACCTTTGTCAGAAGTAAAAATTAAATATTTTGCAGCTGGTACTGTTTTTACGACCATACCTTCAGGAATTTCGTCGGTAGCTACTACTTCCACTCCAAGTGTAATTGAATACTCTCCATTAACATCTGTTTCGTAGTCAGAATACAGACCATATGTTACTTGATTTACTGCATTAGCTATTTGTCCCGTTACATCTTGTTGATAAAAGTTCGTCCATAATTGTGGGATTTTTGCTTGTGAGGTAATTTCATTCGCGTTGCTTGTTCGTGATGAAATTCCAACGATTTGAAATGATTCTTTATTGTTCACAACTGGTTCTTGTATGTCATGCTTTCTCCATCTCTTTAAGCTTGGTAAAAAAGAAGTCAACATTTGGCGTGCTTCTTCTTCCCTCATGCCATCTTCCTTTAAATGCGGCACACAAATTTCAACCATTTCTTGAACTGTTAGATTTGGCTGCTTCAACTCTCCTAATTCATAACAATATGTGCAGTAATCCTGACTTTTGTGTCCTTCTTTTTCTGTACCAAGTAAAGCCTCATCCACTAATGGCATTCCACAGCTTTGACAATAACTTTGCATCATTAAATCCACCCTTCGTTCAATTTGTTTTGACTATAACAAAGGAAACCTGACATCTGTATGTCATCTATTAGGTAGAAGTTAATCATTTTTATACAACTCAACAATTTCCTGCGCCCGTTTTAGCACAATCTCACTTATATGAGGTGGTTCTAAAACTTTTAGACGATGACCAAAGCTAAGAAGAAAGCCGTATAACCATTCATCCTCAGGCAATGCAATGTTAATAGTTGAGCTCTCATTATCTACATGTTCCGCGCCAAATGATTCTTCTACTAAGGTCGTTATTGAAGAATCGAAAGATAACGTAAGGTTTACGATATTTTGAGGGCGATGCCACTCTTTGTCCCATGGGAGTTCAGACAAGTTGACTTCTTTGCGCTGGAATGTCGTCACATCTTCTTTTATATCCTTCATTCTAGAAATTTTAAATAAGCGAAAGTCCTTTCTCAATGTGCAATAGCCGTAAACATACCAAACTTTCCCCTTTTGTACTAAAGTGTGTGGCTCTACTAGTCGTCTTGTCATACAACCATGTGTAGTAGAATACGTAAAGCTGATACAATGCTCATGTTCAATCGCATTTTTTAATAACGTAATCTGTTCCTTAAAAATAACATTTGGCCCCCAAGGACTAAGGTCTATAAATAATTGATCGATAGATTGTTTAACTTTCTCATCAGCGACACCTGTTAATTTTTCAAGTACTGCTTCAGCATGTGAATCCTCGTATGTTGTCAGCGCACTTTTAATGGCAATAGAAAGTGAAGTAAGCTCCTCCTTCGTCAGCACCTGCTTATCCACACGATAGCCATCAATTAAACTAATTCCACCATTAACCCCCTGCTGGCTAATAACAGGAACCCCAGCACAGCTCAGCGTTTCAATGTCTCGATAAATAGTACGAACTGACACATTAAATAAATCGGCAAGCTCCTGGGCTGTCACTTTTTTACGATTTATTAAAATCATTATCATCGTTAAAAGACGCTCTAATTTCATATTTGTACTCCTTTATTATAAATCCTAATTATCCTACGCTAATTACGCTTTACCTACTAATTCCCTATCTACTTTAAGTATTTTTTAAGTACTTTTTGAGTTTTATTTAAGTCAAATGCACTATAATAACGCCTAATAAATTATTACATTCATTATACTATTTTTACAATATAAGAAAAAAACAACTAAGGTACTTTTAATCTCTACTATAACTCCGTTGTTTTTAACAATAAACGCTTAATTATTTCAATTCTCTTAACACAACATATAAAATTTTTATCCTCTATATAGGGACGCTGAAAACTCTGAAGTAGAAAACTTTATAGTAACTATTTGTGGAAGTCCAAATTTCTATGTATAAAGGTTTAGCACGGAGTACAAGCCATCATCGAGAAAAAGCTAAGCAGATAAATCTTGTATGAAGAGATAGCCTATGAGGAGACCCGACACTAACTTATGGAATACAAAGAGATAAATTATGGTGTCAAATTTTTAATTTTATGTGGAATTTACTTTTTAGTGCCCACCCTATATTCGAAAAGCATTTTCAAAACAACAAACTAGAGTTTAATGGTTTTCAATTTAATTGTAAAAAGGAGATTTTGATGTGATTCGAGCCGTTTTAATAGACAATGAACCTTTAGCTTTACACTATTTTCAAAATAAATTACAAGCATTTCAACAAATACAGGTAATTCAAACTTTTACAAGTGTAGAAGTATTTTTAAATGAGCTTCCAATAATAGAATTTGACGTCATTTTTTTAGAGGCAAGGCTGAATGAACTAACTGGGCTTGAATTAGCTGATATGATCAAAACTGATCGTCCACATGTTAGTGTTATTTTTATAACTTCATATAAAGAATTCGCTTTACAAGCATATGAAATCGGAGGTCTTGACTACGTACTTAAACCAATTAGTCATGCTCGCTTAGAAAAAACTATTTCTCGTATTGAGCATGAATATTCCATTCAGCAAATGATTAAAAAAGCTTCGAAAACTATGTTAAACGTACAATGCTTTAATCAATTTGCCGCATATAGCAACAACAGCTTAGTTGCCTTCAAAACTGAGAAAACAAAGGAGTTATTTGTATATTTCATATTACATTCAAACATTCCTATTCATCGGGATTATTTAATTGAAATTCTATGGCCTGATTTAGACTATGTACGAGCAAAATCGAATCTTCATACCGCTCTTTCTTATTTAAGAAAAACCTTAAATAATATAGGTTATGCAAACTGTATTATCTTTTCAAACAAATACTATATCTTCGAGAAACCGAACATCCTTTGTGATTTATATGACTTTCATAGATATTATGAGGATTTCACGAAGTTAGAATTCCCACCAATTTCATTGATCAATCAATGTCTCTCAATTTATAAAAATGGACTCCTCATTTATGATGATTATGAGTGGGCTACTGCCTATAAAGATAAGCTGACGAAATCATACATAGATTTATTAGAAAAAGGTTTTCAAGCAACTTTACTAACGGATATTGATAAGGCATTAAATTTTTTAAATAGACTATTAGAGTTTGATCCATATAATGAACAAAAACTTGAGCACTATTTACACATTTTAATAAATGCGGGGTTTCATGAACAGGCAAACAAAGTATTCCTCGCTTATGAACAGAAGCTAAAAGATGACCTATCGATTTCGCCAAGCTCTACGTTAATTGATATTTCTAACAATGTCTTTGTTCAAAAATAAATAAAGGATTCATTCATTAAAAAACGACGGGCTACTACAATTTGTAGGAACTCGTCGTTTTACTTGTTTTTTTATATTTTATACACCGCTACCCTCTGTTAGCCCGTGCTTCACAGCGTAAAGAGCCGCCTGCGTACGATCCTGCACTTGTAGCTTTGTGAAAATATTAGAAATATGAGTTTTCACCGTTTTTTCTGTAACGAATAAAGAGGACGCAATTTCTCGATTACTTTTCCCTTTTGTAAGCTCTGAAAGCACATCCTGTTCACGAGGTGTTAGTGGGTTTAAAACATGAGGTGCATTATTTGATTCTTGGCGGTCCATTTCAAGAGTTGTTGTTGCATCTGGATGTATTGTATTTTCGCCTCTCATAATACGACGAATGGACAATACCAACTCATCAGGTTCAATATCTTTCAACTGATAGCCTGCAGCTCCTGCCTCCATTGCTGGCACTACATGATCACGATCTGAAAAGCTTGTCAGCATTAAAATTTCTATTTGTGGAAACTTAGCTTTAATACGCTTCGTTGCCTGAATCCCATCCATCTCAGGCATTACCAAGTCCATGAGTATAATATCTGGCTGTATACTTTCCGCTAAAGCTACTGCCTCTAGTCCATTTTTCGCTTCTCCTACAACTTCTATATCTTTCTGTGTTTTTAAGAAAAATAATAACCCACGACGCACTACATGATGGTCATCTGCGATTAAAACACGTATCATACTCTTCCCCCCTAATATGGCAAGCGGATTAACAACTCTGTTCCTTTGCCAATTTCACTAACCCAGTCAGCTTTGCCACCAACTGATTTTGCACGATCCTTTATGGATTGCAAGCCTATCGATAGTAGCTTCGTGTTATGATCAATGACGAAGCCTCGTCCCTCATCACGAATAACAAGTAAAATATCTGTAGAAGTAACCGTAATATAAAGTGCAGCCTCCAGCACACCAGCATGACGACGAACATTATTAAGTGCTTCTTGGGCTACCCGAAATAATGTTTCTTCGATACGTGATGGGAATTGCAGTACACCTGAGACCGTTACATGAAGCTTCAGGCCAAGCATTTCAGCATACACTTTTATCGCTTCAAGTAAACCATTTTCTAATCCTTTTGGACGGAGCTGCCAAATAAGAGCACGCATTTCTGTTAAGGCATCCTGTGTTAAGTGCTGAATCTCCTTAAACGTTTCCTTCACATCACAGTCATTTGTCATTTCGATACCAGCTCTCGCCGTTAATGTAACCGAAAAAAGTAGCTGATTCACGGAATCATGTAAATCTCGAGCTAGACGATTGCGCTCCTTCACAAGTGCCATTTCCTGCTCCTGCTTTGTCAGCAAAATACGCTTAATAGCTGATCCCATCTGAAATGCAACCGATTCAAGTAAAGCTAGCTCTTCCTCTGAAAAACGCACGGTGTCCTTCGATGCAACATTTAAGACACCAAAACGCTCTTGTCCAGATTGAAGCGGTACTGTCGCATGATGTGTGATGCCTTCGTGATCGCCAACATTTGCTGCAATGGCACTTTCAATACGTTGACATTCAATAATATTAGAGGCTTTTTTTAATTCCTCATTACGATAGCGGGAAACGCACCAACAGCCCCCTTTTTCTAAGTAATGGCAATTTCTATACTCCAGTGCCTCTGGTAAATTGACATGGACGACAAGCTCTGAGCGCCCTTTTTCATCGATAAAAAAAATCCAGCCCGTTTCAAAATTTGTGCCATTTAAAAATTTCACAAGTGCTCCCTTTAGCATCGACACAATTTCAGTTTCCTCGTTTAATAACTCTGCAATCTCTTTTAAAATACCAATATTGGAATGATCATTGTCCCTCACAAAAACACCTCTTCTTTGGCATTACTAATTTTAATGATAACATTTCAAAGTCTGGAACGTCTGCCTCAGCCGTTCATACTTTAGACTGAAATTTTTCAGCTTCTTTCCGGACGCAATTATGCCTCGGCATAGATAAAAATATACCTTATTTTGGGTAAGTTAATTTACATATAAAACTAGAACAACTATAATCGAACAAGTACATGGTTATACTAAGGAGAGAATTTTATGTCTAAAAAAGTGGAGAATGGCTTATTATTTATTTGGATTGTCTCTGTCGTTGCAACACTTGGTTCCTTATACTTTTCTGAAATTCGTCATTATGAACCTTGTAAAATGTGTTGGTACCAACGAATTTTCATGTATCCAATTGTCATTATGACAACGATTGCCTTTATTCAAAAAAATGCACGTATTGCTGTAACAACAGCTGTTTTTGCCATTATGGGAGGCAGTATATCACTTTACCATTACGGTATTCAAAAGCTAAGTTTTTTAGCTGATACTGCACCATCTTGTGGTCTTGTTTCATGTACTGGTCAATATATTAACTGGTTAGGTTTTATCACAATCCCATTTTTAGCGCTAACTGCATTTATTTTAATTGCAGGGGCAAGCTTTTATGTAATGAAGGCTGCTAAAACAGCAAAATAATTATGAGACCGTGTTCTACATTTTGGAATACGGTCTTTTCTACGGAGGAAGATGTATGTTTCACTATGAAATAAATACGAATAATTTGACAGTCGAGGATCTATTACGCAATCATTGGAGACTAGGTAAAAAGCTAGTCCATGAATTACGAATGGCGAAGGCTGTCACAGCAATGGACGGAGAGCCTATTCAGTGGAATGATCCACTCCAAGTAGGCACAACAATAAAATTTACATTCCCTATTCCGGCATCCAATTATCAACCGACACCAGTTTGTGCAATTGATGTCGTCTATGAGGATGACCATTGTTTGATCGTTTCTAAACCAAAAGGCATGTCGACACATCCAAATGATGCACGTGATACTCACACTTGTATGAATCATGTTATGGCTCATATTAAAGAGCAAGGTGGTACTTATGCGGAGCATGTCCATCGTTTAGATAAAGGGACACAAGGTTTGTTACTTGTAGCAAAGCATCCTTTAGCAAAATCAATCTTTGACCGTATGATTGAGGAAAAATCCATTATTCGAACATACGCTGCAGAGGTGCAAGGGAATTTACGCTCTACATCTGGCACGATTTCTGAAGGAATTGGAAAAGACCGACATCATGCAACAAGACGTGTCGTTTCAAAAACTGGACAGCATGCGGTTACACACTACGAAGTTGTAGCGCGCTATAAAAGCTCTTGTGTTGTCCATCTAATTCTTGAAACAGGAAGAACACATCAAATTCGCGTACATTTAGCACATATCGGTCATCCGATTATTGGAGATACAATGTATGGAGCAAGAGAAACCGCAAGTGGCGACTATGAGCTCCATGCTATTCAATTGGAATTCGAGCATCCATTTTTAAATAAGGTGATCGTTGTAAAGGATCAGCAGTAATTATCGTACTGCACTTCGAATTGTTGCACATAAGCTAACAATTCGAGGTGCAGTTTTTGTATGCTTAAATTTGCAAGACATTGTATCTTCGAGAAAAGTAATATTCCTTTACTTATAATTAGCTCATCTCCATAACGTGGGGTTGATTTTCGTTCCGGTTGGGGCGCTTTCCTGGGGGCGTCCGATGAGCCGCTTTTGTTGTTGTTGTTGCTGTAGCTGCGCTTCCGTACAGAAAACATTCGCTTCGCTGCAGGTTCTCGGGCCAACAGATGTTTTTTGCGCAAAAGCGAAGCGGCAGCAGCACCGATGTTTTTTGCGCGAAAGCGAAGCGGCAGCAGCACCGATGTTTTTTGCGCGAAAGCAAAGCGACAGCAGCACCGATGTTTTTTGCGCGAAAGCGAAGCGGCAGCAGCACCGATGTTGGTCACGAAGGCGTTATCACAGGACGTGATGCTTTTAGCCATCGTTCCTCTATTGCTAATCCCCAAAGGAGTCTCCCAGCCTCCACTCCTATCAACTTATATACATAGAATATGTTTCAATAAATGTCATACCCAATTTTTTGTGATGATCCTTATAATTCTAAAAAAGTATAAATATAATATTTAACATTTCATTCATCTATTTTTTACAGTAAATTTATTATACATTACCATTATTGGTAATGACGGTGGTTTTTTTTCATGATAGAATAGAGTAAATTGTCAGTCATCTGACATATTATGAGGGGGAATTTATTGATGAAATGGGTTAAAAGTATTGCAGCAACAACTCTAGCTGCTAGTTTACTAGCTACACCAGGTTTTGCCGCACATGCAGCGGAAGCAACACCAACAGCTAAGAAAGATGATTTTAAATTAACAATTCTACACTCAAATGACACGCATGCACACGTTGAAGACGCTCCAAAGCGCGCAACAAAAGTAAAAGAACTTCGTGCTGCAAATGCAAACTCACTTCTTTTAGACGCTGGTGATGTTTTCTCTGGTACTTTATACTTTAACGAATTTGTCGGAGAAGCTGATATGAAGTTAATGAACTTAATGGGTTATGATGCCATGACTTTTGGTAACCATGAGTTCGATTTAGGATCAAGCCCAGAAGGACATGCTGCACTTGCTAAATTCGTTAAGGGCGCAGATTTCCCATTACTAGGGTCCAACCTAGATTTCTCAAAAGATTCTTTATTCAATGGCTTACAATTTAAAACAGTCACAAAAGACTTTGAAAACGGTAAAATTTATGACGGTATTATTAAAGAAATCGATGGACAACAAGTAGGTATTTTCAGCTTAACAACAGAAGAAACACCTACGATTTCAAGCGTTGCTAACGTTCAGTTTGCAAACTATATCGACTCTGCGAAAAAAGCGGTAGCAGAATTTGAAAAGCAAGGTGTTAACAAAATTATTGCAGTTACTCATATAGGCTTCGATGACTCCGCTGATTGGGATAATGACCAATTACTAGCGAAAGCTGTAGAAGGCATTGATGTAATCGTAGGTGGTCATACACATACAAAATTAGACAAGCCTGTGAAAGCTGAAACACCATTTAAGAACCCTACAATTATCGTTCAAACAGGTCAATATAGCGAAAATTTAGGTGAAGTAGATTTAACATTCGACGATAACGGTGCCGTTGTTGACTATTTCGGTCAGTTACATGCTTTAAATGATAAAGAAAAACCTGTAGAAGCAGATCCTGAAGCTACAGCACTTTTAGCTCCATATAAAGAGAAAATTTCAAAAATATTAAATCAATCAACAGGCAATACAGCTGTGTCACCTCTAAATGGTGGTCGTGGTCTTTGGGGCGTACGTGCTGGAGAAACAAACCTTGGTAACTTAATTACTGATGGTATGCTTGCTGGCGCAAAGAAAATTGACCCAGAAGTACAATTTGCATTCCAAAATGGTGGTGGTATCCGCGCAAGCATTGATGCAGGTGATATCACTGTAGGCGAAGTTATGACAGTTATGCCATTCGGTAATGCTCTTGGCATCGTAAAATTAAAAGGTGCTGAAATCTATGAAATTGCTGAACATAGTGTGAAAGAATTCCCGCAAGAATTCGGTGGCTTCTTACACTTCTCTGGTTTACAAGTAGAATTTGACGGTAAAGCACCATCTGGTAAACGTGTAAAATCTATTAAATTAAATGGTAAAGAGCTAGATAAAGCAGCCTATTATAAAGCGGCAACAAATACATTTACTGCTAAAGGTGGCGACGGCTACGATACACTGAAGAAAGTTTATGAGGACGGTCGTGTAAGTGAACCTGGTACGATTGACTATGAAATGTTTATCGAACACTTAGATACATTGAAAAAAGTTGATTCAAAAGTAGAAGGACGTATTATCGCAACAATTCCATTTAAAGATATCGCAAAAGGTTCAGAAACAGCTGGCTTTGTTCGTGATCTTTATTACCGTGATTTAACAAAAGGTACTTCAGCAACAACATATTCACCAAACGCAAACCTAACTCGTGCACAAGCTGCATCATTTATCGCACGTGCCTTAAAGCTTGAAGCAAAAGGTCAAGCAACATTCTCTGATCTTGCGAATGTAAATCCTGCAACACAAAAAGAAATTACAGCACTTGCTGAAGCAGGAATTGTAAAAGGCGTGAATGGTAAATTCAATCCTAATACAAAAGTAACTCGTGCTCAACTTTCCTTAATGTTTGCTCGTGCATACAACCTACAACACGATGCAAAAACTGGTTTAAAAGCTGATTTCAGTGATATTTCTCAATACAACGCTGAAACACAAAATGCTATCGCACTTATGAAAGACTTAAAGATTGTTAGCGGCGTAAACGGTAAATTTATGCCTGGTAACAACGCGACACGTGCGCATATGGCTAAAATGCTTTCTAACTATATTCCTTTTGTAAAAGAATCTAAATAATATGTTTACAAAATCCCGCTTCTCAAATTAGAGAGCGGGATTTCTATTGCACTAAAAATTAAATTTAAAGTTATCTGGGTCTTGTCCAAATCGTTCATTACGATTTAACGTAGCTATTTTATCCATTTGAGCTAGCGTTAGTTCAAAATCAAAAATCTGTGCATTTTCCTCAATACGACTAGGTGTCACAGACTTCGGAATAATAAGTGTATCATTTTGTAAATGCCAACGCAGTACTACTTGAGCAGCTGTCTTCCCTATTTCACGACCAATTTCCATAATCGTTGGATTATCAAGTACTCCACCACGACCTAATGGAGACCATGCCGTAACAGCAATTCCATGCTCACTACAAAATGTTCGTAAAGCTTCTTGCTGTAAATATGGATGCACCTCTACTTGATTGACCATTGGTGCTATATTTGCTTTAGCTAAAAGCTTTTGTAGATGATGCTCATGGTGATTTGAGACACCTGTTGCACGAATTAATTTTTCATCATATAAACGTTCAATTACTCTATACGTTTCTTCAAATGTTTCGGGTACTGCCCAATGCGTTAAATATAAATCTAAATAGTCCATATTTAACTTTTTCAATGAAACTTCAAAAGCTCGTAATGTTTCATCATAGCCTTGGTCATTATTCCAAACCTTTGTCGTCACAAAAATATCCTCACGTTTAACGCCTGAATGACGAATAGCTTCGCCCACCTCAGCCTCATTACCATAAAGAGAAGCCGTATCAATAGCTCGGTAGCCAAATTTAAGAGCTTTATCAATAGCCTGCAAAGTCTCATCACGCTCTGTCATTTTATAAACGCCTAAGCCAAAGCGAGGCATTTCCACACCGTTTGCTAATGTTTTTGTTGATTGTAAATTCAAAAATAACAACCCCTTTCTTTTCCTAGTTCCATTATACAAAAAATTGGTTTTAAGAAATATAAGGAAAATTTTCGGGGTAATGTCTTATTGATCTTTCGCTTCCTCTTTATAATCATCTACTTGAATAGGATCTGGAATTCGATTGTCTTCTACTAGCTCTAGACCATCACGCAAATGCTCCATCTGCTTCCCTAAATCCTGTAAATCTTTAAAGTTTCTAGCCATTGTACCGTTTTCGATATTCGGAACCTTTTTTTCCATTATTATCACCTCTCCTATAGTTTTCCCGAAATAGTTATTTCTGAACCATTTCTGACATATTTTATTCCGCTATGTCGTTTCATTTTTAAAGTAGATAGGCTATACTAAAAAGAGATTTCTTTATAAACATGAGGAGGGTTCTTCCATGAGTTTAATTTTAATTATTGGTGTAACTGTTGCGTTCTTAGCTGCTATTTTCACTGCTGGTTACGAAGGCGACTACAGATCAGAGAAGTAATACCTCAAGAAAATCACTAAGCATGAATATATGCTTAGTGATTTTTTTGTTGTTGAAAAACTATTGTGATGAAATAAGGTGCCCTCTTAAATAAAGTTTGGCTCTTCGGCAAAGTGAGAAGTTGATTTCCGTTACAACTGAGTGCTTTCCTAGGGGCGTCCGATGAGCCGCTTCGCTTGCGCTCTAGGGTCTCATCTGTGACGCTGATCCCCGAGGAGTCACTCAGTCTCCACTACAATCAACTTATTCATATGACATACATTTTTCAAAATGACATTCCAACCTTCCGATAATGGATCAAAATTTATTAGAAAATTCACTTGTATAACCTTTTCCATTACGTGAAATTGATTTCCGTTACGACTGAGTGCTTTCCTGGAGAGCCCGATGAGCCGCTTCGGTTACTTCTCTTATTTTTTGGAACAATATAATTACTTGACATTCTGTACTTTATAAAATAAACTTACTTACATAAAGTAAGTTGATAATTAATAATAACTTATATTCGGAGGTAGTTTACTATGCATTTTCATGAAAAACCTAACACATATGTCACTAATGTTGAAATTAAAGTGAGCGATTTACAACGTTCATTAACTTATTATCAGGAGGTTATTGGCTTTAAAGTTTTACATCAGGAATCTCATAGAGCGACTCTAACAGCTGATGGCAAAACAGCATTACTGACAATCGTCCAACCTGAAACAGTAGAAGAAAAAACGAGCTTAACAACTGGACTTTATCACTTTGCAATTTTATTGCCTACTCGTCGTGATTTAGCAAATATTATTACTCATTTCCATAACAAGGGCGTGTACTTCGGAGCATCTGATCATGATGTAAGTGAAGCACTTTATTTAAATGATCCTGATAATAATGGTATTGAGGTTTATGCGGATCGCCCTGAAAATGAATGGACTTGGCATTTCGACCAAGTGCATATGGTGACTGAACCTCTTAAAATCCATTCTATATTAGAGGAAGGCGATGGCAGATGGGATGGGCTACCAGCTGATACGGTTATGGGACATATTCATTTATCAGTTTCTAATTTAGCTGCCGCAGAGGAGTTTTATACAAAAGGATTAGGATTTGAGATTGTCACTCGCTATGGAGCACAAGCTTTATTCATCTCAACTGGCCGCTATCACCATCATATCGGTTTAAACACTTGGCACTCTGAAAACGCACCAAAGCTTGGTAAAAATCAGGTTGGCTTACAAACATTTTCACTCCGTCTAGATAATGAAGAGCAAGCAGCAGCAATGAAAGAAAATCTTCGTGCAATTGGTGCACCTGTTATTGATATAGATGGTGGCTTCCAAACAGAGGATCCATCAGGTATCGTTGTTTTATTGAAATTTTAAGAGTGATGTGACGTACTATCCCTCGAGGTGAGGGATGGATCCGTCGCTTGCGAGGTTTTATCCGTCGCTTGTCGGGCTCTTTCTGTCGCTTGTCGGGCTATCCGTCGCTTGACTGGTTCTTTCCGTCTCTTACGGGGGTATATCCGTCGCTTGACGTCCGGGTCTTTCCATCGCTTGCGAAGTTCTAACCATCCCTTTTCAAATCCCTTCACGTCTAACAAAAAAGCAAAAGCAGTTCTCCGCTATAGGAGAACTGCCTTTTTAATGTAACCCTGGATATCCTTGTTGACGTAATGCCTCATAAATAACTATTGCTGCTGTATTCGATAGATTGAGTGAACGAACATGCTCACTCTGTGGAATTCGTAAGCACATAGCTCGACGCTCATACGCAAAATCCTTTGGCAGGCCAGTCGTTTCTTTGCCAAACATGAAGTAAATATCTCGATCTTTATCACTAAAATCATGTGTCGTAAATGGTTCTTCACTATAGGTCTCAATTAAATAAACGTCGCCATTTTTGGATGCCTCTAAAAAATCCTCTAGCGAATCGTGATACACGACATTGACACTATGCCAATAATCTAAGCCGGCACGTTTTAGCATTTTATCGTCTGTAGAAAAGCCAAGAGGACGAATTAAATGTAGTGAGGTATTTGTGCCAGCACATGTACGTGCAATATTTCCTGTATTTGCTGGAATTTCTGGTTGATATAAAACGATATGCAATGGCATAACGGTACACTTCCTTAACTAAAAAATTGTAAACCTTTATTAATTTCAACGAGTACTTCCTCGTCTTGTTCTTTTACTTTTGCCTTAAGTAATGCAGATTGAGCTTGCTCCCCGCCTATCTTACCTAAAGCCCATGCGGCTGTTCCTCGAATTACAGGTCGTTCATCCTTTTCAAGAAGCGCTACTAAATCTGGGACCGCAGCTTCTTCTTTAAAGTGTGCAAGTGCCAAAATAGCATTGCGTTGAATTGGCTTTTTCCCCCGCCATGAACCAGAAACATGTCCAAACTTTTCTTTAAAGTCACGATTTGAAATTGTCAAAAGTGGCACAAGTAATGGCTTTGCAAGCTCTGGATCAGGTTTAAATTCCTCATGCATCCAGTTAATCTTTCCTTTATTCTTTGGGCATACGGTCTGACATGTATCACAGCCATACAAACGATTACCAATATGGGTACGAAACTCATCAGGTAGCATTCCCTTAGTTTGTGTTAAAAAGGCTATACAACGTTGAGAGTCTAGCTGTCCGCCTTCGATTAACGCACCAGTTGGACAAACATCTAAACATAAGCGGCAATCCCCGCATTCATCCTCCATAGGCTTATCCGGAGCAAAAGGGATATTCGTGATTAGCTCTCCTAAATATACATAGGAACCGAACTCAGGCGTAATGATCGAGCAGTTTTTTCCGCTCCAACCTATCCCTGCACGTTCCGCAACTGCCCTATCGACAAGTGCCCCCGTATCAACCATTGATTCGATACGAACACCTTCTATGCGTTCCTCAAGCCAGGCTGATAATAATTTCAAGCGCTCACGTAATGCTGTATGATAATCGATCCCCCAGGAAGCACGGCAAAAAATCCCGCGTCTTGCTCCCTTCTTGCCAACAGGTGCATTTTGCATACGCGACGGATATGCGACAGCTATCGCCACAATGCTCTCTGCTCCCTCTAACAATTGTAGGGGCTCGGTACGTTTTTCAATATCACTTTCTTCAAAGCCAGACTGATAGCCAAGCTCTTGCTGACGACGCAGTCTATTTTTTAATTCTGTAAATGGAGCTGCTGTTGTAAAGCCAATTTTATCTACACCAATGGACATTGCATACGCCACAAATTCACGTTGTAGGTCATGTATGTTCATTTCATTTCCAACTCCTTACATGGTACAATAATAGAAATAGATAAAGTAGGTGATGTTTTATGGACATTTCAATTAATCAATCTCTATTGACACAACATCCCGAGCTTAAAATCGGCATTATTCATTATACCAAAATTGTCGTTGCAGAATCTCCTCAAATGATTAAAGGTCGCATGCAATTGTATCAGGAAAATCTCTTTTTAGAAATGCAAGATAATCCTGTAACGCAACGAGAGGGTATTGCAGAATGGCGACAACTATGGAAAAAGCTTGGTGCAGATCCGAACCGCTATCGTCACTCAGCAGAAAGTTTAATGCGCCGAATTAGTAAGCAAAATTATTTAACACCACTTCACTCTGGTGTTGATTTAAATAATTTCTTCTCCCTCCAATATGAGATTCCAGTAGGCTTATATGATGTAGCTAATCTAAAAGGAAATATAGAAATCGCACTTGGCAATGAGGAAACTGGCTATGAGGGCTTAAATGGTCGTTTTAATGCATTAAAAAATATCCTTTATAGCTGTGATACTGAAGGAGCATTTGGGTCACCATTTGTCGATTCTAAACGTACGTCTGTTACAGAGGAAACGACCGAGGCTTTACATATCTTCTACCTCCGCCCATCGTTGTCAGAAGAAAGTGCGAAAGAGCTTCTTTCATCTGCAGGTAAGATGTTTAATCAAATTCATGGCGGCGATTATAAAATGGCCTTATTAACAAACGCAGCACCATCTACTACATTGTAAAAGGAAGGACGTGTTTTCATGATTAATCTTGCAGAAGCCGTTAAGCTAAAAAGTATTTTAGCAAAAAAAGTTCAAGAGCTCGTTGGCGAATTACATCGTAGCGCTTTTGTAACTGTTGAAAAAGGACAATCACCCAAAACAAGTAATCGCTCTATGAAAGTAATTGAAGCTGAATTAGCTCAAGTACGTCTCGATGTTCGTACATTGGATCGTTTAGTATATGAAGCAAATATAAAAAACACAGTAGACTTTAAAGGTGACAAACTAGCGTTAGTTGAAGCGATTGAGTTCGCAACACAGCTCCGCGCAGATGCTGAGCTATGCAAACAGTTTAGTATGCATGAAAAAGAGAGTGTACGCATGGGTTATGGTGAAAATACAATGCTTTATGAAATTGCTATGTATGAGCCAGATGAGTACCGCGAACGTGCTATTATATTAGAAAAAGATGCCCATAAATTATCGAATCTGATCAATGCAAAGAATTATAGTGTTGAAATTAACTTCGATGATTCTCGTTATTTTTAATCTTGAGCGCCAATTTCTAAAAAAGAAATACAATAAAAAAAGCATCCTTTTGAGCTGTACCTCCAATTGTGTTTAACAATTCGGGGTGCAGCTTTGGGATGCTTTTTGTTCTACTTACTTAAATCGTATTTAATTTCAAATTTCCCTATATCCCAATCAGCAAACAGAAAAGTTACATTAGTCTTAGTGTTAGGATCAGTATATGTATAAGCTACTTCCTCGTCAAAAGCAATATCACTTTCTTCGTCAAATTTATCTATATTCAATCCTAGTGCATTAGCAATTGACATAGCGGATATAATTCCTTCTGCCCATTCTCCTCCATTTTCATCTTCATTTAATTCGGTTGCGGGGATTCCTTCTATAAAAATATTATATCCAATTATTTTTTTATCCTCATTATATTTAGCGTCTATTTTATAATGACCCTTATGTTTTTTAAAATCAGTATCCAATAAGATTTGTGAGAAAATATTTTCCTCTTTATTCAATTCACTAGTTATTGGTTCTGGCATTTTTGCTATTACAATTCCATCTACTGGATTCTGTTTATATATATCAGCTCTGACATTGTATTTTTTAACAAACTTTTCTACCGCAACCTTTGATTCAGGATCAACCTCTTCAAATTTTATTGGAACGACTTTCTCCTCCTTTACGACCGCTTCTTTTGTTTCCTGATCTTTTTTTACATCTGCCTCTTTTTTCTTCTCTGTTCCTTCTCCAGAACATCCAACTAGCATAACTGCTAGAAGTAATAATAAAACTTTCTTCATTACCTTTATTCCCTCCGAATGTATATCAATAAAAATATACGTTACTAGATTCAATGAAATAGAATTCAGTGCAAAAAATACTTAAATTACTATATTGCATCATCCTATTATAATTCTGACAAAATAAAGTTTCTGTTTCCACCCTTTATTTCAACATTTTTCGACATTTTGTGTAAAATTAAGGTTTTATGGAATAATAATATATAGAATACCAATTTTTAAAATCTCAATTACACAAAAGCAAATACAAAAGACAAGCCGAGGTTTCATCGCTTCTCAAGCCTATTAATAAGCAAAAAAGACTTGTATAGCTCTAAATCAATTAAAATAAATACAGCAAAGCAAAAAAGCATCTCTTGATCTGCATTGCAATTGTTAGACACAATTGAGATGTAGTTCATTAGAGATGCTTTTTGTTCTACTTAGTTAATTCAAATTTAAATTCAAATTTTCCTGCATCGACCTCAGTACAAAGATTAGTTACCTTATATGCAGAATCAGTATAAGAATGAGTGTCTCTATTTTCTTCAGCTTTAGCTAATGATTCGGTGAATTTACCCAAATCTAATCCTAGTGTTTGAGCAACTATTACAGCTGAAGTCATCCCTTCTGCCCATTCTTCTCCCTCATCATTTACTTCTTTTTCAGGGAGTCCTTGAACAGAAAGATTATATCCAATTATTTTTTTATCCTTATTGTATTTAGCAACTAATTTATAATGGCCCTTATATTCTTTAAAATCAGCTTCCAATAGAACTTGTGAGAAATCATTAAGTTCATTCGTTACAGGTTCTGGAATCATGTCTAATCCTATAGGTTGAACCTGTTTAAATAAAGTAAGCTTTTCATTGTATTCTTTGGCAAACTTTTCAACTGTAGCTTTTGATTCAGTATCGACTTCTTCAAATTTTACTGTAACAACCTCTTCTTTTTTTACATCTGCCTCTTTTTTCTTCTCTGTTCCTTCTCCAGAACATCCAACTAGCATAACTGCTAGAAGTAATAATAAAACTTTCTTCATTACCTTTATTCCCTCCGAATGCATATCATAAAAATATACGTTATTAGATTTAATGAAATAGAATTCAATGAAAAAATTTCCTGATTTACTATATCATATTATCCTACTACAATTCTGACAAAATAAGGCGTCCATTTCCACCTTTATTTTTCGTCATTTTTCGACATTTTAAGTAAAATAAAGGACCTTGTTACATATTGAACTAAATCTAATGCATATAAAAAAGCGTTCAACCAATAGTGGCTAAACGCTTTTGATAGTCTATTTTTTGCGAAAGCTCAGTGCTAACGTAGCAGAAGCAATAGATGTCTTTTGTGTGAAAACATAGGGGCAGTGCCACCGATACAGGTCAATTAGCCGTTTTCGCATGGATGCGATGATTTTAGGCTAACAACTCCTTTCTGATCCCGTGATATCCGCCGGAAGCTTAACTTCTCCTAAAAGAAGTTAAAATGTCTTTACGGATTTGGAAGTCGATCATTTAGCATAGCTAAGTAAAAATTTCTTTTCTCATTGGCAAGAGTCATCACGTTTTCCAATTGCTCCAATTGTTGCTCTAGTAGATTAACATGTTTATTTAATAGTTCAATCCGTTTGTGTAAAATTTCCTGGATACCTTCTATTTCTTGATCATTTTGTGTTAATAGACAGCCATCTTCAGCAAACAAAGTAATATCCTTTAGCTTCATTCCTGTTTGCTTTAATCCATAAATAAATTGGATAAAGCGAAGATCCTGATCATTATATTGCCGAATCCCGTTTTGCTTCCCATCCAAACGATAAGGATTAGGTAAGAGACCCATTTTTTCATAATAACGAAGTGTATATGCAGAAATACCTGTTAATTTCGATATTTCACCAATTGAGTACATTAGGTTTTGTCCCCTTTCATTCACATATAAGAACAACCTTTCCTACCGATAATGAATTTTCAAGCAATTCTTGTGCATGTGCCGCTTCCCTTAAAGGAAATCTGTAAGAGATTAAGGGATTGATTTTCCCTTCCTCTAACAATGTGAGAAGGGAGCGAACATCTTCCTTAAACCAATCTAATCTTTCTTTTTTTAAAGAGGTTATAGAGTAAAGATAGATAGGATTACCTTTCTCTGTAGTTTGATTTTTAGCCAGACTTTCCCATTCTTTGGTCCATTCTTCTGAATCTTCTTGCTGAAGAATAGACGTATAGCCGTAACCTATGAAACGGCCATTCTTGCTTAAGGTTTTCATCGAACGCACATAATTCCGGCCTCCTATTGGATCAAATACAACATCCATACCTTCAGGAGCCTGGATACGAAGAGTATCTACAAAATCTTCGTTTCGATAGTCAATCGGCATGGCGCCGTATTGGGATACAATTGAATGTTTAGTCAAAGAAGCCGTGCCATACATGTCTAATTTCGCTAACTTTCCAAGCTCAAGCAATGCAGTACCAACCCCTCCACCTGCCCCGTGAATCAGGATACGTTCTCCCTCAGCTACCTTTGCAATCCTGTGAAGCATTTGATAGGCTGTCACATAATTTAAGATCACAGCAACCGCCGTTACGGAATCGATATGAGCAGGAATCCCGACAACCTCATCGTCCATCGCGTACACATAAGATGCATAGCCACCCGTTCCGTTAAAAAAGACGGCTACCTTATCCCCTATCAAATATTTTTGCACGCCTTCTCCCAACTCTTCAACAATTCCAATAGCGTCATATCCTGGAGTAAAGGGAGGTATAGGAGATAGCGGAACTTTTCCCTCTCTTCTCATAATATCCGCAAGTGCAACTCCTGCTGCTTGGACCTTAACGCGAATTTCCCCTCTTTCAGGTTTTCGTAAGGGTTCCTCTATCACATCAATAACTTGAGGTCCTCCGTATCGAGTTACAATTACTCGTGTATTCAAATCAAAACATCTCCTCTCAATAAAGATGTTTGTATTATATTTGTTAGAGTAAACTCTAAGTCAAGGAATCTATTTAGCATCAGCCAAAGTTTAAAGTTTTATTGCATAGACGATTTCCCTGAAACTGTATACAATAGATTTATGGGGTCGATGAGACTTCATAGCGAATTGGATGTGCTGTTTTCAAAACTAGCTTTTTGGAGCTAACTTCAACGAAACCAATGACAAGTTACCTGTTACTGTATGACCAATGACTAATAACCAACTATAAGCAATGGCCATACTCAAACAACTTCACTATTATTTGAAAACGCCATCCAATAGCTCTCTTACACCTTGTGTGTAGGAGAGCTTTTTATTTGCATATAATTACCTCATTTTGCCTTAACGAATAAAGAAGCAACGTAGAAGATTGCCCCTATTACAAAGGCAATTAATTGATCTAACAATATTTCATCATGAAGAAACCATCTTATACAAAAAGATTCCACCAAAAATTAACATGGTCAAAAACCCAACATATTTTAATCCAGTATGTAGCATTTTCCATCTCCTTTTTTAAAGTCTTCCGAAAACTCTCTTGGTAATAAGCACATAAAAAAATCGTTAAAAATGGAGCAACCTTCATTTAGTTTAAATATTGTTTCAGAAGCCTTTGATCTCATCTATCAATTTTTATACTTTGAATAGCTACTATTCTTTCATTTGCGGGAATTAGTCAAAGTATATTTCGTTTATTGATGCCATTCAAATGTGTACACAACTTGTTCATTTACTTTATACAAGCAAATGAAATAATCGTTCCCTCTGTTTTTATAATAATAATAATCCCCTATATCCACATTTATATTAATATCTTGAAATACGTTTTGAATCTTTACTTTATTATCGTCTGAATAAGAGTTAATGCTATTTGAAATAAATTTCGATACGTATTGTCTCGCTTCTTTTTGATTTGTTTCCGTTACTTTAATCATATTTTGAGTAAATGAAGTATTTTGATTTGTAAAGTCGAGGCATTTTACCCATGCACCGTCCCCTCTTGCTGCAAAAGGTTCAGTCCATAATTCCGTTACTTTGTTTGGTAAAGGCATTGAGATTCCCCAGCGTTCTTCATATGAATAGACAATTTCCGATGGATCACTATTCACAAAACTCTTTATCCAAAAGAACCCTATAAAAACAATAAGTACTATTATCACAATTACTATTCCTATCAATTTCTTCATGAAAATTCTCTCCCTCCTTTTTAAAAATTGATGTTCTTATTTACTGTTTAAATAATGATTATCTGTAAATATACCAATTCACTTTAATTATAAAATACTAATCTAATAAATAGATTACAATCGCCCCTACTCGTTTAGCTGCTGCATTCTGCTGGAAGGAATAGATATCACATGCAGAAGTTTTTTTATGTCTATTTCTCCCCTAGCATGGACAGAATGACTTTATCTAAAAGAAAGGGGTTAAACAATGACAAACCAACATGATTCAACAAACGAGCATGACATGACTTTGACAAATCGACAGGGGCACCCTATTACTAACAATCAAAATATTCGAACTGTCAGTAATCGAGGACCTGCAACCCTTGAAAACTATGATTTTATAGAAAAAATAAGCCACTTTGACCGCGAAAGAATTCCTGAGCGTGTTGTTCATGCGCGAGGTGCAGGGGCACATGGCTATTTTGAGACATACGGTGTTGTCGGGGATGAGCCTATTTCTAAATATACAAGAGCAAAAGTATTTCAAGATAAGGGGAAGCAGACGCCTGTTTTTGTGCGCTTCTCAACAGTTATTCATGGTGGTCATTCACCAGAGACATTACGTGATCCACGAGGCTTTGCTGTAAAATTCTATACTGAGGATGGTAACTGGGATTTAGTCGGCAATAATTTAAAAATCTTCTTTATCCGCGATGCTATGAAATTCCCTGATATGATTCACGCCTTTAAGCCTGATCCGATTACAAATATTCAGGACGTTGAACGCTTTTTTGATTTCTGTGCAAGCTCACCAGAATCCTTCCATATGGTGACATTCGTTTATTCACCATGGGGTATTCCTGCTAATTATCGAATGATGCAAGGCTCTGGCGTTAATACGTATAAATGGGTCAATAATGAAGGCAAAGCGGTCCTTGTTAAATATCATTGGGAACCTTTACAGGGCATTAAAAACTTAACACAAAAAGAAGCAGAAGAAATCCAAAAGAAAAATTTCAATCATGCCACACAAGATTTATATGATGCCATTAAAAATGATGATTATCCTGAATGGGAGCTTAACGTCCAAATTATGGAGGATGGCCCACATCCAGAGCTTGATTTTGATCCATTAGATGATACGAAGCTTTGGCCTAATGATCAATTCCCATGGTATCCGGTTGGTAAGATGGTGTTAAATAAAAATCCAGAAGATTATTTTGCTGAGGTTGAACAGGCTACTTTCGGTACAGGAGTGCTTGTGGACGGATTGGATTTCTCGGACGATAAAATGCTACAAGGTCGTACCTTCTCTTATTCTGATACACAGCGTCATCGTGTAGGTGCAAACTATTTACAACTCCCTATCAATGCACCTAAAAAACGAGTAGCAACCAATCAAAACGGTGGTCAAATGATGTATAAACGTGATTTAGCTCCGGGGCAAAATCCTCATATAAACTATGAACCCTCGATGTTAAATGGTTTAAAGGAAGCTACTCAAGCGGCTAAGGAATATACACCACTTGTGGAAGGCAATCTTGTTCGAGAATCAATTGATCGGCAAAGTAATACGAAACAAGCTGGAGAAACATATCGCAATTTTGAGCAATGGGAACGAGATGAGCTCCTTGAAAACTTAATTCGTGATTTAGCAGTCTGTCATATAGCCATTCAAGAAGCAATGATTGCATTAGCACAAGAAGCAGATGAAGAATACGGTCGTTTGTTAAAAGAAGGTTTACAAAAATCTCGAAATGATTCATCTTCATCAAAGCCACTTGGCAATATTGCTGGCGATGAAGCCCCTAAAAAGGCTGTAGATAAAGGCCATGGCGCAGAGCCTTATTAAAGCAAAAAGACATTACATATTTTCACAACAAATATGTAATGTCTTTTATTTAGCAGCAGAAGTTATTCTTCATTATAATAGAAGAAACTTTTTAATTATTTTTCGTATGCTTTATACCAATGATATGGTTGTATTTCTTTCAGTGTTTTAAATATCAATTCACCATTCGGATTAGTGATAGCCGCTTTTACATTTTCACCCCAGTAAAAAAGCCTTTCTTGACATACACCACAAGGAGTTAGCACAGTATATACTGAATTTTCGTTTTCTCTGGCAATACAAATACTATGAGTAACCTTCGTATTAAGTTTATGCGCTTCAAGTATTGCACCAGTTTCCATGCACAATTCAGTAGAAGCATTAATAACGTCTGGTGCTACGCTCGTTAAAATCTGACCATCTTCAGTATACATTGCTGCCGCACCACCCCAACCAGAAGGGTATCTTTTTTCGATCAATTCTACCACCGACTGATATAATTTTCGCTCAATATCCATCTTCTTCCCCCTGTTTTTAATTAATTTAACATAAAATGCTTCTTGTTAATGCACACCAGGCAAAATCCTTAGTACCTTTTCCTGTGCATCTAAAATAGCATCTACGCCTAATGGAATTGCAATATTCGTTGAATCATGGCCAATTTTAAAGCCCGCTACAACTGGAACGCCTATATCTTCAAAATAATCCCTCATTAAAGCAAATATTGCCGCTTCATCCGCTTCTGTTTGCGTAAAGGAACCGATAACAACACCGGCTAGCTGCTCAAGCTTTCTCGCCTGCTTTAATTGCTGCAGCATCGAATCGATTTTTGGGATAGATTCTCCAAGCTCCTCAATCAATAAAATACGACCTTCCGTGCAAACTTCAAATTTTGTACCTAATGTGTTAACAAGGCGACGTAAATTTCCACCAATAATCTCACCACGAGCTATACCAGGTGCAATCGTTGTTAATGGGGAAATATCCTCCGTATACTGTAATTCCATCGGTGAAAATAGCTGTAAAAACATTCTCTTTGATAAATCATCAATTCTTCCTACAGACATCAGTAGCGGTCCATGAAACGTCACTAAATTGGCATATTCGTTAATCGCGCAATGTAAATATGTAAGATCAGAGAAGCCCCAGAAGATTTTTGGATATTCCTCAAGCAGTCCGTAATCAATCTTTTCCGCAATGCGTGCAGAGCCATAGCCCCCCTTAACACAAAAAATTGCCTTCACCTCTGGATTTCTCACCATCTCATGAAAATCAGCCAGACGCTCTTCATCACTACCTGCTAGGTAATCGTGCTTTGCCTGAATGGTATCCCCAATTATATAGTTAAGACCTAAATCGTCAAGAAAGGCTATAGCATCTCCTAGCTTTTCGGGCTGTGCTGGACTAGATAAAGCCACAAGACCAACTGTATCTCCCTTTTGTAAATGTGGTACGGTACTTTTCACCCTAATCCCTCCTATAAGTTTTTCTTATTCTAGCATATAGATAATATTGTAGCATTGATTAATGGCGAAGTTAGTTTTGATAAAATTTAAATTTCCGGATGAATGGTTCTTTCCGTCGCTCTGACGGCTCTATCCACGATTTTGGCTGTTCTATCCGCCATTTTGACGTTTCTATCCACGGCTTTGGCTGTTCTATCCGTCGCTCTGGTGATTCTTTCCGTCACTTCGGCTCTTCTTTCCGTCGTTCTAGTTTCCATCCATCACCTTGGCTCTTCTTTCCGTCGCTCTGACTGTTCTTTCCGTCGCTCTGGTGATTCTTTCCGTCACTTCAGCTCTTCTTTCCCTCGCTCTAGTTTCCATCCATCACCTTGGCTCTTCTTTCCGTCGCTTTGGTGATTCTTTCCGTCACTTCGGCTCTTCCTTCCGTCGCTCTAGTTTCCATCCATCACCTTGGCTCTTCTTTCCGTCGCTCTGACTGTTCTATCCGTCGCTCTGATTTCCATCCATCACCTTGGCTCTTCTTTCCGTCGCTTTGACTGTTCTATCCGTCGCTCTGGTGATTCTTTCCGTCACTTCGGCTCTTCCTTCCGTCGCTCTAGTTTCCATCCATCACCTTGGCTCTTCTTTCCGTCGCTCTGACTGTTCTATCCGTCGCTTTGGTGATTCTTTCCGTCACTTCAGCTCTTCTTTCCGTCGCTCTGATTTCCATCCATCACCTTGGCTCTTCTTTCCGTCGCTTTGGTGATTCTTTCCGTCACTTCGGCTCTTCCTTCCGTCGCTCTAGTTTCCATCCATCACCTTGGCTCTTCTTTCCGTCGCTTTGACTGTTCTATCCGTCGCTTTGACTGTTCTATCCGTCGCTCTGGTGATTCTTTCCGTCACTTCAGCTCTTCTTTCCGTCGCTCTGATTTCCATCCATCACCTTGGCTCTTCTTTCCGTCGCTTTGACTGTTCTTTCCGTCGCTTCGGCTCTTCTTTCCGTCACTTCGGCTCTTCCTTTCGTCGCTCTAGTTTCCATCCATCACCTTGGCCCTTCTATCCGTAGCTCTCGCTTTTCATCAGTCACTTGAGCTCTTCTTTCCGTCGCTCTGCACACCAAAATAAAAAAGCGTAGATTTCAAATAATACAAAGTCTACGCTTAATTCTTATTTTGTTCCGCCGTAAATAATCGTTACATTTGGATGATTTAATAATTGACTTGCTGGGAAATCTTCAGTGATGATACCACTTTTTAATTTTTCTATAGCCTCTAGTTTTTTTTCACCAAATGCAATTAACACGATTTCCTTGGCTTTCATAATAGATTGAATGCCCATTGTAATAGCATGTGTCGGTACATCTTTAGAGTTATCAAAATAAATTGCATTTTCTGTGCGTGTAGATTCAGTTAACTCTACTATATTAGTCATTGAATCAAAAGATGTACCCGGTTCGTTAAAGCCAATATGTCCGTTAACGCCAATGCCTAGAAGCTGCAGATCAATTCCTCCCGCTTCCTTAATTCGAGCATCATAGGCCGCACACTCAGCATCTAAGTTTTCTGCCTTACCATTTGGTAAATGTATATTTTCTTCCGTAATATCTACATGATTGAATAAGTTTTCATGCATAAATGTCCAATAACTTGCCGGACTTGTTTGATCGAGACCTACATATTCATCTAGGTTAAAGGTAATCACATCGCTAAAAGATATATTTCCAGCTTGCTGGCGTTTCACTAATTCCTTATACATTCCTACAGGAGAACCACCAGTCGCTAATCCTAAAATACTTGTTGGTTTTACTTGTAATTGTTTAGTGAATATATCCGCTGCTACTTCGCTCATTTCATCGTATGAATTTACTTCTAACCATTTCATTTCGCTTGTCATTCGTATACCTACCTTACAATCATTATTATTAACTAAAATAATAGGAAATATCTCTCTTAATAGTAGTTAATATTTTCATTTTACAAGTTATTTACCTTCTTTTCTATTATTTTCTTTATATTATTCACGTGTATTCTCAAACCATTTCGGTTATGTTATTTAGTAAGGAAGTGAGGCGATTTTATGAATTCACAAATAAAGCAATATTTAAAGCTTATTCAATTTCAAGGATCTTTAGAGCCATCTATTAAGCTACTTGGTCAGCTCCAAACCAAACATCTACATACCATTCCTTATGAGAACCTAGATGTTGCCTTAAAACATGGCATCTCCTTCGCTATCCCTGACCTTTTTCAAAAAATCATTATTCATCTTCGCGGAGGTAATTGCTTTGAACTAAATATTTTATTTAGTTGGCTGCTTCGCGAACTTGGTTTTTCTGTAACCAACCGTTACGCACAATTTTGGCGCAACAATGAAGCAGATACACCTGTTGAGGATGTACCTATGCATCAGCTATTGCTGGTCAATTTCGATGGCCAATCATATATTTCAGATGTTGGTGTAGGTGCACTAGCTCCCTGTAAGCCAGTTCCACTAATAGCTGGGCATCAACACCGTGAAGGTAATGAACTTTATAAAATTGAACGAGATGAAGCGAACGGCTGGATGCTGTACGAACTAACAAAGAATAATTGGCGTTTACTTTATAGTTTTTTTGATGACGCTAACGATGCAAAGTTTGCACCAAGACTTTCTAAGCAAAAAAATAAAATCGCGATGATTCGTACTCCTCGTGGCCGACATACAATGCTTAATAATGAATTTCGAATTTACGAGGGGTACTCCTTAACTACTTATACGACTCATAACGAAAATGAATGGCGACAAGCACTTCATCGTTTTTTTCATATTTCAATAGATACTTCATGACAATAAGCAAGTCTCCTCATTTAATAGGAGACTTGCTTTTCCTTTTGATTGGCTGTACGATCGAGCAACTCATAAACAACAACATCATTGTAAAGCTCCTTAACTAAACCAATCCCATCAACAAAGTAATATCTTGAAACTCCATCACTGTATACGGACTTTTCTTCTAGAACAATTACATTATTATAATCGACACCACCTGCTTGGACAGTACCATCTGTTGATTTAACAGTAAGACGGATTCCTGAAATTACCCCGCTATCAACCTCATGTTGAATCACGCCAATTCTAAGGGGTATTTCGAAGTATAAATCGTAAAATAAATCATAATCACGGTCAACCCCTTGACCATAAACCTCACCATCGCTAAATAAAAGCTCATTATTAAACACCTTATTTGAACTCATATCGGTAACTGTCCACACATCATTCTTATCATCATAATGACTATACTGATATTTTAATTTATAGTGTTTTTTTCTTTCAATGAATAATACGAATACGTGTAGTCAAACGCCGTATCTTTTAATAAATTCGGATTTGATAGCGTTAATGCACGAGCTAAAAATGCTGAAAAGTGAGCCCGCGTTAAAGGTAAATTTGACTTAAATGAACCATCATCATACCCTCTTACTATATTGTTACTAAAAATTACTGAGATTTCCTTATAGCCTCTTGTCTTAGCTGAAACATCAGTGAAATAGCTCGTCTCAGATCCCTTTAATTTGTGATTAGTTAACAAAAAAGCCTCCGCAATCGTTTACAGAGACTTATTAATTAACTTATTTGTTTTGAATTAAGCCGAAGCCAAGCCCAGTCGGATCTACCATATAGGCAAGATAAAACTCATCGAATTCCATTTTGTCACGAACAATGATGGCACCATTCTGTTTAGCTTTCGAAATAGCTCCATCAATAGAATCCACTTAATACGTGTTCCAAAAGGATAGTCATGTGGGCCCTTAGCAATACCGCCGTTAATCCCAGATTTTTTATCATGCCCGGTTGTTACACCCCAATATTCCCAATTAGGTGCAGCTACCTCCCAACCAAAAACCTTGGCATAAAACTCAGCAGCTTTTTCAGGTTCCTGACTATTCAATTCAAACCCTATTACTCTCCCCATCTAATTCCCCTCCTAATTTTTAAATCATTATTTATCGTTCAACAATTTGATGGATATTTCCTCCATTAATTTCATCACCATAATGTGGAGTTGATTTCCTTTCCGACTAGGCGGTTCCTGTGGGCGTCGGATGAGCCGTGGTATTATGCAATTGTTAAAAACATAATGACTTAGGTATTTAACTATTCATTAAATAGTAAAATATTGTATAATTAAATTAGAACGAACGTTCAAATGTTCAATTATGCCTCGGCATAATTGCGTGTGGAATCGGCTTTGTGCTTAGGCCTGCACGATGCAGGTCAGTTAGCCGTTATCGCATGGATGCGATGATTTTAGGCTAACATCCTCTAAGCACTTCTTTCTGATTCCGTGACATCCGCCGGAGGCTTTAACTTCTTTCAGCGGATGTTTGGACATTCGCTGAAAAAAGTTAAAAGAGGTAAATCATTGAACAAAAGACGTTATGATAGCGAGAAAGCAAAAGTTGAAATTATGGAACATGCGGTTAGTTTGTTTTCTCAAAAAGGCTATAATCAAACATCAGTTGGAGATATTTCAACCGCTTCAGGCTACAGCAAAGGACATATTTATTACCATTTTGAAAACAAAGAAAAGCTCTTTGTTCTTTTAGCGCAACAAACAATGCAAGATTGGCACAACAAATGGCTGCAAAAAGAATGTACCTATTCCACGGCAACAGAAAAATTATATGGCATGGCCATGCATGTTCTCTATCATTACCAAACACCTTTATTAAGATCAGGGCAAGAGCTAGCTTCCAATCCAAAATCGAGCCCTGAATCAGTGCAACAACTATACAATTTAGCGATTGTACCGATGGATGCTTATCGTACGATTCTTCAAGAAGGAACCGATAAAGGGGAATTTGTTCATGGAAATATTGATGAGTGGACAGTTCTATTAGGCACATGGCTAGGGGGATTATGTCAGCTTACAAATACTCAGGAGCTGAAAGCACTAGAACCACTCTTTAATCAGGCAATAACTATTTTTTTAAAGGAGATAAAAAAGGTGGGATATAAATGAAAATTGCATGTATAGGAGACAGCTTAACAAAAGGTCGACCAGGTGTTTCATTTTTTAAACTACTAACAACAAAACATCAACAAATCGAATTTGACAATCTAGGTAAACCAGGTGAGACAGTGAAAAGCTTACACAGTCGTTTGGAGAAATCGAAGCTAGCTACTTATTATGACCTTAGCTTTCTTTGGATTGGTGTCAACGATGTCTATGCTAAACTTTTGAAAGTGCAGGCTCAGCCAGTTACAAAAGATCATCAAGAATTTAAAGATTACTATGTAAATTGTTTAGAAATGATTTTAGCATCCTCTAAACATGTCGTTTTAGTAACACCAGCTTTAATAGGAGAGACAATAAAAAACACTCCTAATAAGGAATTAAAAGAGCTCTCCTCTATTATTCAATCCATCTCCTCTAAATATGCAAATGTTAGCTTTTTAAATATGCAAGAGGTGTTTGAGCATCACTTAGAACAAGTTAATAGTTCGGATTATATGAACGCCAATGTTATGCGAGTAATGAAAGATGTATTGTTTTATAAAAATCCTTTGAGAATTGACCGATTATCTAAAAAGAGAGGGCTACATTTAACATTAGATGGCGTTCATTTAAATAGTAAAGGAGCTGAACTTGTCGTGGGGGAATACACAGCTGTCATTGAACAGCTTCAATTGCAAGAAGCTACCGCCCATTAGGAAGTCATATGAGAGGTGATGAATATGAGAAGGGTTGCGATTGTTACTGGTGGTGTATCAGGTATAGGGAAGGCTATCTGCAAAGAGTTAGTAGGTCGTAATGTATTTGTTATTATTGCAGATATCAACGAACATGATGGACGTCTTCTAGAGGCAGAATTAAATAAAGAAACTTTAAATGCTCGATTTGTTGAATTAAATGTAACCGATTACAAAAGTGTTGAGCGTGTTATTACAAATGCTTATGAGGAATTTCAAAGATTAGATTATTTATTTAATAATGCTGGTATAGCTATGTATGGTGAAATGTATGATATGTCTATGGACGAATGGAAAAACATTGTGGATCTTAATTTATGGGGCGTTATATATGGTACTCAAGTTGGCTATCGAATCATGAAAAAACAAGGTTTTGGACATATCATTAATACATCATCAGCAGCAGGGCTGGGGCCATCTCCTATATCTGCGGCATATTCAACTACAAAGCATGCTGTCGTGGGTTTAACGACATCACTACACTATGAGGCTGAGGAATTTGGCATCAAGGTAAGTACGCTATGTCCGACTTTTGTTGATACACCTATTTTCGATAAAGCAACAGCTATTAATATCGATAAATCAGTGATGTCCAAACAATTGAAAAAGCAAAAAATGATGTCTCCACAGCAACTAGCTAAAATCACTATTGCAGGCGTACACAAAAATAAACCTATTATCTGTCCTATGCCAATGCGTAAAACTATGGATGTTGTCTTTACGATCTTCCCTTCGTTACACAGGGCTTTAATGAGAATGGTCTGTAAAGTAAGTCGAAAAGCTTGATTAACATAAACATTTTCATAAAAGCTTTCTTCCAGATGGTAAAAAACCGCTATGTTTTTCCGCCGGCAAGGCACGAGCCGCATCAGGGCAAGAAATAGGATGTTGGACTCGAAGGCATATGTCTCCTTCGCTACATGTTCATTTACACTTCATCTCAAAAACAATTTGTAGGAATCTTGCGGCTTTTTACCTTTATATTTAAGATAACTAAAACATTGAACGGAATAACCCCTTTTCAAAGATAAATAGCTAGTTATTTAAACTTTCCTTTATCATTTTTATAAATACCTAAAAGTAATATAATTAACCCTATAACAAAAATTAAAGGAGATAAAAACATCATAATCGATGTTGCCCAACTATTTTTAACCACTATTCCATACATTACGCCAATTACAAAAGATAAGAACGGTGCAAACGCTATCATTGTAATGATACCCCAAACGATGTAATTCCCTTTCTCTGACCTTCCTTCAGTTAATTGGAATCCCGCTATTAAACCAACTAATACTATCAATAAAGCAATGACAAACGCCATTTCAAATCACCTCCCTCTTTCCTTCTATAATATGCTTCATTAGTTTAGTGGTTTGGTAACATAACACTAGGCTTATTAAAAATATCTATAAATTGCGCCCAGACGGAAAGGAAAATCAGCTTAACATGATGGAGCCTGTTTAACTTCTTTCAGCTGGTGTTTGGACACCTGCTGAAATAGAGGAACTCAGACTAAGAACGCCACGTCTTGTGGCAATTTATCTGTGAGAAAGCGAAGCGACAGCAACAACACACGACTAAGTGACCAACATCGGTGCTGCTGACGCTGCGTTAACACTACGCTTTCGCGAAAAAAACATCTGTTGGCCTAAAGCCTCCGACGGATGTCAAAAAACACAACCATCAATAAATGTGGTTGTGTTTTTTACGATTCAATCTAAATGGCATCTTGCAAAATGACACCGTCGCTCATTTTAATAATACGATCCGTATAAGCAAGCATTTCTTCATCGTGTGTCACCATTAAAGTAGTAATGTTTAACGTTTTAGTCAAATCTCTAATTAGCAACATAACCTCTTTTGATCTTTGTGAATCTAAGCTTGCTGTTGGCTCATCTGCGAAAAGAACTTTCGGTTTATGAATGATTGCTCGGGCAATGGCAACACGTTGCTTCTCGCCACCTGACAATGACGAAGGATAAGCCATTTTTCGATGGTCCATCCCTACTAATTTTAGTATTCGATTAACTTCATTTTTTTGTTCCTGCTTCTTTAATTTTGATTCAGAAACATCTAGCATTAGCAGTAGTTGCTCCTCAACTGTAAGAAAAGGTACAAGGTGTGCAAACTGAAAGACAAATCCAAATTCACTTGCTCGTACTTTTCGAACCTCTTCAGAGACCATAGTGGACATATTTTTTCCTTCAAATATAACGTACCCATCTGTTGCAGGCTGAAGTCCAGCAGCTATTGTCAGAAGTGTACTCTTACCAGATCCAGATGCACCGACCAATGCTGTTATTTCCCCTTCATTTAGAGAAAGATCTATCCCTTTAAGTATTTCTTCTTCTACCTCGCCATTCTTAAACGTTTTTCTAACTTCATCGATTTTAAATAAAGTCATGCTAAGCCTCTCCTTGCTGTATCGCTTGTAATGGTTGAATTTTTTTAATTTGGATGCCTGAAATTGTAGCACCAATAAATCCAATAATTAGGAATACAATCGATAATTGCGTTGTTGTCGCAATTGTTAAAGTGAAAGGCATTCCTTTTGGCGCTATCAGATTAAATGCTTGGCTAAAAGCTACCGACAAAATAAGTGAAATAACTGTAATGATAGCCATCTGTGTCCATATCATTTTGAATAATTTACTCGTTTTCACACCAATGGCTTTCAAAATTCCGTATAAACCAATTTTTTGAACATTCATCATATAGAAGAAGATAGCAAACAGCATCCCACTAATGACTACTAAAAACCATACAATCATATTTAAAGACATTTGTTCTGCATTATAGCTTGGAATTGTATTAAGAAACGCTTTATTAGAAAATGATTTTAATCCAGCAAATTCTTTTGAAGAATCTCCGTCTGGTACGAAAATCATCTGCATTTCATCTACACGGTAAATCTCTTTATAATCCTCTTTATTAATATAGGCAACAGGAGCATGACTATATTTCTTTTGGTCAACAAATCCCTTTACTACAAACTTGCCGTTAAATTGATTATTCGTTAATGTATCTCCTACTTTAATTCCTTTATCTTTCATTGAGCTGTCTAATATAACTTCCTCATGTTTCACATTTTCAAATAAATCTGAAGCGGTCGATGTAACAAAGGCAACGCTTTGTTGCTTATCGTCCTGATCATTTAAAAAGCCCATTTGTAATGAAAAAGCTACTGCATCTTTTTCTTTGCTCAATATTTCATTTTGTGTACTGTTATCTATTTTTGACAGATTATAAGTTTGATCTGCATCCTTATTCATATAAAATTGACCTTGTGGCAAATCCTTAATTAGAGCGGCATTATCTTGTGATAATCCGTTCGCTAAACCAGAAATAATAAAAGTTAATAAACTAACTAGAAAAACAATTGAACCTAATATTAAAAATCTTACTTTATTCTTCTTAATTTCTTTCCACGCAAGATTCATCGTTAACTCCTCCATTCCTTTTTACATCCTTAGCATAAAATCCTTAAATGAACGGAAGATGAACTAATTATTAAAAATGAAATAGTTTCAGTAAAAAAGCTCATAAACCTTTTTTAAGGTTTACGAGCTTATTGTAATATTCATTATTATTATAGTAGGCTTTTGACAGATCTATTGGCCCTCTAAACGAATGACAGCTTTTTTATAATATTTCGGGGTTTCCTCTATTTTTGATTCGTACAAAACCACTTCTTCTACTAGAAATTTAGGAAGCTGAAAATTATCTTCCATCAATGCCTCTAACGGAATTTTCCCGCATGCTTCATCCCACTTTCTTGCAACAGTTATATGGGGGACAAAGGGCTTCTTATCTAATTCAAATCCAGCCTTAATACAATCTCGGTATACTATTTCTTGCACAACACTTAATTGCTGCGATTCGAGCAGATCGGCCCATAAAATTCTTGGATATTCTTTTCTTCCAAAAGTATTGAACCCCTGAATTTTTAATTCGAATGGAAAAACATTCAGAAAATTACCCCTCACTTCATTCATTACAGCTTGTAATTGCTCTTCATCCGCATGACCTAAGAAAGCCAAAGTGATGTGATAATCTTCCTGATGAACCCATCGTTTAAAATGAAAGTCTGTTTTCATTTTTTCACATCTCACATGAAGAGCTGCTTTAATGTCTGAAGGAAGTGGAACTGCAATAAAAAAGTGTCTGTTCATAATCATACCCTCTCTATTCATCATAAATGCTACTTATCAGGCATTATGTCTTTTCCTACAATAATTTAACCATACTACTACGCTAAAATGATAAGGTTCTAATGTATATATGAAAGACTCTCTAGATAAAAGTAATACATGTCTTCCATTTAAATAACCCATTTTGCTTTTTAGCAGAGTGGGCCTTATTATTTTTGAATACAAAAAAGACTCCAACATAATCGTTGAAGTCTTTCATTCTATGATACCGGTGGTCGGGACAGGGAATGGTTCCGAAAGCCTTATATATCAAGGATATCTGGTTGTAATGTGTAAAAATTGTGTGAAATGATTTGCTGGGTTTTTCAGATAAAAAATATAAATGTTTTCTCTTGTGTCTACACTCAACATGCGTGGAGTGTATGTGGCAACACATTGGTGCTGTGGGTTTAAGTAATTGGCTAGGTGCTATCATAGTAGAACCTAGCCTTTTTATTTATATTCAAACAATCTTTTCTTATTTTTTAACAAGGGGGTCTATACAATATTTTACAAATTATTTATCGACAATTTCGCTTTGTCCAGATTTCTCCACATGTATGCTCTGCATTGGGACTAATCATAATCCAAGTACATGTTGCTCTCTGCTAATTCTTGCTGAGACATTCTTCCAAACTTTCTCCTCTTTGTGTTTTGCTTTTTATTTCTATACTATCTTTGAATACACCTTCTTTCGGTACCAACCCACTATGAATCCATCCTGCTAAAGTATGCTTATTTTGTATACAAGCGTTTTTAAGAATTTTATAATCATTATCTTCGATATAAAATGTTTCTCTATGGCTTTTATTGTCTATATGTTTATTGTGAGTAGACTGGGGAAAGATTTCATTTCGCTCAACGCCATCAAGATAATTAGCCCAGTATTTTTTTCTCCATCTATGTCTCAATTTCTAACTAATTTAATATACTCTCGCCAAGGTGTTACTTTTATTTTTGAAGGTAACTCTTTATCAACTTCGATTTCATTACATAATCTAGTAAAGCTATCTATAAGGATTCCACTACTCCATCCATCCCATAAAATATGGTGATAGGTTAATATCATGATTTTTTCATTGGCGCCATTTACCAGACGGATTCTTAATGGTTCCGTTGTTAAATCAATCCCTTTTTTAAGCTCATTATATGGGTTCTTTATCCTAAAATCGGGTGGGGAAGTTTTTTAGATAGCAAGTTTTCGTATAAAATACAATCGAAGGAGGCGGAATTTTATGGATTTTATCAGGAAATAAACCGCTTGGAAATAATTTATTCCTTTCTGCTATTGCGGATTGTCTCTGATCCTATCTGTACCTTATAGTAAGGGAAGAAGGGTACGAAAGAAGCCGTATAGTCAGTAGAAACCCTTGAAAAAGTTAGTTCAGAAAAATTTCTAGTAGGAGCGTGTAAAATGAATTTAAAAGAAAAGTTGATATTAATAAAAGAAAATGGGTACCAAGCACCCACCGATACATTCCAGTTGATACTAGAAATGATAAATAACATCGGTTCTTTGGATCCCCAACTACGTGATGAGCTAATTTATACAACGTTATCACATTGGATTCCTGATAATTCTCTAACAGCAAACGAACTAGAACAACTTCTACCGGTTATTTTGGATAAAAACCATTTGCTTTTTAAGCTTGGTGAAACAAATACAGACTCTGTCTTCACTCGATCTTTCTCCATGCTAGTCATACCGCTCCTCTTCATGAGGCATAGAGAATCACCATTTCTCTCAAGAGAGCAAATTCATCAGATAAAAGAGAAAGTATTTTACAATGTAAAAGAAGAGCGAGATTACCGTGGGTATGACGAGGAAAAAGGCTGGGCTCATGCTATAGCCCATGCAGCAGATGCTTTAGAAGATTTGGCTCAATGTTCCGAACTGGATAAAAATGACCTCTTAACTATCCTCGATTTGGTTTACGAAAAGATGACCATAACAGATCGAATTTACTCCGATGGAGAAGATGAGAGAATGGTAAAATCCATAATTAGTGTTTTAAATAGAAAAATACTTAGTCAGACTTATGTAGAGCAATGGATTCAAAGTTTTGGTGATGTGGAGAAAAATTCAGAATTTCTCCCTGCCTTTAAGCAAAAAAATAATATAAAGAACTTTTTGAAAAGTTTATACTTTCGAGTTAAATTTTACAAAGTGGATGCCGTTCTCTGCTCGACTATCGAGCATACATTATATAAAGTAGAAAAAGTATACTATTCCTAATTTAAAAAAATGGGGGGAAAGCACCCGCACTTGCCCGTCTCCACTTCAAATGTGGTAACAGGCAAACAATAGGCCTCAGGGGGCATTTTTACTTCACACTTTTCACAGAAAATTTGATTTGCGGGGATTCAGATGGATCTCCGTTCTTTTTGTTTTGCTTCCCTTAATCAATCCCTTTTTCCCAGATCGCAGCTTGTATAAAATGAATCTGTCTATGTGTAAAATGTGTGTAAAATAATTTCGACTCTTATCGTTTCCTATCGTATCCCCAAAAATGAAAAAAGCTCACAAACCCTGTACTATCAAGGTTTGTGAGCTTTTCAAACTTACTAAACGTAACATATATGTACGTGATGATACCGGTGGTCGGGGTCGAACCGACACTCCAAAGGAACACGATTTTGAGTCGTGCGCGTCTGCCAATTCCGCCACACCGGCATAATGGAGATAAAAAAAATCGGATACACCGATTGAGTAATAAAATATGGAGGCGGCAACCGGATTTGAACCGGTGATAAAGGTGTTGCAGACCTGTGCCTTACCACTTGGCTATGCCGCCGTCATATTTGGAGCGGAAGACGAGGTTCGAACTCGCGACCCCCACCTTGGCAAGGTGGTGTTCTACCACTGAACTACTTCCGCAAAAATGGCTGGGGTACTAGGATTCGAACCTAGGCATGACGGAATCAAAATCCGTTGCCTTACCGCTTGGCTATACCCCAACAATGGGGCGACTGAAGGGAATCGAACCCTCGAATGCCGGAACCACAATCCGGTGCGTTAACCACTTCGCCACAATCGCCATTGTTATATTGTATTTATTAATTTTATTGAAAATGGGGCGACTGATGGGAATCGAACCCACGAATGCCTGAACCACAATCAGGTGCGTTAACCACTTCGCCACAACCGCCATATTATTATATTTTATTATTTTAAATTAATTGGCAGGGGCAGTAGGAATCGAACCCACACCAAAGGTTTTGGAGACCTCTATTCTACCGTTGAACTATGCCCCTATTAAAATAAAACTGGTGGAGGGGGACGGATTCGAACCGCCGAACCCTAAGGAGCGGATTTACAGTCCGCCGCGTTTAGCCACTTCGCTACCCCTCCGGTAATGCCATGGTGCCGGCGATAGGAGTCGAACCCACGACCTACTGATTACAAGTCAGTTGCTCTACCAACTGAGCTACACCGGCGAAAAATATGGTGGGTCAGGACGGAATCGAACCGCCGACACTTAGAGCTTCAATCTAATGCTCTACCAACTGAGCTACTGACCCATATTTTTTAAAAAATGGCGGTCCCGACCGGGATCGAACCGGCGATCTCCTGCGTGACAGGCAGGCATGTTAACCGCTACACCACGGGACCATTTTGGTTGCGGGGGCCGGATTTGAACCAACGACCTTCGGGTTATGAGCCCGACGAGCTACCACTGCTCCACCCCGCGATAATAAGGTGATTTATTAAAATAATGGTGGAGGATGACGGGCTCGAACCGCCGACCCTCTGCTTGTAAGGCAGATGCTCTCCCAGCTGAGCTAATCCTCCATCTGGGTATTGAATGGTGACCCCTACGGGATTCGAACCCGTGTTACCGCCGTGAAAGGGCGGTGTCTTAACCACTTGACCAAGGGGCCATCGTTTGGAATGAAAAATCCTTAAAGTGCTGGCGGAGAGTAAGGGATTTGAACCCTTGAGACAGTGTTAACCGCCTACACGATTTCCAATCGTGCTCCTTCGGCCACTCGGACAACTCTCCAAGAATGGCTCCGAAGGCAGGACTCGAACCTGCGACAACCTGATTAACAGTCAGGTGCTACTACCAACTGAGCTACTTCGGAATATTTTTATCATATAGCCTAGCGACGTCCTACTCTCACAGGGGGAAGCCCCCAACTACCATCGGCGCTAAAGAGCTTAACTTCCGTGTTCGGTATGGGAACGGGTGTGACCTCTTTGCCATCATCACTAGACTATTTTGAAAGACAATACTTATTATAACATATTTCCATTATGTATGCAAGTATTTTATTAATAGTTTTTGTTCTTTCAAAACTGGATAAACGGTGCATTGAATGTTTCAAACTTTTTTGGTTAAGTCCTCGATCGATTAGTATCCGTCAGCTCCATGTGTCACCACACTTCCACCTCGAACCTATCTACCTCATCGTCTTTGAGGGATCTTACTTACTTGCGTAATGGGAAATCTCATCTTGAGGGGGGCTTCATGCTTAGATGCTTTCAG
>NZ_BAAFHO010000011.1:0-151450 GCF_054665055.1 Lysinibacillus sp. CTST325 | reverse complement strand
TTGCTCTTTTTTAGTAAATAATCTTTTCGTCATTTATTCCGCTCCGACATCTTTTTTCTCATTATAAACAAAAGTACCCTATAGGATAGACTTTTTTCAAAGTGTCTATCTTATAGGGTACAGTTTATTAACCAATCGCTCTTATTAATATTTTCTGTATCTAGCCACTTAAAAAAGTTATCCATCCAATATTTCTCTAAAGCTTCATATACCTTTTCATCATTTAAATAATTATCAAAACCGTGGATATTTTCTTCTTTATCCAGGACAAACACCTCCAATGCCTTTCACCTATGCAACTAACCTTTCATGCACCATTCCCTTTACTAGAAAAACTTTTTTAGACTTCAGATACAGTTGGCGGATGATTTTGAGGCCATCCAATAGACTCCTCAAATTTTACAACCTGCTCTTGAATCCTATTCCGCAAAAAACATGTAAGGAAGGAGCTCTTAATTTTATTAGCGTTGGCTCTCTGAACATCACTCAAATTCTTTAGGAAGGCTATTTGCTTAATTTTTTACTGGACTAATTAAAATCACATTCTTTGAATTGTGAACCTCTAAACAATTGTATTTTTGATTTAAAATTTCAATTGTTTTGCCATACTTCATAAGTGTGATATCTTGGATCACTAAAAAAGGTAAACCATTCAGTTTTTCTCTAATATCTTTTATAGAAAGTTTCAAATTAAAGCATTTTCTTATGTCCATAATAAATTTATTTGCATCATTTGGTACTCTGACAACATACACTTTTACCTCATCTATCAAATCAAGTTCGACTGAAGGAACATCTTCTTCATCAATAAAAGGATTATTTTCAAGCCAAGTAAAAAAATCAATATCTAAAGAATATAAAGGCGACGACAATGCACCCAAATCTTGATAGAATACGTTTAGTTGGTCGCTATTCTTTTTTAAAAACACCCCTTGACCTCCACCATCATCCCCTATCAAAATATAATCTGGTGCGTAAACACTTACTTCGTACAACCCGTTCCTTTCCACTGCAATGTTAAAACCATAAATATTTATTCCGTTTTCAAATGTAACTTCCTCAAAAAAATTCCAAAACTCAATTAGTCTCGTAGGTATGTTCGTTTGAAAACCGATATTGATCTCATTTGCATCAAAGTTTCTTTCTGTTCTAGTGATTAAAGGTGTCGACTTGAAATTTAAAATCATTGATTTCCTCCAATTAAATATGACCTATTTATTTGCTATACCTTTAAGGAATTTTTTCCCCATTTCCCTGTTTGATGTTTCTGAGTTCTTCATTAGCAGAAGGAAAAAACAGACAAGCTAAAGCGATAACCTCTGTTTAAGTTGTCTGCTTTCTTTACCTAAGGCCCTTTTTCATCTCTTCTGGAATTAATCATCTTCACATTTTTCAAGATTATTTATGAAAGTTACAAAGCTGTTTGATAAAAAATTGATGCTTCTTTCTGTAACTTTCCCCAAGCCCATCCATATAAGAACAACATTTCCGTTTTCTAATCAATACAAAATAAATTACCACCCCAATCATTTGCAAACGGGAGATATTTTTTGGGGAGTGCTTCTCTATTTATGAAATCTAGGTACCTTTCTTCTAGTAGCCTTGAGCTATTTGTATATTTTATTGGAGAAAACTCGGCAATTTCCGTTTCAATGTCAATATCATGCGCATAATAACAAGGTTTAACTGGAACCCCGCCATTAAATTGTAAATAATGTTCTTTAAGCTGTTGTGGTAAATTAAATCCTAATGTAATTTCAACATCGTTTAAATCGTTTATTGTTAGTTGAGTAGAACAATCTATAAACATTCTCTCCGCTCCTTAGTTACTACTCATGTCATTTTTTCTCCATCCAGATTCATATGTTCACATCTTATCTTCATACGTACCATATGATCCAGATTCAAAATGATGTTCGAACTATTTAACCGACCCTTAATGTTTCAAAGTAGCCTTAATTAGTTGCATGGTTAACTCGCCTGTTTTTGGATTAAAATTTGCTACTTGGTGCCTTATCCTATAGCACTAATACCCGCTTCTTTAAATGCTGCAGTAAAATCTGAGCTCCTATCAAAAGCCTTGATATAAAGGGTATTTATTGTTCAAAAAAGGGTTATTATCCCATTTTACTACAACTTCAGGTACCACTCACCTGATGATGAGGATAAACACTACATACACGAAAAAACAATTCCATTTTTAACGCAAAAAATATGTAAAGAAAGGGCTTAAAGGCTGCTCTTTAATGATATAGCACCAACCTCAATTCTCACGCCACCCGATTCTGTATATACCAACTCTAAATCAGTAGTAGATATTTTGAATATAAAATTTAATGGCTTTAAAGTTAACATTCTTAAAACCTCCCGTTTTTTCACCTAGGCAACTTGTTACATTCTTAACAAGACCAGAACCATCTTTATTCTTTGCAATCGATTCACTCGACCTTACATAATCAAGATACTTGTTCAAAAGCGCTCAAATAAACGCTTACCTTAATATATAATTTAACAATTATTTCTGTAATCGTTCCGAGATAAGGGGGAATAAACCCAGTTAATCAAAACACGAAAAAACACATGTCCATGGAATAATACCCTTTACATGTGTTTTATAATTTCCTACAAAGCTACACATTTCTATGTTGTAGATTTTTGTGCTCTTGTTAAATAATTTTAGTGGTTGAAAAAATCATACGCTTTTATCCATTTTTTCATCAGCTATTCTAAGTCCATCTGGCAAAATAAGATTGTATTCTTCAGCCACAACTTCAATAACTTCATCGTAACATTCAAGAAAATAATGCTTAAATCCTTTTTCAACCAATGTCTTTTGCTGATTCAAAAAGTCGGAATCAATCACTTCACAAAAACATGTATCCAATACATTTTCGTTAAAGTAATCAAGACCACAAAGTCCAAACTTGACTACATTTTTAAAAATGAAAGAAATATCAATGCATCGTTCTTCTGTGGAAATATTTGATGCCAACGCAGTTGATAAATTTAACGAAAGTTCACCTTCTCTTGGAAATCAATCCATAATGAGCTTTTTTAAAATCAACGCATCTCTAGCATCTATTACACCAACAGTTGTTTCTATTAATCTGGTTCTCATTATGTCCTCCATTTCTTTACCTAGAGCAATATCCTACCGGTTGTTCCGTAGATACCCATACGTTTTCAATATTCTTTATTTATTACAATTCAAAAACACTACATTTAATTTTATTATAAATCAATTCCTCATTTATTAATTTTTCAATCTCTCTCCAGTCTCCTCCTGCTAACCCTGAACCAATTTTAGGCATCTGTATAGATAATCTATGTATTAATGAAAATCTTGCAACTTCTTTTAAACATAAACGAAGTGCATCGTAATCAATATAAGTTGTACTATCTTTATAATTTTTTCTCACACCTTTTTGTGCAAGCATATTTGCAATAAAAATTGTTTTCTGTTGATCCACACATACAAACTTAACTTCTCCTAACCTAAATGTTTCTTTGTCATTAGACCATTTTATATATTCTTTTTTTGCAAGCGGGAATTGCTTTGATAGAGATAGAACAAAGCCTTTTCCCCATAATCCTAATAGGTTAACAACATGAATGATTAGTGTATTTTGTTCTAAAGGAAGAGAAGCATCACCTTTTAAGTAACTTATTTGAGATTTGTTAACATGATCTAACATTCCCTCTTTCCACTTACCTTCAAATTCTAATCTAGTAATAGGTATACTATCACTTAAGTCTAAACTATCGATATGTCCATCGTACAATAAAAATCCAATATTTTCGTTCCAATCGTTCAACGATGAAGAAATATACATATCGTTATTGATTATATTGATCTGCCTAGTTGCGACTCCATTCTCAAATTCTGTAAATAATTGTCCGTTACCTTTTGCAAAATCAATATTATCGCATTTGTAGTATAATAAGCTTTCAAAGGGTTTTACATACTTTTCCGCCACAAATAACCACCGCTTTCTGAACTAATTTCAATAATAAAATCCCTAGTCTAGGTTCACGAACATTTAAAGCTGCAACATCAAAAAAGATACGCTATTTTAGTTTTCAAACATCAACATAAATATTTGCAGCTAATTTAAACACCCAGGGTAAATGTTCAAATCTTCTTAGGATCGAACAGAAAAATTCCTACAACGCCTCACCCGAAACAAAACTTCTTTCGCTATAATTTCAGTCTACGTTTCCCTATTCCAGGTCGGCAATATCTTAAATAGTTTATAATCAATTGCTGATTCCTTTAATACAGGGGGGCATTACTTTTACTACAACATCCTAATAAAATAAATCTTTCTGAAGTAACTTTAATTGCTCAATTCTCTCTGCTATAAAATCTTTATAACTTTCTTGTGTAAAACACTCAGGCCACGTATCACAGAATTCTTCGTGTGAAATTGTACCTATTATTATTTTAATAATTTCCACGCAATAATATACAAAGGTTTTATTATAATAATCATCATCTGAATAGTCCTCTATAACTTTCCTAACCAACTGTTGCATTTTTATAAATGATTCTTCATTCCACTCTGCATTCATTCTACTGTAATATGCTAACTCCTCATCAGAATCATTATATTCAAGAAACTGCTTTAAACTATCTTTCATAAAATCCAACCCGTACAGGTAATAGCACTGTTAGGTATTCCTCCTTCCACTAAAACTTCTATTGCCATTTTATTTGCTCGATGAACGGGATCATCTTTATGTACCCTATAATCCATATGGCTCTTTTTTAAAACCATACGTAATAACTACAAATGTAAATGCTAGCACCAACCATGAAGACTACAAACATCTTGCGATTATGTGGTTTTTAAATATCATAAAAATGGTTAGGGGCGTCTTTGTATATAATGTGTACTTCATTAATTGGACAGTCAATGTATCCCCACTTATTCCAATAATTTCAGCCACTTAATATCTATTGCATATCCCTCATTATCTTTTGGAATTGACTCTTGAGGTAAATGTACAAAAGTTAAGCCAGCTTTATATCCAGATGCAACTAATAATGAGTACTGTTTTTGTTGCTCAACAACCATAAAATCTACATAATCTTCATAGGGATATTTCCCCTTACATCTTAGTATTGCTCCGCGTTCTATATTTTCTTTTAAGTCAATCAATTTTATATTCTTCATATTAACCACACCTTAAATTATGTTTTCCAGAAGTATCAGCAGGCAAGTAAACTCATGTAAGGTAGGCTTTTAACAGCTTCATACATATGTTTTTGGATAATTATTAACTGGCTATTTCATTAGTGGATAAAGTTATCCGAAATTTAATTTAACTGCTTGGGAGTAATTCATAAATTACCATTCAGCAAAATTCTCCTCAACAAAATCCCCAAAAGATTCCGACAATACTTCTTTATCTCCTGAGTCGTGGTAGTATATTACGACTTCACCATTAGCATTTATTGCTATTGGATTACCTGAACCATCATCAGAAAAAATTAAGCTTTTGTTAATTTCAGGAGAAAACTCATCTCCTTCAAATGATTCTCTGCACCAATTCGTCAAATTAATAATAGTTTCATTACCCATGGATGGACCATTAGAAAAGGCATGAATTGCTATCCCTGCATAACAGCCTCCAAATCGCTTAATAAATTCTTTATAATCATCATCTAGCTTTATTTGAAGTTCTTCCTCTGCTTTCGCAATCTCTTTAAGCGTGACAGGTATTCCTTTTAATTCAGGATGATTTTCAAGAAAACATTCTATTCTTTTCATCAGTTCTTCTCTCATTTTTCTTTAACTCCTTTTTTATTTAGCCCCGTCATCCAGCTTTAAGATTGCTCGATTCTTTCTCTTGTTCAGCGTTATTTCTTTAAAATCCCTGTTTCCATTTATTAAAATCAGTTCTCTCTTGTGGGGTTAAACCTCCACCTTTGGTATTTCCATTTGGATGCTGTCCTCTATTCCCTATGCTATGGTGTTTGGCTGGTATTGCTTGTATTGGACATTGTGAGTTTTGTTTGTGATGGTGCTGGACTATGATGATTATTTCAATGTCAGTATTGATTTCTTGCTTGATCGAACAAACAGAAAAGTTAGTAATGTTGAAATAGTAAAATACAAAAATAAGTTAGATTTGTTACGAAAATGCAGAGAATTGCAATTAAGTAAAGCTACAATTCTCTGCATTTTTATTTTGCAATTAACAACTAGGGGCGAAGTATTCATATCACTTCTGATGATTCGTTAGATTAAAGGGCGATATATATCTTTCCAGTAAGGAATCATCTCTTCTGAAAAAATATAAACAAAATCATTAGAAGATAGGTTTCCTAAATTATCTAATGCAATTCCAAACTTGAAATATATTTTATAGTTTCTGTTTATAAAATACTCTTCATTTTTTAAACTATCCAATTTAGAACCGAATTTTGATAACAATTTATTATCAATAATAATTTCCTCTTTACAATTTAAGGCTAGTTGAATTAACTGTCCTTTTTCATTATAAATTGCTTGACTATTCGTCCTATTTTCAGTAGTTATACCCTTTCTATTATTCTTGCTTATTTTTAAAGGAACTCCCCATATTTTTTCAATTTCACTCGGCTGCATGCCGAATTTTAATAATCCTACAGATTGATACGGAGTAATTTCATATTTTAAGTTTTTTTGCTGATTTTCAATACTTCTGAATGGAAAACCTACTTTTATATTTTTCTCGTAAATATTTTTTTGGTTATCTGAATAAATTGTTAATTGAATTCCATCATCGGGATAATCTAAACCGTAAATTGACATGTTGTACTGAGGAAATATATAACATCCATCTACAAAATACGGATTTTCTTTGAATAAAAATTGCTTTGATTCATTCATTAAATCAACTTTTTGTTCATTCAAGAAAATAATTTTTGGATTGTTCACAGAAATACTTACTAAAACATCATCTACAAAATGAAATATATAATCATCTTGATATTGAAAAAATTCTTTTCCATTGACATTTTTCTTATCCAATTCACCTACGATATTGTTTAAGTCTGAAGATGTCATAGATAGCTGTACTTCGTTTAGCCCTATTTTAGTTAATATTTCCAACTCTCTTCTCATACCTTCTACCTCATCTACAATATTTTCTTGTTAATCTTTATTGTTCTGCCTAATTCATCATAGGTACTCGCAATCTCATTTTGCCACTCCTTAATCACTCGTCCAGATGAGTCTCGCTCCAACTTTACGGTCACATGCTCATTTTCAATCTCCACTAACAACCCATTTTTATCGTAGCCAAATATCTCTCAGAAGGCTTCAATATTACAAAGCATATCGTGTTGATACACTGTCCAACTATGTTCCGATAGAGAGTTTTTTCATGTAACAAAACAAAAGTTTCGGGGTTCTAATGATGAAATATATAGAATTTACAATAGTGAAGTAATTTTTTCACAAAAAAACACATGTAAAAAAACCGCTTAGAGCACCTTCTTTACACATGTTTTGCAAATTTTTTTACTAGTTTTGGCATCAAATAAAAACACCTCAGCAGTTTTACTTCAAATGATAAATTTTAGAGCTCATACATGTATTGTTAATTTGATTAATTGTTTCATGTCAACATCGTACTGCATCTGCTAATTACAATTCCCAATACTCTAAACTTGATTTCCCTATTTTAGTTTCACATTCTCTTATGTCGCTGTTTGATTTTAGTTTTTTGACTTTTAGTGGTATACAATAGATCTTCAACAACTTTTTGATTTTTTTTCAATTGTTTCGAGTAAATAAGTACATCTCCATTTACATATTCAAATCTAAATGTCCTTGTGTGTAAAACATTTATTTTTTCTTCAAAGAAACCGTCTCTAATAATAGTTTGAATAGTGTTGTTATCATTATATAAATATCTGTCAGTCCTAAACGTTTCTTCGCCTATATCATCGTCCCTTGTATAATATATTATTTTTTCTATCACAGATCCTTTATATATTATACAATATACTTGACTTAAAACCATTTCGTCATCATCGTTATTTAGAAATCTAAGGCAAATTTTCTTTTCAACTTCATTTATAATGAAAGAACTTCCCCAGCCCTTATTTTCAGCACGATAAGAAAAATACAGTTCATTGTTTTTCAACTTATTCACTACAATTCCTTCCTTAGATTTTGGTTCCTTTTTATAAATTTTTAGTTTTGGTAATTGATTTAATTCATATTGATATGGGTATATTTCTAGATGAGAATTGCTCCAAATAATCGTTTCATTTTCAACGTCTTCAACTTGATGAAGCAACACATTATATGAGGAACTATATTCCTTGAAAATTTTTACAATTATCTCGTAATCTTTTTCTATCATCTTGTTCACTCCCCTAATTTTTTAGTTGTTATTGTTTCCAAGTCCGTCCTTTATTTAGTTCATTATCAAACTTTTCTTTATCATTTCCATCTAATCTATTGAATAGTTACTTTTTATAACATTTTCCATATAGTCCATTTTATTGATGAGATGTATCTGCTTCACCGATTACTTTATCATTATCTCGTATTGGTAACTAAATACCAAAATATTTTCCATCCGGATCAATTTCATGTGCTTTCATTTGTGCAAAGTGAGAATTTATTCTTTGGTCTTTAGTTCCTGTCATAACAATATTATGAGCAGCGTGATTAGGTCCCGGAGCACGCCCTAAACGAGAGCCCAATAGTGCAGAATTTGATTTTAAACCTAGAATGTCCGTTAAATTTCGTATCAACCACATAGTTATAAAGTACGAAACCACCACTTAGCTCTAGCTTTACGGTCCCATGTTCATTCTCAGTTCCATTAACGTACCATTTTTGTCATAGCCAAACGTTTCCCAGGTGTCATCACAATTATCAGCACGTATGATATTTCCTAGGCATCATGCTGTTATACTGTCCAACGATCGCCCGGAAGATAAATTCACTGAACCAATCCAGTCAGACTTCGCCCATACGTTCTTTTCATCTCATCAAAGTCTATTTTCTATTTGTACACGGGCTTTGTTTTTACTTTTCTAAACTGACATCTTTTTTTTGAGAATGATCCAGTCCTTAATGCCATCTTCTGCAGGAATATTGCTCGTAAAAATTACCAATATCTTCCTGACTTAGTATTTTCATATCATTAAAAAGACTATCCAGAATATCTTCAGCAATCTCTGCGTCTTCTACACAACCTGTATTTTTTGCCAGAAGTTCTACCGCTACTTTTATTAAATACCCTCTGTCCGCTTCAGACAGAGTACTATCATTATAAACTTGAATTATTAATTTTTTTATTTGTTCTTTGACCTTTTTGTTTTCAATGTAATCTTCCTCTTCACTTTTGAATTGATTATTGTAGTAGTTTTCGTAGTAGTTCTTTAAAGAATTTCTAATTTTGTCGATTTCACTTCGATAATCTATCTTCATAATTTAAAGACACCTTCCCTTTTTATGAATAGCATAAGCACATTTAGGTATTTCACCTGTATAAGAACCTTAGCATCTTTCTTTGCAAACTTATATGCTGGATTTCCTAGTATATGTATCTCCCAAAGTTTCATTTAAACCTAATAGATCAATCATTCGATTAGGATCACAAACATAGCCATATAGCGTAGAATTATTTCAACGCTTTACATAATTTTCTGAAACTTTATTCTAATAATCCTATCTTATTTTAAAAATTCAAAACTACTATCTGCTAACTTTTTTTTAGCAATATACTCTGACTCCCATTCATTATAGTTATTTTGGGGTTAAAGTTGATAACTAAATCTAAGTTTTTCTGATAATATTGAAAACAGCATATCCTCTAATTTTGTTGGATACGCTATTTTCATTTAACTAACATTATTTTTTAACTTTTCTTTTCCAACAGACGACATTGCTCATCATTAATTTGTCTAATTTATTATCTTCTCCGTAAATCAAATCATATTCTTCTGGCATTGCCCATCCTGAAGAGCTACGAACGATTCTGTTGATTTTTCCATCTGGAGTATCATAGCTATAATGTGTTGCTGTCCAATTCTTTTTTCCACTTCTGACTTCAATTTTACTAGTTTCATCCAAATTTCTAAATACACTCAGGGCTAATAACACAGTAGGTTGATTTTTCTCAGGGTACCATCTTATTACATTGCTTCTAACTGTTCCATCAGTCTCAGAAGTATATAATTCTGTTGATATACCAAACTTTATATCAGCATCTACTTCTGGATGTTGCATGATAATTAATTGATCTAGTTCATTAAATCCAAATGAGTGTATGGTTCTTTTACTAAATCGTTCTTCCTCTGATATATTCTTTAATATCCGTCCTTTTTTAAAATTATTTACTTCATGAAAATAAGGAAGGTGACTATAATATTCATCTGAAGCATATTTCCAGTAAGAAACTTCTGATAATTTAGCAGTGATCCTATTTTCAGCATTTTGTTCCACTTCACTCCAACCATCAAGTAATTCCTGATTTATTTTAACTATTATAGAATCCATTTAAATTCTCCCTAATGCTAGTGACATTTTATTGCATTTTTCCAGCGACCATCTTCCATTCGTTCTCCTATACATTATCACTTTGGACGTTTCACAATGACGTTTCCGTCAAATTGGTCATGATCAGCTTGATGACCTTGTAGCACATATTGCTATACTTGGAGCGATTACAGGCGTAATAAATGGAATCCGTTTTGACGACCGCTATACCCAGGAAATGGCAGTGAAAAATGATTTATGGAATGTAAGAACAGGATGTGAGAGATGATCAATATCCTGTTTGCTTATATTTTTATTGTCTACTTGAATTTGGTCTCACTCAAGATTTAATCCAATTGAGTATTAGGCTTTCAATCTCTATTAAGTTTTTTTCATTTAACACACAATTGATTACTAATTCATCATTATGATTATCCATCGTACTATTTATCCAATGAGAAAGTTCTTGTTGGTCTCCCATATCTGTCTGAAGTATTCTGATAATCTTTTCATTTTTTAATGATTTTACAGAAAAAATGGGATTTGCATTCATCATACTTTTCCCGTTCGAAAATTTAGTGTTGTAAAAAGGAGAAATCCATTCATTTTTATTTTTACTGTTTTTATCTAAAGTGCTTAGAAAAAAATCAATCCAGAATTGCTCTAACTCAGCATAAACATATTCATCTTCTAAATAAGTATTGAATTTCTGAAATTTATGGTGTGGAATCATTTACAAACACCCCCCTTTCCTTTTGCAGGTGATGGATCAGGAACAAAAGCTTTTCTCGATACACTTATTAAATTAACAAACTATGAAATCGATGTACGTGAGCAAAATATGATTCATGCGATGGTGAAAGTCGCTGCATTTCCGTATTTAAAGAAAATAAAAGATTTTAATTTTGATTTCCAACCAAATATTAACTAGCAACAAATACTCGATTTTCAAAGCCTTCGTTTTATCGAAGAAAATGAGAATATTGTATTCCTTGGTCCAAGTGGTGTCGGCAATACCCATCTGGCCACAGTAATTGGCATTACTGCAGCTAAAAAGCGAACAAGTACCTATTTTATTAAGTGCCATGACTTAATTCAGAATCTGAAAAAAGCCTGTTTAGAAAACAGGCTAGAGATCGTTTAAAACATTATACAAAATATAAATTATTAATCATCGATGAGATTGGTAACTTACCTATTGATCCAGAGGATGCGAAACTGTTTTTCCAGCTTATTGATGCCCGTTATGAGAAACGTAGCACGATTTTCACAACTAATGTGAACTTCAAATCGTGGGATGAAATTTTCCCTGAACCGAAGTTAGCAAACGCGATATTAGATCTATTTCACATCACGCAAGCGTTGTCACAATCGTCGGTGATTCATACCGATTAAAGCATCATTTAACATCGGAAAACGAGTGATTTTGTACATCCTTAAACGAGCGAAAATGTACATATTGGTGTTGACATTTATATAAATAAACATTTTCTACATTTAATAGTGTATAGTTACTTTTCGCTTGATGACGAAACAGTTTTCCTGTCACAATCAGCTAATTATAATTCCTGACACTCTAATCTTAATTCCCTATTTTCATTTCGCATTACCTGTCTCTGATGTCACTGTTTATTTTTTTTGCCTTTCTAGAGGTATACAATAGATCTTCAACAACTTTTAGATTTTTTTTCAATTGTTTCGAGTAAATAAGTACATCTCCATTTACATACTCAAATCTAAATGTCCTTGTGGATAAAATTTTTATTTTTTCTTCAAAGAAACCATCTCTAATAATAGTATGAGCAGTCAAATTGTCATTATAAGAATATCTGTCAACCATAAACGTTTCTTTGTTCCTATCATCGTCCCTTTTGTAGAATAATATTTTTTCTATCACAGATCCTTCATATATTATATAATATACTTGGCCTAAAACCATTTCACCAGCCCTATTACTACGAAATCTAAGACAGATTTTCTTTTCAGTTTCATTTATTATGAAAGAACTCCCCCACCCCTTATTTTCAGCGTCATAAGCAAGATACAGTTCATTGTTTTTCAACTTATTCACTACAATTCCTTCCTTAGATTTCGGTTCCTTTTTATAAATTTTTGGTTTTGGTAATTGATTTAATTCATATTGATATGGGTATATTTCTAGATAAGAATTGCTCCAAATAATCGTTTCATTTTCAACGTCTTCAACTTGATGATGCAACACATTGTATGAGGAACGATATTCCTCGAATATTTTTACAATCATCTCGTAATCTTTTTCTATCATCTTGTACACTTCCCTAATTTTTTAGTTGTTATTGTTTAAGTGGGTTTCTCCTATCACGTCCCATTTAGGGTTTCAAATGTGATAATGAAAGCCTAATTCTCTCCTCAAGTTCAGATCCCACATTTGCCTGAAAATAATGCTCACTTGTATTCCAAAAAACCATCTGATTCAAAACCATGAGGAGAAAAATCCGAGAAACAGCCATATTCCTCATTTACTTTATAAAAATAAATTTCCATAATCTAGCCCCCAAAAAAATCTAAAGGTATAATTAACCACTAGTAAAAACTCTTCTTTAACCAATAAACCTAGCCTTCTAAACTTTTTAACCACCCAATATAGTAGCTGAACTGTTCTTCGATTTTTACAAACCTCAGATCATTGTCAAATTCAAATATGTCAACTATATCTTTTAATCTAGCTGGTTCTCCAAATTTTATTTTATATGCTAATTGTCCCGTACCCATCGATAGTTGCATTTGAGATGGATAAACGTTTAACGCAGCCCCATTACACATAATCTGTATATGTTTATCCTCTAGATGTTGTCGCAGGCTTTGAAGTGCTAGGAAAAAGTTTTCATGTTTGAAACTTATTGTGTCATCTAATATTAATAGTTCTATTAAAACCATTTCTTCATCATCTGGACATTCCTCATATAGTTTCAAAATACCTTCAAATATTTTTCCGTCATTCATAGCAAGTTTTATAGTTTTACTTTCATAATTCAAAATATCACCTACCAAATAATAAGTTAGGAATAAAGTCTCCTGTCATTTCCCTTTATTTTTTACATGTGCTCCAACTATTCATTTGGCGAAATACCTTAAAGTATTGAATGTTCTAATTGTTCCGGATATGGCACAAAAGCTCAGAGCGATTTATTTACATCAATATAATTAGAGGTTTTAATTTAATAATATATCTGTTTTTCTAGCAAATTCAGAAGCTATTTCCTTACTCGGATTAGTAAATACAAAATTACCACACCCTATTAGAACACTAGATGAGGTTGTATCGTAAGCAAAGACTATGCTCATCTCAACCCCTTTTTTATGATTGCTATATTTTCTAAGTACGTGCTCTACTTTACTTCAAGGGATTCCTAATTATTATAAGAAGTTCATCGAATACTACTCACTAAGGTTTTCCTTACAACTTAGGTTTTGATAAATTCAGCCCAGCCATAACTAATCACCTCATCTACAGTTGGAAAATCATATTTTGCATATGTGTTAAATGGCAAACATTGTTCCTGAGTTATTTCATATGGGCTTTTCCATTCAGACTCACATTCTTTACAACACAAATACAGATTTGATGTTTGAATATCTTTTACAATTATGACCCAGCCTTGATCACACAATGGGCACCAATCAACTTTATATTCATTTATCAATTTACTCTCTTCTTTCATCGTTAGTTATTTTGAAGGAGATGCGGTAACAATTTTATTTGTTCCACCTTCTAATCCAGCTTCTGGAGAAGGAATTACATATTTATCAATCCCGTTCGGTTGAATAACAGAGCTTCCTTTATTTATCCAAGTTTACCATATCAAACCACTGAGTAAATTTCAAAATCACCCATTATATATCTCTACTTGTGTGTGGATACAACGTTTGGATATAATTCACATTTTTAATGATAAGCCAAAATTCTTGGCAGCGAGGGGTTTCTCTTCTTTAATTTTTCGTGTCAAATAAAATTTTCAGTAGAGGAGAGTATTAAGTTAATACACGGAACAAAAATATTTCTTTTCTAACAAGAAAACACATGTAGAGAGAAGCTTTTAGCCTCACCTTTACATGTGTTCATTTTTACTCGTTTATTTAATTTACGTATTCACAATTCTAACCACTTTCTTGCAGTCCATAATTCTCGATTACTTATCAAGGTCTGAAGACCAATCAATATCATCTCCAAACCAATTCTCTACTTTTATCGCCCCACAATCCATTTTTATAGGAATTTCTTTTCCCCATTTTATAATATTATCAATAAATTCTTCGTTATCTAACCCTTCAAATGTTCTCTTTATTAATGCTTTTCTTAAATATTCAATTAAGATATTTCCTAGATGATATCGTTGTTCAATCTTATACATTTTTATATAATCTTCCAATTCCACAGAAATATCAATAGTCAAACAATTATCTTTTTTTGTATATCTAATTGAAGATCTTCTCTTATAGATTCTGGTAAACAACGAAATCCTACTAGAATAGTAACATCTACATTGGCATACTTACTATGAATTCTAGGTTTTAAATAGTTACGTAACTCACTTGCCAATTCTCCAACCTTTGAACCCGCCGTATCAGTTACAATATTAAAATGCATATCATATCATACCCTTTCAATTTTAATGGCGACATTTATTTCCTGGTGGTAAATGTCCTTTCCATTGTTCATAACCCCGAATTAGCATTATTAACATCTGTATGCAATATCTTCATTTCTACAGCTGTTCGATTCTAAATATGCTAATGTATATCTTTTCAAAGCATTTTTTAAAGTTCTCCCTCTAAAAAAACACTTCACCAACTGGATTTTTCTTTCCCCATTCCATTACATTATACAAACCTGTCCTAGAATATGGTAAATTCAAAAAAACATATGTAAAGAAAGCGTTATACATCGTTTTCTTTACATATATTTGAAATATTTATACTAGTTTTACCATCAGGTTTAAAAATCCCTCTATTTGTACAATTATGTTTTTAAATCTTCTGTACTATTGCTTAATTGCTCGATAATATCCAGAAATAGATTGTGAGTATCTACAACTAAATTTTCTTTATCAAGAAATTTCCTCATCACAATAATTATTTCTTTTTTTAATTCATCTGGAACTTCATCAATTCTTTGTTTGATAACTAGACGAAATACACGCATAGAATCCCTCTTAGGAGGTATCTTTGGAATCGAAAGAATATATCCCCATTTATTTTCATAGTTATCAAACTGCGGTAAAAAACCTAATCGCGTAGCTACGACAAAATTAATCCATTTATTTTTAGATTCAGCATGTCTCATTAAAAAACTATATAAACATTGAGTATTAACCTTAAACCTCTCAGAAATCATAACTAGTGTTCTAACAAACAATTCTAAAATTTTTTCATCCGTTTCATAATTGTATGCAATTTTTATTAATTTTTCCATCACAATAGGATTAGAAAAAAATGCCTCACTAACAATACCAATCTCCTGTCTTGTCTCTCTTTCTATTTTCTTTATTAAAGAGAACGCATTTAATGGTGTAGTTTCTAATTCTCCAATAAGCCCTAACATTTCTTCATTATACTTGTCCCATCTTAACTTATTTAAAATATCCATAAACTGGTCAAAGATATCATCATCTAGAGTCTCATTCTTTTTTCGAAAAACAAAATTTTCCATTATCTTAATAATATTTTTCCTTAGTTCACTTGGAATTTCATCTATTCTCCGCTCAATAACCCTTCGAAATATGTGTATAGATTCACTTTTTGGAAGAATCGTCGGAATTGATAGTATATACTCCCACTTTTCATTGTAATCATTAAATTGCGGTAAAAAAGGAAAGTATGAAGCTATAACATACTTAATTTTATTATTTTTAGATTCGATATGGCTAATCATGAAATCAGATAAATTTTGCGTTTTAACGTCAAATCTCTCAGAAATAATTGTGACTGTTCTTATAGCCTCTTCTAAAATTTTGTCATCACCTTCATACTTCTGCCCAATCTTTATTAATCTTTCTATTATAATTGGATTCGAAAAGAAGGCTATTTTATCAGTACCAATCTCCTGCCGTGACTCTTCTTCTATATTCTTCAATAAAGATAATGCATTTGTTGAGGATGTAGTTTCTAATTCCTCAATTATCCTTAATATATCTTCACCATATTTTATCCTGGACATTTAATCTTTCCTTTCTTATCCACAGATATCGTAGTTCCTGCTTTTGAAATAGCATTATATAAACCAATTTCCACAATAATTTTTCTCCTAAGAAAAATTGGTTTATTAAGTTACAATAAACCAAAATCCATTCTCATCTACATGCAAACCCAATAAATTACAATATTCTATTAGTATCTGTTTTGTTAATCGTTCTTTTTTAATTCTTTTTTTATAATTTTTTTCATCTTCAAAGAATAAAGGTGCTCCCTCTGAATAAAATATCCACTTACCATCTTTCATAGAATACACAACTCTTTCAACATCTTTATTAACATATCAAAAAGAACTACTTGGTTCAGAAGATATTCTATCGTCTAGGGTAAAAAGATAATAACTACATTCTAAGTTATGACTTATTACATTACATAGCGTAAACCAACCATCTGTTAAAATTACTAATCATTATAGTTTTGTCGTTACATATTGAAGGGTTGTAAAACAATGCTTCATATGAACTTACACTGTATGACTGTTGTGCTTTTAAACAGCACTCAGATAGAGCATTGAAATCATTAGATTTCACTCTAGAGATTATTGTTTTATTTTTTTCAATTTTCTCTTTGAAGAGGACTCTTAAAAATTCATCAATTTTATTAATAGTTGTATCAAAATATGAGAATGTAATTGAGGGGAAATCATTAATATTCATATTAACATGGCCCTTTTCTGGATTTTTTATTTTTAGGCAACTGAGAATGACCTTCTAAAATTTGTCCATTTTTTTATCGATTATTTCATACGTATTTCTAGAATTAGGATCAGTGACCGGAATCTGATTTTGATGTCCTCTCTTAGGGGTATCACACTTAATAAATTATACTGCATCGTTGCTGACCAAGTTTCGTGATTGAAGTGAGAAGCCTTGATGTGTGAGATATTTACTTGCACATTGTCTTGCATTTTTTACGCTGACAATTGCCATTGAGGTAATTTGAATTATAGGAATTTGATATTTATAATTTTTTTTGCGGTGAAATCATATCACTTTAGTTTTTAGTTTTTAAGAGTGAGCATAAACAAGAAAAACATATGTAAAAAAGATTATTCAGGTATCAAATTCTAACGAAAGAAAATTATTCAAAACAACTTTTTAACGTTTGGTTGAACAAATCTTTATTGAAATCTAATTTCTTAGCGATGCTTTTTTCCTTTATGGACTCCGAACTATATATTAAAAGTTTCATTAAAGCATTTTTGAATATCACTTCATTTCTTTCTTCATCATCACTCCAACCAGTTTCATCCATACAAATATGGAGATCCATACACTTTTTTTTTGGTTTATAACTAAGTTTATAGACCCCACTTCTTTCGTAATACCTAGTCACATCTCCGTTAATAAATAAAAAATAAGAAATCTCTGTTATATCATTTCCATAATTTTTATTTGCGAATTTTTCTTTTATTAAATCTTTATATTTATAAACTGTTAATCGAATATTTGAAACTCCACCATTTGCCACGGTTATATAGATATCCATCAAAAACTCTCCTCTACCGCTATGAATCATGGGCTTCCTGCCCTTTCATATATTTTCTACGCTTTGGGGCTTAGCTTCACCTAGTTTTACTGCCTGCGTATTTTTCTTAATTAAGCTTCCCTGGTCTTTTCTCAGATAATTCTTTTTCCAAATCCAACATGTCAGAGCGACTTCCTCGACACAATTCTTCAACAGTTCACCCTTTTGGCAATTCAGTACCATATCGCTTAGTCAAGTCATCAACTTCTTGGGTTATACCCCACTTTTGAAAATTGGCTTGATCTTTGGTCTCTGCCATGTTTGGAAATGTTTCGAAAACAAAACCTATCTAAATTGGCGAATAAAAACCCAAACTGTCCTTGACAATGGGTACACTTTAATTTCTATGTAACCAAAGTATTATTTTGTCGAAATATGATAATTTATACAGATATTTTCAAGAACTCCATCTCTCACGTAAAAATGGATGTTTTCAGCTATTTCCCCTGAAGAAAATACAAGGGTCTTTGCCAAAAATCACATCAAAATCAATGAAAAAGAGGGTTACTTTACTCAATCTGCACAATCGCATTTGAATAAAGTAACCGGCAATGACCTCTCCTGTTTCATTATGCCTATATAGATATAATGCACCGTACATAAACACATAATCCATATTATCAGTATAGCCTTCCTCCTCCATTTGCAGAAAAAAGGAATAGTTGTCATTTTCCAACTCTTTATAATAATAACTTTTGGGTTGAATAAGACGTGGTTCTTCCAAAACTTTAATAAACAAAAAATTATTCTCTTGGTTTTCCGAATAATCGCTTATTGAGTTCATACCTAAATCTAAAATGCTTTTATCAGTATTGCTTCCAATTTCGGAGTATTTATGCTCTATAACTCTTACTTCAATTGAAGGATAAATATTTTTTTCTAATAAAGTATCAAAATTCTTATGAATAATAATAATCCATTAAATAACACAAAAGACTTGTAATACTGTTGTTTCTTTTTTTTTATATTATTGTTGGTTAAAACTCACTTCTTTATTATATCTTAATATTTACGTTCTTCTTCTTCATCATCTAGTATATGATTAAAAAAGTCAGAAAAATTCTCCCATACATCTGGCTCGGAAATAAAATCTTGCTCCTCTAATTTAGTTATTTCTACAGAATCTAGCCAAATGATTGATGGTTTGTTTTCTGTATCCATAATAATAATACTTTCATCTTGTTCAGCAATAACAACAAATCTACTCGGTAAACCAACGGCCTCTCTAATTCTCAAAGTTTCTCCAATAAGATTTGTTGAATCAGAAAATAAAAAAGAATGTATATTTTTCCCTCCAACATCTCCTCCACTGTAGAAACTAGATACTTCACGAAAATCATTAGGTAGTTTTATTTGAAGATCATATTCGATTTTATCCAAGTAATCTTTAGAAATTCCATCAATATCGTATAAAGCTCTATATTTATTTAGCAATTCATTCATATCATTCATTATATCTCCACCTCTTCTAAAAATTTATGATTTACATCGGGTTTTCCAATATTCTCGTGTATCGACACCAAATTTCGGCCTATTTATCGGATAATTAGGATGTCGTTTATTTCTCCCAAATTGACTATGCCATATATCTTGCCCATACTTTCCAACACCATGATAACGAGTACTTGCTTCTACTAATGCTCCTCTCGAATCTTGACCTAAATGATGTAATGTTGCAAAACTACCATCAGATAGTTGTGGTGCTTTTCCGTATTTATTTTCCGCATCCCTATTTGTCATACCAATATACTTTTTATCTCCTGCACTTCTAATTTCATCCCAATTAATATCATCTCTTTGATACACATCATATGTTTGTCTAGTTCCCTTTGGTCTTGTTGCAGTCCAAATAACTTTTTTCCAATTTATCAAGCCAAACGGATCCAGCTCCATGAGAGGGTCACTAACATATCCATATAACGTTGGATTATTCCCCGCTAGCCTAATAGGGTCATGTTGTGTGTAAATCCCCTCACTTGGTGAGTAATATCGGAATCTGTTGTAATATAATCCAATTTCCACGTCTTCATACTGCCCTTGATAACGGAATGGAATGAGATCCTTTTCACCTGCAAATTCTATTACTCGTCCATAAATATCAAGCTCAGCCGACCAAACCTTATTACCATCATCATCATAAGCTTCGTCAGGCGTTCCAAGATAATCACTAATAATACTGTAATTACCTTCATCCGTAATTTTAGCTGAAGGTACGAACCCATCGTTAAATACCCATGTGACTAGATTGTCTGGTATTTCAGACTTGTTCTGTGAAGAATACTCCTCTAGGTTTTCAAATTCCCCTGAATCTTCCTCCGAGAAATACTCATGTAGGATATTATTCCCATCCCATACGAATCTCATAGTTTTCTCGTCAGAACTCTTCTCTATTCGTCTACCTAGCGAGTCATACTTGAAAATAACTTCTGTGTTATCTGGTTTGATGACCTTCGACATCATGCCATTGCCGTTATATTCGTACTTCCACGTATCACCGTTCTTCTCAACTTTCTGAATCAGATTTCCTTCCTCATCATAAGAGAATGTTGCCTCTCTTGTTTCAAGCAATCTGCTTCCGGCGCCATAGATACGATCTGTCTTTTCTTTTCTTTTGTTTCATACAAATTCCCGACATCATCGACACTGCGGTGTAAGAAGTCAAATTGACCGCCTTGATTGGACCAAACGAGGTTACTAAATTCATCATAACCATAGGTAACTTTTACACCTGTTAACTCGTTTACCATGCTCCGTAATCGATTGTTGACGTCCCAATTATACATGCGTCTTCGTGTATCGCGGTTTTGGCTACTTATTCGATGATGTGTTGGTCTACCTGCTACATCATACTGCCATTTGCTGATGACATCCCCTGGTAAGATTCTCTCAATTTCTTGGCCGAGTTCGTTGTACTGCATGGATGCTGTCCAATTTTCTTGCTCTGAGCGAGAAGCCGTGATTTGTGACACATTCCCCATTTCATTGCGAGCAACATCGATTTTTGCACCTAAGCTACTCGTAATTTGTGAACGGTTGCCTAATTCGTCATAACTGCTTGAAATCCAATGGTCATTTTGCCATTCCTTGATTATTTGGCCAGATGGGTCTCGTTCCAGCTTTACGGCCACATGCTCATTTTCAGTGTCAATTAAAAGCCTACTTTTTAAAGCCAAAACCCTTTCATGAACATATGATCTTAATACTTCTTTGTACTGTTTTTTGGTTTGATTCCTGGTTCTTGTTGTGTTCTATATTAGAAGTTCAGAAATAAAGTATTAAAAAGGGCAATAAACCCTAAATCAAGGATTTATTGCCTTTTTAAAAAATTCTTTGAAAAAGGTAAAGATTTTTTGCAAATTTAGACACCATCTAAAAAATTATCATCTAACTGAATAATTATTTCTTTATAGAGTTTTTGAGTATCAATATCTAAATTTGTCTTATAAAGATACTCTTTTAATATTTTGCAAATAGGATATTTAAATTCATTCGGTATATTTTTTATATTGCCTTTTACAACCCACCTAAATAATCTCATAGACTTTATTTTGGGAGGAATGCTTGCCATTGAGATAATATAGTTCCATTTATTTGAATATTCATCGAATTGAGGTAATTTAACAAGCCCTGCCGCTACTGCAAGTCTAATTTTATTATTTTTATGATTTACAAATTGTAGAAAGAAATTATAAATATTTTGGGTATCCGCTTCAAATTCATCATAAAGCTGGCGCATAGACCAAAAAACTCTATCAGAAATTTGACCTAATGACCATAGTACCTGTTCTACAACCATTTCATCTGATTCATATCGATACCCAACATTAATTAATTTTTGTATAAAATCTGGATTAGATAAAAATTCCGAAATTGGTGATCCAGTCTCTAATCTAGTTGCTTTTTCAATAGTCTTAATTAATGATAATGGATTTTCTGGAGTCGAATTGCACAAATCTTCAAGTGCTTTTGTCACTGCTTCTAATTTTTTTATGTTGGACATTTTATTTTACCTCCTCTATCAACATTTACCGTTTTCGCTTTCTTCATTTGACTTTCTATTTCTGCCTGAGTTAAAAAAGTCCTACCTTTAGCTATTTTTTCAGGACCATTATATTGATGATAAAATCCTTCAGAAACAGGTCTTGGAGCATTATATAAATTAGCATCCGCTTGGGATGCATGATATAATGCTGACCCTTCAAGATTTCTTGTTGCAATTCTGTCTGGAAGGGCATCTAAATAACTTACTTGACTAAATATTTTTTTTGTAGTATTTCCATAACCATTAGCATGTTCTATAAGTCTCACTTGTATTGGCCTATCGGTAATACCATGATAAACTATATTTCCCAGATCATCTTTTAACTGATAATATGACCACAAACCAAATGGATCAAATGAATTATTTGTATTTCTTACATATCCATACAGTGTTGGATTCCCACCAGCAAATCCAATCGGATCTATTTGAGTATAATTTCCTTGTTCCGGGTCATAGTATCGGAATCTATTATAATACAATCCTATTTCTACATCTTCATACTGTCCTTGATAACGGAATGGAATAAAGTTTTTCTCACCTGTAAATTCAATCACTCTACCGTAGATATCAAGCTCGGCTGACCAAACCCTATTACCCTCTTCATCATAGGCTTCAAAAGGCGTCCCTAGATAGTCACTAATAATACTGTAGTTACCTTCACTCGTAATTTTAGCTGAAGGTATAAACCCATCATTAAACACCCATGTGACTAGATTATCTGGTATTTCAGACTTGTTCTGTGAAGAATACTCATCTAGGTTTTCAAATTTATCTGAATCATTCTGCGAGAAATACTCATGTAGGATAGTATTCCCATCCCATACGAATCTCATAGTTTTCTCGTCAGAACACTTCTCTATTCGTCTTCCTAGCGAGTCATACTTGAAAGTAACTTCGGTCTTGTCTGGTTTGATAACCTTCGACATCATGCCATTGCCGTTATATTCGTACTCCCACGTATCACCATTTTTCTCAACCTTCTGAACAAGATTTCCTTCATCATCATACGAGAATGTTGCCTCTCTCGTTTCAAGTAATCTACTTCCGGCACCATAGACACGATCTGTCTTTTCTTTTGTTTCATACAAATTCCCTACATCATCGACACTCCGGTGTAAGAAATCAAATTGACCGCCTTGGTTGGACCAGACGAGGTTACTGAATTCATCGTAACCATAGGTAACTTTTACACCTGTTAACTCGTTTACCATGCTTCGTAAGCGATGATTGACGTCCCAATTATAGACGCGTCTTCGTGTATCACGGTTTTGACTGCTTATTCGATGGTTTGTTGGCCTACCTGCTACATCATACTGCCATTTGCTAATGACATCTCCGGGTAAAATTCTCTCAATTTCTTGGTCGAGTTCATTGTACTGCATGGATGCTGTCCAATTTTCTTGCTCTAAACGAGAAGCCGTGATTTGTGACACATTACCCATTTCATTGCGAGCGACATCGATTTTTGCACCTAAGCTACTTGTAATCTGTGAACGGTTGCCTAATTCATCATAACTGCTTGAAATCCAATGGTCATTCTGCCACTCCTTGATCACTTGTCCAGATGAATCTCTCTCGAACTTTACAGTCACATGCTCATTCTCAGTTTGAATTAACGAACCATTTTTGTCATAACCAAACGTTTCCCATGTGTCATCATAATAATCAGCTCGAATGACATTCCCTATACCATCATGCTGATATGCTGTCCAACGATCACCAGGTCGTTGAATTCTCTGAACCAACCCTGCCAGACTTCGCTCATACGTTCTTTCCATCTCATCAAAGCCAATTTCCTTGATGATATTCCCTTTCGTATCACGTTCAAACTGATACGCTTCGCCTTTTTCATTGATGACAGCGGTTAGCTGCTCCTCTGTATCATAGGTGAATTTAACTTTCTTTTCACCTTGTTCTCGGGATACTAAACTGCCAAGAATGGTGTAATCAAAGGCTACTTGCGTATGGTTATCTTTCGCTAAAATGACATCATCGTAGGCATTGTACTTTAATTGAACATCATTACCATCTGATAGATTTGCTCGTACAAGGCGATTTAAGTTATCATAACGGAATTTCTCTGTGGCCCCTAGCGGATTTGTCGTTGTTGTGCAGTTACCACGACGGTCATACGTCCAGGTTGAACTTGTCCCATCTGGTAATGTTACTTGACTCAGGTTCAGATCAGCATCATAAGCTAAGCTTACCATATGGCCTTGCGCATTTGTCACCGTTTTAATTAAATATTGTTCATTATAGGAAAATTCAGTCTTTGTTCCATTTTCTAAAATATTTGCCTGTAATGTACTATCTGCATTATATATCCACTGACGACTTCCGCCCTCTGCATTTACAACTTGAATCAACCTATCTTTCTCATCATACTGAGAGGATACAGTACTGCCATCTGCAAGAGTAATTGTTACTGGATTTGCCCACTCATCATAGCTATATGCCGTGACACGATCATCTTCATCTACTTCTTGGAGTAATTCAAAGTCTTCATTATATTCGTAGCTTACTTCGCTACCATCTGGATGAACAATTTTCGTACAGAGGTTATCTTCGTTGAAATAATAATAACTTTTATCGCCCAAGCTATTCGTAATTTCATTATAGCCCTCGTGATAGGAAAGCTCCCCTGCAAGGACATTGCCATCTCCCCATGTTTTGATGACTCGTGCACCTGTAGTTGGACCATCATAGCGCCAGAAGAAGCTATTTTTATTGCGATCCGTTTTTTGCATCATTAAGTGATTAACATATTTAATATGTGTACTTTGCCCTAACGCATCTTGAATTTCAATTAAATCTTGTTGATCATTGTAATCATAGCGAACTAAAACTTCACGACTCATCTGGTTGCGTAAGGCGACTTCTGTCATTCTTCCTACCTCATTGGTCGTAACGTCGAGCACTCTACCAACACTGTCTGTTACTTGAGATAGGAACCCTTTAAGGTTATACGCAAATTGAATATGATGCTCTTGTTCATTTTTCACTTCTTTTAATCGGTATTTTGTTTCTGTTGTTTGTTCAAATACATAAATCAATCGTGTATCATGCTCAAACAAATGATACTCCTCGCCTGTATTTGTTAAGGTCATTCTTTCTTGTTTGTTAAAATAAGGCAAGTTTATTGGTAAAATTGGAAACCCAACTGCGCGACCATCCGTCACAACAATCCCAATCAGGTCATCTTCTTCAAAAATCTCTAAGGCTAGATCGTATGTAAAGTGCATACCATGACCTGACAAGCCAATGCGACTACTATCACTGTACCAAGCGCGTTCCCATGAAAGAGGGATCGGTCCTGGTAGTTCAAAGTCGATACCTTCATAGATCATACGCCCTGTAATTAAATCAACGGGTTCAAAACCTCTTTTACAGAATTTTTTACTTAACCCTTGTGTACAATTAAATTTCTTTAATACTCCATGATTAAATTTCGTTAGCCCAGCTTTGGCCATAGCTTTCATTCCGTCTACTGCCTTCGACACAGCGAGCAATTCATCCATCGAAGAAATGACTTTATCTGCGGCCGTCTTCACAGCCTTAGATGCTTTGTTAGCTAGTTCCGCTAGTCCCTTTACTGCATCTAACGTTTTAGATATTTTCGGATAAGCTGCCTTCATCCCTTTTAGTAATGCTTTTGATCCATCCATAATCTTATCCGCAGTTTTTACAATTTTTCTCGCTTTATTGGCTTTATAGGCTACTTTTGCGGCATCACCAATTACTGGGATTGCCCCCGCTAAATTCATGGCTGCATCCATGTAATTCCCTCTTGCTAAGCTAATTCCTGCATTCGCAATATCTGCAAATGTACCGATGACAGGAATAAATCCAGCAACATCCAATGCTGCACTTACGCCATCTACTAAACTACTAAACCAGCCTTTCTTCTCTTTCTTCTCTTCTGCCTTTTGCGGGAAGATTAAGTCAACTTTCGTCGTAGCTTCGATTGCTTCTTCATTTAACTTCGAAGGTTGACTCTGCTTCTCTATACCTTCTTGCTCAATGAGCGTACTAATTAATTGTGTATCAGCGGCCATAATTACATGACTTTGTTCCTTGGCTGATATCGCAATCCATTCTTCCGCCTCTACGGCTAGCTCTTTCATACCACTAATTTCGAGTGTTTCATCGGCCGCTAGCATGATGGTACTGTTACTTTGAAATGTTACGCCATCTCCATCGTCCATCTTTAAGTCCAATACTCCATCTACTGCACTAAAAGTAATATCACCAAAACCTAATGTCACATCTTTTCCAACATTGGTTGCCAATGATTTAACGGTAGTGTCCGCCATTTTCTTCGTCTGCTTTTGCCCACCCTCTGGTGTGGCTGGACTGACACGCACCGAGCTGATAACGATGGCGTCTTCTTCAACTGCACTTGGAAAATGCAATTGAGCACGTGCACCTATTTGAGGCATTAAATACATAACACCATTGGCATCTGCTGAATAGGCAAACCAATGCGCTTTTGCTTGGTCCTGACTTTTATCTATATCTAAATGAATTTTAACGGTGTTTTGCGTAACATCAATAATCTTTCCTATAAATGCTGCACCAATGAGATCTAAATTGCGTACTAACCGCTGACGAATACTTTTCTCTGGTTGGGCAGTATATTGAAACTTCAGCACGCCCTCATCAAGATCGGTTTCCCTAGCCGTTACGATATAGGAACTTCCCTTGAATTGCACCAACGTGCCTAGCTCATGGGGTTCCGTGCTTTCAAACTCACAAAAAGTATAATCGGCTTCACTTACATCCGTACCATCATTTTCAGTAATCAATCGATACGCATCGACGTCCATACGCACTATAGACGGCAGATGGTCGATCGTTATGCTTTTCCTACTTTGAGGTGTACCAAGCCAAAATCGAGCACCTTTTCCTTTTAAATCAGGAAAAACAACGGCGTGCAAACGGGAGGCCATTCTTTTAATAAATTCCCAATCTGTTTCTAAATATTGAATCGCAATACTACCAATGGCTTGACCGTTAGAAGCTTGGTCGATGTAATCCCCATTAGGATAGGCGCTTACGATGTTTTTTATTAACTGCACGTACGTCATGTTCGCATCTTGAAAAGAACGTGAGCGCTTTGCAATATCCATATTTGCCGTAAATGATACAGCCTCAACGGAAACATAGTGCACTCCTTGTGATGCCTGCAACTCCGCATTATCAATTCTTCCTGAGAACAATATGGCACTATCTCGCCCAAATTTCACTACTACTTCATCTGTTTGATTGACCCGCTGAATATACTTTTGCGCTTGCTCTTCAGCAATCATTCCCGTAAAATACAACCTCGCATGGTCATTGGCTTTATGCTTGATGGTTAGTTTATCTAAATGAATAAGCGGATAAGGCCATTCGAGTACAAGATCCTCATACGTACTAACTGTGTGTACTTCCTTTTCTTCTAGCGATTTCATTACTTACCTCCTTTCAATCAACCTCGGCTTTTAAAAGCCTTGTTTTGGTATTTCTACTTCCTCTTGACCGTCATGAATAATTTCGATTTTGCCTCCACCTGCTGAGCATTGAGTATGGCAGCGGCTTAATAACGCTTGTTTCCCCTCGACATTGACATTTTCCATACCTTCCATCCAATCAATGGAACATGTTGGCGTACACGGCTTTTGCAACTGTAAACAAACACCAAAGGTTGGGATGTTGTCAGGGTTTCGATCCCCTACATTCATGACGGCTTTCTCTTTAATATAAACGCCATGGTCTTGCGGTAAATTTAAATAATTGAGGTGGCTACCATGCTCACAGGAAATGATTGCTCCATGTACAACATAACTAAATTGCTCTTGTTCTGAACCTTCTGTTTCCAAACTTTCTACAACTTGAGCCATTAACTATCCTTCCTTTCATATCGATTGAACACTGTTTCAAACTACGACAGTGTTTTGGAATGATTTATTAGAATGATCTATCGTCCTTGTAGTTTTACTCGCTGCAACTGAATCCCAAGATATGGTCGTCGTAGCATACTTTCTGCCACGTCTAAATTAACGATGGTGAACGATTCCTTTTTGCCGTCGACTTGAAAAATACAATCCAGTTCCACTTTCTTCGGGTCAATTACGAGCTCCTTTATTTGTCCGTCTGGATAATAAGCCGTCTCATCGGAAATACAGTTCTTCTTTACAATGTCCATAAGCCAATGCACACGCTGTGTTCCTTTCTTCACATCCGTAAAGACAATGGCTGTAAATTCTAAGTTATCCTCATATTTCACCAATAACCCTTTTAAATCATCCGACACGATTCTTCGAGGCTTCTCTAAATAATCCAGATATACCGCATTCTCTTTTTCTATTACTTCCCCGAATACAGATGAACAGACGAAGTTATCATCGAGGTCTGTTTTGAAAGGAATAATTGGATTTGTAATGCTTTGATCTTGCCGAACAATAAAATACTCCATCTTTTCCTCCTGTAACTATCATTTCTATTGATTTCAACGTTAATGAATCCAATGAATGTCTTTTATCTGGTTTGGGCTAAATAGACATTTCTCTTGATCGCGTTTAAAAAAGGTTGCTCCTTTTAAATTAGCACCTGTAAAATTAGCGCCTGCGATCTGCGCAAACTCAAATTTTGCATTTTCCAAATTTGCATGACTGAAGTCAGTGCCAAGGTAACAAGCAACTTCATCATCAGGAAGCATTAGCGTTTTTCCTTGTGCATGCGTAAAATTAGCGCCTGCTAAATTGGCATTTCGAAAATCAGCATCTTGAATGGCTGCATAGGAAAAATCAACATTCCCTAAGCTACAATCTACAAAACTAGTACCGACGCAAACGCTTTGCTTCAATGAAGCCCCTTCTAAGTCACAGCCATTGAAATTCGCATAGGAAAAGTCCATTTGGTCGAAAAGTTTTTGCTGTAACTGTAGGCTTGAGAAATTTTCAAACGTATATGATTTATCCATCTCGTTTTTCCCCAACCATGCGAGAAGATTTTCTTCCACCCGTTCCCGTTCGTCGAACATCGCAACATCTTCACTAAATCCTTTATATTCACCGACACGAAATCGCAAACACGCTGCTCGTTGGAAATCTATTTCGGGTACGGTTTCTTGTTGATAGCGGAAAAGATAGCGTACCAATTGAATAATATACTGATGAAACAGAATCACAGTCTGTTGAATAATTCCTCGAACGTCAGCTGCTTGGATGGAGAGATACGGCTTTCTTTCTATTTCAAGCGTTTCGTGTAAATCTATAATCGCCTCACTAAGCCATTCCGCTTTATACTGGGCCGTACATTCTCCCCAATCGTAGTACCATTTTTCTCCATACGCTTCTAGCAAATACGTACACTTATTATCTAGTAATGATGTTCGCAGCAATGATAGATGAATAAAGGCAACTGGCGCTAACCTTCCCTGCTCTTGCTGATTTCTAATATTGGCAAACAGCTGTTCAAGTGCGTTAATGATTGGTTTTAATAAGATTTCCTTCTCTTGGCGAAACTGCCGATCAACCTTCTCTTGTAATCGGCTAATATGAACTGACACGCATTCATCCATAAAATGCTGTAATGCTTCTTCTCGTTTCATGCGTCCACATCCTTACTAATTTGCTCGTACTTCTGTTCCTTTAATCTCCATTTTGTCTTCCATCTTGATTGAACTGTCTTTACAAGTCATCTCTATTTTCTCGGTCGCATTAATCATAATTTGCTTCGCATTGATAGCGACTTTATCTGTTGCTTGTAAGGTAATATTTTTATCACTTATGATGGAGATCCCATTATCATCCATAAGCGAAATCATTAATCCTCCACCAGATATGACAATCCGATCGGGTGCAAGTAGAATTTGTTTACCGTGCTTCGTTCTGAGTGTTTTGACATCTGGATCAGCCATCCGCGCTGGATCTTGGCGACTATCCTCTGGTGGTGCAGGTCTTGATCCGCCGCCTCCGCCACCGGCACTTCCACCGCCGCTTGGACTAGGCGGATTCGTCGCTGCTAACATCGAACTAGATTGTGGTGGTGCTTTTGATACTGAACTAATCGCAATCCCTTCATCCTCACGATTGCCTGGGAAGTAGATTCTCACATTATCAGAGAGCTCCGGCATGAAGTACCACCCTGTATTATCTTCTGATGCGTAGATTGTTGAATACGGAAACCAATAAGCTGTATCTTTATCTTGACCTTCGTCGAAATCGACATGAATACGAATTTTGTCTCCCGCAACATCAATTACTTTGCCTTGAATGGAGGCACCAATAATAGCTTGATTATAAGTAGTATGAACACTGAAGCCGTTCTGAGGTGTTAACGTGTAGATGTGCTTGAACAAGCCATCTTTTAAAGTTGAGAAGATTTTATAGACAAATAATTTTTTTGATTGGAACGTCACTTCATTGCCTATTTTGAATGGTTGAAACGATTCTACTTCATAGTACATATAGTCACTATCGGTAATACCGTCGAGATGATTTTTACTGGACACAAGGAAATTGCCGATCGCCTTTTTAACTCGATAATTAATGGCCTCCATTTTCTGCGTGCCCCCGGCTTGAAACGGTACGCCGAAGTAAAACTTGGCTGCTGGATGAACCGTATCTGGCACCAGTCCTGTATGGAATCTTGATGCCATTCGTTTAAGAAACTCCCAATCTGTCTCTATATATTGCATCGTAAAACGACCAATAGTAGCGCCCTTTGAGGCATAATCCATGAAATCTGCACCTTTTTGATCGGCAATACATGCATTTATTAATTCACTATAGGGCATACTCGCATTTTGATAGGTTTGGTTTATCTTCTTCACATCTAATACATACGTATGCGAAACAGCTTTAACCTCCAAATAATAGGTGCCCAAAACCGATTTCACTTGTACATCTAACGCCAGTCCATTAAAAATAGGAATAGTTTGTCCACCACTACCGATTTGCAATACTTCAATAGCCGTTTCGGCATCGGTCATATATACATAGGAATCTTCGAGTTCATCTGGAATCACGCCCGTTAAATGCAATGTAGCATGCTCATTCATTTGTTGCGTAATTTCGATTTGATTGACGCGAATATTATAGGGCATCACGATGATATCTTTATACGTTAAGGCTGTTTCCTTATTCATTCGACAACACCTTCTCCATCTAATAATTTGTTTTCAACCAAGATAGATTCCATCATGCCGTAAGCAATGGGTTTCCAAATATTCATCTCTTTTTTCAAACAATTAACCGAGCCCATCGTCACATTTTCGCCTACAATAAATAAAAACATTAAATTATAAATCTTGTTATCTAGTGCTGGCGAAATAAAATCAAAGTAACCAATTTGTAAACCGTTAACTTCATTCATGCCGCTATCCAACATTTTCGTAGTTGGCTGCGTTTTTTGAAGGATGTTCCTCATGGCCTCTGTGAAGTCTTCTAATTCCTCTTCTTTTACCTGTTGTTCCATGATTTTCAGCGTGACATTGATGGACGTACTTTCGCTTGTATAAATATAATCGGGCCTACGACTGGAAGGATATTTAATATCCATTAATTCAGTCTCCATCACGTCAAATGTTGCAGGCATGCACATCCGGATTTGATCCTCATAAAAACTTATATCTTTAAACTCAATCGTTTCATCTTCAATCATGAGCTGACCATCTTTAATCGCTTGTACGATATCAGTATGTAATAATTGGTTTTCGATGTTCTCCATTCGTTTCTTCTGCCTTGCATGTTTCGTCATCTCAATAACTTCTTCATCCATAAATTTCATTTTTATCGCTCCTTTGTTTCGATTCTTTTTTCTCAATCTCATAGCCTTGTAATTTTTTGCTTTCCTATTGAGGCTAACTCAGATGACATGATCGAAAATAGCTTCGACATTCGAAACGAAATCTTTCCTTCCATGACATGCTGAATCAATGACTGAAATATCCTGCTCATCTATATTGACAAAGCCCTAGGAAATGCTCCTCATACGGTGTTTATCTTTCTTATAGAGTCGGTTCCTTTTGAGCTATTTCACGTTGTCCGTTTTTGAACGTTTTTCATCTGCAGACCATCAGCTAGTCAACAATCATGCGCTTTGGTCGCCCTTGGCTGTGCCCTGTCATACGACCACCACGTTTTGATTCCACTAAAATACGGTTCAAGTATTTATGAATTTGACTATTAGAAAATGTTTGGTAATCAAGCTCTAGTCGATTGCAAATATAGAAATCGATTGCATCTCGTTGAACGCGCTCCTGATTTAAGCACTCCAAAGCAAAAGCGACATCATACGGATTGGCTGGTCGATTTTTTAACAGCTCTCGTGCAAAATATTGCAAAATGATTGGATGATATGTGCTTTTTTGAAAACCTGCATACTGACAATGAAGATAATTGACCGTATTGTATTCTGTAGCAAAATCAAGAAAATCAATATACTCTGAACGCAGTTTGGCACCCGATTTTAATTTAAAGCGCGCTAACTCTAGCTCATTATGTGCAAGCTCTAACGAATCATCTAGGACTATCTCTGTCGTATGGTTTCTAAAATCTAATTCATTCACTTCTTCAGCAAAACGTACTTTTAAAATCGTTTCGCTTCCTGTCGCCTCATAAGGAAGCTCATAGCTACTATGTAGCATATAGAGCTTCCCATTATGTTTGATAATGCCTTTTGTAATGATGAGGCTTGTATCTGCTACAATAATTCTGGCACCGGAAATAATGCCATTAGAATAATCTTGGAAATATAAATCTAAAAAATCTCTTGGATAATCTCGCAAATTTTCTAGCATTTCTCTCTTTAAAATGCGGCCTTTATGAAAATGTGGATATTGATTGGCAAACAAGCTGTCACCCACCTCTTTTCTTGTTTTTCACTTTTACTTTAATCCATCAAAGAAATCTAGCTCAGACAAATCGGTTTCAAAGGCAAAGAATTCCTTGCTACCGATAAACAGCTGCTCGTCTTTTCTTGCTACTGGAACTACATGGAAGCCCCAATGATCTTCGCCTGCAAAGACGAAGAACTTCACTTCCCCATTCGTGATGGAGTCCGTCTCGTCCTGCGGAATTTTATCTTGATAGTGCATGGCGATATTCTCATAAAGAACAGGGGCATAATCCTCCTGACGATTAAAGTACGTGTATTTATACGTTGAGTGATTGTCGCTACCTGTCAAGTAAAACTCCACCTCTTTCACACCCCATGGGCGGGAAATCGTACCGTGAATTTGATTCAGTCTTTCTAAGCTACTAATCAGTAATTTTTCCTGACGATTATGTGTAAAGGCACTGACAGCATAAGGGACAACGGGTGCATGGTTCGTCACTTCTGTTTCGATCATGCCGATTTTCTTGGCATTTAAATAACGAAGTGCTCCCCTTAAACAAGCAAGCTTTAACTCTGGAACTTTCCCGATATTTTCAGCCTTTTGTCTAAATTCAATGCTGCGTCCTGGTACAAATTCCTTTAAAGCCTCACGAAATGCATCTATTTTGCAGGACTGTCCTGTCAATTTAATGATGGAATAGTCACTCAGTATGCCATTCTCATAAAATTCCTCTAAAAACTCTCGCACGATATCATAAATATCAGCCTTAATGAGATGATTGATTTCTTTAATATTGAAAAAGACATTTGGAAAGTCATAAACTTCCTTAAATTGGTTATTTTCTACCAACGACAGGCACCAACGATCTACTGCTGTGACATTTAAATCACTATCGTGCTGCATATCACTATCCGCGTAAAAACGACTTCTTAATATACCTGTTTTACGGAAAAATTCCTTCTTCATCTCTTCTGCCATTTCCCATAAGAAATAATAATTATTGCGGACACGGAGGTACTCATCACGTGTTCGATTTTCATATTCCTTAAAACGTGTAGGGATAATAGTTTCGGCATCTAAAAAGGCTTTTTCGAATTGCTCATACACTGCTTCCACACCATGATCGTCTACATAGCGATAAATATCCTTACCTGGAATATCTATTAATGCATCGATATCATAATCATTTTTTCCTCGACTATAATAGTTGGCAAAGACGATTTTCATAAATTGGAAAATACGATAAGTAATATTGTTGCCACCAAAATTCGTATCTCCATTTTCATAGGTAGTATGAATATCAATTTTGTAAGAAATATGTCCGTCCTCTATTCGAAACTTACAAGAAGAAAGGTCTGTTGTTCCACCTCCACAATCGATTACGAGTGCTTTATATTCCTTGCCATCGAGAAAACTATCATTTTCTATTTGATTGGCGATTGTATTATAAAGAACCGACATCCCTTCATCGAGGGCATGCTCCGTTTCAATTTGATATTCAGGTAAAATCGCACGAAACATATCTAAAAATTGTGTTTTCAGCTTAACGGGACTGGAGATATGTAAATGCTTGAAACGACATTTAAATTGATGCTCTGCCATTCGTATAATATAAAGCATAAACTCTCTTATAATTTGGCTCCGTGGAACAAGTGCAGTATTGCCGTTAGCATCCATCACCTCTTCCAGCTTGGCATAATTACTAACCCAGCGTTTAATACCTTGGAATTTCGTAGCCAACGATGTATAGCTATTTTTTTTCATCATTTTTAACGCTTCATAGCCGTAGTGATAGCCTACTTGATCTGCATTTGAGCAATCTGCTACAGTCAAGACCGTCGGCACTACTTCAATCCACTCGTTTTGATGAAGTGGATCTGGAAATTGGACAAAATTGATGCTATTTAGCTGAATTCTGTTATTTAATAAATCATGACTACAAGGAGAGGACACATAATCACTCTCTAAAAAGACACCAGCCGTTGTATTTGTTGTTCCAAAATCAATGGCAAGAATGGCATTGGTTGTTTCCAGCTGTTTCATCTCTAAATCTGGTATTGGAACCTTATAGTAATGAAGATTTGTTGGCGGAAGTGGGGTCTCCTGATAGTAAGTCTTATAGATATACTCGGAATCTTGCTTTCTAAAAAAAATAAAGCTGTAGTTTTTATTGTTTGTCTTCCGAATACCTATCGCTTGATCAGCTGCGAAATAATATTGATTTGGGACTTCGTCGTCTTTAAGGATATTAAGTATGCCGCAAAGATCCAGCTGCTCATTGACTAGTAGTACATTGGATTCAACAAGAAAACCGCCTGTTTCTACGAAATACTGATCGGGTTTATCGATCTTCATCCCGCTATATAAGCTCATTTTGGCAGGAATTTTAATGTCACCATTGTCAGACATTGGTGTTTTTAAATACTCTTGCATGGCCGCTTCTACTCGTTCAAAGCCCCCATCCTTTTTTTCTCTAATAAGAGGGTTTTCTTCAGAGCCACGATATCTTAAAATCTTGTCGATTAACTCGTCTCGTGTCAGTGTATTAATTAGACCAGTCACAAGCTTTTCCTTATAGCAAATATTTCTAAGCTGGAAGGTTGTCATTTCCATTAATTCTACTCGTGTATAGGTCATATATTTCTTTTCTGTATTACGCTTATTGGCATACAGCTTATATGAATATTTAGTTGTCATTGGAATCCCTCCTCTGCTCTGTTTAGTAAAGAGCTATTCGATCTAGCTTCATCGTTTCCTCTGCATCAATAATGCCAAAGTGATATTGCCAATAAACCTCCATATGAAAGCCTATTGGCAGAAAAATTTCTTGTACAAGCTGGACCTTTTGCTGATTTTGTTCTGTCTGCTTTTGACGAATGTATAAAAGCAGCTCATCCTGGTCCTCCGATTTCACATAAATCATGCAATTTTTAAAGAGCCTTTTCAGCGTATCCTTTAATAAGTAGATTTCTTCACCTGTCTGGTAAAGCCTTAGCATATTTAGCGCAACTATTTCTTGCTCCTTTTTCGTAAAGGCATAAATATTGTCACGTACCAATTTTCCAAATACATTGGCTTCGATTTCTCTTAAGATAAAACGAATATAGAACTCTCGTTTATTCATGCCCTGCATACGATCAATTTCAGCTAAAAAATGCAGTACGGTATCTAAAAGATAATTCCTAAACTCAATATCCGCAGAATTATCTGGATGGAAAAGAGCATTAAAAATTCCGTAATAACGATAATATGGATTTACTTCAACATGCTGTTCAACATACTGTGCATTTAATAGTTGTGGACTAAGTTCCATATAAGGTGAATAGGTTTCGGCAAGATGAAAATAGATATCCTTTTTAGAAAGGCCTTCATCCTCAGCTTTAATGAGCAAATCCCAAATATAGTTCATAGCCAAACACCTACACATTCATATTCAAAGAAATGCCGTTGCACTTCTGATACGAGGAAGCTTAAAATATCGTTTGCAATAAAGTTTCTCTCCTCATTCGCCTTAAACTTTAGTAGCATCGTTTTTTTATGATTATCTTCGCCTATCATTTCCGTTAAGAAAGTGTTCGCAGAATGAGTAAAGCTTGTTCCAGAATAGGCGTCCACTATTTCGACATCTACAAGTTCAAAGCTGTCTGCAGCCTCGAAGGAATTAATCATACGCGTAATTTCGCCCTTCGTTTTAACATTAGCCGTATACTTGTTAGCGAATTTGTGTATAAAATGCTCAATTCTTCTATTTGATACAAGCTCGTAATTTAATTTCCCGATTTTCTCATCTTCCATTTTTGCAATTTTTATTAGCTGCCAAACCCCTGACTTATCCCGAGGTGAGACAATTGTTAATTCATTGTCTGAACGTTTAACGTAACGAACATTATCCTCATCGGCCTCTACAAGATAGCCATGCTCGTTACCGATTTTACGTATAGAAAGGACATGCTCATAATTCACCTTATCGATTGCAGGAATGGGAAAACCGACATTTTTGACCTCATGACGTTCAATATTCCATAGTGGAACCATATTCAGTCGTTTTTCTTGCTCATACTCCTCTAAGTCAACAATTACTTCTGTAATTTCGGCATCCTCATTTAAAGGTGGGCAATCTACTAAATTGATATTAAAAAATTTATAGACGAATGGATGATTAATTGTTTTCCATGGTAAGCCATTTATTTGGAAAAGCGGATACAGCTTGTTAATCTCTTGTAAATAGTCCGTATTTTGTGTAAGACTGACCTTAATCTCTACTTGTCCTTCTGTCGTTACTAGCTTTCCACTAAAGAGTCGGTGCTCAGCAAGTAACTGTTGAATTTGCATGGAATCACATTCAAGAAATAATGTGAACAGTTCTACCGATTCATTGTTTTTAAACGCTTCAAGCATTTTTTTAATATTAATTGATTTACTTTCTAAATCAGCTAGCCGCATCGGGAATAAGCATTCATGAATAGGGTCAACATCCTCCTTAGAACTTAGCGTCACATAAATATCAAACCTATTCTCAACATCATCCATTTCATTGAATATGCGCTCCTCGAGCCTTTTGTTCATTTCATCCTGATAATCGATTAAATTTACAAAAACGCCACTGACAATATCCTTTAGCAGTTGACGTTGCTCTAAATCTTCTATTTTGCGTAACCGTTCAATCATGAGCTCTTTCATCAATTTATTTTCCCTCTTTCATCACTTCAGCATTAGATGGCTCACTGGCAGCTGTCCCTTCATTCGTAGGCGGTGCTGCCTGATCAGGTGGCGCTGTATCGGCGGCTTGTGCTTGAGGAGGAGGATTCAATTTATCATTGGCGTTCATAACCTTTCGCTCAAGACCTAAAACCTTCGACAGCAGCTCTGTCTCCTGATAAATTTCCTGTGCAAGTGTATAATATTCAATCGCTTTCCCAAACTCTTGGCGCGCATAGCTCTGATCTCCACTTTTTTCTAAGCCTTCAGCCTTTAATTCCTTCTGGGCCTTTTTCAATTCAGCAATTTTAGCCTCTGTATCTTCTATTTTTGTCTTTATTTCAGGTTCGCCAGTATAGGCAATTGACAGGGCTTTTTTTCTTGCCTTTTGATACGTTTCAAGAGCCCCATTGTAATCTTCTGCCTCAAATCGGAAATCTCCATCTTTCACAGCTTCAGCAATTTGTACAATAGTATCCATATTAGCGATTCTTTGCTCAACTACTTCTTTCCCAAAGTCTTTAATAAGTTTTCCTTCTTTTTTAGCCTTTTCATATTGCTCAAGCGCATCGTTAAACTTACCTTCTTGCGCGGATTTATCTCCACTAATAATCAGATCGGTAACTCTTAATTTTCTAGCTAGTATATTTCTATGTATTGGATCCTTCAATTTTTTAGCAGCATTTCTGCCCTCACTATATTCCAGCAATGCCTTATCATAAGTTCCATCTTGAAAATACTCGTTTCCGCTCTTTTCATGATCTTTCATCTCTACGGTTAATTCAGCCATTTTTTTAGCTTGCTTTGCCTGATAAAAAATCGTGCCTCCACCTACGACCAAAGCTAGGATTAACGCAGCTACAATCATTTTGATGTATTTCATTTTTTTCTTATTTGTTTCCTGGTAAACCTTGTTCACAAATATAGCTGCGACTGTGTAATTATTGACCACTTTCTTTTGCCTGCTTAACAGAACCTCTTCTAATACATCAATGTATTTCTCAGGCTCTTTTGCATCTTCCAACGCATCTGCCATTTCAATTTCATTGACATCTTCCCAAAAACCGGCTGTACAAAGCACTAGTACATCGTCATCCATTAATTTCATTTTCTTTGAAACAAAAGGCTGAAACTCTTTTGGTTTGCCCAAATAGTTTAGTAAATTAGTTCTTTCCTCGTGCTGGCTAATATCGAGCGAACGGTTCCTATCATTCACGATCTCTTGTGCTAAGCTTTGATCCGTGCTTTTAAACGTCAAAGTCCCATTACGGAAATGATATAATCTCGAGTTTCCCGCAACGGCAACAATCATCTTTGAGTAATCCGAGACGATAATGACAATACTAGCCTTCAATCTCACCCTTAAGCTTTGAGCTTGAAGAATATCTTGTGCATATTTTAAGTAATGTTTAATTTTCCGTCTGGACATGGATGGCTTTTCCATGAATTTTTCTAAAATTGCCTTTACAGCCAGCTCTGCACTACTTATTTCCTGATCAGAATCTAATCCTTTTACAGCTACCCAGCAGGCTACATCGTCCAGCTCTGTATAGGCAAAGTAATCTTTATTTTGCAAAAATGAGCCCGCTTCGGATAAAAAGCTTGTTTTAAAGTTGCTATTTTCCTTTCTCATGATTACTCCTCCTTATTTACTGACTCATTTAAAGACGACAAGTAAAATGATTACCATGTTTTTTCTAGAATAACGATGGTTGCATTATCTTGATTTTTTAAGCGTTTTTGTTCAACGGCTTTAATCATGTCTTGAGCAATATCATAGGGAGTCGCTTGCTGAGAAAGAATTTTCTCCATTTCAACCTCTGTTAAAGTATCATAGACTCCATCACTAAATAGACATACCTTGTCCCCTCTATTTAGCTGAATCGGACTTTTTCCTATATCCATATTTTTAAAGCCTTCATACCCTAAATAATTGATAAGTCTCTTTTTCAAAGGATTTTCCTGCACCTCAAGCTGAGATATTTCACCAGATATATATCGCTCAGTTAACACTGATTCAAAAATATGCTTTTGATTGATGGCCTTAAATTCTCCATTTCTGAAAATGGTTATGACACTATCTCCAACGGCTCCCCAATGAAGAAATCCGTTATCATCAATAACGGCTGCTACTAATGTAGTACCACCGTTCGAGCCATTTAAATTTTCGACAATCATATGATTACTTGCAAAGGCGGCCTCCTTAAAAAATTTTTCTAGCATATTTAGACCGCTAAGCTTTTTGAATTCTTCTATAAATGTATTGACAGCAACCGTGCTTGCCATCCTACCGTTTGCTAAACCACTGATACCATCTGCCAGAACAGCAATTGTCCCACCATTCGTTTCAGCTGTAGAGAAATAATCATCTTGCTCATCACGTCTGCCAATCGTTTGTCCATTTCCGATTTCTATTTTGTTTTTTTCATTTTGCTGCGCAAGCATGTTTCGAATGATTAATAAAGCAACGAGTACAACGATAAAAATAAGCGAAATTATGTAAGGCAGTAGTTTCTGATCCATCCGTCATCATCCCTCACTATTGTTGTTTTCCCATTCAAAATGAACACCACATAAGGGAATAAAGAGAAACATACTTCCACCTAACTGAATCACATCATACGCTGCTAGCTCTGTTGGCGTATAAACCGCTTCATTGTTCAGATAAGCTAGGCCTGATGCATCTCCTGGAAGCAAATAGAAATTCCTTTTTTTAGGATCATAAACAATGACTGCATGGTTACGCTGGGAAATCGAATTATCTCCAACAATACGAATGTGCATATCCTCGGCTCTACCAATAAAGTTTTTTTCCGATAAAATCCGATAGTCTCGACCCATTTGTGGCCCTTCAATACAAACTAACCATCCCGTTACCGGATCAATGCCATCCATTTCTCCGAGATACGGCATTGTTTTATCATCTACCTCAGCTACAGCTACTTGCTGACTGCTTGGTCTTTGCTCCTGTTCCACCATTACATTGCAATATGGACAAACATTTCTATGTCTTCTTGAACTAAACATGTGACCATTCGTACATCTAATCAAACTCATTTTCGCTATCCCCCGTCTATGTTACGAATTTACTTGTCTCTATTTCACTAAAATTCGCGTATTTGCTATGTATATCAAGTCTCCATTACCGATTGGGTAAGGGCTTTCGTGTTGTATTCTATTTTTAACGCGCTTATGGGCTTTTTTTATACCAACACCATTTACAGAATCAATATCCTCTATGTACCATACTCCAGAAACATTGTTTAATACGGCATGTTCATAGTTGATAAGCGATTCATATTCTGTACCACTTAAATCGATATCTGCCTTATTGTCAGCTGAACTTTTCCCAATAAGTAATGATGTTTGGTCATCTATCTCCCATTCATCTATTTCAGCTCCTCGATCATTGAGGAGAACTAATTTTCGAATTTTCTTGTTTGTCACATCATCTTTTTTATCTCTTGCTTCATACTTAACAGAGCCATAAACAATTGCTAGTATGACCAACATAAGTCCAATAATTGTTTTCAACATAAAATCCTGATTCATGACAAATACGTATAAAATGAAAAAGAAGGCGATTATGACAATAATGATATCCATAACTTTTATAATCATTTGTTTCTTTGCGCTTTCAGTGTATGCATCCATTGAATTTTGACCATACATGGTATCACACTCCTTCATACTAGCTATGGCTTCGTTTTACTTGTTAAAAAAACGTTCAAATAAATCTGTTGTATCTAGTGGATTTTTCTTTGCGTTCTTGTTAAGGGTTGATCCCATTTCCTTTGTTTTAGGATTAAAACCAAAAAAATGCTCAAAGTTCTTTTCAATATTGCTCATATTAAAATCTGGTTTTTTTTCAGTATACTGTTGGCGTGTAGACTGCTTTTCAGATGTCTGTCCATTACTCCAACTTTGACCAGCCCCATCTAGTTGAGCATCATATGCTTCTCTTGAAGCTTGATCCTTCAGTACTTTGTATGCCTCTGTCACTGCTAAGAAAATCTTTTCAGATTCTTTGTTTCCACCGCTCACGTCTGGATGATGTTTTTTGGATAGTTTTCGATAAGCGAGTTTTATTTGTTCCGGTGTAGCATCTCTACTGACACCTAAAGTTTCATAATGCGTTTTCATGTTTTTCATCCCCAGTATTAGGATTATTCAAAATTATCTAAGGAACTATGAAAGTCCCTTAGATAATTTGGAGTGTCTATCAAGCAACAATCTTAGACAGCGTAGCCGCCTTCGATTTTCGCCAAGTCTGTTTTGTCTTTCTTTTGCTTAATGAATAAGAAAAATTCACCAATACCTTCTGTGTCACCATATTTTTCTGAATAGTCAACGACAAAAGCATTTGGGAAATTAATTTTTCTTACTACTTGATCAGCAGAAATAACTTCTAATGTTACTTTACGGTAACAGTCAGCTTTTTCAGCTGGTACTAATGACCATAATCCTAATTTCATCGTATCATCAGAATTGTCACCATCAGTTGCAGTAAGGATTTTACCTCTTACTTTTAAAGTTGCTCCTACATCTGTAGAACGTGCGTTAGAGTCATTTGGAGTATCTGTTTCATACTGAACAGTCATAATGCTGTCTAACCCTAGTTCAATTGCTTCTGATCCTTCTACTTTTAATACAAAACCCATTCTTAGTACCTCCTATTATTTGTTGAATCTTCTCAAAAACTACTATAGGTGAAATGTATAACTAGCTGGATACATTCCTACATGCTTAATGCAAGTACATGAAGCATGTAGAAATATGTAATGCTTTCCCCTTGCAAATTTATGGAAGATTCTTATTTATGTTAAAAGATTTATGAGTAAATCTTAAACATACTACTTAAAAAGTTTTTGATTATCTGTGTAAACTTGTTAGGCCTTAACAGCACTACTTGCCTTTGTAATCATGACTTCAAGATTCTTCACATTACCGTTAAACACTAGGTCAATCTGACATGTGCTTGTTTTTTCATCGATAATGTAGCCGATGTCATCTCCATCGTGAATAATGGAGTTTACAAAGCCCTTTTCTTGAAGCCATTTGCTTTTTTGGCTACTTGGATTATTACTAAAGAATCGAACGATATTTTCGTGCTTAAAGTCGCCTGATTGGAATCGTAAAATTCTTTCAATATACGTACTAACTTGTGTTTTGTAGATTGAATCAAATCCATCTTCTTCCATCGCTAGACTTCTAGCTTTATACACAGTAATACGTTTAATATCTTTATCTTGCAGCTGCGCATTTTCCGAAGAGAATACAAAGCCAAAGCTTCTGCTGTTAATCGCATCTTTAATGTTATTAGTAAATCCTGAGATTTCTTTTGCCATTGTTGTAACGGCTTTAAGTGAGTTATCACCCGCTTCGATATCGAAGCGTACACCAGGATAATTTCTCTGAACATTTCTGAATGAGTCTTTCAAATATTCTGGACATTGATAAGCTGAAACGATACCTGCTGCTACATAGCTAGCACCAACATAGACGCCCTCTATCCAAAGCTTTAAAATATCCTCTTTCTCTTTCGATAATCGTGCTCCATTTTCTGTTGTCTGCATTCTTGTATCAATGATTACACCTGATTTATCTTTAGGAATAATAGTGAAGTTCGGTAAACATGGTACCGCAAACTCACTAAAATCTTTTCGAACAAGTACTGAGCATTTATCGATTAGGCGATCAATACCTGCAGTAGCAATTCCACTGAATGTCGTTTCTTCTTCCGCCATGAAGTTGAAGAAGATCTGTACTTTATAATCTTTCACAGTATCTAAAAGAATAGATAACGATTCCATTGTATTGCCCTCTTGCTTGGCAACTTTATCGTTCCCTTTAAATCTAGCTCTGCTTACTTTCATTTTTCCAGATGCCTCTAGTTCCAGAGCAGGAACAATTCCATACCACACCGTATCTGTAAAGTCATTTTTCGAGTTAACTGTATTTAAATACGTGCGTAATCGTGGTAGGTTATTACTTTTAACGAGCATATCTAACTTTGTGTTCGTTACAAGTAACGAAGGCTGCATACCTTTGTTTTTAGTTGCATACTGATCGAAGTACATTTTCACACCCAATAGCTTTTCCACTAATGGCTTTACTGTTTTTACAAATTCATCCTTAGCATCCTTATAGAATTCTAAGTATGTATTGTAATTTTGTACTTCTGTCTCTACATCAAATTCTGCCTTCACAGCTGGTAAAGGAGAGAAGGTTCTAACGACTAAATCTTTGACATAGGAGGATGGTGATTCTGTAATCGCCTCATAATCCTCTTCAAAAACTGTGCTTAAACCGTAGTTACTATTTTCTTCAATAACCATTAGTTCTGAGCTATTATTTTGAGGTGCCTCAATGATTTTTAATTCACCATTATCACCGATAGATAGTGTCCCAATTTGTAATTTTTCGGATTCATCTTCATCCTGATTAACACCTAACAATAGTCTTGTTTTAATATCTTCAATTGCTAAAGGAAGCATCGCCATGACATTGTTGTAATTTCGACTTGCTACTTCAAACATCAAGTTTAGCTTGTCCCCTGTATCCAATTTTTTTGGATCACCGTCATCTAATTTGTCATATTCACCGTATAGGTAATGGATTTCTTTTCTGACTTGTCGAATGTCGTCCATAACCTTTTTAGGAGAGATCATATCTAGCAAATTTTCAAACTTGAAATCAACATTCGCAATGCCCTGACTTCTTTTCGTATCGATAAGTGTAAAGAGCATTTTTAAAAAATCATTATTTTGGTCAATTGCTATTTCAGAAATACAGTCATCTTGAATTCCTTCTGGTTTCTTTAATGTATACATAACCTTTTGGTTAGCAGCATTGTAGAATGAATAAACCGTTGGAGAAAACTTGTCTAAAAATTCATCGAAGCTTTTGACAAGAAGATATTCATTCATTTCTTTGATCTTTTCATCACTAAGGCTGTCAATCCCTTTTACATCTCCAACAAGCGTAATTAAATCCATTTTTTCCGGATTAATTTCCTCAAAGAGCATGCTTCTGTTTGTTTGACTAATAATCTCCATTCAGTCGGCCGTATGATTATACAGCCATCCCTCCCTTTTGTAACGAATTTCGAGTAAGCATAATCATCAGCGAGCACCAAATAAAAATTAACTATTTAGTAATAAAATGGTAATGAGAGATAAAGAAATTACAGTTAGTAAAACTAGAATTGTATTCTTAAACTCCTACTTCTACATCACTGATGACATTATGTATCACAAAGTAACTATACAATATCTAATTTTATTGTCAATATTTACATTTGAAGATTCTGTAAAATAAATGTATTTAATTGGGTGTATGGTAAAAAATAAGCATCGAGAAATTTATGATATTTTAACGAGAAAGGTGTACGTATTCGTTTTTTTTTATTAAAAAAACAGCTTATAGCGTATTTTTTGTACGCCATAAGCTGCTTCGTTTGCACTTCCTTTAACTGTAAAATGATAACATAGAATCACATTACCTAAATTATTGGTCAGTTTGAATTATTTTCCTTAAAATAGTTCATTGTCCTATTGACAATATTTTCAATAGTAATGACCAATTTCATATATTTTAATGAAGAGCACCTCTTCTTCGCTTGCACGGCCAGCCCCCACATTATAGTTTGAGATAAAAGAGTACTCACCTTATTATTGTATATTCTTACATTCTTAATATTATCCTCTATCAACCGCTGCGATATATCAGGTGGAATAACATCTGTCAAAGAATAATAAAATGTTGCTGCTAAACTATAAATATCTGTATATACACCTTGCTCAGAAATAGTTGAATATTGCTCAAGAGGAGAAAATCCCGGGCTAGTAAATATTTGATAATTTTCATCTATTTTATAAAAAGTCGCTGAACCGAAATCTAGTAAATATGGATTACCTTCAGAATCAATCAAAATATTATTTGGTTTAATGTCACGATGGAGTATGCCTTTCTTATGTAAATAGCATAAAGCATCAATAAGAGGGAGAAAAATATTAGTGTATAAATGAGCTCTATCATTAATAGGATAATCCTTTAAATATTGATCCAATAACGTTCCTTCATAATACTCCATAATGATATAAATTGACTCATTTTCTTCAAAGTGGTCAATATATTTGACCATATTACGATGATTTATTTGCTGCATAATTAACGCTTCATTTAGAAAAATAGCTTTTAAATCCTCAAATTTCTGCTTTGTTGAAGGCAAACGATTAATGACTGTTTTATTATCCAAATCCCGTAAAGCAATGTCATTCGGAAAGAACTCCTTAATAATTAGCTGATTCCCTTCTTGAGTATTTTCTGCAATATAAACAAAGGACAATTTACTAGTAGCGATAACTTCTTTTATTTTATATGTATCATTCAGAACGCTGTTTGCCGGTAAGCCCAATTCAACTTCAGTCGCTTGCATTTTCGTTCTATCATCCCTTTCAACACATGAATTGCAAACAATTTATGACATTTTTAACATGAAATATACAATTATTTCAGACCATCATCATAACGTGCGGTTGATTTCCGTTCCGACTGGTGGGCGTCCGATGAGCCGCTTCGCTTCACTGCAAGGTCTCGGACCAACAGATGTTTTTTGCACGAAAGCGCAGTGCTAACGCAGCGGCAAGGTTTTATCTGCTTGAAAGCGCAGCGGTTGCGGCAGTGGCAGCAGTAACGGCAGCGGTTGCGGCGGCGCGAAGTTGGTCACGAAGACATCCACAACGCTTCGTGACGATCCGTTATTTTAACTTAAATACAAATTAATGTAAGTATATCAATATACACCCTTTTATTAAATAGTTATCTTATAGTAGTTCTACATCGAATAGTAGGGGTAGGCACAATGTGAAGCCGTTGCTTTCTTTTTTCCTGGCACTTTGATGGGTCTATCCGTCATTTTGATGGTCTATCCATCTTTTTGATGGTCCTATCCATCGCTTCGCTTGTTCTATCCGTCGCTTCGCTTGTTCTATCCGTCGCTTCGCTTGTTCTATCCGTCGCTCTCGACTTTCTTTCCGTCGCTTGGACCATTCTTTCCGTCGCTCTGATTTCTTTCCGTCGCTTTGGCTCTTCTTTCCGTCGCTCTCGACTTTCTTTCCGTCGCTTGGACCATTCTTTCCGTCGCTCTGATTTCTTTCCGTCGCCTTGGCTCTTCTTTCCGTCGCTCTCGACTTTCTTTCCGTCGCTTGGACCATTCTTTCCGTCGCTCTGATTTCTATCCGTCGCTTTGGCTCTTCTTTCCGTCGCTCTCGACTTTCTTCCCGTCACTTGGACCATTCTTTCCGTCGCTCTGATTTCTTTCCGTCGCCTTGGCTCTTCTTTCCGTCGTTCTCGACTTTCTTTCCGTCACTTGGACCATTCTTTCCGTCGCTCTGATTTCTATCCGTCGCTTTGGCTCTTCTTTCCGTCGCTCTCGACTTTCTTTCCGTCGCTTGGACCATTCTTTCCGTCTCTTCGACTCTTCTTTCCGTCGCTCTGATTTCTTTCCGTCGCCTTGGCTCTTCTTTCCGTCGCTCTCGACTTTCTTTCCGTCACTTCGACTCTTCTTTCCGTCGCTCTGATTTCTATCCGTCGCTTTGGCTCTTCTTTCCGTCGCTCTCGACTTTCTTTCCGTCACTTGGACCATTCTTTCCGTCGCTCTGATTTCTATCCGTCGCTTTGGCCCTCCCATCCGTCGCTCTCAACTTTCTTTCCGTCACTTCAACTCTTCTTTCCGTCGCTCTGATTTCTATCCGTCGCTTTGGCCCTCCCATCCGTCGCTCTCGACTTTCTTTCCGTCACTTCAACTCTTCTTTCCGTCGCTCTGTTTCCTATCCGTCACCTTGGCTCTTCTTTCCGTCGTTTTGATCATTCCATCCGTAGCTTTCGCCTTTCTTTCCGTCGCTTTGACTCTTCTTTCCGTCGCTCTACTTTCTATCCATCACTTTGCTAATGCTTATCAAAAAAAGAATAAAAAAAGGCGTCCAACAAGTATAAAAAGTACTCATTAGACGCCTTATATAATTTATTATGCTTTTTGATAGCGAAGCACAGGTGTACGAGCAGCACGTGTTTCGTCTAGGCGAGTTACGACTGTTGTATGTGGTGCTTCTTGCACGATTGATGGATTTTCTTCTGCTTCTTTGGCAATTTGGATCATTTTATCGCAGAATGCATCTAATGTTTCTTTAGATTCTGTTTCTGTTGGCTCGATCATTAATGCTTCTTCCACATTTAATGGGAAGTAAGTTGTTGGTGGATGGTAGCCAAAGTCTAACAGACGTTTTGCGATATCTAATGTACGAACGCCAAGTTTCTTTTGACGACGACCGGATAATACAAATTCGTGCTTACAATGACGGTTATATGGTAGATCATAGAATGGCTCTAAGCGACGCATCATGTAGTTTGCATTTAATACAGCGTATTCTGTTACTGCTTTTAAGCCATCTGGACCCATTGTACGAATATACGTATAAGCACGTACGTTGATACCAAAGTTACCGTAGTAAGGTTTAACACGTCCGATTGATTGTGGACGGTCGTAATCGAAGTGATATGTGCCTTCTTCTGTTCTTACTAAAACTGGTTTTGGAAGGAATGGAATTAAATCTGCTTTTACACCTACTGGACCTGAACCTGGGCCACCGCCACCGTGAGGACCTGTAAATGTTTTGTGTAAATTTAAGTGTACGCAGTCAAAGCCCATATCACCAGGACGTGCTTTACTCATAACTGCGTTTAAGTTTGCACCGTCATAGTATACTTTACCGCCAACAGAGTGAATAAGCTCTGCCATTTCGATAATATTTTCTTCAAATAGACCAAGTGTATTTGGATTTGTTAGCATTAATGCAGCTGTATCAGAACCAACTACTTTGCGTAAATCTTCAATATCTACTAATCCATTTTCATCTGATTTAACAGTAATAGTTTCAAAGCCCGCAACAGTTGCCGAAGCTGGGTTAGTACCGTGAGCAGAGTCAGGAACGATAACTTTATTACGATGGCCTTCACCGTTTGCCTCATGGAAGGCACGAATCATCATTAATGCTGTCCATTCACCATGAGCACCTGCGGCTGGTTGTAATGTCACTTCATCCATACCTGTAATTTCAACTAATGAAGTTTGTAGATCGTAAAGAAGCTCCATTGCACCTTGAACTGTTGATTCATCCTGTAATGGGTGAACATTTGCAAAACCAGAAATTCGTGCAACAGCTTCGTTAATTTTAGGATTATATTTCATCGTACAAGAACCAAGAGGGTAGAAGCCAGAGTCTACACCGTGGTTTCGACGAGAAAGTGCTGTATAGTGACGCATAATGTCAAGCTCAGATACCTCTGGTAATTCCGCTGCTTCCGCGCGTACTAGGTTTGCAGGAAGTAAATCTGCAAGATCAACCTCTGGTACATCAAGTGCTTCTAAGCTGTAGCCTACGCGACCTTCTTTGGAAATTTCAAAAATGAGTGATTGATTTTCGTTATGCATTAAGAGCCCCCATTTCCGCAACAAGTGCATCAATTTCTTCCTTCGTGCGTAATTCTGTTACTGCGATTAGCACGTGATTTTTAAGAGAGTCATAAGTTTGACCTAAAGGATAACCACCGATGATACCTTTTTCAATTAAGCCTTTATTCATTTCTTTCACACATTTATTTGTTTTCACAACGATTTCGTTAAAGTGTGCACCTTGGAATGCTACTGTGAAACCTGCCGCTTCAAAGGCATTTTTAGCATAGCGAGTTTTGGCGATATTTTGCATAGCCATTTCACGAACGCCTTGCTTACCTAGAGCAGTCATCGCTACAGAAGCAGCAAGTGCAAGAAGCGCTTGGTTCGAACAAATATTAGACGTTGCTTTATCACGACGGATATGTTGTTCACGTGCTTGTAATGTTAAAACATAACCACGACGACCTTCACCATCTACTGTTTCACCAACAAGACGACCAGGAACTTTACGCATTAGCTTCGTTGTTACTGCAAAGAAACCACAGTGTGGACCACCGAATGCTTCAGAAATACCGAAGACCTGTGCATCCCCTACACAAATATCAGCACCTAGCTTACCAGGTGGTGTTAAAATTCCTAGTGCAAGTGGGTTTGAAGATACAACAAATAAACTTTTTGCCTCATGCGCAATATCACCAATTACTTGTAAGTCCTCTATTTGACCAAAGAAGTTAGGATACTGTGTAATAACAGCTGCCGTATTGTCATCAATTAGTTCTTTTAAAGCTTCTACATCTGTCACACCATCTTTTTGTGGAACAGTAACAATTTCAATGGATTGACCGTATGCATATGTAGCAACGACATCACGATACTCAGGATGAACCGCCTCAGATACTAATATTTTCTTACGGCGTGTATGTCCAGCTGCCAGCATACCCGCTTCCGCTAATGCTGTTCCTCCGTCATACATAGAAGAGTTTGCAAGATCCATACCTGTAAGCTCTGCAATCATCGTTTGGAATTCAAAAATTGCTTGTAATTCCCCTTGTGAAATTTCTGGTTGATATGGAGTATACGCTGTGTAAAACTCTGAACGAGAAATAACATGGTCCACGATAATTGGTTTATAGTGGTTGTATACGCCTGCACCTAAAAACGATACGTTAGCATTTGTATCTTTATTTTTCGCAGCTAGTGCCGTTAATTCTTTTAATAAAGCTGATTCAGATTTTGCTTCTTTAATATCATATAGGCCTTTAAAACGTACTTTTTCTGGAATATCCCCAAATAACTCATCAACTGAGGATACGCCAATTACGTCTAACATTTCTTGTTTATCTTGCTCCGTCATTGGTAAATAACGATGTTTCATAAATGTAGGTCCCTCTTTTCAACTTTTATTTTGAACGCTTGTAAAACGGTGTTTCAACTGCTACTACCTTTAAGTGCTTACCACGAATTTCAATTTCTAATTCAGTTCCGATAGTTGTGAATTGGCTGTCAATTAACGCGTGACCAACATTACGTTTAGAGGAAGGAAGCTGTGTACCAGTTGTTACTTCACCGATTTCCTTACCATCCTTAAACACTTTGTAGCCATGACGAGGAATTCCTTTATCGATCATTTCAATGCCTACAATTTTACGTGACAGTCCATTTTCTTTTTGTTCAGCTAATGCATCATGACCAAGAAAATCCTCTTTATTTAATTTCACAGCAAAACCAATACCAGCCTCAAGAGGTGAAATTGTCGCTGATAGCTCTTGCCCGTATAATGGAAGACCTGCTTCAAAACGAAGTGTATCTCGGCAACCTAAACCTGCTGGAACAACGCCTTTGTCTTTTCCAGCCTCTAAAATTTCATTCCATAAAGCTTTAATATCTTCTGGAGAGCCGTATAATTCAAAACCATCTTCACCTGTGTAACCGCTACGAGATACTAATGCTTTATGACCAGCAACTTCAACGTCTGCTTGGAAACGGAAGTATTTAATTGTTTTTAAATCAGTGTCTGTTAATGTTTGAAGAACCTCTTCTGCTAATGGACCTTGCAGGGCAATTTGTGCATAAGCATCTGATTGATTGTCAATCGTCACATCATATTGATGTTGATTTTCCAACATCCAATCATAATCTTTTTCAATATTTGACGCATTTACGCACAATAAATAATGATTGTCTGCTAATTTATACGTTAATAAATCATCAACAACGCCACCATCTTCATAGCACATTGCATTATATTGCGCTTGACCTACTGCAATTTTTGAAATATCATTTGTCAAAAGATTTTGTAAAAAATCTAGTGAATTAGGTCCAGCTACTAAAATTTCACCCATATGTGATACATCAAATAAGCCAGCACGATTACGTACTGCATCATGCTCTTCTTTAATAGAAGAGAATTGCACTGGTAATTCCCATCCACCGAAGTCGATTGTTTTACCACCATACTTTGCATATTCTTCAAATAGAGGTGTACGCTTTAATTCATTCGTCATTATTTTTGCCCCCTTAATGGTAGTTACATTTTTTACTGGTAGTAGTTCGTCTGCTTTTTATTCGTGCAATCATGCTCCCCCTGTTTGTTCATCTAAATAAGGAATTAACAAGCAAAACATGTAGACATAAAAAAAGACAGACGAACCCCTTTTCGGGATTCTCTGTCCTTAAACCTGAAAGTTACACCAGACTGGCTCGCATTACTACAATGCCAATCAGCCGGCTTTCCCCTTTGGTGGCTGTAGTACTACAGCTCTCTCCAGAGTTGCGTCTTGTACGAGTCCTTTTACCTGAGAGATTCATAACATTTTGTTATTTGCTCCTTCGGTGACGTCTACACGTGCTCTCCCCGCACAATCATCCGCCCAAGATTCCTCTTGGTACTATTTAGTATTCAATGAACATTTAGTTACTTATTTGTCTATATCCTAACATTAATTGCATTGAAAAGGCAATCATTTTTTAATCTATATCAAAACACGAACATTAATTTCATTTATTCCCATTAATGTTCGCCTTTTAGCCTTTTGACTTGGAATACTAAATACTCAAGAATTTGGCGGAGTGTTCTGCCTTCTGTTAACACTTGTATATGGCCTGTTTCACGATAGAATCTTCTTCTGTAGTGATACAGCTTCTCTAGCTCCTCTTTCGTTGAACTCTGTACAATTGGTCTGTTCGGATCGTGCTGTATTCGTTTGTATATATCTTCGAATGTCGCATCTAAAAAAAACACGAGCCCACTGCGTCTCATTATTTTTCGATTTTCAGCATTGATTGCAACTCCACCACCTGTTGAAATAATACAAGCTTCGTCTCGGAAATTTTTCAAAAATTCTGTTTCTATTTCTCGAAAACGTGCTTCTCCGTATTTTTCAAATATCTGTGGAATTGTCATTCCTTGCTGCCGTACAATCTCATGATCCATATCATAATATGGCATCTTTAACAAATAGCTTAAACGTCTTCCTAACGCACTTTTTCCGGAGCCCATAAAACCAACTAAATATATTTTTCGCATTCGAATCACCTTCTTATAACTACGATTCTACACTGTCTGACAAAATTTGTCCTAATAAATTTATCGTAGCTCGAATATTCAGCTTTTCTAGGTCATCATATGTCCGAAACTGAATCTCATAAGACGTACAATACGTAAGAACAAAAGTAGTTACAAAAAATAATAATGCAATTGCGATTAAAAAAATAGCCCCTCTGTCATTTTTTAATAACTGGAACATAGAAAGTTCGCTCCTTTTTGATACCACTTGGAAGTTCAACAGCTACTGTTAACATATCATTTTCAAATTGGAATTGACATTTATTAATACCAATTAGCATTGGTACATGACCACCATTTACTTGATCACGAATTAAATTGCTATAACAATCAATATTATGAATAGTATCTGCTTCCTGGAAGGTTATTCTCTTTTGGTCTTGTCGAATCGTAAATGAAGAAATATCATTTAAAGACATATTCAAATCATAAACAAAAAGCTCCCACTTTGATTGTTCATCAGTTAGTACTGTTGTTTTCATTTCTGCAAACCAAAGCATAATGAACACAACAAGTTGTGCAATAAGCACAAAAACCACTAATTGAAATAACGCTTCTAATAATGTATAGCCTCGTTCATTCATCGACTTCACCTGTCAGTTGTATACATTTTTTACGTAATTCTCGTGTATTTTTAAAACTTACACATATCCCCTGTCCATTCATAGACCATTGAAAATCTACATTTTCAACGGTATTAGTGCCTTCTGTTTGCTGTAAATAGCGATAACGCTTTAAGCCTTCATAGGCTGTTTCAGCTGCGATAACTTCTATCTTCTTGTTATAAAGAGTCGATTTCATCATATAGCTGATCGGTATTAATGTCGTGCATAATAACATAACAATGGCTATTGATAGAATCGTTTCTACAAATGAATAACCAGATTCATTCAACTCTCGATCTCCCTCGTCCTAACGTAATCACAACCTTTTTAGTGCCTTGAGGCGTTTTAAAATAAACAGTCCCTGGGGTCATGACGTTTCCATTGTAATTGTACATAATCGTGTAAATTGAACTTGTAGAAAGAATGACCTCAACCCCTTTAGGAAAAGGGCGTTCATATAATTCTGTATAAAAATCCTTTTTAATGATATATCTTTTTGATGAGCTCTCAAACTTCATCGAAATGTATTCCCTTTGGTGCATACTATACGTTTGTATATATTGCAAATCTAATTGAATTTGTGTGAAGAATCGCTCAAGCTCCCTAGTTTCCTCTGCTTTTACCGAATACTTTACGACAATCGCTGACAAACACATAACGATAAACAATACAATGAGCATTTCAACTAACGTAAAGCCACGCTCACTTTTTATAGTATCCATCAATTACTAGATCCATTATTGGAAGAAGACTTCGCCAATCGCACCTCTCCATCTTTAGTGATCATTATCTCTTCTTTGTTAGGACAGGTCGTTTCATTCTTCTTTAAATAGCCTTTTGCTACCAAATCTTCAATTGTTGGATAAGCCATAAAATCTACTCGATACGCCTCTACCTGCCCCTGCACCATAGAGATATACGCTTTACAGCCCTTCTCATCGACGGTGGCAAAATGTTTCGTAACATTAGGGATTGTTATTAAAATTAATATAGAAATAATTAGTAAAACGATGAGCATTTCGATCAATGTAAATCCAGCTTGCTGCTTTATCCGTTTCATTATTATCCTCCTATACTAGTTCAATCATGTGATATATCGGTAATAATAAACTTACATATGCAGCAACTATGCATATTGCAATAATGATGAAGAAGGTTGGTTGCACGAACGCAAGGATTTTATGCAATAGTTGCTCTTGCTTTTCTGTCAATAATTCGCTGTACAGTACCAGTTCTTTTCCTAGATAGCCACTTTGCTCTCCATGTTCAACAAATGTTGAGAAATCCATCTGCCAAACTGTCATCAAATGAATAGCTTGTGTCAGCGTATCCCCAAAAACAACACGCTCCTTTATACATCGTGCCAGATATTGTAGAAACGGTTGATGTCGCTGTTCCTCTAAAATTTGTAGACTTGCCTGTAAAGAAAAGCCACTTTGGAGTAGACTTCCTAAATAAGCAGCAAATTGTCTCGTCAAAGACATTCGTATATAAATTCGAATCAATGGCGTTTTTAGTATAATATTTAGCCGGTGAGCAATCGTACGACGTTTGAGATAAAGGTGAAAAAAGAAAATACTACAAATTACTGCTATGCCTACGACGATTAAAGCATCAGGAAAATGCAATAATACTTTTGACAAAGCAATGCTTGTCTCCTCTGTGCCAGTAGTTCGACTTGTTACCATTTTTTCTATATTAGGATATAATATGGTGCGAAACACTAAAAACAACAGCATCAAAAATATAATCAGTACTACTGGATATAAGAGTAGCTTCATTAATTTTTTCTTCGTCGATTCACTTAAAGCCATTTGCTTTGCCACACCTTTTAAGGTCTCAATCATATGTCCATTGTTTTCGGCAACTGTAATAGCTACTAAATGCTGCTTTGAAATTTGCAACGCTTCAAAAACTCCTAAAACACCGACACCCTGCCTCAGTTTTTCATTGACTAGCTTTTGTATTTCTTCATGCGCTTCAATATGATGGGGTAATAGAATAGAAATAGCTTGTGGAAATAGATAACCTTCCTCCATTAACACGCTTAATCGACTAAAAAAATGAGCTTGCTCTCTTACTCGCCATTTTGTTGCCTTTTTGTAATCTAATCGAATTCTTTCAATAAACTTTCTTATTCGCATAGATCTGACTCTCCATCAATTCTTTTTGACCTGCAAGCGTTAAATCATGTGGTAGCTCAAAGCTAGTTTTTTGCATAATTGCTTTGATGGCCACTTGAAGATGAACATCGCTTAATATTTCAAACAATGCACGGCGTTCTTCCTGGACTATCGGTGATTGGAAAAGTGTTTGAGCAACAATACCTACCACAGTTTGACGAAGTTCTTCAACTGAAACGCCTAAGTCAATAAATCGATAAAGGCAGTTTATCGAATCTTTCGCATGAATTGTCGAGACCACTAAATGACCTGTTAAAGCTGCCTCAATTGCGATTTTTGCGGTCTCTTTATCACGTATTTCACCTATCATAATGACGTCAGGTGAGTGGCGTAAAATAGCCTTTAATCCTGTAGCGTATGTAACGCCAGCTCGTTCGTTTACCTGAATCTGCAAAAGGTTAGCTTGGTTATTTTCTACAGGGTCCTCCAATGAAATGACATGTCGATTTAGTTCTGTCGAACAGTAATGGATTAGAGAATATAAGGATGTTGATTTACCAGAGCCTGTCGCACCTGTCACGAAAGTACAAGTTCATAAAAAGTGTCTTCCTTCTATTATATCTGTTAAATTAAGACCACCCATCACGGAGTGGTCTTTTCCTATTAAACAGCCTTACCAATCGCTCTAAGTATCTCTAAAAACAACGGCGACATTTGAATTAATACATAACCAAGTCCAGCATTCATTATTGTATTCCAAGCACGTTCACTGTTTCCAAACATAAAGAAGAAACAAGCACCAATCATAATTACCGAAGCAACCGGAAAAGATATTGCAACCATTACTTGAATCATTGGGTCTAAAATTGTAGCTAACATTTCAAGTGACTTATCTGCAATTATTCCGGTTGGTTGAGCAATAGCATTAAGAGGTACTGCGGATGGTATTTGTGCCATTGCTGGAGCTAATATATGTTGTTGAATCGGAACGTCTACAGGTAAGTTTATGGAGGAAATTGCGCTATGAAATTTGTTAAACATAAATAGCCCTGTGCCTACAGCTGTGATTGCCGGAACAGATGCAGCTATGGCTAAATGTCTTAATGTTGCGTATTTTTCATCACCCTCAAATCGATCAGAGAAATCTGTGTACTCACTTGCAGGTACTACCTCAGTTTCAAATCGTTTTTTAAACATCAATATTCCTCCTTTATTTAATATCATTGATTGTATAGATTTTAAAGTTAGGTAAATCAAAACACGCTTCAGCTATTTGTTTCTTTCTTAACTCCGTTGTGGTCATCCACAATAACACTGGATAATGGCCCAACTGTAGTGCAATATTCGGCATCAATTCTTTGTATCTCAACACCTTTGACCGATTCTCTTGCATCGTTTGTAGATGATCTACTTCAAGAAAATAAGAACATCCATTTTTATTGAACATTGCATCAGCAATTACATGAGTTTTTTTATTATCTATTTTCATTTCATTTTTCCAATCAGATGGACATCCTTGATACAACCACATATCATTACGCATTACTGTATGTTCAACATGACTACCCTTCTTTCGAACTTTATTGCATCCAACATATAATCTTCCTTCGCGATTTAAATAGTAAATACTTTGATAACCATATCTAACGCATTCTAGGTAGTTTGATAAATCATTAAGTACTCTGTTCGTATTTCGGATAGTCCCTAAATTGAGGTATTTATTTAACTGATCACGAGTAAGGAAATCAAACTTCTGTAAAAGTAACAGTATCGATTCTTCTCGGTTCGATAAAGGTTTCTTTCTCATGAGTTACCTCCTCCTCATTAATGTGTGGAAGGATAGTGGATTGAATAATATCTGAAGTAATAAGTGGAGTTTGTAGGATTTCACGTTTATCTGCGGTTTGGTATATTGCTCTACCCTTGATTTGTGGAAGGAGTTCTGCACCAGTTTCATCTAATACAACCCTAGAAGCTGTTGCGGATTGTACCCTGAAGGATAATTTAGCATCTGAATTTTGTTTGCATTGACGAGGGATTACGTCACCTGTTGGATATTGTGTAGCAAGTATTTGTCGAAAACCAAGTCCAGCACCTAATCTCGAAATCTGTGACATGATTGTTTGGCATTGCTGCTTTAATAATTTTTCTTCTCTTGTAACAGCTTCAGCTGGATTTAATTCTCCAACCTCATCAACAATAATGAAATATCTTTCTTTTATTCCGCCTTCCTGTACATTCTTCTTGCCTTTATGTCTTAATTCAGATTGTATTTCTCGCATACGATCGTAAGCTAATAGTAAAGTATTTAAGGCTTCTTCTGGTTCGTAAGCTATAGATACAGTCTGCTTTATATTCTCGTAGTCACAAAGCTCAACTCCACCTTTTAAATCGATTAAATAAAAGTTAACGTGGTCTGGTACACTCTGTACTAGAGCTGTAATCATTGCGTTGATGAAATTGCTTTTACCGTAACGTGTAGCGCCACCAATGACTAGGTGTGGTATCTTTTCAAAGTCATGGTACCTAAATTCATTCAATGCTCTTGTAATGCCAACTGGCACCTTCCAACCTTCACCAGAAACAAACGATACCTCTTTTGTTAACGGTTTATCATACACTCTGACAATTAATAAGCCGTCGTAAGATAATTCAATTTCCTTTTGTTCCGTAAGCTTTGCCTTCCACAATTTCTGTAGTTGCTGAAGAAGGTCTTTATTGAAATATAATTGTCTCAAATCGTCCAATGAAATATTTTTCTTTCTATTATTAAGCCCATCCTCAAACACCTTCAATTTTGTTTCATAGTCACTGAACGAACGACCAAGTGGAATTCTATAGCGATATTCCCAACCCCATTCAAATTGTTTTTTCTTAACAAGTTGAGTGGTTAAAGTATCTTTGCCATCACGAACATTTAATCCAGATAAGGACATAATTCTTTGGATCTTCCCCGAATCATTTGAAGCCAATCCTTTGTGTTTTGAAAATGCCTTTAACGCAATTCCGCCCATTAGCGAAGTTGTTAAAATTTCAAACAGCACACTTTCATCCTTTCTTCATTTTCATTAGCGTCACGGTTCTCTTATGTAATAAGAGTTGCTGACATTGAGAACAAAAAAGATAGTCAAAAACACTTTAACGGCGCATAAGTACAAGTTACCCGATTGAATTCTATGGTGGAAGGAAATCAAGTAGTGTATCGAGAATTAAATCAAGAAGCGTTTGGTGTTATATTGATATGTCGATATCTCGGGAATAATCACTAAATGTCGATATTTAAATATTTTTTATTTGAGGTGACACAATTGGAAGTACGATTAAAATTAAAAAAGATACTAACAGAACGTGGAATAACTCAAAAAGAATTATCACAAAAAACAGGATTAAGACAAAATGCAATAAGTGAAATGGTAAATAATCAACGCAGTACTATTAATCGTGAACAATTAGCAGCAATATGCAAGACACTTGAAATCACAGATATGAACGAGATATTTGAATTGATATTGGACCGCAGTTAATTAGCGGTCTTTTTCTTATCTCCGCACAATATACACTCTTACTCGAGACCCTATATACTTCTTTTTATCAACAGTTTCATTAACATCTGTGGATGGCAATTGGCCCACGTCTATCTTATGGTCTGATTTCTGGACCGAAAGAAAATCATACATATTCATTTGGCCATGTTGTTCCATATATTCAAAATGACTCATTTATTTTTTCCCCCTTTACCATTCAAGCCAGTTTTCTAAATTACCAGGTCTATTACTATTTGATTGTGGAAGGCCATCACGTTCTTTTAACCAATTGTAGAAAGGCACAGGACGTTCTTTAGATGGAGTTTCTTCTATGGATAGCGATTTAATCGACTTGCTACTTAATCGTTCTATAGCCTTGTTGTATGCACCTACAAATACAGCTCTTAATGTACTTGTAACTGTAAGCAATCCTTCTTTAATATCCATAGCTATTTTGAATAGAACGTTCTTAGCTTTTATGAAGTCAGGTGCACTTTGAACCTGAGTAGCTAATACAACCTTGTGTAATTCATCTTTCAAGTTATCTGCTAATGGCAAGCTATTCATGAAATCAAATAACATCACTTGGTACTCATTCATCCATTCTTTTTTCTTTTCAGCTTGCAAAGCCAATTCATTTTCTAAATCACATAAACTATTATTTGCTTGTTTAGAACTTAAAAGATTAAAAGAGTTAAATGCTTGGTTTTCAGATTGTGGACGGCAAACCGCGTCACTACTAGCTTCATCGACTGTCTCTCGATGTTTCACTTTCGATGTGTCACTGTAAGGTAAAATCTTATAAATGCTAGCTCCTTTGATGCCGTTAAGCTTAGTTTGCTTTACTTTCTCAATGATGTTTAACTCAACCAGTTTCTTAATTGCACGCATTACTGTACTTCGTGAAGTTCCAGTTTGTTCAGCAATCGTTTTAGCTTTTAAGTGACAAGTACCTGGATATGCTAAAGATCTACTAGCTAAAGCGAAGACGATGGCACGTTCTGATTCTGTTAAATCATAATAGTGTGTTGCCATATGGTCCTCCACACTCTTATCCATATCTGCTACTGAATTAAATGTTTTGTATTGTGCTAGGTATTCGAATGCCACCGTTTTCACCTCTCTTTCTACATATAATTTCTACTTAAATGTTAGTTTTGTTCGTCATTACATTTTTGTTCTGGAAACTTTTCATCTACAGCTACTAATCCTTCATCGATGATCCCCAATAGTTTAGTTGCGAACTTAACAACTTCACTAGATTCGTCGTACTTGATAGTTCCCTTTAAGTAACCTTTAACAGTAGATAACACGAGCGTTTGCTCTAATAAATATCTAGATCGTTCTTGCTCGAGTTTGAAATAATTATTCATTGATTTGCCTCCTTTTATCCGTTTATACGTTTTTCCGCTTAAACGTCTTATTGATTTTTATATTATATACGTTTAAACGGAAAGTCAACTATTTTATTTACGTTTACGCGGAAATGTTTTATAATAAAATTAGGAATAACAAATGAAGGAAGGTGAATATAATGGAAATGCGCGTGAAGCTAAAAGAGGTATTAGAAGAACGGAATATGACTCAAGGTGAACTAGTCAAAATGACAGGACTACGACAAGCTGTTGTAAGTGAATTAGTTCATAACCAACGCATGAGTTTAAAAAAAGAACACATTACAAAAATTTGTGAAGCGCTCAATATTAAAAACATTGAAGATATATTAGAACTTGTAGAAAACAGATAACTAAACAAGGTTGTCTGTTTTTTTATATGTACTTTTGTTATCAAGTTTCCTAAAATGGAAATTGAGAGGAGAGTTTGTTTATGGGAACTAAGTTAGCAATTTTAGGTATCTTTGGATTTTTTGTAGGTCTAGTTTTATTAGTAATTGGATTTATTAAAAAGAAGAAAATGAAGGGTGGTCTTGTTCTTGGTATTTCAGTTGTTGTTTTTATAATTGGATTTATAATGGTGCCTACAAACGGAACTGAATCATCTAAAGACTCTAAAGACAATGAAAAGGTAGAAACGACAGCGAAACCTAAGGAAGAAACATCTGAGGATAAAGCATTAATTGAACAAAAAGCTAAAGAGGAAACTGAAAAAGAAGCATCACAAGCACAGACGCAACAGGAACAAGCTAAGAATGATGAAAAAAATAAAGAATCTAAACCTGTTACTACATCTTCTGTTGATAAAACAATAAAAGATATTGTATATGGAGTTTTAGGCAAAACAAACAATATGAAAAAAGATACAGTTAACGATATTCAATACGTTGAATCTGATAAAGGTGTGATCATTGCTTTAAATGCTAGTGAAAACTTTACTACCAATATGACTAAAAGAGGTATGTGGCTAGATTCTAAAAAAGTTCTACAACCTTTAAGTAAAGTCGATGGTCTTGAAACTATTATCATTCACTGGCATTACCCGTTGGTAGATACCTATGGAAATGAAAAAGACGTCTTGGTTATGGCATTCGAAGTTGATAAAGCTACTTTAAATAAAATTAAATGGGATAATTTTTTAACTGACAATGTACCGAATGTTGTAAATAACTACTTTGAACATGCTGTATTTAAAGATTAGGTCACTCAAATGAGTGACTTTTTTATTGCGTAAAAAATAGGCACTATACTAATCAGTGCCTAATCAATTATTTTGGTGACTTAATAATAAATTTTCAACCTGCGTTTTTAATGCCATATTAGCATATCGTAGAACCACATCATTCCCAGCAGTCGCTACATGCACATCACTAAAATACTCGTCTATCTTTTCTACTTTAAATAACCTTATTTTCTCTTTTGCCAACAACCTTTTTGAATCGTAATAGTCTTGGGTTATGTCTTTTAATAACTTATCGAGGATTGGTAAATAAACTTTACTCATTTTTAAATTTTCAATTACAGAGTAATCACGTTGCAAAGATTGAACTGCCATTTCTAGAATTAAGAATTTATGAAATAGTTGTCGTTGTTCAGGATTCAGCATACGACTGAGCGCTCCTTATGAAAGACTGGAACAACTGCCAATACACTATCAATCATAAATGTGCGTTTGGCTTGCCTCGTAAAACAATACGCCTGAAACGAATCGCCAACAATCTTAATGATTTTAATTCGTCTTTTTGATACTTCACCCGACCTTGCCAAATACATCATATTCACAAATTGATTGCGTTGCATCGCTTTAATCAGTTGCTCTTTCATTATCTACACTCCTCTAAATAAGAACGTTTGTTTGTAATTATATTAGAACATCCGTTTGTGTTTTGGCAAGAAAAAGATTTTTAAACGCAAAAAAGCCCAAGCTCAAAATTAATTGAGTACTTGGGCTTTAAAATTATTCTTGAATTGGCTCAGCGTATGATAAAATTCCAAGACGTTTCATTTCTAGGATAGCATTATTAGCAATTGCCTGTGTAGCATATGTGCCGGTAATAAATCGCCACTTGTTATCATCCTGAACAACTCGTACATAATCAGATTTAGCAATGTTATATTTACCTAATGCTTGCTTAGCTGCATTCGCTTGAGCTTGTGTAGTATAAGTGCCTGATTGAACACGATACAACTTCCCATCACTCACGCCTTCCACAGCTTGTTCTTTATCATTAACAATGAGTTGGACTTTTATTTTACTGTTTGATGGAACGATTACGGTACCTTCTAATTTGTAACCAATAGGTGCTTTCCAAGTAGTCGGTATTTCAAAATGAGGTGCATCATACCTACTCGATGGCCAATAGCCTCCCCATGTGATACCTAGCTTTTTAGCTATCGCTCCAACTTTAGAAAGCGTTGAAAGATCGTATAGATTCTTTGGAGGTGCAACAGCAATGTCCCATGCTCTTCGTGATGTGTGGTTGCTACTAAGTGTCCAAGTAACAACAGAACCAGGACGAGTTCTACCTTGTCCATATAAATATTTTTGTCGTTCTTGCGAGCGATATGTTTCAGTAATAAAAACATCAGTTATTCCAGCCTTATAACACTCTTGAAATAACAATCGACAAGCTAATTGTGCAGCTGTAGTTAATTCGCTTAAATCTCGACATGTTTCTGTTATACTAACCATTACTTTTCACCACCATTTTTATTTTTCAATTCCTTATCAACGTTTTTACCAGCTAGTTCATTTAGAACTTCATTTGTAAAACGTTCTTCAGATTGGTTCTCAATGACTTTCAATTTTTCTGCTAATTGTTGAGGAACCAATACGCCTAGTTGCGCCATGTTTTCTACAATTGATAAAGCCTCATTCGCGATATAAAAAAGTACCGTCGCAAATGTGAGTGTCCCATTTAACGACAGTACTTGATCAATTATATTCGCTGTGATAACAACTATTAAAACTAGTAACTTACGAGCGTAGCCAAATAATGATTTACGACTCCACAGGTTACCATTTTTAATCGCTTTAATGATTCCTGTTAAAATGTCTAATCCCATTAACAAAAGTAATAGGTGTAAAAATTTCACTCCACCAAATAAATATAAATGCGCTACTTCTAAGTAATCCAAATCCATTCCTCCCATAATGTCACTCCTTATTTCTGCATGATAATAGCCCTCCACAGATAATTGTGGAAGGCATAATGTTATTTAGTTGAATTATTTTCTTTAAGCTTATTACCTATTTTAATGAACAGTTCTGATAAGTCTTCACACATTCCAACAGTTAGATTTGTTCCGAAATACTCATCACACATTTCGTAAATATTGAAGATTCCTTTTTCCTCTACATAAAGGATATTGAAAATCCTATTTTCAGCAAGTTGGTTTAGAGTTTGTTCGCAATCACCGAAAATATTTTTATTTTCATATTCATGAGAATCTTTTACATAGTGTTCCATACAATCAATACACTCCTTCTTATAAAGCATAAAAAATAACGCTAAGCTTATGCTTGCGTTTCCATTAATGAACATAGTTCTTTATATTCTTCCTGAGTAATACGTTTCGTTAAAATGAATAAATCCATACTTGTTAACAATTCATTCTTTTGTGTTTCTGTCATATTTTCTCGTTCTGCTAACTTTTTGCAAGCTCGATAAGTAAGGCTGTTCATGCTTATACCTCCATCTCTTTCATAGAAATAAGCGTTTCTGTATTGACTAAAATCTTAGCTTGTATTTCATCTATCTGTGGTTCAACTGGTGTTGGTTCAGGACGATTAGGCGCTGTAAATTCACCTGTTGCTTTATCATAATCCCAACCCTCTTGAATATCATCACGGCCTGTAATATCAACCAAAATAATATCAGGTGCAAACTCAGGCTTTTCATCAGCTTCGAAAATCCAATGTGCTTTGTTGTATAATATTTGTGCTATTCTCATTTAATCACTCCCACCATTTTACTGTTAATATCCCATCGCCACCTCTACATAAAACGGCAAAGGTGCTACCGCCCCCGTACCCACCTTTACCTATACGTATGGCATAGTCAGCACCTGGGACAACCGTTAGTGGATAGTCGATGACGAAATGTCCACCTCCTCCACCGGGACCGCCAACATGTCCACCTCCTCCACAGCAGTATGCTCCATTAGCTCGTGGAGGAGTGGGTGGATAGTAACCGCTGCCACCACCAATACCACCAGTTTGTTCTGGGGATGTAAGTATTGGATGACCACCAGAAGACCCACCGGGACCGCCTGCAACACCACCAACACCAGAAGATAAACCACCGCCCTCTCCACCGGAAAGGCTTAGCAGATTACCAAACGACGTTACCCCGCCTGTAGCTCCAGCAGAACCACTAGGGCCACCAACGGAACCACCACCGCCGCCTCCTCCTCCAGTGATATAAATTTCAGTAACGCCTGCTGGAACAGTAAACTTGTAGTTATTAACAGCTGAGTCTGCGTATATTTTACTTCTTAATCTCTTTCCTACAGTCCCCATTGAATTATTGATAGTGTTCACGGAATTATTGATAGTGTTCACTTTTTGCTCTATCGCAAGTTGGGTTTGCCTTGTAGGTAATTGAATTTCAGGCATTATTTAACCTCCTCATAAACAAAAATAAGACCATCTTTAGCTTGATTGGTCTTAAATCCGTATTTATATTTTTTGTTGTCTGTAGTATCTAAAAACTTGTGAGGTAGTGCATCATTTTTATGGTCCTCAATCATATTAAACAGGTTCCCTGCAGCATCTTCGCTAAGAGCACCTTTTACAGTTTCGAACCAAGCAAGAAATAGTGCTTCTTCGGCACGTCTCCAATCTATAAAATCTTTTTCTTGTGCATCAATCCAAGCTTCTAATGCTGTCGTTACATCAGTTTGCCATTTTGTAAATTCATTAGCTTTTGTAATGCTAAAGCTGTTAAACCACGATTGGTATTGGTTAAAGATTGAAGTTGTATCGACTTGATCAACAACGCCGTGTGCAATGCCACATAAGCTTTTGTTAAGCCGTTGATCCGTGATAAGACCTTGATTTATTTGAGTAGTACCAGCATTGATTAGAACATCAGCAAGGACTAACTCATAAGCCTCTGCATCCCTTTGAATAGCTGGTGCTGTAGGTGAAGAAGCTTGAGAACCTTTTTTCAAAACAACTTCAATTTGTCTTGTTAAATGATTCAAGCGCATAACTATGCGGTCAATACGTTTTAACACTCCATCAGCAATGTCGTGTTTAAAGATATAATCACTGTCGTTGACAACGTAATAACCTTTAATCCATCCTTTACCTGCTTTAAGGACGGTTTGCATTCCTAGGCCTTCCACAAGTTGTAGTCCATTGCTCGGGTTCGGAAAAACTCCATCACCAATAAAGGAAGCGAAATACTCGGCAAAAAACTTTGCATCATATCGTCTATCGCCATTTACACTATTAAAAAATCCACTTCGTATTGCCAATTTAGCTCACCGCCTTTTTAATCTTTTCATTTAATGTCGGAATGTTAGAACCGAACTCTACACGTAATTCTTGACCGTCCCTGTCTACTGTTAATTCAGCACATACTACCCTTGCATGCATTACCTTTTGTAGCTCATCGTTCCTAATGCTGACGACATATCCTAAGGAATAATCAACACCGTATTCAAATTGAGCAAACATATCAATCTCACTTTCGTATGTTTCTCTTTCTTGATATTCCGCTAATTTTTCTTCACCTCGCGAAATCAAAGTAGCATCATATTCATCCGGTGTTAATGTGACATTGTTATTGTCGTCATCTAAGTAACCACTTTGTAAGTCCCTCGCATCTACATACAATTCGCGTCTGTTAAATCCACTTAAATTGTCATTTACCGTGATAGTCTTCCTGTCGGTTCCTTCACCTTCGCCTGCCACGATTGCAGTTGTTTTCGTTTCGATATTGCTATTTACGTAATTTTGTTTAATGACGTTATCAAACTCTTTACTGAAAATCACATGCGGATGAACATTTTGAGTAATGCTATGATCTTCGCCTTGCCATGTGTAAACATCATATTTTTTATCCTTATGATTCATGAGGACATCAAAACTCATCTCATGCTTTTGACATAGCGCAAAACAATGCTCACTAACTGGACCACCTGTTTTAGTACTGTCATCCACAATATTGATGCCTGTATTTGCTGCAAGTCTTAAATTTGGTAGTACCTTATTTGGGCTAGTATTGATTGCATTTGAAGCTATGAAAGATTTGATGATGTCCTCTACATTTCCTTCATAACGCTGTTGTCTTTCAATGACTCTCCAAGACAATAAAAAATTAAGTGAATAGGCTACAACTTCAATTTCACTTCCGTTTTCATCGATATAATCAAAATGTTGAATGATATAACCATAATTAAAGTTAGACTGAGTTGTAATAATGTTGTTCATTTTTAACAGTTCAATCATTTCAGGCGTTCCCGGTACCACCAATGTAAGCATGCTAAATTTATAATAGTTCCTTTGGAGAATAAGCTTTTTGTATTCACTTATTTCTCCGATACGATTGAAATTTAGATCAAATACATTTAAATCAACCATGCTTACACCCCAATCCGTCTTGCGCGATAGTTAAATGACACTTCTAAGAAATCAATGTTCTCCTCAGCCTCATAACGGAATAAATTATCTCCGGCCTCAATCTGTAAGAATGTGGAGGACAAGTCTAGTACATTGAAAACATTCGTCTGAACGTTGTTACGACTTAATATAATGGATCGTTTACCTCGGTTAGTATTTATGAAGATTTCATCACCAGCGCGCATTGTTGTATTAAGTTTCAACGATTCATAAGTATTTACATTTATTAATGATGGATTTTTAACGGTAGCTGTAGCTTTAAATCGAATAATCATGCCTGTAGCTTCTTGACCTGTGTTCTCCACATTAATCATTGTGGAAGGCGTACGGTATCCCATTTCAATTCCGCCTTCAGGTATTTCGAGTACAAATTCGAATGCTGGTTTCCATAATCCTATCTCAGCGTAATAATCGTTTTTCTCGTAGATAAATGGATCAGTAGCAACAAATTGTAGTAGTCCTTTTAACCACTTCTTATTATCATGTTCAAAACCGTTGTTATAAGTAGGTGCCATTTCTGCATTGGCATATAAATAAAACTCATGTCCGGCTTTCGTAGTGAAATCGAGCCTCATTGGATTGTGTTTCGGATTACATACCGTATACATTTCATGTCGCTTTTCTTCAATCCACCATGCTTCATTGCCATCACGTTTAATGTAGAAAGGAACATCCAACTCACGGACGTTTAGCACAGTCGATTGATAATGTGCTCCGTCACTTGTAAATGTAGAAGTATTTACATTTGCCTTTAAACCGCTAATCTGAAAGTCTTCAATCAAGAAAAAATGACGACCGAATGTTATCGAATCGTCACGACTATTAGTAATCTTTAATTCTTTTATATTCAAATCGCCACCTCCTAGAATCCATATGCCATACGTCGTAACGTACGTTCCATTTCACGCGATCCACTATCTTGTGTATATATTTTTACGTTAGGACTAAATTGTTTAGAGTAATCGTAATTATTTTGACCACCAACAACTGCATTAGCTAATCCTGTGGAAGACTGTTCAACTTGTGCAATCATGCTGTTCATTCCTTGGATTAATCCTTCAGCAATGTTAACACCAAAGCCCTTCATTACACGGCTTGGAGAATGGATATCTAATGAACCTTGCATTGCTTCTTTAATGCTGTTAGCTATCTCCGTTGCCTTATCGATAAGTGGTCCTTGCATACTTGCTAAACCGTTTAGTAGCCCTTGTCCAGCGTCTATACCGATTTGTTGAAGCGTAGATAATTCATTCGCTGTAGTTCTCGTTAAATTGCGAATAGCCTTATCCCACTCTTTCTGGATAAGGTTCAATTTATCATTAGCAGCTTCGCGTAATTTTTGGATTTGAATATCCGTATCTTCACGCATACCAACTAATTCTTTTTCTGTTTGCTCTCGAGCTAATTGAGATTTTTCGCGGTACAGCTCGCTATACTTCGTCAATTGATCATCAGTCATGCTATTAAGTGCGGATAACTCAGGTAATGCTTTAACTCCTAAGTCCGAAATCTCTTTTAATAATTCCGCATCAATGTTACGTTCAGATAGCTTAGTAAATTGATCTTGCCACTCTTTAAAACCATCCACTTGTGATTGTAGATTTCCCATTAATTCAGCACTTGTTCGATTAAGTTCAACTTTAAATTCGTCAAACGTACCAGCGAATCCCATAAGCGTTGATTTACGTTTGTCAAACGTATCCTGATAAGTTTTGTTTCTCTGTTCTTCTTCCTTTGCTAAATCGTCCATGATCGTTTTCATCTGACCTTGGAAATCTTTATTTATAGAAACAATCTCTTTATTAACAGCTTCAACGGCTTTTTTATAGTTCTGCTGAGCCTCTATACGCTCTTTACTACCTTCTTCAAATAAGCCAATAGTTCTTTCCCAAATCTTAGCTTCTTCAACTAAAGATAATTCCTCTGAAGACTTCTTATCTGATATATATTGCTTAATGCTTTCTAAATCAGCTTTGTTGAGGTCTTCCACAGCTTTATTATAGGCCTTCTGCGCTTCTACACGTTCCTTCGTACCTTCTTTAAATTGGGATACAGCTTGTTTCCAAATCTCAGCTTCCTCTTTGAGACTTAATTCTTCTGAAGATTTTTTGTCTTGGATAAACAACTTAATCTTTTCCAATTTATCTTTTTGAATTTTACCTAATAGATCAGAAGATTCTTTAGCAGATTTCTTTTCAATATCTGCGATTTTCTTAGAAGCATCTTCTTTTATGCGTTGGATTTTAATGTTCTCATCCTGCGTTGTCTTACGTTTCTTAGATGCAGCAGTACGGTTGATTTTATCAATATCTTCTTTAGAACGTTTTTCAATTTGTGCTATTTCGACATTAGCTTTTTCAGTGATTTTCTTTTCTTCTGACTTGTATTGGTTTGCGATATCAATCAAGTTATTTCCCAAGTCCTTCATGACATTCGATACTCGGTCACTTTTACTTTCGATACCTTGGGCAAGACCTTCACCAGTCCACATACCAATTTCAGCCATAACACGAGATGGAGAATGAATCCCTAAAATATCCTTAGCCCAGTCTGGAATATAACTTGCTAATTCTTCGACTTTCTTTTTAACACCACCGAACATATCACCGATACCTTTTATTAGGCCGTTGACAATATCTTTACCTATTTGGAGTAGACTATCAGCTTTAAAGACCTTTTTAGCATCATCCCACTTTTTTTCAATTGTAGTTTTGACTTCTGCCATTTTCTTTTCAACTGCCGATTTCATTTCTTCGATCTTCTTACCAGGCCAAGCTTTTATTTCTTCCCATTTTGTAATGGTATCGGATTTTATTTCATCCCATTTTTTCGAAGCGCTAGTTTTTATTTCGCCCCATTTTTTTGTTGCACTGTTCTTAAAAGTTTCCCATTTAGATAACACTTCACCAGTTTCCCAGTTAACTTCATTAACGTGTTCTTTAGCTTGACCTTTTGCTTCCTTGACAACATTTTGATGCATGTCATTAGCATGTTTAATAGTATCGTCTCGCTTCTTTTTAGCTTCTCCGACGATCTTTTGATACTCTGCTTCTGATATGATACCTAGTTCATCACGTTGCATTTGAGCATTCTTCTTAGTCTGGTTAAAAGTGTCTTCTGCATTCTTGACAGTTTCCTTACGTTGCTTTTCTGAATTCTTTACAACTTCAGCCGCTTGCTCTGCTGAAATCTTAGATGATTCAGTTTTAAGATTGTCTAAGATAATCTTTTGGTCACGTTCTGATTCAGATAAATGTTTAACTGCACTTTCTTTCATGCGTAGATTAATAGCATCAATTTCTTTTTCTTCTGTTTCTGAAATTTGTCGCTTCTCTTTAGCCGCTGTTTCCCAAATTTCTTTAATACGAGCATTACCTTCTGTGATAACTGCCTGTTGCTCTGCTTGCTTAGTTTTCATTCTAGAAAGAATTTCTGCTTCTCTAGTTTCGTCTAAAGCGTTAGATTGAGCATAGAAGTTAGTCATCTCCGTAAGCTGTGCAGCATGGTCTGATTGCATTTCTGTTAAGATTTGTTGCCCCATTTGGTCATACATACCAACCATTTTAGTTGCCATTTCTTGAGTTACTGTTTCGCCAGACCAAGCGATTTGGTGAAAAGCATTTGTTGTTTGTTGTTCTAAATCTAAATAACTACCAACTGCTTGAGCTGTTCCTTCCGAGACTTTATTTTTCCAATCTTCAACTTCAATAGATGATTTGCTTAACTCTTGAGTTACTGCATAAATACCAATTCCTAATGCGGCTACAGCAGCAATTGTTAAACCAATTGGTCCTGTCAATACTGTAAATACACTTGCTAATGCTCCTATAGCCGGAGTAGCTGCTGCTACACCAGTTGTTACTACTGCGATAGCGCTAGACACAGTGCCGAATGCTGTAAAAATTGCGCCTAAAGATGATATTAAAGTTCCGCCAATAACTAAAAGTGGACCAATAGCTGCTGCAATGCCTGCTACCACTAAAATAAATTGTTTAGTACCTTCTGATAAACTTGCAAATTTCTCTATTAAAGGAGCGATAAAATCCATTAAAGCAATAATTTTCGGGATTAAAATATCACCAAGTGTTATACCTACATCTTTTATTTTGTTCCACAAAATTGTCATTTGAGATGCTGTTGTTTTATATCTTTCTTCTGCTTCTTTATTAAGTGCGTTGTTCTCAGTCCATCCTTGATTAGATGTTTTAACAGCATCTCCAAATAATTCAGCTGCTCCGCCGGCACGTAACAAAGCATCACGTAGTTGAATTTCCGTGATGCCCATCTCTTGTAACATATTAATTGCGGTAGTTCCTGATTTTTCTGCATTCCCTAATCCATCAACGAATGCTCCAATTGCTCCTACTGCATCTTCCGCAAATGCCTTTTTAAACTGATCAGCGGTCATGCCAGAAATTTTTGCGAAGTTTTCTAAATCTGCTTGTGTGGAGATGATGTCACCTAACTCTTTACGAGTTAAACCCATACTTTCAGCAAAAGTACCAAATGCTTTCCCGCCGGACCCAGCAGCGAGTTGTAGCTCACGTAATGTCAATCCAGTTTCATCTGAAACCTTTTTAAATTTATCTGTGCCAGATGTAGCCATTTGCATGTTAACCATTACACGCGAAAAGGCACTTCCGCCCATTTCAGCTTGAATACCAACGGATGTGAGTGCCGCGGATAGACCTAAAATATCAGCTTCGCTCATACCAACTTGCGCACCTGCTCCAGCAAGTCGTAGTGCCATGTCAGTGATTTCAGATTCGGTAGTAGCAAAGTTATTTCCTAAAGCAACAATCGAGCTACCTAGCTTATCAAAGTCACCTTGATTCATTTTCGTGATATTTGCAAGTCTCGCTAATGCTGTAGCTGCTTGATCACTACTCATATTTGTAGCAGTACCAAGTTTTATCATGGTTTCTGAAAACCCTAGAATATTTTCCTTTTTAATACCTAACTGTCCAGCTGCCTCACCCACTGTTGCTATTTCTGTTGCTGCAACAGGCATTTGTTTTGCCATATCACGAATACCTTTTTCAAGTGCATCAAATTCCTGTTCCGAGGCATCTACTGTTTTTCTTACTCCAGCAAAAGCACTTTCGAAATCTACCGCTGCTTTAAATGCACCCACACCTAAAGCCGTTAACGGTGCTGTTACTTTCATCGATAAATCCTTACCGACAGATGTCATCTTGTCACCAACAGCCTTCATTTTTTCTCCGGCTTGTTGAGCTGCCTCGCCAAACTTGTTCCAAGTAGATTGTGACCTTGCTAGTTCAGCTTCTTGTTTTCTTAATTCTGCTGTTACTTGGCCTAGTTCAGTTTCAGTACGCGTCATTTCAGCAGTCGCACGATGATATTGTTCTGCTAATTTTTGTGTCTTATCAGCATGTTCACCTTGCTCTGCCTTTGCTTTTTGATATTCTTCAGCAAGCTTTTTAACTTTGGTTTGCTGTCCCTCTAACAGTCGACTATAAGCATCTTGCTTTTGCTTTAGTCCATCGATCGAAGAACTCCATTCTTTACCTTTGTTTTGCAAGCCTCGTATTTCTTGACCCATCGCTTTTAGAGTCGTATTCATGCTTTTAACTGAGCGGTCAAACTGTGCATTATCCAAGGATAACTTGACCTTTAAATCGCCTATTTCTGCCATTCATTTCACCATCTTTCTACCACTGGACTTGATCTGCATAAGCACGTGGTACTTGCTCTGCTTCTTCTTTCTTTTTCCAACCTTTGAAAATGCAGTGTCTGTCCCACAGAGCTAGTAGCTTTCTCGGTGTTGCCCCCCACACTCTTGATTCATCTAAGTTCAAATGGACCGTCCCAATGTATATAAAAAAATCCGCTGGCAACTCTTTGTCGCCTTGCGGATCGTTTACTTTCCCTCTTCATCTGTAGATGGCATAGCATCACCAAATGCTTGTGTAAGTGCATCAGTTACAGTCGTTATATTTTTCATATCGATTAATGCTCCAACATCCGCTTCAGTGATGTTGATGTTCTCACCATTAGCCAACCCAACATGTAATAGTGAACGAATCTTTTTAAAATCTTGCTTTTCTAAACCATCAAAAGCCTTTGTAAAATCTCCAAATTTGTCTTGCAAGTTACATAGAGCGTTTAAGTCAAAACGTACTTCAAATTTCTTGTTTCCTAATGTGATTTTCACGCCTTCATCTTTCATTGCTTCTGCTTTTGTAGACATACAATATCTCTCCCTTTAGTTAAATTTGCATAATAAAAAGAGAGCGAAAGTATCGCCCTCTTAAACTTTTTTATTAAGGTGTAGGTGTTGTTGAACCTGTGTAAACTTTTTTGAACCAATTTGCGATTACAGATGCATCTACACCCTCGTCGTCCTCATCCACAAACATACGTTTAATGCCTTCGCCTTTAGAATTTTTAACAACGTCAGAGTTTACAAATACACCCTTTACTGATGGTGTATTGTATTCAACACTTTCGCCTTTGGTTTTATAGTTTTCCTCAGGTAATTGGAAGTTACCTTTGTAGTACCAGAAGTAACGGTACTTACCATTTGATTTAAGGCTACGGAATGCCAAGGCAATGTTAGGCGCTACATCACCAGATGCGTCAATTACAACGCCATCTTCGTTAATTTCTTTACCTAAAATATCTGCATAGACCGCATTAGCTAGCGCATCAATTTTAAACTCCATTTCTGTTTCACCTTCTGCTGAAGTGGACTCTGCTGCGCCATCATCTGCGTATAAAACTGCATTAGAAGTCTTTGGTGTAACTTTAGCCTCGATTGCCTTAGCTAGTTTTTGGATTGGATTAGCAAATGCTGTTGTAGCATCTTTAGCACCAGCTGCAATCTTTGTGTAATGAATATCCGATAAACCGATTAATACTCCTGCCATAATTAAATAGCCTCCTTATTTGTCATAATAAAAACGATAGGCTTTGTGATATATTTTGGTTTCCTTCTCGTAATCTTCGAAAAAGGAATTCCTCACAAATCCTATCGCTTGTAATTGGTCTTTTACGCTCTCTGTGAGCGCTTCTATATCTCCCTTACCCCAAATATCAACCTGAACAGAATGGCGTGTCATTTGCTCTGTATTATCAGCCTGTAACGCTCCTCGTTCGTTGTATCGGAAGAAGGTAATATAAGTTGTTTCGGTACCTGTGTAAGTCATATACATAACTGGCACTTTCAATGGTAACAAGGCATCACGTATGATTTTATTAATACTCATAGCCTCATCCTCGTTCTTAATTCATTTTTCATAATTTCAATAATGCGATTCATTTCACGCTCAAAAGTTGGCCGTAGCCAAGGTCGAGCTCGCATTTTCGATGTACCCCATTCGTGGAAGTAGAGGTAGAAGGCGTCTGTTGATTGGTTACTAACTCCGACAGCTATAGTACCATCTACAATTTTTTCATCGATAATCATAGAATCTTGTGACCTACCTGTACGTTCTTTGAATCCGAAATTATAAACCGTTTCTTCTAATTGTTCCCGTAAATGCTCTGCCCCTTTTTGCAACGTTGGATCAACAATGTTTTCTGGATTTAAACGATGTGAAAGTTCACGTTGTAACTCTTCGAATCCTAGCATTTCAATATCAAACCCACTCAATCGCTCACCTTCTTGCCTGTTGAAATAGCAACAATCGTATAAGTTGCCTCTTCTTCATCGTCTTCTAATATCGCTTGAATATCATAGATAACCCCTTTGTGGATGATACGTTGCTTTTCGTGTAAACCATCAGTTGGACGGATGATAAAACGTTTAACTTTCGTATTTACTTCAGCAGCTCCAGAAATAGTTTCATAGCCTTTCACTGTTTTAATCTTGGCCCATGGTTTTTTCACTGTTTTCCATTCTGGAGTCGGATAACCATTTTCATTTACTGCCTCAAGATCATATTCTTGGATTGTTATTCGGTTACGCATTTTTCCAGTGTTTAATTTTTCTTGCTCAACGATTGGCTTTGGAATACGCTTCATTCGTCTTTTCCCTCCATCGCTTTAGCTATAGACAAATTAAGAATCTGCGTTGAAAAATTATCAGTGAAAAACTCTAATACTTCGTTATAGGCATAGCGCGAACGCTCGAATACAAGCTCCTTAAAACGTTCGCTAATGTTAATATCATAATCACCGCAAATGGCTTGTAAGTCCTCCACAGATGCTTTTAATATACGAGTTAAATTATCGTCCTCATCATCACCAAGTTTCATGCGTCCTTTAAATTCAGATAAAAGTACTGGTGTGATTTCATTCATTTAACTCACCTACTTTTCTTTTGGTGCTTCATTTTTCTTAATAAAAAACTGACCATACGAATTATTTGTGGTCGACAATACTTTAAGGCGTGCAGCTGTTTGTTTTCTCGCGTCTGGAGCAGGGAAAACGTCACCCTCGCGATAAAATCGACCATCTTTATCCTTGAAATCTCGGACTACTTTATACACTGTTATCCCTCCTAAAAGTGGAAACCCCTTAAAATTAAGGAGTTACCGGTAATGTGTAAATCACTGCTACTTTATTATCGCGTGGCTTACCAAAGGCGAATGTTTTAGCAATGTGTAAATTGCAATCTTCCATAGCTAACGTTTCTTTGTATTCCGTAACCTCAATGCCGCCACCACGGTACGCATCGTAACGATCACTTACAAATGCAACTAACTCACCTTTTGTAGCAAATTCTGATTCGATAAGAATGAAATTGTAAGGAAGTTTTGTAATGTAATCACCTAGTGAGTTTTGGATAGTAAAGTCACCTTTTAAATCCCAAGCATCAGCAGGGTTAATCACTAGTGCGACCTTTCCGCTAACGTTTAAAGGCTTGCCATTTTCTTTCTCTGATAATTCTTTGCCAATTCCAGCGAATTCTTTAATGATTGTTTTTGGGTCAGCTAATGTCAATGCCCCTGCTGCTGCTTTTTTAGCATGTCCTTTAGTTGGGTCTACCGCTGCTGCTAAATCACGAACTAAACCAATCGGTTCTTCTTTTGTAGGACCAGCTCCGTTAATATACGCATTTTCCAATGCTACTGCATACGTTTCTGTGATTTGAGTTTGTACATAAGCCGCTACCCATTTAGGACCGAATTTTGCTAAGTCTTTTGGCAGTACAACAAACGCTGTTAATTTAGATTGTGCGATTTTTTCTTGCTTGAATGCCGCGTTCAATTGACCTTTGATGTCTCCAAAAATAGGACCCCATACAGCCGCGCCTTCGTATTCCGATGTAATAGTTGTTAATGTAATAGTTCCTAAGTTGCGGAAGTTGATTACAGATAACAGTGGATGGTCGCTTGTTAGGTCATCGTAAATACGTTCTTCAATCGTATACGGGAGAACAATTTCGTCTTGGAAACCATCAGATACAATAACATTGAAGAATTTCGTTTCTTCTGCAGTCATTACATCTGCTCCACGATTCGATAGAATCACTTGATCCATCGTGTTGTTAGCTACTTCGTTTGTAATTTGAGTCGTTAAAGAATTCACTAATGCATCTTGCATATTCACCCAAGCTTCTTCAACTTGCTCTGGTGTCGATTCTTCATTTTTCACAACAGCAGCATAATTTAATTTTGCTTCCTCGTAATTTTCAGTGTGCTTGTTTAATTTAATAACCATTTATGATTACCTCCAAATTTTTGTATTAAAAAAGGAACCCTTTACGCTTGTTAGTCGGTTGTGCCGGCTCTGGCGTTGGTTCCTCTTTCGATTGTTTGATTAAATTTGTAATTTCATTTTTAAAGATTTCAAGATCAGCTTTTGTAACCTTGTCCTCCACAGATGATGTAGCAGAAGGTTGCTCTTTCATCATCAAACGTGCTTTGTTAATAGCTTCATTTGGCAAGATAGCATACGAGCTAGCTACGTATTGAATTTTACTTTCGAATAACACTTCGTCTGCGAATCCTTGTTTGACGGCATCATGAGCACTTAACCAAGTTTCGTCATTCATCATCTGAAGAATTTCCTCTTCTGATTTACCTGTTCTCAATGTATACGCTGCTGCAATCGCCTTATTGTAATTTACAAGCACCTGAGCTTCTTTTTGATGCGCCCGATAGTCACCGTCGATACCACCCGAAACATTGTGAATCATAAGTTGAGCCGTTGGAGCAATCATAATTTTCTTTCCTGCCATTGCAATAATTGATGCAGCACTAGCAGCAATAGATAAAGTTTTTGTAGTGACTTCGCCTTCGTAAGCCATTAAACGTGAATAAATTTCACTTCCGGCATCAACATGGCCGCCACCTGAATTAATGATAATTTCAATTGGTGAATTATCAGTTGGTAATTGATTAATTACGTCATTGGGAGATGTGCATTCAATCCCATACCAATCATAAACTTCCTTGTAATCATTCATAACGATTACGCCTTTGATTTCAATTGTTGTCATTCTTCTCACCTCCCCCCACAGTTTGATAGTTTTTGGTAATGACGTACTTATCTAGCTCTGGATCGTCCACGCGTTCGTCGCCAAACTTTTCGCGAACCTCATTTCGGTTATAAGCTCCTGATGCAACCAATTTATCAACTGCCTCTGCATTTTCTGTTACAGACTTCACTTGAATGCCAAAAACTTCAATCCGTTTGCCTGATTGATATTCTTTTTTGCCTAGTAACTTCGCATTTAATTCATCACTAATTTTCTTGAGTAATGGATTGTAGGTAAATTTGATATATGCTTTTAAAGCTGTTTCGTAATCAGACAACGAACCGTGTAAAATTGCTGGCGGAATACCTAGTAACTCTGCTACATAGTCAATTGCTTTATCAAGCACTTTAGTAATGTCTTCAATTGAACGACCACCATTTGAACCATTTGTAATCTCGTCATATTCGAAACCTTTCAACTTTGGTACAATAGCGAATGCATTTTTACGAAATGCATTAAACATCCTATCGATGAAACTTTGTAGCTTGCCGAGATTTTCTTCATCGAGTTTTTGATTTGTATCAATCCCAGCTGTAGCACGAACTTGATTTGCGAACATACTTGTTTCAACCATCCGACTAAAAAGCTGTGTAAAATCCTCAAACATGCCATTCATAAAGCGTGATAGTTTTTCGTTGTTATAAGTTAAATAAATCACTTCATCCATACTGAATGTACGTTTAAATGTAAATTCCTTTACTGTTACATTTTTAAATGTATCTGTGTAAACAGCTCTTTCTTCCCGTATGAAGCTATCAGCGATAAGCAAATCATCCGAATCACTCACCACTATTAATACTTCTCGTTCGTGAATTAACTTATAAACAGCATCCTGCCAAAAATCTGAAGCACTTGAATCTGTATTTGGGCGGATGTTTAATAAATAATCCCAATCATCGCGAATGCGTTTTTTGTCTTGCATGATGCGGAAATCTGCTTGCGCAACTGTTCTAGCCATAAAATTAATGCAAATTTCCAATGCTAATTGTTTTAAATATGCTCGTTGTTCAACTTCAAAACCAAAGATTTCGTCTTCTGTAGAGAAAGATGACGGTAGATCTCTATTGCGCTGAAAAATACTTCCTAACCAACTCACTTTTCCACCCCCTCTCTAGAAATTCAACGCATTAAGTGCATCCAATGAGCTACCTACATCCATTTCAGTTACTTCATCAGCTCGATACATAGCATGTACAAAAGCTTGGAAGCCGTCTGTTTTTCTACGTATAGGTTCTTTCTTTTGATACTCTTTGTTGCCATCTTTTTTGATAACAACTAGTACATTATTGGTGTACCAACGCATTAAAGGATTGTCCCCAAATATTATCTGACGGTTAGCAAAAGCAAGCTCTATTCGCGGAGCCAATAAACTGTGGATGGCTCTCGGATTTTTAATAACTTCAACTTCGAATCCTTCCGCTTCGAACAAAGGCCTTAGAACTTCCATTCGGAAATTATCAGCGATTACTTTTTTGACTTCGTAGTAATTTCGCATTTCTACAAACCATGCAACTATTAACTTTGGATCAATCGTTTCGCCCTCCACAACTGAAATTAGCCCTTGTTCTTCCCATTCTCTAATAGGTGCGAATTTTCGCTTTCCAGCCATCTCAGCATCTTGCTTTTTGGAATAGCTATAAAATTTGTCAACAAACTCTTTTCGAGCATAGGAATGTGTTTTAAAAACATAATCGCCATTATCACGGAACAACAAGCCACATGCTGCAAAGTCTCGAATACTAGCGAAGTCAATAGCACCTACAGCCTCTCTACCACGTACATCCGGCATTTCACGGTCAGTAGCTTTGATTTCCTCCCACTTAGCAACAGAACGCTCTAGATCGGTCACAGGGCAGTTCATACGCTTTGTCATGAACTCCTCACGATTCGTAGGATCATCTTCTAAGTCCTCATACTCTTCAAAAATCGTATCGAATAGCCCTTGAGCATACTCACTTCGAGGGTGACAAAGCATCGGATTTGCTTTTTCCCAGCTTTCAATATCATCTACTTCCTTTTCATCATCTAACTTACAGATGAAAGGAAACAATGCATTCGGCCGCGCTTCACCATTTAAAACCTTCATCGCTTTTTCTTTTTGTTTATCTAAGAAGCCATCTCGAACATATCCATCGGTACCAATATAAAACTCACGTGGATTTTTCTTTTTACCTAGCCCGGAAATATGAACTCGAACATCTTTATTGCTCTCATATCGGTGTATCTCATCGAATACAACGGCACCATCACGCAAACCGTCTTTTGTTTCGCCATTGGAAGTACGGAACTTTAATATCGAATCAGTTTTATTACTAGTGATCTTTTCTTTTGTTCGATAGAACATTGATTTTAAAATGCTGTTTCGTCCAATGACGTTGTATGTTTCATCAAATGAAGTTTTGGCTTGTTCTTCACTGTTAGCGACAATTGAGACGTTGTATTCTCTAATCCCATGATGTGGTCCAATTAAGAAGTGGGTAACAACAGAAATTAAACCATTTTTACCGCCACCACGACCAAGCATCCATAAATGCTTTCGATAAAACACACGGCCATTCTTTTTGAAAAATAAAAAGACGAATGCGATTAAAAATTTCTGAAACGGTTGCAGGGGAAAATACCACTTCTCACCGAATCGGATACATTTTTCAATCATATCGTCATCAAAATACAAATCATCTCGACTTAATACATGCTCTCGCAAATACTCAATCAACATGATTCGTTCTTTATTCAGTTTGATTTGTCCAGATTCATAAAGTTGGATGTACTCATCCACATATTTATTGCTAATCAAATTAGATCATCTTCCGAAAACTCTTCTTTGCCTTTGCCTTCCACAGTTGATGCAGTAGGGGGCAATCCTTCATCGACAAAGTTTAGTGATTTCTCTAAAGCAATCAATTGAGTATTTATTTTTGTTTTATCCGTCATAGCTGGATGACTCTTGACGAAACGCTGCTTACCATTTTCAATAGTGATTGTAGATCCATCGCGTGCCAGTACCTCATCGCATTGTGAGTCTAGCTTAAGCAATTCAATGTAACGTTCTACTTTTTTCACTTCTAATAAATCATCTTTATCGATTCTGCTCATCAGTTGTGCTTTCAATTTCTCTAAATCCATAATTTAACCCCCTCCCCCCTCTCGCGTGGAAATAGCTATATTAAAAAAATCTGGACAGAACACCCCACGCCGGTCCCAGGGGTTTTATGAATCGCAAAACCTTTTGACCCGGGGGTATCATACTTTTATCTCTTTACCACTTCTCGTCATTGATCCATTTGTTTTTCTTTCCATCAAAACGATTGTGTCGTTTGTTGTGACAGGCTTTACATAATGTTCGTAAGTTATCTAATTCGAGTGCCAACTCTGGATGATATTCAATCTCATGTATATGATCGATTTCTAAAACTGCATCATGTTGCGTTGTGACTTTACCTTCTTTTGCGCACCATACGCATTCGTAGTTATCTCGTTCGAGTGCTTCAAGTCTTAGCTTCTGCCATGCTGTTGATTTGTAAAAAGCGATTTGTTCTTGCTTTGTTTTGTATTGCTTCATGATGTTAGTCGCTACCTTCTAAACGTGTTGGCGATTCATCGTAGAACATTGCATTTGAAATATGAAAATGACTTCCACAATTACCACAAGTTAAATGTTCTGGACCTGTTTTATATACATAATAACTTTCACAGTTATCACATCCGATTCCTTCATCGATGCCATCTAGCTCATCAGCCAATGCTCCTGCATGCTTTGCGATTGCTCGTAACCTTAATTTAGATTTGTCATCAAAGCTTAGATTGATTGTAATATCTCCTACTTTTACCATTGTTCATTCCTCCTTTGTTGGTACTTCATCTTCTAAAATGCTATCAACTAATTTCTTTACTGTACTTGGACCAATCTGATTCATTTCATTTGGTGTTGTATTGCCCACCATATCATTCGACAGTGCATCAAGTTTGCTAACAGTTTCTTTTCCGCATAGTTCGATAAGTGCTTCAACACCTAAACAATCAGTGACCATTGATATTAATACAATCTTTTCTGCTTTTGTAAGTTCCATGGTTCATCCCTCCATACCCAAATGCTTCTCATACATTCTCTCAGCCTTTAATAATCGCTCTCTCTTCTTACTGTGCTTTGTATATTTAAGAGCTGTACAAATATCGTCGTATCGTTTCTTGATGACTGGTGAACTAAATGTAGTATTTATCTGAGTGTGTAATCCTTGCTTCTCAAATTGTTTGATATATCCAAGATCAGTTGATTTGATTTCAATCATCACTCTTGATGGACTTAAGACTTTGGGTTTCAAGAGTTTCAATAATTTTCGCTTTAATCTGTTGAACATTGCTCGCCCTCCACAACTCATAATGATTTGCTCATTAGCTTTTATAGTCTGTTTAGCTTTCGACTTTACACCTTCAAGACTGCACCAAACTCCACCCTATCGGTTACTAGTACATGCCAGCACTCTTCGGCATCTAATGTTCCTGAGATACTTACGCGCCCGTTAACTAGTCCATTGTTATTTGTATGGCTGTTTGATACAGTCTTCAAGGCATAATAAAAAGCCACACCTTGTTAGATGTGACTTAATGTATTACGGTTTAATAAATCCAACTACTTCTTTAATTCCTTTATATGCTTTAGCCCATGTACTATTTTCTTCTAAATAGGTTAAGCCTTTCATTTCAATTTTAGCTTTATGAGTGAATGCGTAAACAACTCCATTACCACGTCCACCTCTTTGTACCAATGCACCTTTAATTAATCCGTCACTTTGCATCATTTCAACTACAGTTCCGAATTCTTCTAAACTAATTTCATAATCTTGGCTCTTTGGTTCATTTTCTTGTTCAATTTCCTTCAAAATACTATAAATTAATTTACGTTTATCCAATGTAAATACCTCCCATCTACCTATCTATCATAGGTTAAATGGAATGTTGTGCCAATAATATAAATCTGACATAAAAAGAGACTACCAATTTAGTAGGCTCTCATGCTTGTTTTCGAAACACACGTACAAGCGAACGTGCTTATTAATGTAATGCAATTTTGTTTACGCATTTCCGTGCGCTTTTGTTATTACTTCACAATATCAATTTACTACACTTTTTTGCGAACTTCCCTGGTGTTAACAAGTTCACTTTCTTTCTAATAGCCACTTAATGATTCTAAATCGTTTACCCATAGGCTTTTTGTGTATTCTTCAACCTCTTTGTCGTTCATTGTTCTAACTTCAACATAACCGCATTTTCTACACTTATATTCAGCTTTATGAGGATACTTGTTTAATAGTTTAGGTAGCATAAAACCATGATTACATTTATGTTGAGCTATTTTATTCATAAATGCATTAATCACACCCAACCAATCCTTTCAGCTGTTTTATCTATTAAGATGTTACGTTTTCGAAGTACCTTATGACGTGATATATACAGTTTATCTGAGATGTCTTCCCACTCGTAACAGCCGTCTTTATCCCAGTAACGCATATCTACAATGGTACGCATATCCTCCTCTAACTCACTATATAGGTCTTCCACAGTTTTGATGATGCGTTTTAAGTTTTGATAATAGGCATCATTTGCAAGCACCATAGCTTTCTTGGCTGTAGTATCGGAAATCGTATTACTACGACCACCAACCAATTCCCCTTGTTCATTATGTGGATTTAACAACTCCCATTCACGGTACTTTAATTTCTTCCTATATTGTTCCAGCTCAATCCAATATCGTTCGATTGTCTGTATATCACTACGCGATAACGTAGGCATGTGCAGCACCTACCTTGTTTGTTTATTTCATTTTTCAGTAAAGTTTCTTCCCGATTGCCTCAATAACATTAACCGTTACGCTATTTCCTGCTTGCTTGTACAACTGACTATCCGAGTTAACAGCTATCGCTCTATCTATTGCCCAATCAGGATATCCTTGTATTCTAAATGCTTCTTTTGGAGTTATTCGTCGCCATCTTCCATTGTCTAATACTGCTTGTGAGCATTGAGTATCTAATGTTTGGAAGGATCCTCTTCCCACTCTACCTCTACGTGTATTAGATCCAGGAAAAGCAATATTAATAGCGTCTCCGTCAGCTGCATAATCAAATCCCTGCTTTGTATTGTTAATTATTCTGAATCCGTTGTTTCTTGGTAACGGAGTTGTTGTAATAGTTCTTCTGATAGGAAATACTTTTGGTCTACTTCTTCCTCTAAGATGTCCGACAATATAAACTCTTTCACGCTTTTGGGGAACTCCGAAGTCTCTAGAACTGATAAGCTCCCATTCACAGTCATACCCGATGGCGGCCGATTCAGCTTGGGCAAGCATGAAGTCCCATCCTCCATTAACTGATAAAAAATTTTTAACATTTTCAATGAATAAGTAGGTAGGCAGTCTTTCGGAATCCCACTCTTTGATTTGCCGTAATCTCTTAGTGACAGCAAAGAATAAAGAGGATCGTTTCCCTTTGAATCCATTTCGCTTTCCTCCAATAGAGATGTCTTGGCAAGGGAACCCGAATGTCCAACAGTCTGCTCTTGGTAATTCTCTATAGTCAATTGTTGATACGTCATATACTGTCCACTCCCCTTCAGTATCAAATATCGCTTCATAGCTGGCTCTAGCATGTTCGTCCCACTCTACATAGCCAACACACGTATGACCAGCTTGCTCCATGCCTAATCTAATTCCACCACTTCCAGCGAATAGGTCTAAAAATTTCATTTTCTCACCCACTTATTACTGAACTGCATCTACACGCTTTTTACTATCCTCAACATTGAAGCTTTCTGGATAACGCATTTTCAATTTATCAATGTTCATTTCGCAAATTTCTTCAAGTGATGAATCGTAAAACCCAGCCAATGCAACCAAATTTTTGATTAACATTTTTAATGCTATTTTGACTTTACTTGGATTTAATTCATGACGATGAAACACGAATTTTTTAACTTGTTCAGAAATTTCACCTGAAAGGATTATGATTTTATTGATTAATTTTTCCTTTGTGCCTTCCACAAAATAATTATCTAATGGCTCGTATTTCTCACCCAGGAAGGTTAATATCCCAAAAGCGTAATGTGATACATCTCCAATTTCTTTAAGAATCGCTTCACGATCATTAGCTGCACTCAATACTTCTGTACATTCACCAATCAAGCCCATAGCGTAATTTGTTAAGCCATTTTCATACTCAATATTGTTCTTAGGCTCACCTTTAAACGGCATTGTACGCTTTGATAACTCTTGAAATTTATTTAGATTCATTGTTCAACACTCTCCAATTGTTTTTTTCGGAAATTTACTAGAAAATCAATTTTGTTCGTCATTTCTAATACCTCGGATTTGAATAGCTGAACGATTAAATCAATTTCTTTGATACCTGATTCAATCAATTTTTTTATTATGCAATTGTAATAGACCATCTGGTCCATAGCTTCTTCGATAGCATGATCAATCCATTCAACTAATGAATAATCATCAATATTTACTGTTGTTCCGTACTTAGCAAAACCTTTTGCAGTTTGGTTTGCTAGTACTTCTTTCGCTCTTTCTGATTCTAATAATCCACTAATTTCACGTAATATTGGATTTGCTAAAATCTCATCTTCAATTGACATTTTTCTTATACCTCTTTCTTCTTGTAGGTTTGGTTTCAATGCCCTGTGCTTTCTTCCAATTTTGAATAGTACCTGGTGATACATTGCATATTGCAGCAATTTCTTTATCAGTTTTACTTTCGCGTTTTAGTTTTAAATATTGTTGCTTTGTTAATTCAACTTTTGAACTTTTAACTAGTACCAGATCATCTAAATCTATGATTTTATTAGATTGTCGTTTATTTACTAATTTGAGTAGTTTTTGACCATGAACTGCAATCTCTTTACAATTCGAACAGTTATTAAATTCACTAGCCGACATGCAATTGCATTTAGGTAAAAGTGCATCTATTTGTTTCAATATCTCAACACGCTTATCAAGCATATTTGCATTCATCTACATCCCACACTCCTCTCTCAATCCAGCCCTCATTTAAATACTGCTGAATCCATTCGAAATCGTAAGGCATGATAATACTTACTTCGCATCCATCTACTGTCATAAACAATTCGATATATCGAGTAAATGGATTAGGTATGGCCGTCCACAATCTACCCTGTGGTTTTTTAGCTTTAGTCACCGACTGAACAATAGGAATCCCATTGCGCATGTTCACGATGGTTAGAACGCTCCTCTCTTTAGGTAGTTTTTCATTTGATAGTAAAAGTGATAGTAAATAAAATTCCCACTAAACTTATTATCTAAGTAAACAATTTCAAAGCCGTAACGAGCCTTGAAAGTATTCAACGAGCCAAGTAATGCAAGTGGGTCGTATTTACTTCTATAGGTTCCGTTTAATATTTTCTTGTAGCCTTCTGGATCTTCTAATAACAATGTGAAAGGAATTTCTTGCGAACGAATTAATTCATTTTCAAAACGAGTACGTTCGTCTTTACCTAAGTTACCCACAATCTCATCTACACTGGCTTTGCGTTCAACTCGGCTGTTTAAATAAATGTCTCGTGCAATGCCCAACTCTTCATTTTTAGGAATCATCGCTCCATAATCACCAGTGTCTAGTTTTTTTAATTTGATTGGAACATCTTTGCTACGTAAATAGTCCATGATATGGCCATTTACTTGCTCACGCGTATCAACCACGATTGTCATGGTTTTCATGATTTTATTTAATTCCGTGTCGGTGTAATGATAGCTAATCATTGTGAATCACCTAGCAATTCAGGATTTTCGTAGATATTGCCGATGACAATACATTCTTTAAGTTTCAAGTCCTTTGCTTTAAATCCAACACCTTCAAACTCGTCATAACAACAACCACAACTTCCTATGTTTTCAGTGCAATACTCAACGACTGATACATAAGTTTCGTCGTAAATACTTTGCACAATATCTCCCTCATGAATCTCCTTGCCGTTTTCGTCCTTTAAGCCTGTACTTTCAATAAAATCAACTTCATCGAATGTATAAATAAATTCTTCTAAATAGCCATCAAGTTGTTTAAGTGCAAAAACTTCTTTTGAAATAAAATCAATTCTAGCGATATTTGATAATTCATTTGTCGATTTAACTCTTATTCGAAAATTAATCTCTCTCATTCTATTAACCTCCCGTTTAACCGTTAAATTCAAGCAGTACAGACGTTCTATTTACGAGTTCGATATATTTATCATCCGTCTTCTAAAACGCCTTAAAACGGCTGTAAATCACTTATTTTGATTAGCGTATAAAACAGCACTGTCGTACAATTTTTTCTTCATGATATTTGAAGCTTCATTTTCAAATTGTCGATAATCTTCGTAGATGTCTTTCCATCCGTTTTTAGCTAACGTTTCTTGCCACTCCATGAACAACATCAATGCATCAACGTCCGCGCATATCCATTCATTCAATTTTGGATTGTGTTGCCATCCACAGGATTGATGCACCATCTTTTGCATTGTTTGATCAATTCCGCTGGCACCTTCCCATGATTTAAACCATTTTTCTATTTCACCGAAAATAGGTTCAGCAGCCTTTAATACTTCCTCTGGAACCAACTTCGCATTTTTTAATGACAATCTACCATCCGATTCATCACGATATATTTCAGCGCCACTTTTCCAAATTTGTGATAAAACATAAAGTACCATTATTTCAATCTCACACCCTGACGACCGTATAACTGGATGTAATTCTCCATCTTGGTGTGTTTTACACCAACATTAAATTCATCTAATTTTTTACTAAAACGAATTTTGGTTAACGGAACAATCGAATTATCAGCGCAAAAACTTTTGTAAAAATTATATAAACGTTCACTGGTCTCGAAAGATTTGATGTCTTTTTCAATTTTTTCACTGATAAATTTTCCAATCATACATTTCACCTCGTTTACTACCTTTTTGTATTTTCAAAATTTGAAAAGTAACTAAATAACTCTAAATTAACCCTAAAAGTTATTTAAAATAACACCTCTCAAACCGTTGATACATAAGGGTTTCTATTGATTTTTAGAACGAAAAGTTATGAAAGTTATTAGTTACAGAGTTCGAGGCTCTATATATATATTTATTTTTTATTTTGTTTTTTAAATGAACCCCAAAACAAATAACTATAGTAACTAATTAATTAAAAAATCATTCTCAAACCCTTGATACCACTGACTTTTAAAGAGTGTTCAAAAAAGTTATTAAAACTAACTTTTGGTTACTAAGACAGCTTAAAACCACCCTTTTTGTCATTTTCAATAACTGGTTCAATAACTGGTTTCCGTTCCAATATGGTAATACCTGTAAGGAACGTTTTATTACCTGCACCCTTTGTTTTTCCAAATCCTTTCGTTTCGAGCATTCGATAAAATGCACGATTGGAAATTGAACGTTCTCCAGCTGCATAACACCAATTAGAATAGATGTTGAACAACTCTTTTGCCTCTATTTTTGTTGCAGTGTCCTTCGGATCCATATAACAACGTTCATCTAAAAATGGCCCTAAAATATCCATCTCCTCTTTGTAATTGCCTGTTGCATCTACAACAACCTTTGGTTCTTTCAATCCTGATTGCTGCCACTTCATACAGCCTTCCAGCGCCCAATTTAAAATTCCTGACATCTCGAGCGATAATTTTTCTTCGAGTTTTTTATCTCTCTCATGTGGTTTTAGATTTAAAGTGAATGGAATGATTTTCACTCTTCGCCAAATACCTTCATCCACACCGCCAATAATCGGTTTGTGGTTCGTGGTAAAGAAAACTTTAAATTCGGGAAGGAACTCGAAAAACTCTTGTCGTAGGAATCGGGCCAATATTGGTTCGCCACCTGTAATTGTTTTAACAAGTGATTCCTGCAACTTTTCCCCTTCCTCACTCTCTACCGCTGAAACAAATCGACTTCCGACTAAACGTGCAATATCATTATTTGCTCCGTCGTTTTTCTTTTTGATAAATGTGTCCGATTTTGTTTGCAAACCATAATCACCCATCATTGCTTTGATGATATTAATAAATGTTGATTTACCATTGGACCCACCGCCTACAAGGAAATACATACCTTGCTCGCTAATATCCCCAGTCATGCTATATCCGATTAAACGTTGCATATAATCGATGAGATCGTTGTCGCCTTTGAAAATTTGCTGTAAAAAACTTAACCATGTCGGGCATTGTGCCTTTTCTTCAAATTCGACATTCGCTAATTTTGATAAACGAAGCTCACGATCATGTTGCTGCAGTTTGCCAGTTCGTAAGTTTAAAATTCCATTCGAACAATTAAATAAAAATTTATGTCGGTCAAATTCTTCACGTTCAGCTGGCACTAAAGGCATTAAGTCCTTAATACTGTTCATTCGAATATTTCGTTTACCACATTTGCGCGCCCACGATTTCTCCATATCGTCCTCCGATTTTTCTAATTCACGTAAAACCTTATTCGCGATACGTTCGATTTGTAATTTGTTATCATATTTCCATCGCTTGCCGTCCCACAACATCCAACCGATTTCGCTAACAAAACGAATGGCATGGCCATACTCATATGCGATTCGTTCGGCATTTCCAAGTTCATTTAATCGGAATTTTTTCTTTGGCTTTTCTTCTACATCATCAGCCACTGCATCAACATTGAAAGAAACATCGAATTCTGCATACTCTTCTTCATGTTTGTAATCCAATACAGTTGTAGTAGTAGAAGTAATAGCTTCCGCAATTGTGCGTTCACCGTATGTTTCACCTGTATCTGAAAAGTGAATTCTATCCCATTTATCACGCATCAGAGATGTTTCTCTAAACATTGAATCCATTCTTGATGAGCTTTTACCTGTCCAGAAAGCCAGATGATTACATAAAGCTAAATCACTAGAAGAATGGTCATCATTTATCAATTTACCGTCATGCAATGCTCGTATTTCATCACCCGACTTACTGCGGAACATTCGCTCCCATAATGCGTCATTTGAAAGTTTTATTTCGTCCTTTTCAAACTCGGCTAAGTTAACACGTCCCTGTACATCACTGTCGTCAAAATACTTTTCGAATACCTCTGCCAGCTCGTCAGTGCGATCATAAATTTCATTGGAATTTTCTCGATTGCCTGTCATTGTGAAATAGCGTCCATATTGATAGATTTCTAGCCCATGCTTTGCACTTTTACGTCCAGTACCAACAATAGACTGTGGAAGGCTACCTTTGATGATGATATGAATGCCAGTTCCACTCACACTAAACTCTGTATAACTGTCCAGCGTATCTATAATTTCTTGAGCAAAAGTGTTAATTATAGGATTAGACTTTTCAGTATCATCAGCGCTGTACGTAATACATTTATCAATATCAATCCCGATATACTTGTCTTGCCTACTGAATACAAAGCCAATACCATTAGCATTTGATTCTGTATAAAACTTTGCTGCTGTCGCAAATGTGGACCATGTACGGCGATCATTTGAGCGTGCTTCGTTCCCATCTACTTGATATGGTATTTTTGTATAACGCCCACCTTTTTCTTCTGCCCTCCACAGTATCCATTGCGGTAAGGCTTTGAGTTCGGAGGGTATTTCGTTAAAGTTGTATGAATTCCCCTTCATAATTTCCTCCTATTTACAATACTGAATGCAAATGTTATATTTTAATTACTCACTCTTCGGACGGTGGTTTCCACTATCTGAAGGAGGTGATCGCCATGAAAGCAAAGCTTACCCTAGAGGTCGAGTTAACTTCAATGGCGGTGCGAATTCTTTGGATTTGCATCAAACTAGCGCTCGGTCTCTGACCTAGTGCTTTTTTTATTTCTTACTTATTCACCATTTTGTTTTTGTTTAGCAGCAGTGATACGACCATGATTATTTTGATGTGCTAATGAGTAATTCACACCATTAACTTCAATCGATGTAGGAATACCACTTTTGACATTCAATACTTTTATAGGCGCATGAAATGTACTACCTTTTTTCATAAAATCACTCCTAAACTATCAAATTTTGGTATAAAAAAGAGAAGTCCGCAATAACAGACCTCTCTATTAAGTTTTATTTAATCGTAAATAATGGATCAGAAGGGCAATTCATCTTCACCCACTGTAATTGGCTTATTCGGTGAAACTGGTGGATTTACATCTGATACATCGTAATACTTTGCCTTAGCGGCAGTACGTTTCTGTTTAACGCCATCAACCACTTTGTCATATTCTTCATGCTTCACAGTGATTTTTAAATTTTTATTGATTAATTGTTTGGCCATATCTTCTGGCGACTGGAATGGATGTCCATTTGAGAATCCACATGCTTTGATTAAACTATTTACAATTTTGACTGATACCTCATGTTCGAATGTGAATGTGTTGTATAAAATTTTTGCTCCTTGATGATTCTGTGGAATATCACTGCGAATCTCAAAGTCTACTGAAAGTTTTGGTTTACCGGCCTGAGTAGTACCTGATTCAGCATTTACAATAACAGCTTCGTATTTCCCTTCTGCTACTAATTCAAATGCTACGCTTGCATTAGATTCATCAAATTTAAAGAATGACATTATTTATTTCCTCCTGTTGTTTCATTATTTGTGGAAGGCACATCAAAAATTTCATTTTGTTTGCAGCCTTTTCTATTATCAAGTTGATTTTTTGCATAAATACTGTTCGTGCCTTCTAAAACAAACCCTCGTTCACCTTCTGCGTTAATCATTAAACGACCAACTACATCACATAACCCTAATACGTTATTGATGATTTTCTGGTTGATTTGTGGATACGAACGGTTGTAATGTGTGCCATCTGAAGCTGTGTACATATCTGTTGTTTCCCAAGCTGTAAAGACGATACGATCCGCTAGGTTTTTCATCCATCTGAATGAATTAACAACCCGGAATTGCATTTTTTGATAATCACCTTGAGCTGGCACACCTTGGTTTTTTCCGATGTACCCAAGATTTGATAACAAGCAACGTTCTAATTCAGATACATTATCAATGGCGATGTTGTCGTACTGACCTTTAATAGTTTCTAAATGAAGCAATAACGCTTGCCAAAAATCCCAAGTGTTTTGATTATCAACATAAATAATGTCGATATTTGGATTACCTTTTAGTACATGACTTGTACGGTCTACATCAAGCACCAATGTTTTCCCAGGTAGGAAGTTTAGCGTGTGCGATTTTCCTAATCCTGGTGGGCAATATGTTAAATACGTCTTACCAGGCTTGTCTGAAATTTCGCTCGCATTGTGAGTACTAAAGTCGAATTGTTGTGTCATGCCCTCCACACTCCTGTTCTATTAAAATGGTAATTCCCCATCAGAAACATCTTTTTTCTCTTCATCCTCGTTCTTCTCTACGAATGGATCTTCGAATTCTGGTAGTTCTTCATCTTCAGCTTGTACTTCTTCAATGCTCATTTGACCATCAGGAACGTTCTCATCCTCCGGTTTCTTCCCTTCCATGACCTCTTTAGGTGTGCCATATTGATAAGTTAGGTCAACCAAGAAGTATTGACCATATTTGTTGTACTTTTCGCTGATTTTGTTCATGATAAGTGCTTCGTTTTCTTTAGCAGCTAATACAATTTCCTCTGCTTCTTCGCGTGTATCTGCGTAGTGCTGTTCTTTTTGATTGAGTAATTTTTTCAAGTGGGTTTCCTCCTTATTCGTAAATGAATCTTTCAACTTTTTTCTTTTCTACAATATCAATGCTAGGTGGCTCAAAATCTCCGCCGTCTTGTGATTCTGTTGCAGGCACTTCACGTGTTATGCGTACATATATCGTTTTCGAATCATGATAAAAGCGATAAACTTCAGTTTTATAATTTGACCATCTGCCACCTTCTTCGAACTCTTCGTGTTCCTTTTTCCCTTCTGATTTAATAAGTTCGACTCTATCACCGATTGATAAATTTTCAGCATCAATCTTATGTTCTTCCTTAGTTTTAACGAATAAGTTTTCGTGGTCGTATTCTGCTAAAAACATAAGATGTAATTTGAATAATAAAGAATCTAAAATTTCCATATTAATTTCCTCCTATCGAATAATTTTCTTCCGTTTGAAATCCACGAATATAACATTGTGGAAGGCCTGTGCATATGCATGTTGAAGTTGTTCTAACACGTTTGCCCTCCTATCGAATGCTAAGTGATTGATTTTCAACAAACGAAATGCCTTCAACTTTGTTGTTTTCGAGATATTCCTTTAAGGCTTTGTTATCTACTTTTTCAACTACTTCACGACTGATGAATTGTGTTGGAATAATTGCCTTGCCATCCACAATCATCTTCTTGCGCTTGCTAATTGAAATTGTGAACTTATCACCTTTGATTGAATCTTTACCAGCTAATATCATGGCTTTTTGAATCTCGCCACGCATACGTTCCGAACCGCCTTCGAACATTTTTTTACGTGCTTGTAGTCGTTTAATTTCCGCATCAACTGCTTCAGCACTAGCAGCCATATTTTTCGAAATGACTGCATAGCCTTCAACTTTATCTTCAAGCTCTAAATCAAGCGTTTCTAGAATGCCTTCTAAGCCTTCTGAACCGTCTTCAATTAGACGTTGGATTTCTAGTAAACTACCTGTTAATTCATAGATGTTTGCCAACTAAATCACCTCGTAAATAGCGTTAGTGTCGTTGATGATTGTCGCTTTCCAATAACCATCACCTTGCTCTAAATCAGTGTTTGCTGTTTGTACTTCTCTTTCTTTTTCTATTGTTGCAATGAATTGCCCACAATTTTCATTTTTGTAGTAAACAGTCATACCTTTTACTGCTTTTGTAGGTTGCACAGCCTGTTCAAACTCACTAACATCTAGACCTAGCGCTCGTCCTAGTGCGATTGCTTTTCCAATGTGTTCGTTGAATACGTCAGTTGGGTTGCATTTTGCGATTCCTTTAGCTTCGATTTTTTGATTAAACTTCCAACGTAACAGTGCTACTACAGTTCGTTTCTTCTCGTTCACTACGAATTCGACTTCACAAATTGACATGTTTACTACATGACCATAACCTTCGTGCGGATGGCTTAGTTTTACTTTTGATTTTTCAAAGAACTTCTTCGCCTTCTCAATAATTTCAGCACGTTGTTGATTTGGTGTTAGTGGTTTGGATTCGATTAGTTCGTATACGTCTACTGTTTCAGGCGTTCGACCGAATACTTTTTCGTAAATTCGATATCTACAACCATTATTTGTTAAAAATCTAGGTTCACCATATGCTTCAATAACTTCATACGGCTTTCCAGCTGTAATTGTGTTTTTATGCGTTTCTTCAGCATGTTTTTGTGTAAATACAACCGTATCTCCAACTTGTGCTTCACGATCAACCTTACGATATTGGTTACCTTCAAATTCGATGATGTCCTCCACAGTATTAGTTGTAGAAGGCTCGATTGATTTCTTACCACGTAATTCATGGACTATTAGTTTTAATTCAGCTACTTCATTTTCTAAAACTTCTACACGTTGCTCGATAAACTTTGTCATTTCGCATCCTCCTGTGGTACAATACCAGTGTCATTTATAAAATTTTCACGCTCGCCATTGGTTGCACCCTTTGACGAGTTTTTTTGTTCCTCAACTTGTGCATTCTGCGCGTCTTCGATGTCTCTCCAGTAATCTGATTCACGGTCGTATACATCAGCATGTATGTGGCCTATACGCATGGAATCACCTACTTTAAATCAATTTCAGTGACAAGCTTTTTAGCTTCGTTTAGACTTAGAATCAATTTGCCACCTAGTAGAACAAGATTATCGTCCGATACTTCACCAGTAACAGCGCATGCCATATTAGGCTTGTACTTCTTTAAAATAACCTTGTCGCCATCTGTAAAGATTTCTACCGCTTCTCCTTCATTTATCCCTAAAGTTCTACGAATTTCCTTTGGAACTACCACACGACCTAAATCATCTACTTTGCGAACAATACCTATCGACTTCATTTAATTTCTCCTCCTTCTAATGCTTTACGTGCTACTATACCTTCATCAAACTCAATCGCTGATGGTTCCCAAGTAGGTGCTTCATATCCACCGTCTAACGAATATGGCTCCGATGTATTGTGACGTTTCCAATTTTCTTGATTAGCATAAAAATTAAGTGCCTCACGTAGACGTTTGTTTTCATTAACTATTTCAAGAATGTCAGTTTCATCTAAAACACCAGCTGCTCTATATAGATGAAGTTTTGAAACTTCTAAAACTGAAGCTAATTTTGATAACATTTCTAGAGAAACGTTTCTATCTCCCAATTCAATTTGCGATAAATATGTGTGTGACAAATCTATATTGTTAGCTAGTTGTTTAAGTGTCATTCCCTTTTCTTTCCTCAATCTCCGAATTTCTTCACCAACCACCTATTTCACTTCCTCTCAATCTTGTGCTGCGCGTTTAAGCGCCAATGTTTTAAGTAAAGTTGTATACATTGCATCTTCTAATGGTTGTCCTTTAATACTGTGGACGCCTAATTTATTCAATTGCTGGATTACTGCTTTGCGTTTCAGTTGCTCCATCATCGACATGTGCGTAATAACCCTCCGTGTATGCTTTGACCTCTTCTACAGTGTCAATGATGCCAAATACTCGCTGTTGTAGAAGCTTGTATTCACGTTGTTTACTTGATAGATGGCTATCAAATGGTAAGTTTGGTTCACTTTCCATCGCATCTATTGCAATGTCTAATAGTTTGTTATTTTCCTCCTTTTGCATATCCTCCAAATGCTTAATCAGCTTGTTATTGCCTTCCACAATTCTTGCTTCAAGCTCTGGATATTCCAGTGCTCCATCTAAGTCTTCTATTGCAATATGTGGTGATGTATCGTATTGACTTTGTGACTTATCAACAAAGCGAGTTTCACGATCATTTTCGTCCTTTGCATAAACTGATAGAGCTTTACCTGTGTCACGATAATGAATTGATAGAACTGATAACTTTGTACCTTTAACGTTAATTACTGGTTGCATACTACTAACCTCCAAATAGTTTGATAGATTTATTTTAGTGCGTTTAAAGAAGTGACTTGAATGGTTTTGAATTCATTGATTTCAAAGGTTCATTCAATGTAAATACCTCCGACAAATTATATTGAATAGCCATAGCTCCAAGCTCTTTTAAATAACGAATCAACGTTGTTTTACCAGTTGGACCTTGTAACCCTTCTACAATGATTGGTCTACCAACTGCAACTGCATGTTTTAATCTACCGATGTCGTAATTAGATAAAATACTTTGTAGGTATTGGTAATCATGCTCAATTTCATTGCTAATTATCGGTTCTTGATACTTCCTACGACCAGTAACAACATCCGCAATACCATCTTGGTATGGTACATTTCTTTCTTTTAACCTTAGAGATGCTTCGTTCACAACTGCCTGTAACAGTTCTGAGCGTCGTATCTCTCTTACTTCGCATTCACACATACCATTTGCAACTGTATATTCAACAGCTTCTTCAAACGCTTGTTTTAAGTTGGCAAATATATCTCTGTCCTCCACACTCTTCACTCTCCTTTTACAGATTGATAGATTTACTTCTGACGTACTATTGCACCTTGTTTAATTGCATTGCTGATTAACGCTAAACGTTTCTCAACCGGTAATGCTAACCACTCTGCTACTTTGATTTTCATTTAGTTCACCCCTTTCTTTTTGTTTCGCTTGTTCCGCTAATATTCGAGGTATCGATGTTCGCATAAAAAATTCTTTCATACGTTTGTATGTGTCTGGCGGTATCTCTGGTGGTTTTACTGGTTGTATTTTTAAACATCTCCTTCTTTCGATTTTTAACGTTGCTACCGTTACATTAGCTATAAGTCCGAATACTATACCGTCATCGGCTCGGTATCACAGCGCACTTTACTTTTAATCTATTTCAGTTACATGCTTTGACATTTTGGCACCAAACCTATACATAAACTTCTTCATTTGTTGCCATTTCGGAAACATTAATGGTAAAAAAAATCACAATGTCCTCTCGCTTAATCCCAAGCTTATTTGTAATCAAGGAAAATTCATCAACATCAATTGGTAATTTTCCATTTTCTTTCTTTGAATACGTTCCTTTTGCAACACCTATAACTTCACCCATTTCTTGAACAGTCAAACCTCTTGCAATTCTTTCCGCCTTTAGACGATTATGGTTGAATTTCATATTTTCACCTCCAACATTTGTTAACCAAATAATAGCACCGATGTTTCCATTCAGTCAACAAAAATATATTAATAGATTAAAAATAATACTTAATTCCTCCTATTGTTTCCTATCAGGAAACATGTTAGTATATTTATCAAGGAGGTGCTATTAATTGAAATCCATAGAAGTAGCTAAGAGAATAGAGAGAATAGCAGAAGAAAAAGGAATCAGTGGTGCTGAACTTGCACGAAGGATGGGAACTGATAGAAGTACCATTACAAGATATTACAAAGGCATCCGAAAAATATCTATGGAAGAGATACCGAAGTTTGCTGAAGTATTAGAAGTAGATGTAATAGAGTTACTTTTTGGTTCTGATATTAAAAACATTAATATTGTAAGCGAAGAAAAAGTTGCTGTTCCTATCCTAGGGAAAATAGCTTGTGGAGAACCTATTTTGGCTAAAGAAAATATAGAAAACTATATTTATAAACCAGCAGATACTTTACCAAGTGGAGATGTCTTTGCATTACAAGCTAAGGGTGACAGCATGGAACCAACAATACCGGATGGTGCAATTGTTCTTCTTCGTGCCCAACCAGATGTTGAGAATGGTGAAATTGCAGCTGTATTAGTAAATGGTGACGAAGAAGCAACACTTAAACGAGTAAAAAAACAGGGTGATACAATTTTTTTAATGCCAGAGAATCCCAAATACGCTCCTTATATCGTTGACGAAAATAACCCAGCAAGAATTATCGGAAAAGCAATAAGTTATGAAATGATACTTTAATTACAAAACGTTTTGAAATTAAAAAATTAAGAGCAGACTCATCCGTCTCGCTCTTTTCTTATATACAAAGAGGTGAGAAAAATGGTAGTAGGTTTATATGTACGAGTGAGTACACTTGAACAAGCTAATGAGGGTTATTCTATTGCAGCACAAAAAGAAAGCTTAGTGGCATATTGTAAAGCACAAGGTTGGTCAGATTATAAAATTTATGTAGATGAGGGTGTATCAGCAAAAGATACTAAAAGACCAAAATTACAACTGCTATTAGAAGATATTAAACAACAAAAAATCGATATTATTTTAGTGTATCGACTTGATCGCTTCACCCGTTCTGTACGTGATTTACATCAGATGCTCGACTTACTTGAAGAGTACAATTGTAAATTCCGTTCCGCCACTGAAGTCTACGATACAACCACAGCGATGGGCAGGATGTTCATTGGACTTGTTGCCTTATTAGCCCAATGGGAAACGGAGAATTTATCAGAAAGGATTATCATGGCATTAGATGAAAAGGCTGCAGATGGTGAATGGTCAGGTCAACCGCCATATGGCTATGATGTAGATAAAAATGATAAATTAGTGAAGAATGACAAAGGTAAGTACGTGCTTGATATTATTAATAAATTAGAAACTGGATGGTCTTACAATAGCATAAGTGACCAATACAGAGTCACAGATCAGAGTAGAGGTTGGAGTGCTAATGCGGTATTACGCATAGCAAGAAATCCTGCATTATATGGAGCATCAAGGCGTAAAGGAGAGATACGAGAAGGCACACATGAAGGTTATATTACTAAAGAGCGTTTCTTAAAATTACAAAAGATGCTTGATGATAGAGGTAAGCAATTTAGAAAAGACATTGAAAGCACTGGTATCTTCGGTGGCGTTTTAGTTTGTCCTAATGAGGGTTGTGGACATAGATTAATTGCTACAAGATTTATATATAAACGTGCTAATGATTCAGAAAGAGTTGGTTACACTTATAGATGTTCTTACTGTTTAAAGTATAAACGGACTCAAAAAAATTCTGGTGAAAGATATTTTATTGAAGGGCTGACAGAATACATGCGAAATATTAATTTCACTGATTTTGAAGCACCTGAACCAGCACTCCATATTGAAACAGAAGAAATTATACAGCAAATCAAACAAGTAGAGCAACAAAGATTAAAGTATCAACGTGGATGGGCTGCTGACCATATCGATGACGCTGAATTTGAAGAACTTATGCATGATACTAAAATTGTCCTCAACAACCTACAGAAACAATTAGATGAGTATGAAGAACCTGAGAAAATTAATTTAGATGCTATAAAGAATGTTGTAGTCACATTCAATAATTGTTTCACACAATTAAATCAAGAAGAGAAAAGTGAATTCGTACAACGCTTTATACGAAAAATTGAGTATCGATATGAAGATCGCCCTCCAACAAGCAAAAAACATAAAAAAGGACGCCCTCGAATCATTATCACAAATATAGAATTTTATTGACTTATTTACTTGTACTCTTGTGACATAATCAGTCGCACCTGTGAAACATAAAAGTCCTTGTTGATGTTTCACTAGTTCCATTAACAAGTCTGCTACATATTTGGAATAGGATAAGGAAGTAAGTGGGAAAGCATGATTTTGTAGAAGCAGTCGGATAATTAGGCTTTCTTTTAAAAATACTGAGGGAAGTGTAGAAACACGAAAGGCATATTGATCTTGTTCCATAGCTTTTTGGAAGGAGCCGCTTTGGGGTTTGCGTCGCTCGCTAATATCTAATGCCGCTAAAAATTTATAATAGGAAATCATTCGCTCCGCCAGCCCGTTTGGTAATTCACCTGCTTGGAGCAGCTTATCATATTTTCGAAAATAAATACGATATCGTTCACGTTCTGGAACTAATAATAAATCTGATGCACCGAAATGGTAGGCTTTTAGTAAAAGTTGCTCACATTTTTGCTCAACAACCGTTTCAAAATTTTGCATATTCGCACCCCTCTTCTGGTTCATTCGAATATGACCGCTCTATTCGTTATTTCCTAGTATAGATAGGAAGTCGTTACGTGAAAAGCCCTTTTCTTAAAATAAAAATTTGCTATAAAATTTCCTGTCAAACATGTTTTTTGCTATAAAAATGTGGATAACATGCAAATTTCCACTAAATATAAACATAATCTTATGAAAAAGTTAATATTTATGCCTAAATGAACTGTATCTTTTTCAATAATGCAATATAATAGAATTAACATGATTTTTTTCCTACACTTGGTAGAACAGCTAAAAATTCAAAAAATACATAGAGGTGAAGCAAATGATCAATCCATTAAAAATTACTAGTACATTGGCCGATGAAACTAGATACTCTATTTATGAGTACATCCTGCAAGAGAAGAAAACTGTAACGGTCCAAAATATTGCTGATAGATTCGGCATCCATCCAAATGTTGCACGTCTACATTTAACAAAACTTTCAGAAATTAATATAATTACTGCTGATTTTGCCAAAACTGGGAAAGGCGGTAGACCCGGGCGTATTTATAAGGCCTCAGATAAAGGTGTCTCACTAACGTTCCCGAGACGTGATGAAGATCGACTATTAAAATGGACAATCCAATTAATTCAAGAGTTCGGACCATCTGCATTAGAAAAATGCAAGGACATAAGCTACCAAGACGGCTACCAACAAATGAAGAATTATGTAAATGCTGAATTACAATTAAATAATACCCTTTCCTTCGAACAAAAGCTTCAACTATTAACTGACAATGCAGCATTAGTTGGCTATATTCCGCATGTTCAACAAACAGACCATGGTAAAAGTGTGACTTTCTCCATTTATAATTGTCCATTCCAAGAGCAGCTTTCTAGTCATTCAGAAATTGTATGTTCTTTACATGAATCCTATTTAAAGGGACAGGTTGATGCGTTATATGCAAGCAATGAATTTGTACAAATTGATAGCATGATACATAATTGCGATTTATGTAAGTATGAAATAAACGTGACAGAAATTGATAGTTAATTTTTAAATATCCAATTGTTTGTCACAAAGAAGAAGAAGTTCCAGTTTACAGATACCTTTCATATCATTTATAATGAGTAAGAGATTATTGTGTCGTGGGCAAAAGGAGGGGAAATCTTCATGGATAATATGTATAAAGTTATGGCATTCTGGACAGGTATTTTTGCAGTCATGTTCTACCTTGGTGGTATGAACGAAGTATCGCTATTATTCGTAGGTAATACAGGTTTATTCTTATTATTAGGCTTCTTAAACCTTTCAGAACGTATGTACATGTACATTTTCGGAGCATATTTAACTGTGTTCTTTGCTGGCTTCACGTACTATACAACATTTATTCACGTACCTGGTGGCGGTCATTAATACAAAGAAAAACGCGTGTCTCACCAAAAGTGAGACATGCTTTTTTTATGTAAATTTATTCACCAGATGCACGATCATATATCAGGACATAGTAAAATCCCCCTTTGCAATTACATGGTTAGATTTTGGTTATTTTATCTATCCAACAAATCGCAAGGGGGATTTTTGTATTTTATGAAGTTAATTTAGGCTTTAATTTATTAAACACGAAACTCTGTAATATTACCCACAAGGATGAAATTGTCCAATAAAATGCGATGGCTGATGGCATGAAAAGTGAAGAAATAACAATCATCACAGGCATCATAAATATCATTATTTTCATTTGTGGATTGCTATTATCAGATAGCTTAACTGACATATAAATTTGAATCATCATCGTTAAACCTGCGATAATTGTCATAAAAATATCTGCAGATCCTAGATTAAACCAGAAGAAATTCTCATGCTTGATGGCATTACTTTTTGTAATGGTATAATACAGTCCGCTTAAAATTGGAAATTGAATCAACGCTGTTAAACAACCTGTTTTCATACCTGAAAAGTTTTCCATCATTAGTTTTGAGATTTGCAACTGATATTCTTTACGTTCTTCTTCTGTTTTAGCCTTGCTTAAGTTTGATTGTAGCTCTATTAATTTTTCCTTATTACCTAGCGACGTTTGTGTAACTGCTAGTTGTGATTTAAAGGATTTATAATTTGGATACATTAAAATTAAGCGTATTAGCACTGTTAAAATCACTAAGGCAACTACATAGCTCCCCGTAAAATTAAAGAAAGTATCTAGTAAATTTGTCAGTGGTTGTGTTATAAATTCAAACATTAATTAATTTCTCCCCTTTTATAATAATTTTTCTTATAAAAGGGACACTAATTCTTCGTCATTATCTGATTTACTGTAAATTACTTTTCTCAACCATTTATTAAGAAACATATGAGAAGGATAAATTTTACTTTCGAAATTGACATTGACAGTTAAATCAATTGATACGTCAAGATTCGCGTCAATGACAGTAATTTTATCAAAAATAGTATAAATGTATACTTTAATAAATGGACTATGATGTACTAAATAACTAAAATCAGTAATAAGCGATAATAGCAATAATAATTCCATTTACATCACACCTATTATTATTTGGTTTATCACCATAACGTGAGGTTGATTTCCGTTCCGACCGGGCGACTCCAATCAACTTATATAAATGATATACGTTTTAACAAATATCATCCTACACCTTCCATGATTATCCTATTTTATCATAAAAGAATGTGTCATTTCCAATAAATGATATCCAACTATTACCCTTATCAGCAATTTTAAAAACCATTCAAGAAAGGATTTGTCTCCATTTCTGCACCGACCGTTGTATAATTGCCATGCCCAGGGTAGATAATAGTATCCTCAGGTAGTGTCAATAGCTTATCATGAATGGATGTAAGTAATGTTTTTGTCGAGCCTCCAAGTAAATCTGTACGACCTACACCTTGTTCAAAGAGTGTATCTCCAACAATAGCGAAGCCATCATTTTCAAATATATATGAAATACTACCTGGTGAATGTCCTGGCGTAAAAGTAGCTTTAAAATAAAAATCACTTATTTCAAATAGCTGCTCTTTTTTAATAATATTTTCTTCAGCTGGGGCACCGACAATATAATCTGGTAATGCTGCGTATTTACTAGAGCCATTTTTTGTTGGATCTCCTAACCAGCTTACTTCTTTTTCATGAATCCATACCGGAACATTAAAAGCCTCGCGGACAGCATCCACGGCACCGATATGGTCGAAATGTGCATGTGTTAAAAAAATGGCTAGTGGTTTTAGATTGTTACTGCGGATAGCCTTGATGATTCGATCTGCTTCTTCTCCTGGATCAAATATTAAGCATTCCTTATTTTTATTAGATACGATATAACAATTCGTTTGGACAGGTCCAAGTGAATAATTTCGTACGTTCATCATTGTTATCACCTCTATTTCAATTATACAGCCTTTGCCACAATTTGACGATAAATGTTCATAGTTTAGTCTATATTAGTTCTCGACAAAAACAGGTAGAACGTTTACAATTAAGGAGGAATATTGTTTACGACATTCATTTTCTGATGTCGAAAGGAGTGTCAATTTCTAATGAACTTATTAATGGTTATTTTTGGTCTAGTTGCTATTTTAGCTGTAGTTGGTACATTCCAAGCACTTAAAGAAAAGAATCTTTTAAGCGTTGTTTTCAACTTATTAAGTGCTGCAGTATTCGGTTGGTTCGTAATTATGACTGTTATTAATAGCGGATACCCACCAAAATTACACTAAAATTTAGACAGAAAAAAGAGCAGCCTCCATTTGAGGCTGCTCTTTTTCTATCGTTTTTACTTCAGCCTAACTTAAACGATAATAACCACTTTCCTCCAAGTTGTTTATTCGGCTGCATGAACGTTACATTTCAATTTGATAGTATACATAAAAATCCTTACATCCCCCTATTTATGCACAAAAAGGACTTTACCATTTGGGTGCATCACGTACTGTAATAACGTTCGTAACCAACATCGTGTCGCTGCCGCTACGTTAGCACAGCGTTTTCGCACAAAAAACCTCTGTTTGTCTGAGACTCTAAAGGGCAGCGGCTCAACGGATGCCCCCAGGAAGCTTTGCTCTGTGCGAAAGCGAAGCGTCAGCAACAATGTTTTAACTGTGCGAAAGCGAAGTGTCAGCAACAACAAAACACTAGGTCGGAACGGAAATCAACCTCACGTTATGGTAATGGGTTACCACTTGTTGCAACACCTATAATTATGCCTCACCCCAGCATTTGATATAAAGCAAAAAGAGAGATCTCATTACATGTATACTAGATCGACGTCTGATACATCATAAATCGCTTTTAATATTAAGTACTTAAACATACGAATTGGAGGAATGGCATTACGTCCATTGTCTACACAATATTTTGTTTTTAACTCTTCTAAAATGAATGAAAAATCAACAAGTTCATTGATTCGGCGAAGTATATTATCTTTTGGCACAACAATATCGTAGATCGACATGTATGTACTTAAATGAAGGGTTTCTTGATTTGAAATCATCGGGGGGCACCACCTGCACATTAATTCTTTAAAGGAAAGCGTGACTAAAATAATAGTGTGATACATTGCGTTGTTTGGAGAAGCATCGCTCGACTCCTGCGGGAAAGCGAGACAGACGAGACCCCGCACGAAGCGAAGCGTAGGAGGAGGCTCGGCGCTCGCCCGCGGAAAGCGAGCGGAATGCTTCGGAAAACAACAGTAGAGTCACAATGCCAAATGAAAAAAGCGAGGTATTCAACGATTTAATCATTGAATACCTCGCAATGTGAGATGATATAGACTTTTTCAGTGCCCACTTACATGAGATCTCTCTTTTTGTTACTTGGTTGCCCCTTGCTTCAAGTTACCTGTCTTTTGGTCATAGAAGCGGAGTAAATCACCGTTAATGATGGCATCCGAACTTTCAAGTTCTTTCGTAGCTCGATCAGCGTATGGCTGACATGGCTCACCATCAATTTCTTCGCCAGTTGCTTTGTCATAACAAGCTTCACCAGCATATAAATATTTATCTGTTACAAAACGACCATCGCGGAATACAACGAAGTCTTCATGCTCTGGTGAGAATAGGTCTGCACCAAGTTGCATATCTTTTGAAGTTTCAACGCCAAGAAGGTGTAAAATTGTTGGACGTAAATCCATTTGTCCAGCAATCTCTGTCATTTCTTTACCATCACCTGATCCAGGAATATGGATGAATAAAGGTACTTCTTGTAGCATTGCATTATCAAATGGTGTAATGCTATCTTTTCCTAAATATTGAGCCATCGCTTTGTTATGGTTTTCTGAAATACCGTAATGGTCACCATACATGACAATAATAGAGTTATCATATACACCTTGATCTTTTAAGCTTTGGTAGAAGTCTTTAAGTGCTTCATCCATATAACGTACTGTTTGGAAATAACGATTCAATGTACCTGAGTTTGAAGTATATTCAGGAATCATTACATCTTCTGGATCCAATGTGAATGGATAGTGGTTCGTTAAAGTAATTAGTCGAGAATAGAACGGCTGTGGCATATCTTTCATTAATGCTGCAGATTGCTCTAGGAATGGGACATCTTTCATACCCCAGTTAACAGCTTGCCCTTCGCCAATCTTATATGAATCTATGTCATAAAATTTATTAATGTGTAATGATTGATACATCATGTCACGATTCCAGAATGATTTATTATTTGGGTGCATGACATTCGTAAAGTAGCCATTATCTCCAAGGCGCTCAGCCATTGAGTTATACGTATTTCCACCGTGCGTGAAAAATACCGCACCACGACCTAAACCGAACAATGAGTTCTCAGTAATAAACTCTGAGTCAGAAGTTTTTCCTAATCCAGTTTGGTGATAGAAGTTACTGAAATAATACGTATCTTTATCTTTTGTTAAAGAGTTTAAGAATGGTGTAATTTCATGACCATCCATTTGATTATTAATCACAAAGTTTTGTAAAGATTCCATTGACACAACAATCAAATTACGACCCTTGTATTTACCAAACATTTGAGGGTTGATCGCTGCTTGATTAGAACGAATATAGTTGTTCACTTCTACTAATTCACTGCCATCCGCTAATGCACGTTGAGCAGAAGATTTTGATTGAATATAAATGTCATATAAATGGTAGTTATAAGTACCGATGTTTTTTACAAGTAATTCACGATCAAAGCTACGTGTTAACAATTGTGGACGCTCTGTTTCAGCTAATCCTAAGTTTAAGAACGACACAGCAATCGCTAATACGAAGTACGCGCGACGGAATTCCACGTTTACTTTAACTGCATCTTTCATCATAGGCAAATATTTATTCGCTAAAATTAGAATAAGTACGTCAACGAAATATAATAAATCCCAAGGGCTAACAATCGCTGCTACTGAAGTTCCTAAATCACCAAAGTTACTTGTTTGGAATAACACCGGTAACGTAATAAAGTCGTTGTAGAAGCGATAGAACGCGACATTCCCATATAAGACGATCGATAAAATAACACTGATCGTAATTATATAACGACTTTTAACTTTGGGCGATTTAAAGAATAACGATATACCATAAGCAAATAGCACGAAGCTTAATGGATTAATAAACAAAATAAATTGTTGCATCGCATTTTCGATTTTCATCTCAAAGCTTGTGTGATAAACAATGACCGTTTTTATCCAAGTTGCTACAATTGCTAGTATCATAAATGAATGTTTAGGCCACTTTATTGATTTCATCCCTAACATCCTCCCTACTTTCTTACAAAAAAATAATATTTTTAACAATTTGTTACTGAAACAAAATATATCTTAATCCATTTTTTACAGATAATCAATAGATATATTTTGGGAAAAACTGAGCTCCTTGTTCGTAAATGGGCCGGATAGTAATATATACGTTTTCTTTTGTAAAAAGTTTCGTAAATCATAAAAACAGTGGAAAACCACTGTTTTTTTAAGAATATTACATACATGTTACATTACCTTTACAATACCACAAATGAATTATATTTAAAACATTACTGATTATTTTCTTTCATGCGAAGCTTTGTTGTTTCTTGTCTAATTAGTAATAATGCCATTTGGTAATCTTTAATATCTAGTACATTAGCTTTATACAACTCACGAATTTCATCCTCCATTAACATCAAATCACCAATGGGATCTCGTGTGTAAATATAAGTGCCATATGTTTTTAATAAATCATAAATATCTAACATTTTGTCCATTTTAGTTCGCTCCTCGTTGTGTTACACAGTCAATACGTTTTGTCGGTGTCACAATGATATCTACTGGGCAATCGTGCGCTTCTGTAGGTACGCGTTCATATAGCTGCTCATTAAATAGCAAAGACATGAGCTTACCCTTTTTATAGTTTAATACATAGCGATCATAATAACCACCGCCATAGCCTATTCGATAGCCGAACTTATCAAAAACAACTCCTGGAACAAGTATAACGTCCATTTCATTTGCGTCAACAAACTCACATTTCTCTGGAATTGGTTCACGCAAATGCATATAAACAGTTTCTAGCTGGGCAAACGAGTCAATGGCATAAAATAACATTTCTCTTGTTTTTGAGTTGCATTTAGGTACAGCGACTTTTTTACCAAGTTTCCACAGTTCTTCTATTAATAGAATTGTGTCGACTTCTGGCTTATTGGAAATAGTAATGCCAATTGTAGTTGCTTCTATTATATATGGTTCCTGTAGCACTTTTTTAACTACAGCATTTGATTGATCGTAGTAAGCTACTTCGCTAATTTTTGCAAGAGCTTCCTTTACCTCGTTCCGTAAAGTTGTTTTATCCATGCTAAGCTACCTCCTAAAATGTAGAAAGCCAAAACCACAAGTGGTTTTGGCTTAATGAGCGATTACTTAGTTTCACGGTGAAGAGTGTATTTCTTCTCGCGAGAGCAATATTTTTTAAGTTCAAGACGCTCTGGATTGTTACGCTTGTTCTTTTTAGAAATGTAGTTACGTTCGCCGCAATCTGTGCAAGCTAAAGTAATGTTTACGCGCATTATTAACCCTCCCACTCTATATCAAGAATTTAAATTTTGAGCATGATTTATACGACTAACCCATTATAACATAAAATGAAAAAAAATCTACCTTCATTTCATATTAAGTTTGCATATGGTAAAATACCTATAATTACATACTTAATGAGGTGAAACTATTGGATTTATCCATCATACTTATGATTGTGGGAATTCTCCTAATTATTGCGTCGTTCTTTTTCAAAAACAGCTCGAAAAAGGTCGAACAAGATGTAGAGGAGCTATCCATCTCTATTTTTCAAGAAACAAATAATTTAAAGCGTCGCATGAAAATTGTCGAGGAAGAGCTGTTATTAGAGCCAGAGTTTCAGGTTAAATCACCGTCAGCGCAAAATAACGCTATATCAGACCCAAAGGTTCAACAAGTTATGCAAGCTGTCCAACAGGCTGCTCAGGCATCGAAAACAGGGCCAGCTACTCCAAAAACGAAACCTATACATCAAATTATTGTCAGTCAGGTGCTTGAATTAAATAAGCAGGGTCTTTCTGTAGCAGATATTAGTATTCGTTCAAATTTAACTGAAGAGCAAGTCCGCCAAGTGATTGCAAACGGAGGTCGGTAATTCATGAATAAGTCCGCTATCCGTGCCTTTGGCATTGCGCTTTTTCTTGTCGGAGCTTTGCTAGCTTTAGCAGCTCGTTTCGATCTCAATATCGGTCTTCCAACTAAAGCTTCCCCAAATACAGAAAATGTAGAGGAGTTGCAAAAAAAGCTCGAACAGGCAAATAAAGAAATTGCATTGTTAAAGGAACAAGCGAAGCAAGCTCCAAAGGAAACTAATCAGAAGACAGATACACCTAAAACAACGACTAAAGACAATCATAAACCGGCAGATACATCAACAAACGCTACAACAATGTCACTCCAAATTTACAGCGGTATTACACCATATATCGTGGCACAAAAGCTTGAAGATGGTGGCATTATCGACAATAGTGTTGAAATGGAACTTTTACTCGCTAACCCTAAATACGCGCGAAGCTTACAAATTGGCTCTTACGAAGTCAATTCTTCGATGTCTTTAGAGGAAATTGCAAAATTGATTACAGGGAAAAAGCAATAATATAACGATTCCATTGGTAAAGATGGCTGTCACCAAAAATCACAACCACTGATTTTCGATGACAGCCTCTTTTGTTTCGTTTATGAAATCTGTTCTAAGAAAGCTCGCATCATTATACTGCCCTCTTGTGTCCCAATGGATTCTGGATGAAATTGCAGCCCAAAGAGTGGGTACTCCTTATGTTGAATTGCCATAATCTCACCATCATCACCGGACTTTGCTAAAATATTAAAATCCTTATGCAACGTGCTTTCCTCAATGACGAGAGAATGATAACGCATTACTGCGATTTTACCGTCTAACTGAGCAAATAAGCCTGTTTTTTCATATTGAATTGTCGATAATTTTCCATGCATTATATTTTTAGCTTGAACAATGTTTCCTCCAAAAGCTTGCCCTATCGATTGGTGCCCAAGACAAATGCCTAAAATCGGAAACTTCGTATAAAGCTCTTTAACAACATCCACTGTTATTCCTGCTTCAATTGGCGTACCTGGGCCGGGCGATAATATAATAGCTTCAGGTTGCATTTTCTGAATGTCTTCAATTGTTATTTCATCATTACGTACTACTTTTACATCTTTCCCAAGCATTCCTATTTGCTGAAATAAATTATATGTGAATGAATCATAGTTATCGATCAGTAAAATCATTTTTTACCTCCAATAACGCGCGAGCTTTATTTAGCGTTTCCTCGTATTCAGACAATGGTACAGAATCGTAAACAATACCAGCTCCTGCCTGCACATGGGCACGATGATCCTTTATGATCATTGTCCTAATGGCTAGTGCTAAATCCATATCCCCTGTAGCGGAAATATAGCCTACTGCACCTGAGTAGATACCACGCTTCACAGGCTCGAGCTCATTAATAAGCTGCATAGCGCGGATTTTCGGTGCACCTGATACTGTACCAGCAGGTAAGCAAGCCCGAAGAACATCCAAAACATGTACATCATCACGTAATTCGCCGATAACCTCTGAACCAATATGCATAACATGTTTATATCGCTCAATACTCATATATTTTATAAGCTTCACTGAACCCACTTTAGCAATACGTCCAAGATCATTACGCCCTAAATCTACCAGCATACGATGTTCAGCGATTTCTTTTTCATCATTTAATAAACCTTCCGCGATCGCGTTATCCTGCTCCAATGTTTTACCTCTTGGCTTCGTACCAGCGATAGGATTAGTCGTTACCTTTCGATCCTTCACCTTAACGAGACTTTCAGGAGATGTTCCTAAAATGGTATACGTTCCAAAATCCATATAGAACATATATGGTGAAGGGTTAGAAGTACGTAATTGACGATATAAAGCGAAAGGATTACCTGTATACGGTGAAGAGAAGCGTTGTGATAAAACAATTTGGAAAATATCACCCTTACGAATATGCTGTTTTGCACGTTCAACCAGTGCTACAAAATTTTCTTTGGCGATCATTGGTCTGAAATCTAACTCTCCAAACGTCGTGTCGTCAAACGTTGTTCCAGCATAAAGCTGCTCCTTCATCATAGAAATAGCTAATTCCATCGCTTCAAGAGAACGCCCTTCATCAAATAAATCAATTGCTGCTAGTGTAATCTCTTGCTTTAAATGATCAAAAACAATGAATGTATCATAGAAAAAGATATGGACATCCGGCATTTCTAAATCATCCTGTAAGTATTCGCCTATTTTCTCTGTATAAAATGCTGTTTCGTAACCAAAGAAACCGATTGCTCCTCCAAAAAAGGCAAACGGGTACTGCGCCTTATGAAATGGCATAACTTGCTGTAATTTTACTAATACATCGGCATTCGATTTTTCTGTTTCTCCATCTTTGGAAAAAGAATAACCATTCTTATCTCCAATCAGTTCTGCCATTGGATTGACGGCAATAAACGAGTAACGTCCACTTTCTTCATGCTTGGCAGACGATTCGAAAAGCATCTTATGCTCCCCTTCAAGTGATTGATAAACAGAAATTGGCGTCATCATATCACCCTGTAATGCCTTCATGGCAAACTTTCTAAGCTCAACTGTCATACTCTTTCTCTCCTCTTCTCTTCTTTACTCTGCTCTTCTACACCAAAATTGATCAATTGTGCACCGGCGTAATGGACGCTGCCGTTTCTTTAGCACTTCTCTTTCGCTTCTATAAACATGGCGTCCAGATTTTGAACTGTGGAAAACACTATTCATTCCGGCAAAACATATAAAAAGGCCTTCCCATCACAAAAGGACGGAAAAGCCGTGGTGCCACCTTCATTGGTCTTCATCACAATCAGCTGATACTCGGATACCCGCTGAAAGAGTTAAAAGACCCACTCTATACCCTGTAACGTAGGCAGACGCTAATCCATACTTTATTCTGGATTAGAGCTCCGAAGTCCATTCACTATTTATTTGTACTAGTTTCCACCCACCACTAGCTCTCTATAACAAATAACAATAGCTACTACTCTTCATCAAAGCTGATTACATGTATTCATTGTAAAGTAAAAAAACTAACAATTCAATTTTTTTTTTTATTACGAAGCCATTCATCTTCAGCTGGATTTGCTAGTATAATATTTTGTTCTTGAAAGATTTGACGTATAGCAAATAAAATATCTTGTCGCACATTTAGCATCTCTGCCGTATCATTTGTTGCTACAAAGAAACGTACAAGGACTCGATAGGAAGTTGGATAAAACTCATCAATAAATACATGAATCATTTCTTTTTCTGTTTGAGCATGCAAATATATTTCTTTTTGAATGGCACTTAAAGCACTGCGTAATATTTCTTCTTCATTTTCCGCAGCTACAAATAAAAATTGCTCACATTTTCGTTTTTCCCTTTTGGATAAATTATAGATTGGTCGATTTACCAAATAAGAGTTAGGTACATAAACAAGCCCTTTATCACCCGTTTGAATTAATGTACTTCGAAGATTAATATCCTCAATGGTTCCTTCAATTTTTTGATCCTCCGTTGCTACCCAATCACCAATTTGAAACGGGTTATCTAATGCGACTGACATCCCACCAAAAACATGTGCTAGTGTATCTCGAATACCAAAGGCAATCGCGACACCAGTTAAACCAATCCCGGTTAAAAAGCCATTCAAATTAAAATCCCAGAAAGAAGCAATCGTAAACATCGCCAATATCATTATGAGCACTTTTCCTATACGAAGAAAAAAAGGTAACAGAACATTTGGTTCCTCATCGTTATTCAACGGTAGTGGCTGCTTTGTATAATAATTTAAAACATCGTATACGCCTTTGAAGGCAAAAAAGACCATAATAGACAAGACAAAATTTTTAGTTGCTACATGTGTAAATAAAAAGATATCTAATAATATTGATAAGCTGAGTACAATAACTGCAGTCATAAATGCATAGCGAATCGCTTTATTAAATTGTGCGAGTACTGTTGCCTGAAAGTTACGCTGACGATTTCTCAGAAATGTAACAGTACGATTAATAATTTTCTTTATAATAAACTGCTGAAAAAGCCAACCAATTACACAAAGTGCAACGGCAATAATAATTTCCATCCACGTTGGGGTTGAAATATCAGGTAATAACCATTTTATTGAATTCAAATTTCATTCTCCTCTAACTACTATGTATATTCACAGAAAAGGAGCCGATCAATAATGACGATCAGCTCCGTTTTTATTGAATTGCATCATCCGCAAAAAAAGCCTTATTAGCAAACCAAAATTGCTGCTCATTAAAATTATGTTCATGCATAGCGATGACAGAAAATTCAGCATGGTACTTACGCTTCATTTCCTCAAGTACAGCCTTCGCTTGCTTTCCAACGAGATGATGTCCATCAATTGGAGTGCCTTCTGTAAAAATAATAATATCCGCTTCTGTACAATGCTGATTTTCTTGAAGCAAGCCCTTTACAAAATGGAGCACAGGTAGAACGGCAGCTTCTCCCTTTGCCTTATATTCAATAAAATCCTTAAAATCGGATAAATTTACATGTCCGTCTTCAAATCGAAAATGAACATGAACTTGACAGTCATATGGAACGATATATAAGTCTCGACGATCACGGTGCGCGCTCATAAATAACGGTAAGATTATGCTTTTACAAAGCTCAGAATATGCCGCCATACCAGCTGTTTGCTCAAGGCAAATAATAATTGGACCTGTTTCTTGTTTATATTCATCAAACGGAACATATAGGATGTTTCCTTTTTTTATTGTTTGACGATTAACCTTTCGACGCCTAGCTATCTGCCACTTTCGTTCATAATACAAGCGCTGCTCCTTGCCATTGGCCAATCGTTCGGCTTGCTCAATAGCTGGTATATTTCCACAAATTTCATGCATCATATCTGCTAATTCAAGTGTAAATGCTGCCATATTTCGTAATGTTTCACTCTTGTAAAAAAAATCAATAAAAAAATGTTGTTCTTTGTTACTTAATTCCTCAAGATGTAAGTTTTCATATAGAAAACGTAAAAAGTCACGTTGTTCCGACGTGAATTCCAGATCAAATTTCTTTATGAGTGATTCTACAGCGTCTTTCACGAAGCAGCACCTCCGCAGCACATTTTTTCGGATAATGTCTATAGTATAACCAAAATAAATTTTTGACAATACAATAACGTTTGCAGTATTTTGACGCTATTTTGATTAAAAATGTTGCTGTTATTTATTATTAATAAAGTATGATTCTTTGGTAAAATAAGGGGTTGATTTCCGTTCCAACTGAGCGTTTTCTTAGAAGCGCCCGAGGAGTCGCTCAGTCTCCACTCCAATCAACCATTTCACTTAACATGTACTTCTGGCACGTTACTCAAATTTATAGTGATAAATCATCAAGATGTATTTTTGTGCAAAAGCGCAGTTTTTACGAAGCTGCAGCAATAATGTAAGTGGAGGAAGCAGTTGGAATGCTCGCTCACAAAAAAGCGAGTAGCATGAAATACCCCTCATTTAAAACACTTCAACATTTACAAAGATTTTCTCGACCATTTTGTTTTTCAACAATAAAAAAAGAGCCTATAATCGGCTCTTCTCTTACTAATTATTTAATTCATAATGTTTACCTTTGACTAAGTAAAATAAATGTTCAGCAATATTTGTTGCATGGTCAGCTGAGCGCTCTAAATATCGGCAAACAAAGGTTAAGTGTGTGATTTGAGAAATATGTGCTGGATTTTCAGCTCCTGCGCGTAGCAATAGCGTGATTGTCGCTCCATATAAATCATCGACGTAATCATCTAGTTCAGCAATTTCCTTGGCATGAACAGTATCTTCCTCTGTAAAAGCTTTGATAATACTTTCTAGCATTTCTACAGTCTTATTACACATCGTTTGCAAATTTGTTGTAGGAAAGATAAGCGACTCTTTCCCAATACGAATCGTCTCTTTTGCAATATTCACTGCATAGTCCCCTACTCTCTCCATATCAGATGCTGCTTTGACAAGCACCATGAGACGACGTAAATCAGTAGCTACAGGCTGCTGCTTAGCAATTATTAAAATAATACGGTCATTGATTTCTTCTTCCAGACGATTGATGATTAAATCGTCCTCAAGAATCTTCAAGGATGTCTCTAAATCCTGATTTAATAATGCTTCAAATGCTATTTTAAGAGCGTTGATACTACTATTGGCAATCTCGATAAATTGTTCTTGGACTTCTTTTAATTCCTGTTCAAAACGTTCACGTACTACCATCTAATCTCCTCCTTAACCGAAACGACCTGAAATATAATCTTCAGTACGTTGATCTGCTGGTGTTTGGAAGATAACGTCTGTTTTATCGTACTCAACTACTTCTCCACTTAGGAAAAATGCTGTTCGATCAGAAATTCGTGCCGCTTGTTGCATATTATGTGTCACGATAATAATTGAATAATCTTTTTTCAGCTCTTGTACAAGTTCCTCGACTTTTAATGTTGAAATCGGATCAAGTGCAGATGTTGGCTCATCCATTAAAATAACATCTGGTTCAATCGCTAAACAGCGAGCAATACAGATTCGTTGTTGCTGACCACCTGATAAACCATATGCATTTTGATTTAAGCGATCTTTTACTTCATCCCAAATTGCCGCACCGCGTAAAGATTTTTCAACGATTTCATCAAGAATCTTTTTATTTTTTATGCCGTGGATACGTGGACCATATGCAATATTATCGTAAATAGACTTCGGGAATGGGTTTGGCTTCTGGAATACCATACCTACACGAGTGCGTAATTCCTCAACAGTATAGCTTTTATCTAAAATATTGCGCTCACGATATACTATTTCCCCTGATGTTCGAACACTCGGTACAAGCTCTACCATTCTATTTAGCGTTTTTAAATAAGTAGATTTCCCACAGCCTGAAGGGCCAATTATTGCTGTTACTTCATTTTCGTAGATGCTTAAATTAATGTCTTTTAAACCATGATGATCACCGTACCATAAATTTAAATTACGTGTATCATATACTACTTTTTTGGCAACATCAGCAGATGGCTTTGTAGCCGTATGAATCGATTTGACAACAGTTTTTTCCTCTTTTATACCCAGTACCATAAGGTCACCTCATTAATAACGTTTTTGGAATTTATTTCGAATAAAGATGGCAATAGAGTTCATCAGTAAAAGCACTGTCATAAGAACTAAAATACCGGCTGCCGCTACATATTGAAATGCCTCTTGCGGACGTTTTGCCCAATCGTAAATTTGCATTGGTAAAGCTGTGAATTGACTTAACAAACCATTAGGTAAAAACTGTAAAATAACAGGGATTCCAATAACAACAAGTGGTGCTGTTTCACCAATCGCGCGAGACATCGCTAATATACTTCCTGTTAAAATTCCAGGAATGGCTGCTGGTAGCACAACATGCAATATCGTTTGCCATTTTGTCGCGCCCATACCATAAGAAGCTTCGCGCTGTTCATTCGGTACTGCACGTATAGCCTCCTGGGCCGCAACAATGATCACTGGTAAAATTAATAAACTCATTGTTAAACCGGCTGCTAAAACACTTTTCCCTAGTCCCAACATTCGAACAAAAATTGTTAACCCCAGTAAACCAAACACAATGGAAGGTACACCTGCTAAGTTAGAAATATTCATACGAATAAAGTCATTTAGTCTATTTTTCTTCGCATATTCCTCTAAATAGATTGCAGTTCCTACACCTAGAATAATCGACACCGGAGCAACAACTGCCATCAGCCAAAGTGAACCTATTAAAGCTGCCTTAATGCCCGCTTTATCTGCAAAACGCGAAGCAAAGTTTGTTAAAAAATCGATTGTTAAATAGTCGACACCTTGTGTTACTATACGATAAAGCAAAATAGCTAGTATCACTAATGCAAAGGTCGTTGCTAAGAAGAAGAAGAACTTCCAAACTTTATTGAATGTAATACGCTTTGTCATTCGTTTCATGACGGCCGTGTCATCAATATATCGCATGCTAGTAAACCTCCCTGAAGCGTTTCGAAATATATTGAGCAAGTAAATTCATCACTAAAGTAAAGATAAATAATGTGAATCCTACTGAATAAATCGAATAATAAATTGTCGTACCATAGCCAGCATCGCCTGTTGCAACTTGTACTATATACGCAGTCATCGTTTGAATCGAGTCTGTCACACCTAAATCGAATTTAGGTGTAGATCCACCTGCAAGTGATACGATCATCGTTTCACCAATTGCCCGGGAAATAGCGAGGACAACTGAAGCAATAATGCCTGATAATGCAGCTGGTAATACTACTTTTATAGCTACTTCAAACTTTGTTGCTCCAAGAGCTAGAGCTCCTTCACGCATACTATTCGGGACAGATGACATCGCATCCTCTGAAAGTGACGTAATCATTGGTAGAATCATAATACCTACAACAATCCCCGGACTAAGCGCATTAAATAGTTTCAGTCCTGGAATAATTTGCTGTAACATCGGCGTTACAAACGTTAATGCGAAGAAGCCATAAACGATCGTTGGTACACCTGCTAACACTTCTAAAATAGGCTTAACCGTACGTCTTATTTTTTCGCTTGCATATTCACTTAAATAGATTGCAGAAGCAATGCCAAATGGTACTGCTACGACAACTGCAATAAGTGTGACTTTCAATGTTCCAGCTATTAAAGGTAAAATCCCAAATAATGGTTCCTTCCCTGAAAACGGTAGCCACTGTGTACCAAATAGGAAATCCGTAATCGAAACACGTTTAAAGAATTCAAACGTTTCAAAAATAAGGGTGAAAACAATGCCAAATGTCGTCAATATAGAGATAAGTGCCGCAGAAAATAATAGTGTTGGCATTGCTTTTTCCACTATTTTCCTTGTTTTTTTATTGCGCGAATTTGCAATTAATTGCTGCACAGATGATGTCTTGTTTTCTTTTTGAGAAACCATTGGGTGCTCCTTTCAAATAAGAGAGGGAAAGAGCATACATCTCTTTCCCTCTATGCATGTCTACTTATTTTAAGCCTTCTAAAGTTTTTAAAGCTTCACTATATTTATCTTCTGGTAGACTGACATAACCAACAGCATCTGCCATGTCTCCCCCGTGCTCAAGTGTAAATTTGACGAAATCATATGCCGCTTCGTTTTCTTTCATAGCACTATTTTTCACATATACAAATAGTGGTCGTGAAAGTGGTGCGTATTCACCAGATTCAATTGTTTTATTTGTTGGCTCAATGCCGTTTACTTTCACAACACTTAATTTATCTTTATTTTCTAAGTAGTAAGCATAGCCAAAGAAGCCGATTGCGTTTTTGTCACCTGCTACACCTTGAACTAGCATGTTATCATCCTCTGATAATGTTGCTGTTTTTGCTAGATCAGCACCGTCTAAAATCGTTTCATCAAAGTAATCGTACGTCCCTGAGTCAGTACCCGGTGAGTAGTAGACGATTTTTTCATCTGGCCAAGATGGATCAATATCAGACCATTTCTTAGGTTTCCCATCTTCAACCCAAATTTTCTTTAATTGCTCAATTGTTAGATCTTTCGCCCAATCATTTTCAGGGTTCACGACAACCGATATGCCATCATATGCTAAAGGAAGCTCTGTAAAAGCAATTCCTGCTTTCTCTAGTTTTGCTTTCTCTTCATCTTTTACCGGACGAGATGCATTTGAAAAGTCTGTCTCACCTGCGATGAATTTTTCAAAGCCACCACCTGTACCTGAAACACCTACCGATACTTTGACATTCGGTTGAGTCCCTGCATATTCTTCAACAACTGCTTCAATAATTGGTGCGACTGTTGATGAACCATCCCCAGCTACAGCTCCTTGCAGTTTTTTGTCTGCAGCGTCTTGTCCTGAGCTCGCTGGTGCGTTTGTTTCTGCATTGTTACCCTTTTGTGCAGAGTCACTACCACAAGCACCAAGCATTAATGCTGAACCCATTACCGCTGTCATCGTTAAGTACTTCCACTTTTTCATCTCATTTGCCTCCGTCACTAACATTTTTATAGTTATTTGTCTTACAATCTTTACTATAATGACTAAATGTTGAAGTCGTATAAACAGTTCGTAAAAGAGACGTAAAGGAATGTAATGCTTTGTAAATGATTGTAAAGATGAATTTACAATTGTAGCTGTCGCACATATAAACAATGCGTCCAGATTTCGAATTGTGCTTAGACCTGCATCGGTAATGCCACAGTACATGGCGTTTTTACCGATGCAGGTCAGATAGCCGTTTTCTAATAATCAGATAAACTTGCTTCCTTATGGAAAAATGCTATAATAAGCAATTGTGTCAGGAAATAATCTAAGAGGAGTTTGACTTTGTGATTAAACATACAAAAGTACAAAATACCGATTACTTTAAAACGTATTTAACACTTATTATGGAACATCGTGAATATACTCTACAGGAAGCCGTTGATTTTATGGTAGAGTCTTATTTCTGTAATAATATAGAGCTTTATGGATTAAAACCGAAACAACAATTTGAAATAGCTATTCAACAATTATCTGTATAATAAGTCTTTTAGATAAAAATAAATAAAACACGGTATGAAATGGCGATCTTTCATACCGTGTTTTTTCGCGGGTATTCAATAATACTCTAAAACTATAAAAAACCGCTAGGCATGTAAATGCACTAGCGGTTTCTCTTATTTTTGCTCATCTTCACTAATTTTGTCTTTTGTAATAGCCGGTAAAATTGGTTGTTTTACATTACTGTCAGTCACTTTTTCAGCTTTGTATTTTGCTTTTAACTCAAAATATTTATCTACAGCTTTTCTAGCAATTTCATTATTATTTGATAAATGCACAGACGTGTAAGTCGTTGCCCACGGAATGACAACCGCGTAGGCAATTTCAGGATTGTCATACGGTGCAAAGCCAACATGAGTTAAGTTAATTGTACTTGTACCATAATATTGTTTTAAAGGTCCATAGTAAACTACCTCAGCTGTCCCTGTTTTCCCTGCCGCTGTATAAGGTGCATTTGCAAATTGTCTTTTTGCCGTACCATTTGCGCCCGTATAAACACGACGTAATCCTTGTTTCACATAGTTAATCTCATCTGAAGAATTATCAATATGATTTAAAATTGTTGGACCTATTTCTGTTACTAATTGGCCTAATGATTGCCCATCATTTGATGGTTCACGTATTTCCTTCACAACATGTGGCTGAATGCGATAGCCGCCATTTGCGATTGTCGAGATATACTGTACCAATTGTAACGGTGTATACGTATCATACTGTCCAATCGCTAAGTCGAGTGCTTTACCCCCGTAGGTTGGACCACTCGGACCTTGTACCCCACTGAATTCATTTGGTAAATCAATCCCTGTATTTACACCTAACCCAAATTGTGCATAAGAATTCCGCATTTTTGGGAAAGTATCATCATTTAAACGAAGTGGCATCCCATAGCTATATGGTGTTCCATTAATAAGCAAAGCTGTTTTAAACATATAAACGTTAGAAGATTGCTCCAAGGCTCTTAAACCATCCATTGTAATATAACCACTACGGTTAAAAATAGAAGATTTCTTTTGAGTATTCAGTAATTGAATCGGTTCATCTCCAAATATAGTACTTGGCTGGATGGCTCCTAATTTATACCCAGTTAGCAATGTTGCTGCTTTAACTGCAGAACCAGACTCATAAGCTGTTGTAAAGGTTCCGTACGAATAATCGACGATCTCAATTTTTCCTGTTTCAGGATTTTTCTCAATCTTCTTACCAGTCATTGATAAAATGTCGCCCGTATTTGGGTCCATCATTACTAAAAAGGCACGATCAAGTAAATGCGAACCACCTTTTGCTTTTAAATTAAGCAATTCTTGCTCAACAATTTTTTCAGTTTCTACTTGTAGCTCACTATCAATTGTCAGTTTTAAATCTTTACCAGGCTCACCTTCATAGGTCGTAATGGTATCGACTACCTGCCCTTTTTTATTCGTAATATTTTTAACAACTGATTTTTGCCCTTGCAGTAAATCTTCATATTGCGCTTCAATATAACTTTCACCAACACGGTCATTTCGTGAATAATCACGAGCTAAATAATAATTCAGCTTTTCTCTCGGAATCCCTTTTGCTGGTACTGTTGTGCGTCCTAAAATAGCGAGTGATGATAATTTCAAACGCTTCCAATCAGTTGTTGTGTTAACGCCTGGTAATTGAGTTAAACGCTCAGAGACACGTGCAAATTCATCGGCAGATACATTTTCACTCTTAATAATTTGCGGTGACAAATTGTATCCTGATGCCATCTCTCGATAGATTGCTAGTACTTCTAAGTCCTTTTCTGTCAATTGCAATAATTCTTCGTTTGTGATTCGTTCACGAACAAGTTTATCTATCTGTGCATTGATTTGACTTTCCGTTACATTTTCTTGTGCCCTAATTTTCTTTTTTTCTTTCTCTGTTACTTTTTCATAGGCAGCGTCATGATTTTTTATCATCCAAAAATCTTGTTTGTCACGTAATGTGACACGGTTCGTTGGTTGCTCAATCAATTGTGCCAGCTTTTCGGCTATGTCTAGCATGTCCTTAGTTTTTGTTGTCGACATTTTCGTATACGTAATGGCATTTTCTGGTTGGTTATCTACTAAAATACGGCCGTATCGATCATACATACGTCCCCTTGGCACACTTGTATTGACAGCTACTTCCTCTTTACGCTCTAAATCGCGTACATAATCTTCCCCTTTTACGATTTGCATATAGCCAAGTCTAAAAATTAGCATTGAAAATACGAGAAATATAGCAAAGAAAAGGACATTCATACGAAATGTTAAATTAGAGTGATGTTTTGCTTTAACACTCGTCGCGCGATTTTTTCCCGGTGCTTTGCGCATATGTATTCCCCTCCTCATCTAATTACATTTTAAATACACGATATTTAGTATACCATTCGAAGGTACGACAGGAAAGCATGCACTTGAGAATTTATGATTGAATACATCATTTATTTGACCGCACTTTAAGGTGAAAAGTTTCTGTTTTTTATCGATTGCTAGAAAAATAGTTTTTTATTGCGGGGAGAGACACAATTTGAAGCTCTTCAAACGTTCCGGCGTTCGCTACCTCCCTTTCAGCCCAACTGACTGCCATTTTTTTAACTGGCGTGTTGGGGCATTCACATCCATCTTTTATCTTATTGGATTCCTCAAAGATTATAGAACCTGTTTTCTTCACAGGTATTCAATAATACTCTAAAACTGTAAAAAAACCGCTAGGCATGTAAATGCACTAGCGGTTTCTCTTATTTTTGCTCATCTTCACCAATCTTGTCTTTTGTAACAGCCGGTAAAATTGGTTGTTTTACATTACTGTCAGTCACTTTTTCAGCTTGATATTTTGCTTTTAACTCAAAATATTTATCTACAGCTTCGCGAGCAATAATGTTGTTATTTGGCAAATGTTCACGACCTGTTGTTGCCCACGGAATGACAACAGCATAGGCAATTTCAGGATTTTCATAAGGAGCAAAACCAACATGAGTAAAAGTAAGTGTATTCGTACCATAATACTCTTTTAACGGTCCGAAATACACTACCTCAGCTGTTCCTGTTTTCCCTGCCGCGGTATATGGAGTATTTGCAAATTGACCTCGCGCAGTACCTTGCGAACCTGTATAAACTAGGCGTAACCCTTTTTTCACATAATCAATTTCTTCTACAGAATTATCGATACGATTTAAAATTGTTGGTCCTATTTCAGTCACTAATTGACCTAACTGTTGCCCATCATTTGATGGCTCACGTACCTCTTTCACAACATGTGGTTGAATGCGATAGCCGCCATTTGCGATTGTCGAGATATATTGCACCAATTGTAACGGTGTATACGTATCATACTGTCCAATCGCTAAGTCGAGTGCTTTACCCCCGTAGGCTGGACCACTCGGACCTTGTACCCCACTAAATTCATTTGGTAAATCAATCCCTGTATTTACACCTAACCCGAATTGTGCATAAGAATTCCGCATTTTTGGGAATGTATCGTCATTTAAACGAAGTGGCATCCCATAGCTATATGGTGTTCCATTAATAAGCAAAGCTGTTTTAAACATATAAACGTTTGAAGATTGCTCTAAGGCTCTTAAACCATCCATTGAAATATAGCCACCAGGGTTAAAAATTGATTTTTTTGAATCAGTACCCTTTAACCAGATTGGTTCATCCCCTAATACAGTACTTGGCTTAATGGCTCCTAATTTATACCCAGTTAGCAATGTTGCTGCTTTAACTGCAGAACCAGACTCATAAGCTGTTGTAAAGGTTCCGTACGAATAATCAACGACTTCATTTTTCCCTGTTTCAGGATTTTTCTCAATCTTCTTACCAACCATCGATAAAATATCGCCTGTATTCGGGTCCATCATTACTAAAAAGGCACGATCAAGTAGTCGCGAACCCCCTCGTGATTTTAATTTAAGCAATTCTCGTTCGACAATTTTTTCTGTTTCTAATTGTAGCTCACTATCAAGTGTCAGTTTCAAATCTTTACCAGGCTCGCCTTCATAAGTCGTAACAGTATCGACTACCTGGCCTTTTTTATTCGTAATATTTTTAACAACTGATTTTTGCCCTTGCAGTAAATCTTCATATTGCGCTTCGATATAACTTTCACCAACACGGTCATTTCGTGAATAATCACGTGCTAAATAATAATTCAGCTTTTCTCTCGGAATCCCTTTTGCTGGTACTGTTGTGCGTCCTAAAATAGCGAGTGATGATAATTTCAAACGCTTCCAATCAGTTGTTGTGTTAACGCCTGGTAATTGAGTTAAACGCTCAGAGACACGTGCAAATTCATCGGCAGATACATTTTCACTCTTAATAATTTGCGGTGACAAATTGTATCCTGATGCCATCTCTCGATAGATTGCTAGTACTTCTAAGTCCTTTTCTGTCAATTGCAATAATTCTTCGTTTGTGATTCGTTCACGAACAAGTTTATCTATCTGTGCATTGATTTGACTTTCCGTTACATCTTCTTGTGCCCTAATTTTCTTTTTTTCTTTCTCTGTTACTTTTTCATAGGCAGCGTCATGATTTTTTATCATCCAAAAATCTTGTTTGTCACGTAATGTGACACGGTTCGTTGGTTGCTCAATCAATTGTGCCAGCTTTTCGGCTATGTCTAGCATGTCCTTAGTTTTTGTCGTCGACATTTTCGTATACGTAATGGCATTTTCCGGTTGGTTATCTACTAAAATACGGCCGTATCGATCATACATACGTCCCCTTGGCACACTTGTATTGACAGCTACTTCCTCTTTACGCTCTAAATCGCGTACATAATCTTCCCCTTTTACGATTTGCATATAGCCAAGTCTAAAAATTAGCATTGAAAATACGAGAAATATAGCAAAGAAAAGGACATTCATACGAAATGTTAAATTAGAGTGATGTTTTGCTTTAACACTCGTCGCGCGATTTTTTCCCGGTGCTTTGCGCATATGTATTCTCCTCCTCTTCTAATTACAATTTAAATACACGATATTTAGTATACCATTCGAAGGTACGACAGGAACGCATACACTTAAGAATTTACGCTTGAACACATCATTTATTTGACGGCACTTTAAGATGAAAAGTTTCTGTTTTTTATCGATTGCTAGAAAAATAGTTTTTTATTGCGGGGAGAGACACAATTTGAAGCTCTTCAAACGTTCCGGCGCTCGCTACCTCCCTTTCAGCCCAATTGACTGCCAATTTTTCCAACTGGCGTGTTGGGGCACTCACCTCCATCTTTTATCTTATTGAATTCCTCAAAGATTATAGAACCTAAAAAAGACAGCAAAAAAGGCTATGCCGCGGTGACTTATCACCTTTGACATAGCCTTCTATTAACCAGAGATTATTTTGCAGCTTGGAATTTAGCTTCCACTACATCCCAGTTTACTACGTTCCAGAATGCACCGATGTAATCTGGACGACGGTTTTGATAGTTTAAGTAGTAAGCATGCTCCCAAACGTCTAAACCTAGAACTGGAGTTTTACCTTCCATAACTGGAGAGTCTTGATTTGGAGTAGATGTAACAGCAACTGAGTCACCATCAACGATTAACCAAGCCCAACCTGAACCGAAGCGAGTTGTAGCAGCTTTTGCAAATTCTTCTTTGAATGCATCGAAAGAACCGAATTTAGCATCGATAGCTTTTGCAACTTCGCCAACTGGAGTATTTGAACCGCCTGGAGCGATTACTTCCCAGAATAATGAGTGGTTAGCATGTCCGCCACCGTTGTTACGTACAGCAGTTTGTTTGTCTGCTGGAAGAGCATCAATGTTTGCGATAAGATCGTTAATGTCTTTTTCAGCAAATTCAGTGCCTTCTACTGCTGCGTTTAAGTTTGTTACATAAGTATTGTGGTGTTTAGAATGGTGAATTTCCATTGTTTTTGCATCGATATGTGGTTCTAATGCGTCATAAGCGTAAGTTAATTGTGGTAATTCGTAAGCCATTGTTAAGTTCCTCCCTAAAGTAAAGAAATAATTAATACATTCTTAGATTATCAAAATTGGTCAAACCATTCAACGAAAAATACTTCAAATTGAAGATTTCAGCCTTTTGACTGAAAAGCCAATACGATTACTATACTACCCCGTTTTCCAAATAGCTAAACTACAGGGAGGAAATTATATCGCTATAAAGAACACGACAATCATAACTATTTGAATCGCTGCTTTTGCAAGTGTCGATGTTAAGAAGCCAACAAGTGAGCCAACACCGCTTTTCACAGCCTCTCCAAATGTACGGCGCTCTACGATTAATTCTCCAATCACAGCTCCTAAAAATGGACCGACTAATATACCTACAACCGGAATAACGAACGGACCAATTAATAAACCAATGGTACTACCCCACATACCAGCATTTGAACCACCAAATTTTTTAATACCAAAGGCATTGGCTACAGAATCAGCAACAAATAAAATGACAACAAATAAAATTTCACTCGCCCAGAACAACCAGCTTAGCTCCGCGAATGAAAAAAATAATCCATATACTAAAAAACCACCGATTAAAAAAATCACACCTGGAATGATCGGGTATACCAATCCAACAAATGAAATGATAAAGCAGGCAATCACTAAAATCCAGCCAACAATTTCCATGAAAATTCTCTCCTTTTGTCGTGCATTGCCTTTCATACGGATTTACAAAGCTGTAGGTTTCATTTATCTTCACTCAGCCAATGTTTTCTGCGCGAAAGCGTAGCGACAGCGGCAAATGTTTTCTGTAGCGAAAGCGAAGCGACAGCTACAATTACGCTAAGGCGCAATTGATCTAATTTCTAATTCCTAAAATAGAGTCAGCTATATTTACAGCATGGTCTCCTATACGCTCTAAATTGCTAATGATATCCGTATAGACGATTCCCGCCGCTCCATTACATTCGTACGTATTTAAGCGTGCAATATGCTTTTGCCTTAACTTATCTTCCATATCATCTATCAAGCTTTCGAGCTCAGTTACTTCCTGCGCCAAGCTCAAACTAGCTGTATCCAGAGCCGCTATGCTCTTTCGTACAGCTTCAATCGCCAAGCTAAACATGCCTATTAAATCTTGTCGTGCTGACTTACTTAAACTTACTTCATGATGATCTTTATATTGTAAAAGCTCTAAAATATTTTCAAAATGATCGCCAATACGTTCAATGTCTCGTACATTTGTTAAAAGTGTATGGTGTCTTACTGAGTCTGCTCGAGAAAGTGGCTGCTTAGACACCATCACTAAATAATTTGTGATTTCCTTGTCTAAATGATTGAGCGCTACTTCTAATTGTAAAACTGTAGGAATATGAGCTGCTTCACCAGTTTTCATATATAAAAATGTCTCTTCTAAACCATGAAGTGCATGCTCCCCCATACGTAACACTTCCTCCTTCGCTTGCCCGAGTGCAATCGCCGGAGAGGAATCAATGAATGTTGGATCTAAATGCTTCGTTGTCACATCAATATTTCCATCATGCCCAGGAACTAGCTTCGTGACAAGTGCAGCCAACCCTCCGATAAATGGTAGCTGAATCATCATATTAATTATGTTAAATGAGCCATGCGCAATCGCTATTTGCATTTTCGCTTCTAAATGGAATAGCCCACTAATCCACTGAACATAATGCATAAAGGGTGTAAAGAACACCATGAAAATGATCGTTCCAATAATATTAAATAGCACATGTGCCGCCGCTGCACGTTTAGCATATATAGAAGCACCCAGTGAAGCTAATACTGCTGTAATGGTCGTTCCTATATTTTCACCAAACAAAATAGGTAAAGCACTATCTAAGCCAATCAAATGCTCAGCATATAAGCCCTGTAGCACACCAACTGTTGCTGTTGAGCTTTGGACAAGCAATGTAAAAACTGCCCCTAGAAAAATTCCTACAATGGGCAGATTCTTTAGTTGAAGGGTTAATGATGCTAGGTCAGCTAATTGATGGAGTGACTGCATGCTTGCACTCATTAACTCTAATCCTAAAAATAATCCCCCGAAGCCAAACAATATTTGCCCGATATACTGATACGTCGCTTTCTTAAAGAAAAATAACAACCCTGCACCTATCGCCAATAACGGATAAAAATATATGCCAATATTAATACCAATAATAAATGCGGTTATGGTCGTTCCAATATTTGCTCCCATAATGACACCGATTGCTTGACGTAATGTTAAAAAACCTGCACTCACTAGCCCAACCGTAATCACCGTCGTTGCGGAGCTCGACTGGATACAAATCGTCACAATTATGCCCACTAACACACCCATTAAAGGATTTGTTGTAAAACGATTCAACCATTCACGTAGTCGATCATCTGCTGATTTTTGAAGCCCATCCCCCATAAATTTAATGGAAAATAAAAAGACTCCTAAACCGCCTAAAAATTGAAACAGTATGCTTTGCCAATCTATTGTCAATTGTATTCGCTCCAATTCCTACATCTCTACTTCTCTATTCCTAATCTTTAAATGATAGTATAGAAAAAGTAAAGAAAACCTTTAACTTCTTTACACAATATTAACATTTCATTATCGTATTCTCAGTTATTATTTCTTATTTCATATCTTGTCAAAGTTGAACATGGTAGAATAGCGATTGGAGGAGATATGCTTATGAAACACTCACAACTATTTATCGATAGCTTAATTCATCCAAAAAAACTTGCTGCCTATCGTTTATTACCTATCGGAAAAGTCATTCAATATACCTTTCTTCTAATTACTGTTGTTACAGTTTTCTCTTTTGGTCGTTTTACGGCTGGAATGTCTGTTGATGCATTTGATATGAATAGTTTAAATGGTATTACTGAATACATAGAAGACGTTAAATGGGTATTGTATCCCGTGACATTCATTATGCTTTTTGTTTTTACTACGATGCTTATTTTTGCACAAATTGCTCTCTATGCCGTAGCAGGTCTACTGATTTTAAAAGTCATGAAGCGTCGCGGAGAATACCGTCACATTTGGCGTACTACGACATTTGCCATGACTTGGGCAATTCTAATAAGTATGCTAGCAGATTATTTACCAATTAACAGTACAATTATCTCTGTTTTTTCATTATTTTTAACTATGACTCTACTAATCGTAGCCATCACAAAATATCCAAAGCAACCAATCACAAAATAATGTGCATGAATCCCCTCTCTTCTAAATATAGTGTAGAAAAGGAGGGGATTTTTTGCGTGCTTTTGTGTTAACAGCTATCATTATTATTTTTGCTTTTGTTGTGAAAGTAGATTTAACAGAAGGTTCATTACACCTTGCTGCCATTTATCCGAAAGATACTGAAAACGCCCTTTGTGAGAAGCAGCGAGAGCCAAATTATATCACTGTACAGACTATTCAAGGCGATACTATTCACAGTTTATTTGCACTTCATCCTGCCAAAGTACCAATGACCTTCCCTGAACGCTTACAACTATTTTATGAATTAAATCCACACTTACAATTACAGGCTCTCGTTCCTGGTGAAAATATTAAGCTTCCTTTGTCATTTGAATTTGAAAACAAATGCGGAAAATGAAAAGTTAACGTTTCTTCCTTGTCCTTATTTTCTTACACTGCTAAAATAAATGTCAGTGACGGTCGAAAGTATGGCCCGAAAAGGAGAGAAAGTTAATGAGTGAAATTTGTCACCGTACAAATACACGTCCCGTGCGTGTCGGTAATTTAACAATTGGTGGTAGTAATGAATTATTCATTCAAAGTATGTGTACAACAAAAACACATGATGTTGAAGCAACCGTAGCAGAAATTCTTCGTCTTGAGGAAGCAGGCTGTCAAATCGTTCGCGTCGCAGTACCAGATGAACGTGCAGCTGATGCGATAGCAGAAATTAAAAAACGTATCAATATTCCATTAGTAGCTGATATTCACTTTGACTATAAATTAGCATTAAAAGCAATTGAAAATGGTATCGATAAAGTTCGTATTAACCCAGGTAATATCGGGCGTAAAGAAAAAGTAGAAGCTGTTGTTAATGCAGCTAAGGCTAAAGGTATTCCTATCCGTATTGGGGTAAACGCTGGTTCATTAGAACGTCATATTTTAGAAAAATATGGTTACCCTACTGCAGACGGTATGGTAGAATCTGCGCTTCACCATATTAAAATTTTGGAAGACTTGGACTTCCACGATATTATCGTATCCATGAAGGCATCAGACGTAAATCTAGCGATTGAGGCCTATGAGAAGGCGGCTAAAGCCTTTGATTATCCTCTACATTTAGGAATTACTGAATCAGGTACATTATTTGCGGGTACAGTAAAATCAGCGGCTGGCCTTGGCGCAATCCTATCAAAAGGTATTGGTAATACGTTACGTATTTCACTATCTGCAGACCCTGTCGAAGAAGTTAAAGTAGCACGTGAGCTATTAAAATCATTCGGTCTTGCCTCTAATATGGCAACACTTATTTCTTGCCCAACATGTGGTCGTATCGAAATTGATTTAATTTCAATTGCCAACGAAGTAGAAGAATATATTTCTAAACTTAATGTACCGTTAAAAGTAGCTGTTCTTGGTTGTGCGGTAAACGGTCCTGGTGAAGCACGTGAAGCCGATATCGGCATTGCTGGTGCTCGTGGTGAAGGTTTACTATTTATGAAGGGCAAAACAGTTCGTAAAGTGCCTGAAGAAACAATGGTAGAAGAGTTGAAAAAAGAAATCGATAAATTAGCAGCTGAAATGGCAGAAAAACGTGCTGCTGAAGAAGCAGAAAAAGCAAAAGCCTAAGGAGGTGCTAGTATGAAAAAGCCCCGCTTTGGTATTGATATCGATGGAACAGTGACATGTCCTAGTACTCTCATTCCACATATCAATAAACAATACAATATAAATATTACACTCGACGATGTGTGCGAATATGATTTTTTATCAGCATTTCCCCACCCTGTCGATCGTGTAGCTTTTAATACATGGTTTAAAGAAAATGAGCCATATATGTATGAAGTATCTGAAGCAGCTAAAGATGCGAAAGATATTTTAAATACGTGGAAAGAAAACTACGAACTTTATTATATCTCTGCTCGAGGTGAGAATGTATCAGATGTTACGGTAAATTGGTTTAAATCACAATCTATTCCGTATGATCATATCGAGCTCATCGGTAGTCATGATAAAATTTCCGTAGCAAAAAACCATGGTGTTGATGCTTTTTTTGAAGATAAGCATGATAATGCGGTTATGCTTGCGGAGGAATTAAAAATACCGGTTGTATTATTTGACACTCCGTATAATCGTCTTGCTGTTCCAGACAATGTCGTACGAGTTTATAACTGGCAAGAAGCCAACCATTTTATCACAAACTATTTTAAATAAACCATTGAAGTCGTGTTCATGTATTGAACACGACTCTTTTTCTTTTATACATCAAGTATCCCTCGTAACCATCGCTCCACAAAATTCTCAAAGGTAATGCCATAATTTTCATAAACAGCATGGTACACGAAATAAGTTCCTAATCGCTCAAGTAATTCATCATTAATCTTCATCACAAACCGCTCCCTTTCTTTTATCAATTTCGCCTTGGCGTAATTGCGTCCGGATTTTGAATTGTGCTCAGGCCTGCACGATGCAGGTCAGTTAGCCATTTTCGCAGGATGCGAAGGTTTTAGGCTAACATCCTTTTTTCATTCCTTTGAAAATCCGTGACATCCGCCGGAGGCTTTGGGCCAGCATGATGTTGGTCACTCAGTCGTTGCCACAGGACGTGGCGTTCTTAGACTGAGTTCCTCTATTTCAGCTGGTGCTTGGACATTCAAGGAAAAGAACCTATACCATCATTCATCTAACTACCCTCTGAGATAGGGTTTGTTGTACCTGACGCTTCGCTTTCGCTACAAAACATTTGCTGAACGAAGATTTTTTACTGAATTTTCAGATACTCAAACTTCCAATTTCTCGAGCATTCTAGAGGAGGTCGCATCGTTGCAAAACCGTCACAATCTGCCGCCTTCATGCCCTTTTTTCATAGTTTTCTTTTCGTTAATATAGTAGTATCAACTTGCAATACTGGAGGGACTACTTGTGAGATGGATGACAAAGGTAGCTTGTATAACATGTCTTTGCGCGTTGCTAACTGGCTGTGGTGATCGATTATCAGAAATTAAAGACGCGGTTTCCGGCATAAATTCAGCAGCAGAAACTGCAGCCAGTGCAGTTGGTCGTGATGTACATGCTGTACGAGCAATTGCCATTAACTATAAAGATACATCTTTTACGGTTAATGACCTGTTTAAAACTATTTTACGTGACGTACGCTGGGATTATGACGCTGAAAAAAGTGAGCTTCATGTGAGAGGCACTTGGAAAGCACCACTATTTTCTGAGCAACCGTGGGATGATACGATGAAAAAACAACTAGCAGAAACAGGTGTAGTAAAGGTTACGTGCACTATAAAAGACGATAAAATTGATAGCGCTCTCACAAATATAACACTTATTTTTAATAACGAAACAATTCTAGAAATGACTGGCGAAGATGCACTTCATCATCTATATGATACATATTTACAAAAAGAAACTTTGTAACTTTTAAACAAGGCTGTTTTCTCAAAGATTGTTACTGTTTAAAAAAAAGGCAGAATTAATCTACAAAACGTGTAGATTACATTCTGTCTTTTTGTTCTGATATTTCGTGAATCGAAAATTCAACTAAAGCTCCCTGTTTGTAATTGCCCAAAAATAATTTCTTAGTATATTCGATAAATTACAATTTTATTTTGTTATATTTTTTAATTAAAGTAACTAAAATTGCAAGAAAAAATACGATAAGACTATTTATTAGCAAACAATAGGCAAGATTAATATCTTTTACTTCCCCACCGAAAGCACCTGCGTTCATAAAAATGGCATCGCCTACTGACCAGGGATACCATATGCGAATTCAAAGCCTGTTAAAGAGTTTGTCTGTGCGAATTCTGAATAGCTGCGCAGGATTGTACGGTAATAGTGTTCTCTTCTCTACTAATGGCAGAGAGGTTCGTAAGGAATAATACACCCCTTCCTTTAAGATTAAGTTAGAACAGTTCCCTAAGACGGTTAATGGAATGTCTTCCGTATAGCAATAGTTCACAACGTTTACGATTGGGCTATATCTGTTTGGAAAAATGACTACATCGGCTGAAGAGGGCACTGAAAAACTTACGTTTTCATAAAAGCGAATCTTTTTTAGATAAAAATAAGGCACTTCTTGTTCAATTTTGAACAGGAACTGCCTTATTTCTGTCTCTATTCCTTATTCATTTTCGTTTAGTACTTCCGTTTTAAATTGACAACGAATATCGTTGTAGCACCTTGAATTTCCATGCCAAATAGACCCGCAGTCGATGCCGTATCGTACCCGTGTCCGTTTTTCAATTCACTATTCTCGCTTCTACTTTGTAGCGATTTGCGGCTAATTGCTTAAATGCTTCCGTATTTTAAAAGTCCTCTTGTTCGGCATGTATATCCGACTTTTAATAACAAGTACTTAAACATACGAATTGGAGGCTCGGCGCTTGTCCGCGGAAAGCGAGGGGAATGCTTCGGAAAACAACAGTAGAGTCACAGTGCCAAATGAAAAAAGCGGGGTATTCAACGATTTAATCATTGAATACCTCGCAATGTGAGAAGATATAGACTTTTTCAGTGCCCTCCGGCTGAACCGCCTGTTTTTGTTTAATTGTTAGTGTCATTGTCTATTTGCAGCTTCTTTTAGGCTGTTATTCTGCGATGCTAGGTGAGGATATGTATTTTTTCTAAATAATACTTCACAATAGCTAAATATTCTCTGGAGTAGTACTTAATACGAAATTCAGATGGTGTTGCAGCTGGTAAGCCGGTAACGTTAAGTCCTAAATCCTCAGCAATGGATTCGGCTCGATATAGATGGAATCGGTTTGTTACAACTACAACGGTGGAATCTTTGTCTATGTAATCCATCGAATACTGAAAGTTTTCAAGAGTGCGAGTAGAATTGGATTCGGTAATGATTCGTTGTTCATCAATACCTAATTGCATTAATGATTCTTTAATTACAGACGCTTCTGACACAATTTCGTCCTGCCCCTGGCCACCAGAAGCGATTGCAATTGTATTTGGATTTTCTTTTAAGTAGGCAGCTGCGGTCGCGATGCGCTCGAACAGCAGACTAGACGGTTGATTCCCCGATAAACGTGTACCTAAAATAATGAGGTAATCTGCATTTTCTTTCGCAGTATCTTTGCCTTGAGACACGATAAGTAAGTGTAGGCAAAGGAAAAAAACAAGTACTGCCGCGAGTAATATAGTAATAAGCTTGAATACCTTATTCATAATAACCTCCTTATACACTGTAACGATTGACATTATATAAATTATTGGTAGCAAATTTCAATATATGAGATTGTTTTTTTATGCTTTTCTAAAAGATCGTTGCTATTACTACCCTTTACATCTTTTCTTAAACAGTCTGTGGAATAAATATAAAACGACAGTTACATAAGCTCAGAATAAAAAATTGTATTGGTGATGTCCAAAATATTAATATAACATCTACGCCTAAAATAAGCTCGCCGGTGGCAGTTCTTTAGAGGGCGAAGAGAAGAATATAAAGGAAGGAAGAAATAATAACAGAACAAAAGAATCCTAAATATATAGATAGTAAGTATTTGTGGAATTCAATTTGAATTTTAATAGCAAAAAGAAAATTTAAATAGGCACAATGACAAAAAGAAGAATAAAAAGTTGCAAAAGAAACGAATCATAAAAAAACGCTTGAGCAAAGCAAACAATAACAACGTCTGCGATAGATACTATTGCGTAGTTTATATTATTCATTTCATCCTCCACAATTAAATTCATACAACACACTATTCTCTCCCTTTAATCTTAATCTGCTTTATAGTAAGACGAACGGAATGGTGTGATGTTTCAATTTTTCTTCACCTAACCCGTACTATTAAGTGATGTAAGGTTCTTCGGCAAAACGAGTGGTTGATTTCCGTTCCGGCTGGGCGCTTTCCCGGAGTCGCCCAGCCTCCACTCCAACCACTTTTACACAACATATATCTTCACGCATGTCACTTTAGTTATATTGAAAACGAAACTTCAGTAAGAAATTTTTCTGCGAAAGAGCAGCAACAGTAGATGTACAATCGCATCACTGTTATAAGTCTATTCGGTTCGGTTATAATGAGTAGTCATAGCGTTTACGTTTAAAATGCATAAAATTTATAAAAGTTCTATGCAATTGTTGATTGGAATGGAAGGCTACTAGAGTGTTCCTGTCGCTTCACTCTCGTCGCAGAGCAAAGTTTCCCGTAGTGAAAGCGAGACAGACGAGACCCTACACTAAGCGGTGGAAGTAGCTCGGTGCTCGCCCACAGGAAAGTGAGTTGCCTGAAACTGAAGGCAACCCTCGTTTTGCCGAAGAGTCGTACTTTATTTAACATGACAATTTCATTGACTTATTAGTTTTTCAAGGACATATAGCTTTTCTAACATTTAGTTGTAAGGAAAGCTTTTTTTCCTTTACAAATAAGCCCCTCCTTCGAAAGAAATCTTACAATTTCGAAATATTGGACTCTCCTAATTGAAACTGACAAAACTAACAAGTTATAATCAAAGTATCACGTGATGGTTTGGAGGTGTTTGCATTGGGACAGAGAGATTAAAAATTGGCGAGCTTGCGGAAAAAACAGGCATTACAAAAAGAACAATCGATTATTATACAAACATTGGCTTATTAGAAGCTGAACGTTCTGCATCCAATTATCGCTACTATGCTCCTACAATGATTGAACGACTTCATATTATTGAGCAACGCAAACAACAAGGTCTTTCACTCATAGAAATACAACATGAACTAAACACTTCGCATGAAGAAATCGATGTTCAAATGCTACGTGTAAAAATGCAAGACCTAGAGCAGGATGTAACTTCTCTACTTGAACAAATAAACAAACAAGACAATAAATATATTGAAAAGATTAAAAAAAATGTTTCTCCCGAAAGTATTGCGCTCATGCAATCTTTATTTTTACTTATTCATAATTAGGAGGTGACGTTCTGTTCATACAGAACGACTATTTGGAGACCATACTCAACTTATCGATTTTCATCATTTTATTAGCTTTAACTGGCTTTTTCGTGGCGACGGAGTTTGCTATTGTAAAAGTACGTTCCTCAAGACTTGACCAATTAATTGCGGAGGGCAATAAAAAAGCCATTTCTGCAAAGTATGTTGTCAATCATTTAGACGAGTACTTATCTGCCTGTCAACTAGGTATTACCGTAACAGCGCTTGGTATCGGGATGGTCGGTGAAAAAACATTTGAATTTATGCTACACCCTCTTTTTAACTTGATTGGCCTTTCAGATAAATATATGACGATTTTTACAATTGGTAGTGCTTTTGCCATCGCAACATTTTTACATGTTGTTGTCGGGGAGTTGGCACCAAAAACCGCTGCGATTCAAAAGGCCGAAACGATTACACTCCATTTTGCCAAACCAATTATGGTGTTCTATAAAGTGATGTATCCATTTATCTGGTTCTTGAATGGCTCCGCTCGAGTATTAATTGGCCTATTTGGTATGAAGCCTGCTTCAGAGCATGAGTTATCACATACAGAGGAAGAATTACGATTACTGCTATCTGAAAGCTTTGAAAGTGGTGAAATCAATAAATCAGAGCTAAAGTATGTGAATAATGTCTTTGAATTTGATGAACGTATTGCTCGTGAAATTATGGTTCCCCGAACAGAGATTGTTGGAATTGAAAAAAATGAATCTTTTACAAATATGATTCATTTTATCGCCGCTGAAAAATATACTCGTTATCCTGTTTATGATGGTGATCGTGATAATATTTTAGGCTTTATCAACGTTAAGGAATTGTTTACACACGGTTTGCTTGAGCAACTTACAGACGATTCATTAGTCCTTGAAGATTTCATTAATCCTGTTATTCGAGTAATTGAAACGATTCCTATTCAAGCATTACTTGTGCGTATGCAAAAAGAGCGAATTCATATGGCCATTTTAATGGATGAATACGGCGGGACATCGGGGCTTGTAACAGTTGAGGATATTTTAGAAGAAATAGTAGGTGAGATTCGCGATGAGTTCGATGATGATGAAGTTGCAGAAATCCGAAAAGTAAGTGACAATCACTATATTTTAAACGCAAAAATTCTCATTGAAGATGTTGAAAAACTATTAAATGTAACACTTGAAGCAGAAGAAGTCGAAACATTGGGCGGTTGGTTTTTAACAGTAAATAATGGTATTAAAGCAACTAAAAATATTGAGTTGGCCCCATATATTTTTAGTATTTATGAACAGCATGGCCATCGTATTCATTACATCGAGGTCCGTCCTCTCCGCAATATTTTGCCTACTGTATTAGAAGCATAATCTGACTGATACGGTTTTCTTAATAGTTTATAACAGTTTTAACTCAATTAGCATCATTCAAATGGGACCATTCTAATTTTCCAAATACTTTTGTCTTATTCCATTATTAGGCATATCCGTGTATAATAAATATATGGATATGATTCTATTTTCAGGGGGCAATACAGATGAAATTGTTTAAACTATATCATTCGGACGGTATTCACATCATTACCGACGTCAAAAAACACAAAACTAACATTGAGTTAAAAACAATAACAGGTGAAGTTTTATATATTATCGTAGTAACCGATGAAAACTACACAGTATACGATGATCGTTTTGCTGGTGCTTCAAAGCAATTAAATTCTGTGGAGGCATTTGATATTGACGGAAGCTTCCGTAGCCTAGATTTTGATACTATGCGTTCACTCTTCAAAGAGGCATTTACGAAGCTATTACAAGAGATTGCAGAATGTGTTAATGATAATGATGAACTAGTAGATATTGATACACTACGTCATAAAGTAAGCGCTCAAATTAAAGGTATCCATTTCCGCGTTATTTCTGACACAAAAAAATACGAGATTTAACTATCTAACAGACTGTCCAATCAATAGATTGCGGGATAGTCTGTTTTTTTACGTCCCAATATCCAATACTTTAGCCGTTATTTAACCACAGTTACCCGCGAAACCGGAAACATCTCATACCACTTTCATGTATAATGGTATTTAATTATCTGAAAGAAAGGGTGTTTTGGATGAATCGTGAACAATTAATCACACTTATTTCGGAAAAACTGAAATTAATCCGTACCGAAAAAGATTTAACTCAGGATCAGATGAGTGATTTACTAGGACTCTCTAAAAAAACACTTGTTCAAATTGAAAAAGGTCGTATTAAAACTGGATGGACTACAACGGTGGCAGTTTGTGCATTATGCCGAGAAAGCTCCATTTTACAGCATGAGCTTGGCGGGGATCCACTTGAGGTTGTCGACTTAATCGCTAATAACGGAACATTATATCCTAAGGAAAAGACAATGGGTGGATACATATGGTGGAAAAATCTTAGTGAGTACAATGGTTATCGTCTACAGCAAAACGTCATTAGTCAGCATTTTCGAATTTTAGATACAAACAACTATCGACTACTATCAACATTCGACGAGTCAATAGCCAAGCAAGCGTGGGAAGATTTTCAAGAATAATCAATTATGCCTCGACATAATTGTACCTACGCGCGCTGTGCTAACGTAGCGGCAGCTACAAGGTATTGTCTGTGTGAAAGCGTAGCGGCAATCCCACTCCTATAGGCGGTGAGAGGAATGCGGTTATCAGTCACTTTTCTGTGGGTATCTAAATATCCGCTGAACATTTGCTGAAAGAAGTTAAGGTACTGCACACTTGCACATAACGTAGAAGTAAATACTTCTACGTTATACACAAGTAGAAAGAACCTTTATAAAAGCTGCACGATACTGCCAGTGATGGCACTCATTTGTATTTTTGGTCCCCTATTTTTGTTGTATCACTTTCTTTCATATTTCCTCTCACCTCTCCTTGCTCTTTTCTTATACACCACGAGTCTTTAATTTCATTTATCTCACCCCTATAAATGAAAATCGGAAAATGCCATTCACTGTGAGCAAATTCACTCTTCCTCTATTTCAACACTATAGACGAATGAATACAGAAATGAAATCACTTCGTCATATGATAAAGTGTAACTAGAAACCGGTAGTGTGGAGTAATAACATTACAACCAAACTTTTGGTTAAAAGTAACATTAGTCGAAATTTGTAAAACTATTCTCTATACTTAATAATAACTTCTCTAATACTGGAAAGGATGCTCTTTTATGGATCGAATACTAGCAATTAGTGATATACATGGGGAATTAGAACTTTTTGAAGAATTATTATTAAAAGCAAATTATGATACCGTGCAAGATCAGTTATTTTTACTTGGTGATTATATCGATCGTGGGCCTGCATCTTGTGGCGTTTTAAACTTGGTCGGAGAATTGCAGGCAAAAGGTGCACGTGTTCTATTAGGAAATCATGAAGCCATTATGCTAAAAGCCTGTCGCTCTGGCCATCCTAAACCGTGGAATCATTGGGTGGAACTTTGTGGTGGCGAGGCAACACTTGCAAGCTACGGTTATCAGTTAGACGATTTTAAGGAAGTCATTGAAAATGAGACATTACCTAGCTTTATTCAGTCTTTACCAAAGCTCGAAGAACATTTACAGCTTATCGAAACCTTTGATACTTACATCGAATTAGAGGATGCCATTTTTGTACATGGCGGTGTTGTTCCTGGCGTAGCTTTGGCAGAAACAGATCCCTTGCAATTTTTATGGATTCGTGAAGAATTTCATGTAGGTTATCAAGGCGAGAAAACTGTAATCTTTGGCCATACTCCTACCTATAGACTTCACCAAAATCCAACAGATTACAGTGTCTATTTTGGCGAAAATAATATCATTGGTATAGATGGTGGAGCTGTTTTTGGAGGTCAGTTACACGCATTAGAATGGCCAAGTCATCAAATAATATCGGTGGAAAAGGAAAAGCCAACAAGTGTAGAGTAACCTGTTGGCTTTTCGTGCTGAATGAAAAGTTTTAATACAATTTAAAAATAACACCTACTAAAGAGTACACAATAACCGTTGTAAATAAAATTGTCATATGGATAAGTGAGAAAACAAACATTTTTGTCGCCCACTTTATTTGATCTTTATTACTATGATAACCGTAAATACTCATTACAAGCCATGCAATGCTTAACAATAGAGCAACAAGCATAATACCCACACTTAAAGTGCCAAATAAAAAGCTTGATAATATTAATAAGATTAAATAAAAGTTCGTTTGATAATAAGTACGACGCATTCCTTTCACAACTGGAAGCATTGGAACGCTGGCTGCTTCGTAATCAGCATGCTTACGAATGGCAATGGCATAGAAATGAGGCATCTGCCAAATAACCATAACTAAAAATAGGCCAAGTATCGCAGGGTGTGTAATATCAGTAGAAACTGCAGCCCAACCAATGTACGCTGGAATCGCCCCTCCTATACTCCCAACTTCCGTGTTATAAATCGTATGTCGTTTTGTCCACATCGTATAGGGTACTACATATAAAAACACCCCTAAAAGACCAAATGCTGCAGCTAATGGTGAAGCAAGTGCCAACACAGATGCCCCGATAATGAGCATGGCAAAAGCTAAAATTAACGCTGATTTAGCTGACATTTCACCTGTAACAGTTGGTCGACTTTGCGTACGAGGCATTACAGCATCAATGTCGCGATCATACACATTATTAAATGCACCAGCAGCACCAATAACAAGTGCAGAGCCAATCGTCGCGAAAATAATTTCAGGTATATTCTCTACAAAAGTCATTTTATTTTTGTACATACCTAGCGTTAAACCAGCCCACATAGGAATTAAATTGGATTTAATGATTCCTGTTTTTACTGTCTGCGCTAAAATAGAAGAGCGTGAGGACTTCTCCAATGACTTCTTGGAAGAATGTAGTTTTTGCTCCGTTTTTAGATTTTGTTCCATTCATCTTAATTCCTTTTCTCTCTTAATTTCTACACGCTTTACCATTAGAAAGCGACAAATTTTGCATGCAATCAATTATGCCTCGGCATAATTGCGTCCGGAATCGGCTTTGTGCTTAGGCCTGCAGGATGCAGGTCAGTTAGCCGTTATCGCATGGATGCGATGATTTTAGGCTAACATCCTTTAAGAACTCCTTTCCGATTCCGTGACATCCGCCGGAGGCATTGGGCCAACGTGATGTTGGTCACTCAGTCGTTGCCACAGGACGTGACGTTCTTAGACTGAGTTCCTCTATATCAGCGGATGTTGGCACATTCTTTGCCAAGTAGCTTACACCCGCATTCATCACCATCTATAGGGATGGTTGACTTCTGTAGCTGACGCGTTGCTTTCGCTACAAAAAAATTCGCTAAAAAAAATGAGACATATCAAATTATTATTCTACCTCTTTTAGATAGAGTCTGTCCCAATGTTCACATAAAGTACATGATTTTCTTACTCTTTATATTCTACCTAATGAAAATAGAGATACACGTTCATTCACAACATCTTCTATGATACCACCGACTGACGTGAATTTGAACCTAATTGGCTTGATTCTTTGCATATTACTATTCAAGTAAAACAATCTACTCTATACTAAGGTGTATGTTTTAACTATATGAAGGAGTGTCTACCACGTGAAATACGGATTTATCGGCCTTGGAAATATGACAACGGCCATTATTAAAGGAATGTGTAAAAGCGGAGATTTTGATCCTACTTTTATTTATGGCTATAATCGTACCAAAGCAAAAACAACAACATTAACAACCTCTTACGGTATTCAAGCCGCAAGCTCTATTGAAGATATTATGTCGAATTGTGACGTCATTATCCTCGGTGTCAAACCCCAAATGTTACCAGATGTTTTACCAGAGGTGAAAAAGCATTTACAAGACAACCATGTCATTGTTTCCATAGCCGCAGGTAAAAATATTTCATATTTTCAAGGTTATCTATCTGAAGTTACCCCTATTATTCGTGTAATGCCAAACATTAATGCGCTTATCGGTGCATCCACAAGCTGCTTTACAGCGAATGAACCAGTATCAGATATGCAGCTACAGTATGTCGTTTCACTGTTTGAAACAGTTGGCACAATAATCGAGGTACCTGAACACCTATTTTCCATATTTACAACAATTGGTGGAGCTTCACCAGCATTCACCTATATGTATATTGACGCTTTAGCACGTGCTGCTGTTCGTGAAGGAATGCCAAAAAGCATGGCTCTTGATATTGCAGCAAATGCAGTACTCGGCAGTGCAAAAATGATTATACAATCTCAGGAACATCCTTGGGCACTTGTAGATCAGGTATGTTCACCGGGAGGGACAACTATTCAAGGTGTATCCTCATTACAAAGCAATCATTTTGAAACAACAATTCACGATGCAGTTGCTGCAGTGACTAACAAAGATCGAAGCTTATCAAAATAGAGCTTGATTGATCTACTAAAGAATAGAAATAAAACCGAGACATCGTTCATGTCTCGGTTTTTATGTTGAAAACAAAATAGTCAAGGGAGTTTTGTGAATGCTTCGCGTTTTAAATAAAGGTGATTTCCTTATCAGATTTCGGATTTATTTGAGCGTTTCTTTATCGAAGAGGAGGAGATGGCTTATCTGATCACTTCTTCTCCAAAACGGATCAGTTTTCCGCTCTATCCGATCACTTCTTCTCCAAAGCGGAGCAGTTTTCTGTTCTACCCGATCACTTTTTTCCGTTCTATCCGATCACTTATCAGCAACAAAGCGCCCAGCCGGAACGGAAATCAACCCCTCGCTTTGGCTGAGAACCACACTTCATTTTTTACAATGATTTCCAAAAAAAAAAAAAAAAACATGAAAGCCGAGACACCCTACACGTCTCGGCTTTTCATTTTATTGAATATTATTTTGTAATTCCTGTGCTAAAAATGCAGTTAAGTCACGTAGATTTTCTGGTGTAACTCCGTGACCGTCTGGATACTGTTTAAATGTCACAGTAGCTCCAAATTGCTCAAATATTTCTTTACTTTCAGCGCCCCATTGCGATGGGATGACATAATCATAATCACCATGTGAAATAAATGCATGTAAGTGATTGATTGGGCGAATTGCATATTCCTCTGTCACGAATTTTGGCGTGTAGCCACTTAATGCTACTATTCCTGTAATTAAATTACCCATTGCAAAAGCAAGTGACTGTGCCAATACTGCTCCTTGACTAAATCCAAGCATATAGACTTTATGTGGATCAATTTGATATTCATCAATTGCCTCTAACACAAATCGTTGTAGAGCCACTAATACTTTATCGAAAATTTCACGGTCTGGTTTACCGATATCTTGGATTGTGAAAAAAGCATAGCCAGGCTTTTGCGTAATAGGTCCACGTAAACTAAAGATATGACATTGCTCTTTAAAGCCCTGCACTAATTGTGGTAAATCATCTTCATTGCTTCCCATTCCATGCAATAAAAAAATCGCTGGATATTTTCTATTTGGATCCATATTCGTTGGCTGTGTATGTTTAAATGTAAATGGTGTATTCATAAAAAATTCCTTTCAGGTGAGGTGAATTTAGTGTCACCTTATTATACTGCAAAAAATATCTAGACAAAAACAGGATTGCTTCGTTATCATAAATAGTTTTTGGGGCATACGATAAGACACTTGGAACACAATGTTTTTAGTTTTTATGTACGAAAGCGTAATCATAGAACGTATGCTTTTAGCCTTTGTTCTTCTATCGGCTCGCTCAAGGTACTGCGATCGACTTATATACATGGCGTAAAACAAATATTATCTCAACTTTTGAGAATGAGCCAAACTATATTAATTTTGTCTTATTAATAAGACCATCAGTATGATAAGCAATATAGCCGTTAATTATGCGAATCGTTTCTTGTGGATCTGCGTTAAATAGCACTTTTGATTGCTCTGGAGTTGAGACAAGTACCGTTAATAAATCTACGCGCATTGAATGTCCAGCAGAGCTATAAGCATAATCGTAAACAATATCTTCCTCTGTCACATTGTCTGTCACATACTGCTTATGAAACAATTCTTTAGCGGAATCCATTTGTTCGGCGACCTGCTGACGAATACGCATTTGATGCATCAATAGCTCTTCCTCAAGTACAGTGGCCTTTACCCACTCTTTCTTTTCAAGCATCTTCAAAAATTCTTTTTCCCAAACTTGCTCATTTTCAGTAAAATACAGCATATTTATCATTAACATATCCCAAAAATCAATTTGAGACTGTGCTGATTTGCGTTGCATCTCTATTACTTCTTTAAAGTGCTCCTCAACCTTCGTAATATTCATATTGCGCACTAAATGATTACATACATTTTCAATAAATTTATTTGCCGCTTCTTGTGCCATGAAAAAACCCGTCCTTTATATCTACAAATCATTTCCTCACTATCATACCATGATTGTAGAATAGAAAGAAACGGTTGACGTTTAGGTCTACAATGTAGGCATTCATAGTTTTACATAGCAAACAAAAACATCCTTGTTATAAGATGAAACAAGGATGTTGCATGAACACTTTATACTTCCGATATAGTAATTGAATCTAAAATAGACTTTGCATCATTGTGAAGCGTTTGATAGTTCTCCTGTAAAATATGCGGAGGTACAGGTTTGCTGAATAAGAAGCCCTGTACAGTATCACATTTGCTTTCTATTAGATATGATAGCTGTTCTATCTCTTCTATTCCCTCTGCAACTACCTTTAACTGTAGATGCTTTGCCATAGAGAGAATCATGTCAACTAATGCCTTATCTGTAGAGTTCGATTGTATTTTCTGAACGAAAGACCGATCGATTTTTAAACAATCTATAGGAAAATCCTTCAAATAAGATAATGACGAATAGCCCGTTCCAAAATCATCTACCGCGATCGTAATCCCAAGCGCCTTCAATTTGTGTAAAATCGTCGTCATATGATCAATATTGATGGTCATACTTTCTGTTATCTCTAGCTGTAAATATTTTGGCTCTAATTGCGTTTTCTCAAGAACATCATGAATTATTTCAACTAAATTTTGCTGAAAAAGTTGACCTAATGACAGATTGACTGCCACTTTAATTGGTGGCAATCCAGCTGCTTCCCAACTCTTTACTTGTTTACAGGCTGTTTCTAGTACCCATTGTCCTATAGGTATAATTAATCCCGATTCCTCAGCAATTGGAATGAAGAGTCCCGGCGAAATCCACCCCTTTTTTGGATGCTGCCATCTAACTAAAGCCTCTACTGACTTAATTTGACCCGTGTGTAAATCTAGTTGTGGTTGATATTCTAAAAAAAGCTCTTGATTCGCTAATGCATCATGTAAATCAGTTTCTAATAAAAGTCGTTCAGTCGTTTCATTAGATATTGAAGACTCATAGAACCTAATGCGTGTTGGCGTTTTCTGTGCTTCATGCATGGCATAAAATGCAAATCTAATAAGTTCCTCTTCCCTATAAGAGTCAGTTGGAAATAAAGCAATACCAATATTTAATTGACTATTGAGAGAAAAATGTTGTACTTGAAATGATTCTTCCATGACAAGTTGGAGCTTTTGACTTAGCTGCGTCAATTGATGGGTATCATGCACCTCATCAATATAAACGACAAAATAATCTTCTCTTTGTGAGTATAATAAGTACTTTTCTGGTAAAACATTTTTCAATCTTTGCGCGATTAGACTTATCATTTGGTCTGCATATGTACTACCTAAAGACGCTTTAATAGCAGCAATTCTTTCTATACCGATAGCAATAATTGCCTTTTGGGATTTAGATATGTATAAATCTTTTTTTAATGATTCCATTAAAAAACGTTCATTTGGTAAATTCGTAATCTCATTATGGTAAGCCATATGATGCATCTTTTCACGAGATTTTTCTAAATGCTCTTGTGTATCAACTAACTGCTGGAAAGGTTTTTCGATAGATGAAAAATAAATAGCTCTAAATAAAAGATAAGATGCACCTAACTCAAACATATGTCCTATGAAGTTTTTAATATCAGAAACATCTTGATACATGGTATAAAGAAAATCACTCATTATTAAATATATCGAACTACATAATAATAAAAATATAATTTTAGGTGCTTTTTTAAACTTTTGAAGTAATAAAGCCATAATCACCAAATGGAAAGCTATAGCTATATATTGCAAAGTATTTTTTAAAACAGTGGGACCTTCACTTTCTATCAAAAGTGGTGGCAATATAGGCGTTGGGGCATAGATAACGACAAAACAACCAGTGATGATTACAAACGGCAAGCTATAAATAAACCAACGATAAATCGATTTTATTTCCTTTTCCTTTATAAAAAAAATAATGAGAAAACCAATCGATAATAGTAATCGACAAAACATGTAAAACCATGTTGATGCATACGGCGTACTTTCAGTAATGAAAAATGGCATTCCTTTATAGGAAAGTGCGTGAGCCATTTCTAATAAGCTAATCGTTAAAAATAATGACCCAGCATAGAGGACTTTATTCGATAAAATATAAGGCGTAATTAACCATGTCTGAATCGAAATAGACATTGTCACTACAGTAATAAGCATTTCCATCATTAAATGAAGCGTTACATAATTGTTCTCTCCAAATATCCAATAAAATTTATCACTACCCAAACCAATTACGATTAATAACATCAGTGATAATAGGATGAATTGAATGCCCTGCTTCACAAATGAAAAATCTTCATTAAATTTCCACATCATAACACCCCTTCTTAATCTCTAAACAAGCTCCTTCCATATATTGTTTTATTGACGCATTTAGTATAATTATACTATAAAATTATCGATAAGTACCAACTTTTCAACCAAATAAAAATAAAAGTTTAGGACTAAATATTAAAATAAAGTAAAACTTTAATCAGTAGGAGAGGTTCTTCATCCTACACTGATTATTAATCTTCACTTATCAGGCTTTTCCGGGATAAAAAGTATCACTACAAAAAACATGTGCTGAATGAAAATAAAAAAGATGCCTCAGCTTTCGAGACATCTTCTATCTGCTATGAAAATACATAGCTATCCATATTATCTATTGTATTTTGGATAGCATCTTTTAAGGAACGCTGATGTTCGCCACAATCAGCTATTGCCTCTTCTAATGTAATCGCAGCATTTGCCATAAACGGTGCCATCTGCAAATCCTTCGCTAATTGAATAAGAACAAGTGCTTTATTCCATTTCCAACGTGCATTTTTTGGATCTAAGTTAATAGCTTGCTCTAAGTAGCCAAGTGCATCGAATGGCATCCACCCAAAGCGATGCATCGTTTGACCTGTGATGCCCCAATATAACGCCTTGTTAGGGTTTTCTTTTACTGCTTGTCTAAAACAATGGACACTCTCATTGTAATGATGCGCAAACAAAAACAGTTCACCTTGTGTAAAATATGATTGTGCTTTTTCATTTGAGGTACCTGTTGTTGCTACATCCTCAAGTTCTTTAATACGCTTTGAAAACTCTGTTTCATCTTTTATCGCGCGAATTTCGACTACGGTATCCGATTCAGGATAACTTTCATCCGCTCGTTCTGCATGTTGAGTTTCAGCACCCAGTGTAGGCTTTGTAAAGCTAGCAAAACCGTACCCTTCTAATAATTTAATATATTTATCAGCTAACGCTATCTCATTTTCATTTATAACTTGCTTAGCCGCCTCATAGCACTTCATTAGCTCACCATTATAAAAATAATCATCCATTGTCATTCAATATTCCTCCAATGTACAACTCTTCAGTATATTTAGTATACACTACACAAATCAATTATGCCTCGGCATAATTGCGTCCGGAGGCTTAACTAGAAGTTAAAAAAAGACTGTTCAAAAATAACTTTTGATCCAGTCTCCGCTTTACTTATTTTTTTAATACTTCTTTCTTTAAAAATGTACGTAAATCTTCTTCTGATAAGGCACCTTCAAAACGATTTACCTCTTTACCACCCTCAAAGCGAATAAAAGTTGGTGTCGCCGTAATATGATATTTATTCCATAAATCTTCGTATTCCCAAACATTTAATTGAGCAATATCAACACCAAGCTTCTTAGCAATAGGCATTAGCACTGGTGTAAAAGCTTTACAGTGCACACATGTCGGACTGAAGAAATAAGCATTTACATCTTCACCAGCTTTTATTTTTTTTTCAAGTTCGTCTGGTAACATAATATTTTGGTAATTTTTATCATCCAATTGATCAATTGTTTCTTGTTTTAGATCTTTGTCGCCATAAAGTTTCTCTGCGCCTGCTAATTTGCTATTGTTCGAGACATTTGTTAGCACAATAATTACTGCAAATAACAAAACAATTACTGAGCCAATAATTAGTAATTTTTTCACTAGAATATGTTCCTCCTTTTTTACACCAAAAAATCCTAGTTTTAGTGTATTCGCGATTGATTATAAAGTGTTTTTAAAACCTAGTAAACTAATAAGTCTTCGAAAATAAGTTTTTCCATAATTCAAACATAATCTGGCCCAAATTTGGGAACATACATATATAATGCTCAATACGAATATGGAGTGGTTAATATGAAACACACTATCCGAAATATTTTTCAAATTTATAAAAGTGATATCCATAATATCTTAACAAACTGGGTAGTTGCTGTCATTATTGGTGGACTCATTTTTTTACCTTCTCTTTATGCGTGGCTCAATATTTATGCATCTATGGATCCCTATGCACATACAGCCAACATGAAAATTGCTATTGTCAATGAAGACACAGGAGCGAATGTTAGAGGAGAAGATATTAATGTCGGTAACGAGGTAGTAGACAATTTAAGTACCAATCAAAACTTTACTTGGGAATTTACTTCTCATGAACAAGCCATTGATAATTTAAAAAACGGTAACTATTTTGCGGTTATTGTTGTCCCTAGTGATTTTTCTCAAAAGCTGACCTCCATACTATCAAATGTGCCTACTAAAGCGCATATCGATTATTATGTAAACGAAAAAATAAATCCAATCGCACCCAAAATTACAAGTAAAGGTGCAAGCGGACTGACGCAACAAGTTTCTAGTGAGTTTATTTCAACTGTCAGCGGAACACTTTTTTCTATTTTTAATACGGTCGGTGTGGAGATGGAAAAGGAAATTCCAGATTTTAAGAAATTCGAAAATTACATTTTTACAATCGAACATAACCTTCCTGATATCGGAACGTTTTTAGCAAAAACTGCTAAAGGCGGAAAAGAAGCTGAGACATTACTGAACCACACGATTACCCAAGTTCCTGAGGTTGAAAAATTAACAAATGATGGTCTAACAACTATCAACTCAGGCTTAAAATTGATTAATGAAGCTGATACATTGTTCAACCAGTTGTCCCCTATCATCAAAAAAGATCTAGAAACTGTACAAAATATTGCCCAACGATTTACAGATATAATAGGGAAAATACAAAATGCTAATGTGGATTCAGCTACCATTGCACAAATAAAGGATACGATTAAAAATCAACTGGATACATCCCGTGATAAAGTAAACTCTAGCATCCAAACACTTGAAGCACTTCAAAAATTAACACAAGCTGATGCTTCGACACGTAAACAGCTTGACAACAAAGTGCAAAACATCCTAACGGCGCTACAGCAAAGCAATTCTGAAGATGTTAAGTCGTTGCTAGCTAATAATAAAATTATTGAACAACTTGAAGCTATACGCGGGAATTTACAAGCAAACCCTAGTTTAACCGATTATTCCTTAAGCTCTCTAACAGCACTAAATCAGCTAAATACTTTATTAACGGACGCCTCTACTAAAGTACAGCAGTTAAATAATATTGATGTCGAAACGCTAAAAAAAGATCTTGCCGATGTTCAAAATGTTGCGCAAAACGCTTCAAACAATCTTCATCAATTCCTTACTCATTATAACGATAACCTAGAGCCACAAATTCATACGACCTTGGCTTCTGCGAGAAATACGTTAACAAATGCATCAACCATGCTAACAAAAGTAAAAAGTGTACTGCCTCAAGCAACAGATCGTTTAACAAATGCTAAAGATATGTTAGCAACAGCTAATAAGACAATTGGTACAGTACAATCAGATTTTCCTGCTTTAAGTACAAAAATTAAAGATCTTGCAGACAAGCTAAGAAAATTAGAAAGCGAAGCTGATATTTCTGAAATCGTTCAATTATTGAAAAACGATGTTAACGCTGAGCGAGATTTCTTTGAGGAGCCTATTAAGCTTGAGGAACATAGAATGTTTCCAATTGCTAATTATGGAACAGCTATGACACCTTTTTACACTGTGCTTTCCATTTGGGTTGGTTGTTTATTATTAATTTCTCTTTTATCTGTAGATATTCACGACAATAATCAATATAGTATTCGCCAAATATACTTTGGACGTTTATTAACATTTGCAACTTTTTCATTTATTCAAACGCTCATTATTACAATAGGAGATATTGTTATTTTAGATGGGTCCATTAGTGCTCCTTACTTCTTTATTCCATTTGGGCTATTTATTAGTTTAGTGTTCATTACAGTTGTCTATACGCTAGTATCCGTATTCGGAAATGTTGGAAAAGCGTTAGCCATTGTCATGTTAGTGTTGCAAATTGCAGGTTCCGGTGGCACATATCCTGTAGAATTACTACCAAAGTTTTTCCAAATGATAAATCCATTTCTTCCGTTCACTTATGCGATTGGAATGATGCGAGAGGCAGTTGGTGGTATTATTTGGTCGAAGGTCTGGATTGATCTTGCCTTTTTATCTTTCTTCTGGCTCATTTTCATTCTATTTGGTTTCTTCATGAAAAAATTACTGAGTGAGAAAATGGAACTTTTAATGAACAAAACACGCGGATTAGATATATTTCATTAATTTTTGCTAGCGCTTCTTGTAAATGTTTAAGTGAACGATGTTATAATGGAAATATTGTAAACATGTAGGAGGCGCTTTTGTTGAAAAAACTACTATCTATTTTTACTTTGTCGTTATTAGTGTTAAGTGCTTGTGGTGAAGATAAACAGGTTGTTGAAAAAAATCAGAATGCAGCGCAAAAAGAAGCTTCACATGAAGAACATGAACATGCTTCCGGAGATATTCAGGAGGAAACTGCATCTGCTGATATATTACCATCGTTTTTAGATAATAAATCAGAAGATATTCGCTTAGTGTATCAAATTGCTGGTCAGTCTACAGAAATTTTAGAATGGATGCCATGCTATTGTGGATGTGGCGAATCAGCCGGACATAAAAGCAATTTAAACTGCTTTATTGAGGAAAAACGTAAGGATGGCACTATTGTTTGGGATGATCACGGTACTCGTTGTCTCGTTTGCCTAGAAATTGCTGTCCAATCTGCAAAAATGCATAAAGATGGTATGAGCCTGAAAGAAATTCGTCAAACAATTGATAACACCTATAAAGAAGGCTACGCAAAACCAACACCGACTGATATGCCTGCTTAATAACAAAAAAACTCATCTTGATGTTAAAGATAAAAAACAAGCTGTTTTAGCTGCCTTAAAGGAGCTAACCCTCCTCGATGATCTTGTAAACAATCCTGTTTCAAAAGCCGAAATATGCCGCAAAGCAGGGGTGAGCAAGACGTTCTTATACTTCTTATCAGGAAGAACCTATAAAGCCGGTTGACGAAGCAATTAAGAAGCAAAATCAGAAGTTAAAGGTTATCACTAAAAAACAGACGGTTAGTGAAAGTTCAAAAGATAAGCTTATTGAATCATTAAAACGAAGATTAACTAATTAGAAACAGAAAACCAAAAACTAAAAAAAGATAAGGCCATCTTACTTGGAAAACTAGCAAATGATCCATTTGGAAACGATCAAATCAATATATCGGACGGTGAAGGTCCGTTTTAATTGAAATTTAATAAAAGTGCGTTTTCGTTTAGATTGCTGCTTTTACTGTCTTGAGATAGAAAAAAGCGATGATCCCACAAAAAAATGTGAGATCATCGCTTTTTTGATTTGAGTATTTGAATCGAATATTCAACAAATGCTACCCGTTAGCCATCCATGAAGCGCAAAATTCAGCTCTTCACCACAGAAAATGAAAGATGATTAAGTTCTTCCATGGGAGTTGAATATAGTCGTGAATTATGTTGTTCTGTTGTTATATCTTTTTATTATAGTTACTAAAATTGCAATAATGAAAACGATGATACTATTGAATAATAAATATTGTGCTAGTTGCATTCCGTAAAATACTGCAAAAGCATCACGAATAATAAATAATGCTAATGCACCACCGATTGCCCCAAACAAAACTGCTGATAACAATATTGTAAAAGCAGCAGCATATAAATTTTTCTTTTTTTTGTAGAATATAAAGCCAATGATATTTGCAATAACGATAAAAACGCCCATAAGTGGTAATAAAAAATTAGCCATTTAAATCCCTCCCATCATAAACATATTTTACCACTAAAACTAAAACTTTATTGAATTGTTCTGCTCCGTTAGTTCAATAAAGAAAACATACTAAGATTAGTAGTGCAGACCAAGGCATTGGTTCGTACTACTATTTTTTTATATAGTAGAGGTGAAGAATAGGTCGGGCAGCTCTTTGGATCTTGAATCCGTAAAAAAAACTGACCTACTTCACAACCTTATTTGAATCAGGTTTAAGTATGTTGGATCCTTTGAGATCGTGTATAAGAAATGGGAATCAATAAGGCTAATGTGAAGACTTCAAAACACATAGGGAGGGAGAACATGAAACATGTTATCGCCTTTGATATTAGTATGGGAAAGAGTTATATGGTTGTCTATAACGCGCTGAAAAAATGTCAGTTGGAAAAGGAAATTGCGCACAATCGTCCGGGATTTATGGACCTTAAAAAGTTAATTGATGACTTAATTGAAGGATATGATGAGCAACCTCATATCGTATTTGAATCTACAGGAGTCTATTCAAGAACACTGGAACGTTTCAT
>NZ_BAAFHO010000010.1:0-176016 GCF_054665055.1 Lysinibacillus sp. CTST325 | reverse complement strand
CGCTCGACTTGCATGTATTAGGCACGCCGCCAGCGTTCGTCCTGAGCCAGGATCAAACTCTCCATAAAAAGAAATTTGATTAGCTCAAATTGTTTTGCTGGCATCATGTTTGATGTCCAAAATTTTGCTTCGTTCACTAACTCGAGGTTAGTTACTAAAAACTTTATTGATTACGTTTTGCTTGTTCAGTTTTCAAGGTTCATAATGTCACTAAAAGCGACAACTTCTACATCATACTACACAAAAATATGAATGTCAATAAGTTTTTTTGGAGCGGGTGATGAGAATCGAACTCACGACATCAGCTTGGAAGGCTGAGGTTTTACCATTAAACTACACCCGCGTGGTAAATTATATTTATTTAAAATGGCGCGCCCGACAGGAGTCGAACCCATAACCTTCTGATCCGTAGTCAGACGCTCTATCCAATTGAGCTACGGGCGCATATTATATAAATTCACAAATTGACTTGGTGCGGCCGAGAGGACTTGAACCTCCACGGGGTTGCCCCCACTAGGCCCTCAACCTAGCGCGTCTGCCGTTCCGCCACGACCGCATTCAATTAGGAACTTTCTCATTATACTATGATAACCCGAAAAGTCAACCTTTTTTCTTAAAAAAGATGAGCCATGAAGGACTCGAACCTTCGACCCTCTGATTAAAAGTCAGATGCTCTACCAACTGAGCTAATGGCTCATATTAAGAAATGAATGGCTGGGGTACTAGGATTCGAACCTAGGCATGACGGAATCAAAATCCGTTGCCTTACCGCTTGGCTATACCCCAATAAGTGGCGGTCCCGACCGGGATCGAACCGGCGATCTCCTGCGTGACAGGCAGGCATGTTAACCGCTACACCACGGGACCAATGTTACTATATTTTTATGAATCAAACTAATGAAATGACCCCTACGGGATTCGAACCCGTGTTACCGCCGTGAAAGGGCGGTGTCTTAACCACTTGACCAAGGGGCCATGGCTCCGAAGGCAGGACTCGAACCTGCGACAACCTGATTAACAGTCAGGTGCTACTACCAACTGAGCTACTTCGGAATAATTCATATATTTTGTCGTCGTTATCTTGTCGACTTTTACTATTATAGATACATCTATAATGAACGTCAACCCTTTTTTATTATTTTTTTCATTCCACTAGTTTTAAACGCCCTAAACACTTGCTACAACAGTATTTCCCCACATTCATTCTAATTTTCCTTACGTATAATTGTTGGCATTTTACACATGTATATGTATAAAGTCGACGTTGTTTTTTTTGAGATGTTTTAGGGATTTGCAATGCTGAGCAAAAACGAGGAGCGTTCACTTTTACTAATAGCTCTCGAAAATCTTTGTCTCGATGCTGATACCCTTTGCCTTCCAAGTGTAAATGATAATGACATAATTCGTGGCGAACTATACCTTCTACTTCGCTAATACCATACAATTCATAAGCTTTTGGATTAACTTCAATATTGTGCGATTGCAAAAGATAACGTCCTCCTGTTGAACGTAGCCTTGCATTAAAATATGCTCGATGCATGAATGGCTTCTGGAAGCTTTCTAATGATATTCGACTAACAAGACTTTGTAGTTCCTCATTGTTCATATCTATATCACCTCTAACAATAAGAATACCACACTGCGTAGTATAGACAGTGTGGTATTCATTTATCCCGCGTTAACGGACCGTAATTAATCTGTAGCGAAAACAAAGCGTCAGCGGCAGTTACGCCAAGGCGAAATTGATTACACTTCGATAGTTTGATCTTTAGGAGGTAGCATCGTTAGTGAAATGCGCCCTTTTTTGACATCTATTTGTTCGACCCAAACCGTCACAATGTCACCGAGAGCAACAACCTCTAATGGATGTTTAATACGTCTTTTTTGTAATTTTGAAATATGCACAAGCCCGTCCTGCTTCACTCCAATATCTACAAACGCTCCGAAATCAACTACGTTTCTAACTGTACCTTGCAATTCCATCCCAACTTGTAAATCTTCCATTTTTAATACATCTGTTTTCAGCAGAGGCTGAGGGAATGCATCACGTGGATCGCGACTTGGTTTCATTAATGTATCCACAATATCCTGTACTGTGACAACTCCAATATCTAAAACTCCACTTAATTTTTCTACTTCTAGTTTTGCAATGGCCTCCTCTGCCTTTTGCGTCCCCAGCTCTTTTTTATCAATTTGTGCTACCTCTAAAATCTGCTCGGCTACACTATAGCTTTCAGGGTGAATACCCGTAGCGTCAAATGCATTTTTTGCTCCTGGAACACGTAAGAAACCAATTGCTTGTTCATACGTTTTAGCACCAAGTCGTGGAATTTTCTTAAGTTGAGCACGTGTAGTAAATTGTCCAGCTTCCTCTCGTACCTTTACAATATTCTCCGCAACTGTTTTAGATAATCCAGAAACATATTGCAGTAGCGAAGATGAGGCAGTATTAACATCAACACCAACTTGGTTAACAGCTGTCTCTACTATAAATGTTAAGGACTCCGTCAATTTCTTTTGAGAGACATCATGCTGATACTGACCTACTCCAACTGCTTTTGGCTCAATTTTTACTAACTCTGACAACGGGTCTTGCAAACGACGCGCAATAGAAACCGCACTACGCTGTTCTACCTGTAAATCAGGAAACTCTGCACGAGCAATTTCAGACGCTGAATATACAGACGCCCCCGCTTCATTGACAATAACATAGGCCGTATCAGTTTCAAGCTCATTCAATACGTCTGCTATAAACTGTTCTGTTTCGCGCGAGGCAGTACCATTACCAATAGCAATTATAGTTATTGGGTATTTTGCTAAAATCTCTTTCACAACCGCTTTCGATTTTGCTACATCTGGCTTCGGCGGATGTGGATAAATGGCTGTAACCTCTAGCATTTTCCCGGTTTCATCCACAACAGCTAACTTACAACCTGTACGATACGCTGGATCAACACCCAATACATACTTTCCTTTCATTGGAGGCTGTAATAAAAGATTACGCAAATTCTCAGAGAAAATGTGGATAGCCTGCATCTCTGCCTTTTCAGTAAGTTCATTTCGTAACTCTCGTTCTATAGAAGGCTGAATTAAACGCTTGTACGAATCCTCTATCGCTAGCTTCACCTCGGCAATTGCTGGTGAAGAACCTGTAGCAGGAATCCATTCCTTCCACATAATCATCAATACTCGATCTATTGGTACATGAATTGCTACTTTTAAGATTTCTTCTTTCTCACCACGATTTACAGCTAAAATACGGTGTGGAACAATACGATTTACAGGCTCTTCATATTCGTAATACATTTCGAAAACGTTTTTGTCGTCTGCCTCTGCATTCTTGACACTTGTTACGAGTACTCCATCTCTCCAGGAATACGTACGAATTTTTTCACGGATTGCCGCTTCATCAGCAAAGCGCTCTGCTAAAATATCTCGAGCCCCAGCTAACGCATCCTCTACATTAGTAACTTTCTCCTCATCTACGAAAGCCCTTGCTAATTGTTCTAAAGCATCACTACGATACTCTAATAGAAGATCTGCAAGAGGTTCTAGCCCTTTTTCTTTCGCTATAGTTGCCTTTGTTCGGCGTTTTTGTTTATAAGGTCGATATAAATCCTCTACACGCTGTAAAACAGTTGCTGCTTGAATAGCTTGTTCTAATTCAGGTGTTAGTTTATCTTGCTCCTGAATTAATCGTATAACCTCTTCTTTGCGTTGTTCAAGCTGCTGTATGTAGTGATAACGATCCTCTACAGCTTTAATCTGTACCTCATCAAGGGACCCGGTAGCTTCTTTTCGATAACGTGCAATGAATGGCACGGTGTTTCCTTCTTCTAATAATTTAATAACAGCATCAGCTTGACCTGGCTTAATAGATACATCCTTTGCAATAAGCTGTAACATTTGCTTTTGTTCCACATCATCACTACCTTTTTTCTTTTCATTTTACCATTACACTTTACTAAAATTGCAAAAAAATAGTCTACTCTAAAAGAAGAGTAAACTATTCATCAATTTTACCTTGGCATAATTGCGTCTGGGACTGTCCCCTCGCTCCAAAAATTTCAGAGCGAAACACCATCACTTACTAAGATAGATTCCTGTAACTTTTTTATTGCCTTCCTTTGTATTCTTGATACATGCATTTGAGAAATCCCTAATCGTTCCCCAACTTCATTTTGAGTAAGTTGTTCTAAATATGTAAGCTGAATTATTTCTCTTTCTCTCTCATCTAAAATACTCATAGCGTCAGAAACAATCATTCTTTTATTAGTCATTTCAAAGCCGTCATCTTCTTTACCCATAATATCAAACAGCGTTACTGTGCTGCCGTCAGAATCTGACTCTACTGAATGATCCATAGAAAGAGCATGATAACTACGGCTCATCTCCATAGCCTCTAAAACCTCTTCTTCTTCCACTTCTAGTTGATCCGCGATTTCCTTAATAGATGGAGAACGCTGCAACTCAATCGTCAACGCTTCCACTGTTGTTTTAATGCGCGGTCCTAATTCTTTTATTCGCCTTGGTACATGAACATCCCAAGTTTTATCGCGTAAAAAGCGCTTAATTTCCCCAACAATCGTTGGTACAGCAAATGCTTCAAAGCTCCGACCAACATTAGGATTAAAACGTCTAATTGCACCTAGCAACCCTAGCATACCTACTTGAGCGATATCATCATAATGGGATTTACCATTCGAATATTTGCGTGCAATGGACTCTACTAAATATCGATAATGCATCACTAAATTTGTTTGTGCTTCATCATCCTCTGTTGATTGGTACAACGCAATCCACCTTAATATATCTTCCTTGGACGAAGTTTTATGTGGTGATTCTTTCGACATTTTTTTCCACCTGCTCTCTAGCAACATGCTTTGTCATGAAAACAGTTACGCCACCATCGTTATTTATCATCACCTCATCCATCAAAGTTTCCATTAAATAAAGCCCTAAACCACCTTCTCGTAGACCCGCAATACCCTCTTCAGGATGATACGGACCAACCTTCGACTTTATTTCCTCAAAATTGAAACTATTGCCGTAATCTGCAATCATCATTTCTATTTTATTTTCATATAAAGCGCAACCTATGACGATTTCTCCTTCTTCTTCGTCCTTATATGCATGATGTACAACATTCGTTACCGCTTCACTTACTGCAATTTTTAAATCCTCAATATCATCATAATTAAATCCAACCCGACTAGCTAAGCCAGAAACCGTCAATCGAATCACACTGACAAATTGCGGTTTTGCAGGAACCCTTATCTCAATATAATCAAATTCCTTCATTTTCGTAATTCCACCTTTTTATCAGTTTCAATATCCATTAAATCGCTTAAACCAGTAATTTCAAACAACCTTTGTAATCTATTCGACAAACCTACAAGTTTAACTTTACCATTTTCACGTAACGTTCTTTTATAAAAGGCTACAAAAATACCTAACCCTGTACTATCCATGTAATTAACTTTGGATAAATTAAGCACTATTTCTAATCCTTCAGTAATTTTCACTGCCTCTAATTCCTCCCTAAGTCGTGAAGCAGTATAAGTATCTATTTCGCCCTCAATAAATCCGTATAATTTATTATCTAGTTCTTTAAAGTGTATCGCCATATCCATACAGCACACCTCCACCATATTTGTTTGACTGCTTTTCTATTCCCATAATTACAAAGGTTGAAACCCTATTTTTTTATAATCGCAACTGTAAAATCATCTGATAGTTTAAAACCCTGTATTTCTTCAATTTGCTTAAAAAGGAGATTACATAATTGTTGAGCTGATAAGTATTTATTTTTCAATATCAGTGATGTAATGACCTCTCGTGAATTCATTTCATCAAGCGTTCTGAATTCTGTAACACCATCCGTCATCATTATGACGATATCATTTTCTTCCAAAACAATTTCATTGTACGAATATTTCGTTTCTGGCAACACCCCAAGTAATAATCCCGTCGATTCCAAAGGAAAAAATTTATTATGTTTAGCGCAATAATGGAGGGCCGGCTCGTGACCTGCAGAAGCATAAGAAAAAATATTCTTTTGCATATCCAAACAACCGTAAAACATAGAAACGAACATACTGTCGTCTACACTCTTTTCAATTACTCGATTGATGACCTCTAATACATATGAAGGATCTTTATATGCATATTCTAACGTTTCAAGACTGTATTTCACCATAGACATACATAAAGCAGCGGGAACACCTTTTCCTACCACATCTGTCACAGCTACACTCAAATAATCCTCTCGATTATATGAAAAATGTACATAATCTCCATTCATCTTCCGGTTTGGAATAGATATCATTCCTATATCAATACTTGAAAGTTGTGGTACTTCTGTTTTAAGTAATGTTTTCTGAATGTTTGTTGCGATTTTCATTTCCATTTCATACTCTGCTTGTTTTTGTAATAAACTTTGGTGCTCCCTATGAGCCATTCCATAATGCACCATAACTTCGATAAGAAAATCATATGTGAGCTGTTCTTCACTCATTCTACGTGGAAATAGTTTCTCAACTGCGTTTTTATGAACACTTACAACATCCTCTGGAGATATATTCTTTTGGATTAACTGGCGAGTGAAATTTTGAGCAATATACAAATTCTTTTCAGTTTGATCGGTCATATAATCTGACAAAATCTTTTTATATTGAAATTCTAATTGTTCCAAAAATTCCACATCCTAACGCAGCCATTTTTCAGCTCTTATCGTTGTTCCTTCTCCCATAACCGATTGAATAACCATATTGTCCATCAATCGATTAACGCCTGGTAAACCTGCACCGAGCCCTCCCGAAGTGGAGTAGCCATCTTCCATCACTTTGCGAACATCTTCTATTCCTGGGCCCTGATCAGTTGCAATAACAATTATTTTCTTCTCAGTGTCTGTCTCAACTTTGTCAATTTCAATGACACCTATCCTTGCATATAAATATATATTTCGGGCTAGTTCACTTATAGCTGTGGTGATTCGTGCCTGATCAACAGTGTCAAATCCAAGCGCCTTCGCTTCGTCACGCCCCAGTTGTCTTGCTGCTACTATATCCCACTCAGTAATAATTTCAACCGAAGACTTAATTGTCACTGTTGCCCCCCCAATTCCTTTCGGAGTTATACTCTTACACTTTTTTCGACCTACTTTAATGAAATGCTTTAAATAATTCAGATCATCTTATCAATTTTCACCTTGACGTAATTGCATTTTCGCTACGTTAACTTTACGCTTTCGCACAGACAAACCCTTGTTGCTGTCGCTTCGCTTTCGCACAGACAAACCCTTGTTGCTGAACGAAGATAAAATTCTATTTATATTTTCTTAAACCACTCGATATTTTTTCAAAAATCTATTCAAAATATAGATCTTGAGTATATCTTAAATCTATTAATACCATTTTTGAATACCGATTTCAATTTATGGTAATAAAGATATTCGAGAGTACAATATCAATTTCGCCTTGGCGTAATTGTGGCTGCCGCTTCGCTTTCGCACAGAAAAGATTTGTTGCTGTCGCTTCGCTTTCGCACAGAAAAGATTTGCTGAATAAAGATAAAAAAGCATCGAGATGTAAATTCATCTCGATGCCACTATACACATATGTATATCAAAATTTAACAAGCCCTAAACTAATCATCAATGCACCATCAACTTTCTCCATCAACGCATGGTCAAGTTGCGTAATACGATCTGTCAATCTTGACTTATCAATCGTCCGCACCTGCTCGAGCAGAATAACCGAATCACGTTCAAAACCATACTTTTCAGCATTAATTTCAACGTGTGTCGGTAATTTTGCTTTTTGAATCTGTGCAGTGATAGCTGCGATGATGACAGTCGGACTAAATCGATTGCCAATATCATTTTGAATAATCAACACCGGCCTAGTGCCTCCTTGCTCGGACCCAACTACCGGCGATAAATCTGCAAAAAAAACGTCACCACGTTTTACATTCAAAGTGTCATCCCCCGCTAACGAGACGCTCCACCGTATGTTGTGCTTCATATTCTGCGTGCAAGCATTCACTTGCAATACTCAGATTTATATGAGACATTTCAACATATCCTTTCATCATAGCTTCCCGTATTTGATTTGGTTGCTCCTGCATTAAAACTTTGCGCGACAAAATACGCGCAAAAGATTCACTCTCAATTACTTCCTTTGTTTGTAGAAACAGTCTATCCTGAACAGCAATTGTAGCTTCTCTTAACTTTTTCTCGTACACAGCAAGCACCTCCAACGGAACCATCCACTTTTCATTACTACCCATTCTACCATTGAAAGATATCGTTGAAAAGACACGAAATGACACAATATCTGACAATTTAAAGTCCAAGTTGTAAAAATATGTAGGTTGTCGAAGGTATATGCCGATTAATTCATCTTGCAATTCATTACAAAATATGAATGACTCAGCTTCTTAGTAAATCTTCTATAGTTGTTATTTACCAAGTTGTTTAGTGTTTAGATATAGTATTCATTTATCCAAATTTAAATGTCAAAACTATTTAAGGCCGCCTATAACAAAATCCTTAAGTAACTTTTTTTAGGCTGAGTCTATAGATTAAATGTATACTCTAGGAACTCTCGCTGTAATAATACATGGTACTTCATAATTTATGGTTTCAAGCTTTGCTGCCCATTCATTCATTGAAATAGCATCATGTCCTTGACGACCAATGAGTGTTACTTTCTCACCTATAGCATATGCTTTAGGCAAGGCAACCATACATTGGTCCATACAAATTCGTCCAATAATCGGCATTCTTTGTCCATCAATCAGTACTTCTTGTCCACCTAATTTACGAATTACTCCATCTGCATAGCCTACTGGTATTGTTCCTATCCACATATCTGAAGGAGCCTCAAAAGTAGCTCCATAGCCTACTGAATCACCTGCTTGTAACTGCTTCACATGAACGAGCTCACTCTCAAGCGAAAACGCTGGCTGTAATGGAAATGGTAAAATCCCCTCTACATAAGAAGATGGTGATAATCCATACATCGATATACCATATCTAACAGCATCAAATTGTAAATGCGCATCTTTTACTAAAGATGTAGCCGTGTTTGATGCATGAACAAGTCTAGGCTTTTCAGGTAATGCAGTTACACATTGCTCAAAAAATTGTACTTGTCTATCGAAGTATGAAGTATCCTCTTCATCCGCAGTCGCAAAATGTGTAAAAATCCCATCTAGCTCTACATTCACTGTATTCTGTATTGTTTGATATAGAGCCAATAATTCTTGCTCTGAACGAACGCCAATTCTGCCCATTCCGCTATCTACTTTAATATGTAGTCGTAAAGGATTTGCTTCATTAGCTATGAACGGAGCCGCTTGCTGTACCCATTCACTTGCAAATGCCGTAAGAATAATGCGCTGCTGGGCAGCATATAGTGCAAATGAAACTGGAGAGGCACCCAATATTAGTATGTCTGGTTCTGCAAAATGCGCTCGAATATGTAATGCTTCATCGGGAGTTGCCACTGCAAGCATTGTTGCACCTGCCTCAAGTGCTGCTTCCGCAACGGCTACATCTCCATGACCGTAAGCATTTGCCTTTACGACAGCTATAATTTGAACATTAGGTCGAAGTAGCTCTTTTAAATTTTTTACGTTTTGTTGAATAGCTTGTAAGTCTACTACTGCTTTAGTTGGTCTAAAATATTGCTGTGTTTTCATTAGAATACCCTCTTTATTTTTTATTAAAACATTATGTATTGAATAATTTGCCTTTTTTATACCATTTTTACATAAGTTGTTCTATTTTAGACTAATTTTCTACATAACTTTTATCATATATGACTTAACAACTTCTAAACAGTGTTAATTTCCTTCAAAACTGTACGATTTTACTTAACAAGCTACAGCTTTCCATATAGAAAGCTGTAGCTAGAAAAATTATTTCATACTACCTATCGTCATAGAAGTGGCTACTTGCACCATTTCTTCACGAGTCAATTTACTAGATGCTACAAAGAATTCAACGCCATCCTTTTCCCAGCTAATAGAGGTATCGGTAATAGCACCAATCGTAAAGCCTAAATCTACTGGATCACCAGGAGACGATACTGGTAACATAGCAGCCTCTTTCGTAACTGGCTGTTGCATAACCGTAAATGGTTTATCACCGTCGAATGTTAAGATGACACGATCCATTCCACCCTCTTGCATAACTTTCTCTTCCACCATCTTCGTATTTTCTAAATTTACAACAGGGTAGTGTGTTTGGAACTCTTTATTTTCGGCTTCTGCACTTACTGCCTTTTTCTCTTCATTTCCATTCGGGTTATTGTTGCTCTCCTTACTGTCTTTATTATCTTTTTTATCTTTTTCTGGTGGTGTAGCTTGTTCACCTTTTGTTTCATCCGATTCTGTAAATTGCTCAACTGCATACTCTTTAGCCGCGTGTTGAACACCTAATTTTATATTTTTAAATGTGATACGAATTTGTTCTTCTTTTACATCATTCATAATTACTACGGAAGTTGGAAGCATTGTTTTCTTATCAACTGTTATAACTTGATGAGGCATACTATTTTTATAGCTATTTCTAGTAGCCGCTTCAAATATATATGCTTTGTCCTCTTCTTTCATGACTAAATTTTTATCTTGAGCTAAATCTTCTGCTAGTGCACCTATTAAATAAGCTTGACTATTTTTCTTTGGCCAATCACTTTGGAACTTATACATTTTGTTTAATGTAGGTGTAACAACAAAAACTCCATCTGCATTGCGCACTATCATTTGTGAAACATCTTTCCCACTTTCTACTACTTCTACTCGATAAAAATCAGGTTTCGTATGCCAAACTGTTACATCATATTTTTTCGGATCTCCACCAGATTTAATCTCCATCGTAGCATTTAGCTCATAACCATTTGCTTCTGCCCATTTCCCATTAACTTTTTTCAACACTTTTTCCTGTGAGTCTGTACCACATGCCGATAAAAGTAATATCGTACAAAATAAGACGAGCCATTTAACTATTCGGTTGCCCACGCTTTCACCCTTTCCTTCTTTCAAATCCACTACGACAATATATGAACCGTATTTGTCAGTTATGTCATTTGAACAAGGGCAATATATTTATCTTCACTCAGAAATTTATTTACTTTTAACTTATTTCTGCGTGTGTTTGGACAACCGCTGAAAAAAAGGAACTCAGTCTAAGAACGCCACGTCCTGTGGCATTACCGAAATGACCGACATCGTGTCGGCCCTCGTGCAGAGCTAAGCACAAAGCCGATTCCAGACCCAATTATGCCGAGGCATAATTGATTAGTTCATCGCCATAAACGTAGGGTTGATTTCCGCTCCGACTGGGGGCGTTCAGTCTTCGCTCCAATTAACTTATCTAAATGGCATACGTTCTAAAAATGTCATCCACAACTTTTGGTGATGAGCCTTTTTAATGTTTTATATGGCGCAAGCTTTGTTTATCATTATTTATTGTAATAATATTACTTGTGCCGCGGCGTATTCCTTAGAATGTGTGATACTTACAAATCCATTCGCAAGCTGTCCTTTGAAATATAAAACCGGATTTCCAGCTTCCCCTCTTAAAACTTCAATATCATGAAGCTTACATTCTTCACCAATACCAGTTCCTAATGCCTTTGAAAATGCTTCTTTTGCAGCGAATCGCCCAGCTAAAAATTCTATTTTACGAGTTTCTGAATGTGCGTCAAACAAAACTCTTTCCTTTTCAGTTAAAATGCGATCTTTAAATTTACTTGTTCTTCTTATCGCTTTAGCAATACGGTCAATTTCTACAATGTCGAGACCAATTCCTTTAATCATTTGAACTTCTCCTTTTCCTATTTCTAAAAAGCCATGTATAATAATTGTAAATTGAGGTGGAGTTATGTTTAGTAGAACAGAAAATTTTAAGCAATATACAAAGTATTATCCGATTGTTTCAACATTAATAGCGGTTAATTTAATTGTTTATGTACTAACTATTTTACCTGGTGTAGGAGAAAATGTATTGAATTACGGATTTCAATCGAAATTCCTTATACGATCTGGTGAATGGTGGCGTGTTTTTACTGCCATGTTTTTACATGCTGGCTTTTTGCACGTTTTCTTTAATATGTTTTCACTGTATTTATTCGGACCAGAGCTTGAAAGAATTGCTGGCAAGGTACGTTTTACTACAATTTATTTAATGTCTGGTATTGTAGGCAACGTGGCAACCTACTTACTTAATGATAGTAGCTACGGAAGTCTTGGTGCAAGTGGAGCTGTTTTCGGAATATTCGGTGCTTTTGGAGCACTTGTCTACTATACACGTCGTACAATGCCGATGCTTCGTAAACTTATTTTGCCCATCATTGTGATCAGTGTTATTATGACTTTCCTACAGCCAAATGTGAATGTCTATGCTCACTTAGGCGGCTTAGTAGCAGGATTCCTTCTTGGACTCGTTTACTTACATCCAAAAAGAATTTTAAGCTGGCGTAAACAAAAGATGGCAGGTAAGTAATAAGTACAAGAGGAGCACTCCTCCGTGATAAGCTATCATCACGGATTGCTCCTCTTATTTTTTTACTAGAGTGATAGGCAATTCGTCAATTTTATTTCAAAGTGCGACCGTATCTTCTCTCGCTGCCTTTATTTTTTTCCATTCAACTGCTGTTAAGCCATAGACAACTTGGTCTACATGATGATCATAAAGCCACTCAGCATCTCTTAAACGCCCCTCTTCATGAAAACCTAACACTTTTGGAATTGTACGACTTCGAATATTCCCTACTGCTACTCGCACTTCAATGCGATTTAATTTTAAATAGCTAAAGGCATAATCAATAAATGCTTTCATAGAATTTGTGACTAAGCCTTTACCAACAAATTCGTTCCCTAACCAATATCCAATACTTGTCCATTTATGCTGCCAATTCACTTGATGATAGCCAATCACTCCTGCAAGTTGCCCCTCATAATAGATCCCCGCTTGTAAGCCATTATTATCTGCGTATTGTTGCATCGCACCTCTTACAAATCGCTCTGTATCTTCTACTGTTTTCACATCATCTACAAAAGGTAACCATTCACGCAACGTATCTCTCGAACGATCCGTCAACGCGAATAATTCATTTACGTCACTTAAATCCAACAATTTTAGATACGTGTTCTTATTAATATCATACTTAAACAAAATTACCACCCCTTTTGTTTGATTTATTCTATTATAAACAGTATATTTGCATATTTACAGATAAAAAAGGCTAATCCTACCATAAAATGTAAGGATTAGCCAACTCTTGTATTCAATGTTCATACCAAGATAATATTGTTTCAGCATCTTGCTGCTCTAAGCTTCGTACATTCCCAGCCATACCGGCCATGCCTGACATGACCGTTGCTTTTACAGACATAACATTTTTTCTTTTTTGGAAATAGGTTTGAGTAGTCCCAATAGATTGTATGCGTTTTTTCTCCATAAAGAATGTAGTACGACTGAACACACGATATTGCATAGTTAGTTGCTTTCCATCGATCATATAACCAGCTGATTTATGTTGCCAAGCACCAATTACTATCGTTAATGGAATTAATAATAATGAAAGCAACCCATACGGATAAAAGAAATAACTACATGCACCAATTATGGGTATGAGCCAAACAAAATCAATTCGGTAAAAAGATGGACGAGCTCGTTTTGGTGAATAAATAAATTCTGGTCGCCAATTCATATCTGGAAAAAGTTGCTCTAACGTTCCCAAACAATCTTGCTTCTGAATAAGTGGGAACAGTGTAATTTTTTTATCATTTCCCTCTCCACCATTTCCTCCAGCACTCTCAACAACAACTGTTGCAAAGCCAAATAATTGGCGCACTGGATTCTCTACAATACGAATCGCCTGAATTCTATTTAACGGTAAAGTAATTCGTTTTTTCTCAATTAGCCCTTTTGTAATAATAAGCTTTTCATCTTCAATTCGGACTGTATATTCGTAATAATTGATCAGTGTAATAACAAATGACACAAACCATGCCAGAATTAGGCTAAATATCACTGCTAATGCGACTAAAAATGCACCAATTCTCGCAAAATCAGCTAGCTCATTAAAGATTTCCTCATATGGGATTATATCCGAAAGCTGAGAAATGATTGCTGCTATCCCGGACAGAACGACCCCAATTCCACCTGAAGTTATGGCCAATACAAATAAATCACGTATCGACATATGATAAATAGTTGGAACTGATGTTTCCTCTATTAGCGACTGTTCATCATTCATCTGTTCATTTACTTGGTTCTTTGCACGGCGCATTTCTAGCTCTATTACATCTGCCGCTGCCTTACGTATAGCCGTTAGCTCTACCTCAGGCTTTCTATCCTTACTACCCGCTGTTTCAACCTGAACTTTTACTAAGCCAAATAGTCGATGAAAAATATCCTCATTGTAATTTAAGCTCTGAATACGGTCAAATGGGATATAACGTTTCTTTTTAACAAACAAACCGTACTTTACACGCAATTCTCCATCTTCAAACCAATATACGAAGGTACGCCATTTAACAATGCCACTAACAAGCGCAAGTAAAGCTCCTACTCCCCATATACCAAACAAGACAATCGTCCGCCAAAAATTATCACTATGGAAATTAAAGGAGAAGTGAAATCCATTAGTTGCAATAATAATAATTAACGGGAAAATCATACTCTTTAATGCTTTTGTACTTGTAATAATAGCCGATATCGGGTGTAAACGATTAATTTCATTAGACATCATCTTCCGCCACCCTTGCTAATTCCGAAATACGCGCTCGAAGTCCATCAGCCTCTTCCATCACAAGTGCAGGAATTGTATGTACAGTTGCCGCAGTAGATATTGAAATATTACCTAAACCATATTTTTTTAATAGCGGTCCTTGTGTCGTATCAACATGCTGTACACGCACCATTGGAATGAGTGTACGTTTAACAACAAATAAACCATGCTGCACCTCAATCTCATTGTCACGCACCTCATAGCGCCAGCGTTCCCATCTTATCTTTGGAAATAAATAAGTGGATAGGGTAGCACTAAGTATGACTACAGCACCTGCAATGAAATAAATATATGATGGCCATTCATAATAATAAGTGCCGTAGCATGCAAATGCCGCTACAATCAAAAGTAATAACGTTTGCAATACACCATATAAACGCCACACTGTTAACCCTTTCTTAGAAATCATATGCATTGGTTCTGTTCTCAAAGTCGTTCCCTCTCTTTCATTAACTACGTATACGTAATCAGTAATCATTTTGTTTCAAAATTATATCAATTATCGCCTTGGCGTAATTACCGCTGTCGCGCAGGAAACATTTGTAGCTGTCGCTTCGCCTTCACGCAGAAAATACTTGCCACTGTAGTCTTTGCTTTCACAGAGATAAATTGCCACGGGACATGGCGTTCTTAGACTGAGTTCCTCTATTTCAGTAGATGTTTGGACACCCGCAGAAAGAAGTAAAAAAAACCTTACAGCCATTTTGACTGTAAGGTTTAATCATTTTAATGAAGATAAAGATTAGTCTTCGTGACGACGTGGTGCGCGTGAACGACCTTGTCCACCTTCACGACGACCTCCATCACGGCGTCCGCCTTCTCGACGATTTCCACCGCTTCCTCCACGACGATCTCCGCCACGTCCGCCTTCTCGACGTCCGTTAAAGCTACGGTTACCGCCACGTCCACGATCTCCACCGCCACGGTTGTTAGAACGCTCACGACGCATTGGTAATGGTCGTTCTTCAGTAATTGTTACTGGCGTGTCATCTGGCTCTTTTGTTAATGAACGAATTGCTGCAGCTACAACATCGATTGCATCATGGTTTTCAAGTAATTCAGTCGCAAGTGTACGATAATCACCTAAGTCATTGTTCGCAATAAGACCTTCTAGTGTATCCATAGCTAGGCGTTGTTGACCCACTAAAGCTTCGTCAGTTGTTGGTGGACGAAGTGGTGTCATACGTTTTTTCGTTGTTTCTTCTACAATACGTAAGTAACCCATTTCGCGTGGTGTTACAAATGTTACTGCAAGACCTGATTTACCTGCACGACCTGTACGACCAATACGGTGAACATAAGACTCAGGATCTTGAGGAATATCGAAGTTATAAACATGTGTTACACCAGAAATATCAAGCCCACGAGCAGCTACATCTGTTGCCACAAGAATATCAATTTTATTTTCTTTAAATTGACGTAACACAGAAATACGTTTCGCTTGGCTTAAGTCACCATGGATTCCTTCAGCAAGATAACCACGAATTGATAATGCTTGTGCAAGCTCATCCACGCGACGTTTTGTACGTCCAAAGATGATCGCAAGTTCTGGTTGGTGAACGTTTAATAAACGAGATAAAATGTCGAATTTTTCACGTTCAGCAGACTTCACAAAATATTGATCGATGTTATCAACTGTTAGTTCTTTCGCTTTAATTTTTACGATTTCTGGATCACGCATAAATGTCTCAGCAATTTTACGGATTGCTGGTGGCATTGTTGCTGAGAACAATAATGTTTGACGTTCAGAAGGTACATTTTCTAAGATTGAATTAATATCATCGATAAAGCCCATGTTTAACATTTCATCAGCTTCATCAAGTACCAATGTTTGAACATCTTCTAATTTTAAAGTACGGCGATTAATATGGTCAATTATACGCCCAGGTGTACCTACGATAATTTGAGGTTTATTTTTCAGTGCACGGATTTGACGGCCGATCTCTTGACCACCGTAAACTGATAATAATTTTACACGTTTATCATAACCAATTTTATATAGCTCTTCTGAAACTTGGATCGCTAATTCACGAGTTGGAGCAATTACTAATGCTTGGATATTAGGGTTTTTTGGGTCAATTTTTTCGATAAGTGGAATCCCGAAAGCGGCAGTTTTACCTGTACCTGTTTGCGCTTGACCTAATACATCACGGCCTTCAATTGCAAAACGAATAGTACCTTCTTGGATTGGTGTTGCTTCTTCAAATCCCATACGCTTTACTGAGCGTAATGTAGATTCGCTAATATTTAATTCTGAAAAATTTGTCAAACTTCTCAATCTCCTTTTTCTGCTTATAAGTTGACAAATGGTTACATTTTCAGATGAAGTTGTCGGCAAATTCGAGCCTGTGTTTTGGAACGTTTCCGTTACTTAAAATTTTTCTCTATATGATGGTCATATAGAGCTCTCTTATATGAAAAGGAAAGCCCGGTCTTTACCGAGCGGTTTGATTCTGTCGTAATTATTCACTTTAGAATAAAACCGTTGTGTTCAAAAAAAAGTACTCTTCAATCAAATATGAAGAGTCTTCGCACAAAATGTATCCATTGCTTACACTAGTCTAACATGGGATTAAAACGTATGCAACGATAACGCATGAGTCGTAATAATCTGACTACTTTACGCACTCATTAAAAACGACAAAACGTAAGAAAACCATTCAGAACAATCTTCATCATAACATATATGATGCTTCCCTTTATCAGAAAAATACAAAGTTTTATCGTTTGAGGTTATTTGATCATATAAAAATTGAGCCGTGTGATATGGTACTATTCCGTCTAATTTCCCTTGTACAATATACACCGGAATTTTAATATCTTTATAATACGGCTCCACCATTCGAACAAGCTTCATGAATTCTATCGTTGACGATAGTGGCACATGATTAAACTTATGCCGGTATCGTAAATACAATTCATTACTAGACAGATTACGATGATACGCCTCAGTGGCAAGCATTTTAAAATCTTTGACTAGTTGCTTCGGACTCACATACTTGGCAGCTGCACTTAGTAATACAAGCTTTTTCACTTTATAACGTTTAGCTAAATAGAGCGCTATAATGCCACCCATTGAAAACCCAACTACTATTACTTCATCTACTTTTTTAGCAAGAGCACGAAATGCGAGCTCGGCATCCATTAGCCAATGCTTGGCGGTGAAACCACGCATTTGCAATTCCTCCCCATGTCCTGACAAAGTAGGTTCTTCAATCAGCCAATTTGTATGCGTACGTAAATAGGTAGTAAAAGGTTCTACTTCATAAGGTCCGCCTGAAAATCCATGTATACATAACACACCTACTGACATTATTTTCACCTCTAAATGTGTAACTCATTTAAATCAAGAATTTAAAGAATCGGTGAGAGAGTATCCCACCGATTACTTATTTCATTTTATGACGTGAATGCACGTAAGATTGTTTCTAATTTCATACCACGAGAGCCTTTTAGTAAAACGATAGACTCCTCGTTAGCTTGCTGTAGTTTTTCGATAATTGGCGAATAATCATCCTCAACATATAGCAAATGTTCTTCATCAAAACGCTCTTTTAAAACTTCATTTAAATAAGCCATTCTTGGGCCAAATAAACATACATAAGCGATTTCTTCTGCATGAATATCCTTCGATAGATCTTCATGGAAATGCTTTTCATTTGGTCCAAGTTCAAGCATATCACCTAACACAAGCCATTTTTCTGGGCGAATCGTTGTCGATGCTACAAATTGAATAGCCGCCTTCATAGAGGTTGGCGCAGCATTGTATGCATCATTAATAAATAATGCCCCATTTGATCCATTCACTTGTTGCATGCGCATATCCGTTAGAGCTACTTGTTTTAAGGATGTACGAATTTGGTCATCGTTTAAACCTAATTTTTGAGAAATTAACATAGCGACTAATGTATTTTTCACCTGGTGCTTCCCGAGAACGGAAATAAAGAAATCTCCTTCAATCACACCATGTGTAGAGAAACCACTACCATCAGACGTTGCTTCAATACTGTCTGCATACAATAGATTGCCATGCTCTAAGCCAAATGCCACTGCATTTAACTGTTGCTCTTTCGCAACTAGTTCTTGAAGCAGCGGTTCATCTCCATCATAAAATAGCACTCCATCCGGTTGCATTCCTTGAATTATTTCAAACTTGGCTTTAGCGATTCCGGCACGTGAGCCTAAATCTTGCATATGTGCCTCGCCAATGTTTGTAATCACCGTCATATGCGGACGAGCAAGTTTCGTTAAAAATTCTATTTCTCCAAAACCACTCATGCCCATTTCCAGTACAGCAACATCAGTATCTTCATCCAGTTGTAAAACCGTAATAGGTAATCCTAGTTCATTATTAAAATTCCCAATGGTCTTTTGTACTTTAAAAAATGGTGTTAGCGTGCCTGCTAAAATATCTTTCGTCGATGTTTTACCATTTGAACCAGTAATGCCAATAAATTTTGCTTTATGCTCACTGCGATACGCACGAGCCATTTGCTGAAGCGCTAATTCTGGATCATCTACAAAGAGTAATGGTACACCTTGTGGTGGATTTGGTTCATCCTTCTGCCAAAGAGAAGCACCTGCTCCTTTTTCAAAGGCTTGCAAAACAAATTTATGTCCATTGGCCGTCTCACCACGAAATGGTACAAACAGGTCCCCTTGTTGAATTGTACGTGTATCAATGGAAATCCCTGATACTACCGTATCACCAAAAGCTGGCACATCTTCATTTAACCATGTAGCTAACTGCTTTAATGTTTTTTTCACAATAATCCCACTCAGTCTTTTTTATAGTGAAGCTGTTGTTTTTCTTCAAAACGCTCAATTGCTAGTGTAATCAGACGATTAATCAGCTCTGGGTAGCTTACATTTGTATGCTGCCATAGAAGAGGATACATGCTAACAGGTGTAAAACCTGGCATTGTATTCACTTCGTTAATATAAATGCTGTTATCGTCCGTCACAAAAAAGTCCGCACGAACTAAACCGCTTCCATCAATAGCTTTGAACGCACGCTTTGCTAGCTCCTGTAAGCTTGATACAGTATCTTTAGGAACCTCCGCTGGAATAATAAGGGCTGTTGACCCATCTTTATATTTAGAGTCATAATCATAAAATTCAGTTACTGGTTTAATTTCACCAGGTACAGAAACTTCCGGGAAGTCATTTCCTAGCACAGCTAGTTCAATTTCACGAGCGACAATACCTTGCTCAATTACAATTTTACGATCATACTGTAAGGCTATTTCGATAGCCTTCACTAATTCATCGCGGTTTGTTGCCTTGTTAATTCCGACACTTGATCCCAAGTTTGCAGGTTTCACAAACATCGGCCAAGCCAATTTTTCTTCACAACGAGCAAGGATAGCCTCCTTTTCATTAGCCCATTCGCTACGAATGAAGTACGTATACGGCACTTGTGGTAAGCCGGCAATTTCAAATAATTGCTTCATGATTACTTTATCCATGCCAGTTGCTGATGCTAACACACCATTTCCTACATACGGCAAATTTAGAACCTCAAGTAAACCTTGAACAGTTCCATCTTCACCATTAGTACCATGAAGCAATGGGAAAATTACATCGAATTGTACAGATTTACCATCTTTATCCATCAAAAAATTTGTAATATTATTTTCTAAAATAGTGGCATCATCACCAAATTGTAACTCTTCAATTGTACTTGCAGGTTTATTCAGACGCTCACCGCGGCGCCATTCCCCTTCAAGTGTAATGAAAATCGGATATACTTCATACTCCTCGAAATTCAAAGCTCCAGTGACTGCACGTGCTGTCGACAATGACACCTCATGCTCCGCTGACTTTCCACCGTATAATAAACCGATTCTTTTTTTCATTTTTGTGCCCTCCGCATACTTCTTGAGTACTATTAGTTTATCATGAAACGTCTCGACAAATGACATCAATTTCGCTTTGGCGTAATTACGTCCAGATTTTGTGAGGATGTGAAGTTTTTAGCCTGCGACCCTCTATTTCAATAGGTGTTTGGATACCCTCTGAAAAGGTACCACATCCGCATTCAACTCACCACCTTTAAAGGTGAGTGACTTTTGTAGCTGACGCATAAAACGATTACTGAATGAAGATAAAAATCTCACCGTAATTTTGACGGTGAGATTTAGTGTACATTCATTCTACGTACAAATGAACGGATCAATTATGCCTCGGCATAATTGCGTTCGGAGGCTTTAGACCAACAAATGTTTTGTGCGCGAAAGCGTAGTGAAACGTAGCGACAGCAACGTGTTTTTGTCTGTGCGAAAGCGAAGCGACAGCAACACAGCATGATGTTGATCACTCAGTCGTTGCCACAGGATATGGCGTTTTTAGACTGAGTTCCTCTATTTCAGCGGGTATTTGGTCACCCGCTGAAAGATGTTAAATAATATAAATCAATTCATCGTGTTCATTTTTCAAAATTGTATTTAAATCATCCCATACCTCATCAGGAAAGGAGTATTCTGACAGATTGCGAATTTCGATACCGTAAGCTACTTTAGGCTTTTCAATTCGATACAATGATAACAAGGCTCCGTCTTTAGTAAAAGAACGATAGGCACGCAAAAATTCAGGTGAAATAGAAGGAATACTCGATTTCACTTTCCGTCGCCAAAAACCAGTGCTACGTTCCTTTTCACGAATCAAACTGTTCAAAACATTCGCAATGAGTAAATCAGAATCACTTAAATGGCGAAAATAAATTTTAGTCATTTTCTCTAAGTCTGAAGAATAGTAGACAAATCGATTTTGCAATTTATTAAAAAATGGTGAAGTAATCGGTTCCTTTTTATGACTTATGTAAAGCAATTCTCCTTGTTCCATCGGTGTTAGTTGGTCTAGCCTCTTCTCATCCATAAAGTCTATCCAACACAATTCTTTGGATTCAGTAGCCTTCTTTACAAACCGAGGTACTTCCTCTTCTGATATATAATCAAACTGTGTATGCATATTAAAGGAACCATCTTCATAGGAATGTTTCAATAACAGTAAGTGATGCAGTGGTTCAAGTGCAGCCACAAATTGCGAGAATTTAAGCCCACTAAAAATAACAAATTTATCGACATCATTCATATGAACATAAATATGATACATAAAATCTTCTGCTGACTTCAATTTTTTAGCCACAACCATCACCCCATTCTTCACTACATTATAAAACTAAACATGAATTTTTTGAAACATTTTATGCTAATAATCGTCATAACAATATTCACAGGCGTAAAAATGATTTTTACGGTATAATATGAATGTTAAAGATGCTATTGTTTTTCTGTTTTTAACTACTCTGAATGAACAATTTTTAAAAATATAATTCTATTCATTTTTTACAAATATCTCGAGGATTCTAAGTCAAAAGCAAGCATCGAACCTCATCGTTAACACACTTACTTCGGCATCAATATTTACCTCTTGACCTAAGGTGAATACTCCTTATCAATTATGCCTTGCCATAATTGATAAGGAGGCTTTAACTTCTTTCGCGGGTGTTTTGAAAGTAGCTTAAATCCGCATTCATCTTACCACCGAAAGAAGTGGGAGACTTTTGTTGAAAGAAGTTAAATATATTTGGTAGCATATTGAATTGGAATTAATTTGAATCAAATTTGCTCATGAAGAGATACTATATTATTAATTTAGGTGGCTTGTATGGAAAATAAACGAAATTTCGCGAATCGTTTTGACTGGACGCTCGCTTTTATACTTTTAACCTTCCTAGTCATAAGTTTGCTAGCCATTGCGTCGGCGCAAACATCAGGTCAGTATGGCATTAACTATGTTCCTTTACAATTGCGATGGTACATCATTTGCTCAGTAATTATTGGAGTAGTTATGTTTTTTGAACCTGATCAATATAAAAAAATGTCTTGGTATATGTACGGTGCAGGCATCGCCTTATTAGTACTACTTATCTTCATGCCAGAAGGAACAGGACAAATCGGTGAACGTATTAATGGTGCAAAAAGCTGGTTTAAGACACCTCTAGGGAATATTCAACCCTCTGAGTTTATGAAAACCTTTTACATTCTAGCACTTGCTCGACTTATTAGTAAGCACAACGAGGTTTATTCTTTTAGATCAGTAAAAACAGACTTCATATTGCTAGGTAAAATCGCTGCTACACTGTTACTACCTTTAGCTCTTGTAATGAAGCAGCCTGATCTTGGTTCAGCATTAGTATTCTTTGCCATTACAGCTGCTGTTGTTATCGTAGCTGGTATATCATGGAAAATTATTTTACCGACTTTTATAGGTGGCGCTTTAGTAGGTGGTTCTCTTTTATGGATGGCGCTCTATATGCAGAGTTTCTTAGAGAAAACATTCGGCTTTAAACCATATCAGTTTGCTCGAATCTATTCTTGGCTAGATCCATATTCATATTCTTCTAGTGATGGATACCATTTAATTACTTCCTTAAACGCTATTGGTTCAGGTGAAATTTTCGGAAAAGGTTTCCGCGGTCGTGAGGTTTACGTTGCCGAAAATCATACCGATTTTATTTTTACGGTTATCGGAGAAGAATGGGGTTTTATTGGTGCTAGTATTGTTATTTGTATGTTCTTTTTATTAATCTATCATTTAACAAAAACTACACTATTATTGAAAGATCCATTCTCAACATATGTATGTGCCGGTATTATTGCAATGATTACATTCCACGTACTTGAAAATATCGGTATGACTATTCAGCTATTACCTATTACAGGTATTCCCCTACCGTTTATCAGTTATGGGGGAAGTTCATTGATGGGGAACTCGCTAGCCATCGGTCTTGTTTTCAGTATGCGTTTCCACTATCGTACTTACATGTTTACTACTCACGATGATGATGATTAATGATGGATATAAAAAATGGGTAGTCTCAATTACGAGACTACCCATTTTTATTTGTAAAACGAGTTAAGCTTGAACTTGCGGAGTTTGCGTTGGTGGTGTGAGCACTTTTAAAAGTTCAAGTCGAGACTTTGTTACAGTGGCTGTTACACCCAACTTAGATAAATTCGAAACAATCTTTTTCAAATCTACTTCTTTTTTCATACATTCCACCTCAATCTTTCCTCGAATTTATATAACGTTTTATTTCCAAAAAAGTTTCATTTATGCAAGTGTATGATGTCTGACGAGTTAATCTCTTTCTATCATACCATTTAACTCTGCTTTAAAATTTTTCATTTTTGTTACAATGTAAATTTTTCCTTCGCTTTACTTTTTAATGGCTTTTCATCAAAACGTAGGATGATTTTTATTAAAACATATCCCATATATATAAGTTGATTGGAGTGGAGACTGGGCGACTCCTTGGGGATCAGCGATAGAGGAACGAAGGCTAAAACCATCACGTCCTGCGATAACGCCTTCGTGACCAACATCCTGTTTCCCCAAGCGGCTTATCGGACGCCCCCAGGAAAGCGCCCAGTCGGAACGGAAATCAACCACATGTTATGGTGACGAACCATTTTTTCTTAATTTACCACTAAATAGCAAAAAATAAACACAAAAAATTAAAATACCGATATACCCTCTAGTAGTATACCTCAGAGATAATTTAGTACACTATGCGACAATCGATACAAAAAATTAAAAATGGAATGAGTCCATGTAGTTACTTTAAAAACTGTCATTAATTTTAAGTATCAATATAAATCCATTGTTAACAGTCTGCAGTTTTTTATACATTGCTTTTGCCTCTTTTCTCTATTGCACTGTCTCCAATCATTAACTCTAATCACTTATATACATGGCATGCGTTTTAGCAAATGGCATCCCCTACTTTTAGTAATGAGCCATTAAGCACTTAAATTGTTTTGTCTTCCGTTTTCTTGTAATAACAATAACAAGAGAGGTAGAATATACATACTAATATATCGTATGAAAGCAGGTTACTGTATGAAAAAGGCAATTTTATTATTAATGTCTGTTCAATTCCTCGTCTACCTAGGATTCGGGATTATTATACCGGTCTTACCCGAGGTTGTTGTTCAGCAAAATTGGGATAATCTACACGTAGGTGGTCTACTTACCGTGTACTCGCTTGCAAGTTTTTTCACTGCACCACTTTGGGGTATGCTGTCCGATAAGATAGGTCGTAAGCAACTTATATTAATAGGCCTTGTTGGTTTTAGCTTAAGCTTTGTTATTTTCTCTTTATTTATCGATAATTTAGCAATGTTGTACTTCTCACGTGTTGTGGGTGGTTTATTCTCAGGCGCACTTTACACATCTGTGACAGGCTTTGTAGGAGATATGTCGAGTGAGGAGGACCGCAATAAATATATGGGTTTCATGGGCATGTCCATAGGGCTCGGTTTTATTTTTGGTCCTGCAATTGGCGGTATGCTCGGACACTATAGCCTGCAACTACCATTTGTCGCTTCTGCAACACTAATTGCACTATTATTTATTTATGCAAGTTTCGTTTTAAAAGAACCTACAAAACGAAAAGATACAAATAAACGTGCCATTATGCCAAAGGGTGCGACCAAAATGCTGCAGTACCGTGTGCGATATTTATTTATGTTCTCATTTTCAGTGACTTTTATGCTGGCCGGAGTAGAAGCAACGTTCCAGTTATTCCAAATTGATCGAATTCAAATTACACCGTTACAAATTGGTTATTTGTTTATGTTTAGTGGCTTTGTAGATGCAGCTATTCAAGGTGGTGTTGTTAGACGTATTAAAAATGGCAGCGAGACAACTTGGTTAATAGGTGCACAAATTGTCACAGCTATGGGTATGCTTTTATTTACTTTAACAGCTAACTTATTCATGGCAGGTTTTGCCCTTTGTGTTTTCACAGCAGGAAATGCGCTCGCAAGAACATGCGTCGTATCTCTTTCAACTAAAGAATCTGGTGGTCAATACGGGACTGCTGCAGGTCTTTCCTATTCAATGGATAACCTAGGACGCATTCTAGGTCCACTATTCTTCACTTGGCTATTTACAATGCAATCTAGTTTAGGCTATTATACTGCAGCAGCAATAGCCTTCGTTTCAATAACTTTAATATTTATTTTTAAAGCATCAAATAAATCTTTACGACTTGAATAATTTGTTGATAAAAAGCCGTAACTTAATAGTAATTCGAAGTTTATAGAACACAGCAAGGGATATTGGACTCCTTAGGGCAGAATATCGGAGGGCTCTGCATGAACAAAACAACAAATCTTTTTCTTCCAAAAGAGCTAGAATCGTTTCGTTTTGAAATTGAAGATACACTACTTTCAGCAATGATTATCACACCATATAAACGTTCAACTACGTTTATGGAAAGTAAATTTGCTGGGGAACCTTACTTACCCCATTACCAAACATATCCGAAAGATATTACAGGTGAGCCTATGCGGCTATTAGCTCAAATTAACTTTGCAGAAATGCCACCACTAAAGGATTTCCCATCTCAGGGTATTTTGCAATTTTTTATTTCATCTAATATTTTCGTGAATGCTGATCATTATCACGAGGATATTTTCCAGCAATTTTATAAAATACGTTTTTATCCTACTGTAAATTTTGAAGCGACGGTTCCTAAACAGGCGTTTTTAGCACAAACAGTAGATGACAGGTTCCCTATTCACCAGGAGTTAGCATTACAATTTCAACCGATCCAAGAACCTGTATCTGCTTTAGATTATCGCGCGATAAATTGTTTACCAAACTTGATTCCTTCATCACAAGATGTCGATTTACGAGAGATTTATCTACAACACTTCTTAGGGGCTGGAGCTAAAATCGGTGGTTATGCCTATTTTTTAGAGGAGGATATCCGTCACGAATCGCAGCTCCTTAAACGATACGATGTATTGCTACTCCAAATTGACTCTAATGATGAAATCGGTATTATGTGGGCAGATAGTGGCGTTGGTAAGTTTTTCATTAACAGAGAAAAGCTTCTTCAAAGGGATTTTTCAGATATTTTATTTCAATGGGAGCATTATTGATCCTCATTCGACAAATGCAGCGGCAGCTTACAACGATTACAGAAAGGCGAAATTGATTTTGGATTACCTCGTTAGTTTCGGAGGTAATCCTTTTCCATGCTTACTAACAAATTTCGTATCTTCTTTCCACATATAAAGTAGGCTATACTAGATATATTGTGAAAATATAGTAAAGGCAGGTGTAGGAATGAGTATTTTTGCAGACTTTGGATTTCTAGTATCTTTGATTATGTTTATCAATATTTTAGCAGCAATGGTCATAATTTTTTTAGAGCGTAAAGATGCCACTTCTACATGGGCATGGATTCTCGTACTATTTTTCATTCCATTAGGTGGGTTTATTTTATACTTGCTATTCGGACGACAATTACGAAAAAAGCATTTATTCCGTTGGGAAGGACGCAAGGATATTGGTATCGATAACCTCATTAGCTATCAGACAGAAGCGATCCGAAATGATACGTTCGAGTTTCGTATAGAAAATGCGGAAAATTATAAAGAAATGATTTATATGCATCTTAAAACAAATAATGCAGTATTAACACAGGACAACCACATTGATATTTTTGATGATGGTGCAAATAAATTTGAGCAACTTTTGAAAGATATTGAAGTAGCAAAAGATCATATTCACATTCAATATTATATTTTCCGTCTAGATGACTTAGGTACACGCATTATTGATAAACTTATAAAGAAAGCAAAGCAAGGGGTTAAGGTAAGAATCTTATATGATGAAATGGGCTCACGCAACGTTAAAAAGCGCCATTTCAAGGAATTGCTTAATGCAGGCGGTGAAATTGAAGTATTTTTCCCATCTATTTTTCCCCTTATCAACCCTCGTTTAAATTTTAGAAATCACCGGAAAATTGTTGTGATTGATGGCCGTATTGGTTACATCGGGGGCTTCAATGTCGGAGATGAGTACCTTGGTCTACAAAAGAAATTTGGCTATTGGCGAGATACACATTTACGTATTGAGGGTAGTGCCGTACATCCATTACAAACACGCTTTTTACTTGACTGGAATCAAGCTTGTGCACAACAGAAAATGGGTTATTCGGACCGTTACTTCCCCGCTATTCCGAAAAAAGGTGATGTGGGCTTACAAATCGTGTCTAGCGGCCCTGACTCTGAATGGGAACAAATTAAAATCGGCTATTTAAAGCTTATTAATATGGCAAAAAAATATATATATATCCAAACGCCATATTTCATACCTGATGTTAGTTTTTTAGAAGCTATTAAAATTGCGACGCTTTCAGGTATAGATGTAAGGATCATGATTCCGAATAAGCCTGATCATATGTTTGTTTATTGGGCTACATACTCATACGTAGGACAATTATTGCGTGCAGGAGCAAAAGTTTATATTTATGAGAAGGGCTTTATTCATGCTAAAGCAATTATTATTGACGATGAAGCATCTACAGTCGGAACTGCAAACCTTGACGTACGAAGTTTCAGTTTGAATTTTGAAGTCAATGCATTCATCTATGATTCAACGATTTCACATCAGCTTGCTGAGCTGTTTGAAAAGGATATTTTTGATTGTACTGAATTAACTTGGGAAATGTACAAAAATCGTTCTACACTGATTAAATTTAAAGAATCAGTTTCACGTTTATTAACACCTATCTTGTAGAATGTAGAAAAGGAAGAGAGCTAGTTCATTAATGATGAACAACTCTCTTCCCTTTTCTTATTTCACACCTAAATATTCTTCTAGCGTAATATTTTGTTTTTTAATATCTTTTGCTATGTCTACACCAACATAACGGTAATGCCATGACTCATACATATAACCTGTGATGTCTTCTTTATTTTTGGGGAATCGTAAAATAAAGCCATAGTCTTGAGCATGCGTAAATAACCATTGCCCTGCTGGTGTTTCACCGAATTCTTCAGTTAGCCATAAACTATCTTTGCCGCTTTCCCCTATATCAAAGGCCAAACCTGTTTGATGCTCTGAATAACCCGGTCGAGCACTATAGCGATCAGCAGCAGCTTGCCCATCACGTTTAGCATAGTTATTATATAATGTTGTTTGATAGTCAAAAGATCGATAGCCGCTAAATGCAACTAAATCAAAACCTTGTTGTTTTGCTGCAGCAAACATTTTGTTTAAAGCTTGACGTGCCTCAGGATTTTCTCCAGGCGCAAAGGTAGATGGTAGCGGATATATTTTATTCGCTAATAAAATACCCTTAATATATGTCGGCTCAGTTGGTAATGTTTGATTTGGTACATAGCCATTTTCATCTGTCTTCTGCTCTGGCTTCACAGGATTATCAGCTGTTTTTTTCGGCTCTTCTTTTGCAGGTGAATCTTTTTTAGTTGGTTCTGCTACCTGTTGTTCATGTTCATCCGATGCATTACTTACCTGTTTATTTTTATAGTTATAAACTACGAAAATAGAGACAATAAGCGCCACTGAAATTACAGCACCAAGAATGAGTGGAAAACGTTTCTTTTTCACTATTTTTTACCCCTTTTAAAGTTATCCAGTACTACATCGTAAGGATCCTCTTTTAAAGAATTTAGAAAGAACAGTCCTAGTAAGTACCGATACTATTTTGTACTATATTAGTTCATCACCCAAAGTTATGGATACGTTTGTTAAAACGTCTACTATGTGAATAAGTTGATTGAAGTGGAGACTGGCGACTCCTTGGCTTGAGGATCAGCGATAGAGGAACGAAGGCTAAAATCATCACATCCTGTGATAACGCCTTCGTGACCAACATCGTGTTGGCCCGAGACCTTGGAGCGAGCATCGCGAGTGAAGCGGCTCATTGGACGCCCCCAGGAAGCTCTGCTCTGCGCGAAAGCGAAGCGTCAGCGGCAAATGTTTTGTCTGTGCGAAAGCGAAGCGACAGCAACAAAGCGCCCAGTCGGAACGGAAATCAACCATACGTTTTGGTGATGATCCACTATATTGGTATAGTCTCATTTTAGCACTGTTCACAATTTAGGGTGTAGATTTTCACCAACGATTTTTAAAATTAGTCTGTTAGTCCGTGAGAATAATACTAAACACTACTATAGAAGCAATTGAGAAAAAGATGGCCATGTACTTCATCCACTTTGCCTCTTTCACATAACCTTGCTCTTTAAAACTTTTTGCCCTAAAACCATTCGATACGGCAAACATAATAGTCATTGCCAATACTGCAAAATTAAAATTACCCATGATAATAAATACGATAGCCGCAATACTAAAAATCGCGACTAGAATAGATGATAGCAACTTTATGTTCATCTTGCTGTCCTCCTAAAAAAATCGAGGCTACATAGGCGCCTCGATAAAAATTATTTTATTAATTTACTTTTTCCGGATGCTCCGAATAAAATTTTCGACCGATATATGTTTGAATAATCAACAACGCACCGCTGACTGACCAGTAAAGTGGTAGGGCTGCCATAGATGACATCGAGATAAAGACAATCATAATTGGTGAAATATAAATAAACATTTTCATTTGTGCTTTTTGTTGCTCTGGTACTGTCCATAATGATACACGTGCTTGAACTAAATACACAAGACCCGCGACAATTGTCATAGCGATATCAGGTGAACCTAAGCTAAACCATAAAAACTCGTGTGCTTTCACGTCTGTAGAATATAAAATAGAGAAATAAAGACCCATGATAATTGGCATTTGAATTAACATTGGTAAACAGCCCATGTTGAGTGGATTGATGCCATGTTTTTGATATAATGCCATCATTTCTTGTTGATACTGCGTTTGCTCTTCTTTTGTCTTTGCTTCCTTCATCTTTTTCTGAACAGCTTCCATTTCAGGCTTAAACGCATCCATTTTCAATTTCATCTTTTGCTGCGAACGATAATTTTTTAACATAATCGGCATTAAGATTAAACGAATAAGAACCGTAATAGCAATGATTGCTAAACCATAGCTACCTGAAAACGTGTTACCGAAAAATTCTAATAAAAATTCCATTGGTTTTACAAAGATACTATAGAAAAAACCTTCTTTGTTTTGCACAGCTTGACAGCCACTAAGAACAAAAACGGCGAGGCCAAGCATTGAAAATAGCTTCAAATTTTTCATTTTTCCACCTACTATTATTTATCAACTAAAATGAAGTATACATTATCGGGCCTATCTTTATCAAATAGCAAGTGCTACTAATTCCATTATAAAAAAGATGCGAGCTTTAGCATCGCTAATGCGTCCGCATCTTTTTATTAATCTATATCATAACCCATTGTGAACGATACTAAAAATTCTTCTGGCTTTAGACGTTTTGAAGCTCTGATTCCGCCATCTCAAAACGATAAAACTCGTGATGTAGTTCATCTCGGAAGTGTTTAGGCGTTACCCCAGTATATTTTTTAAAGATGCGGGTAAAATAACTTTGGTTACAGAAATGGAATTGATCTGAAATAGAAGTAATACTTTTATTAGTGTGTCTAAGATAGTACTGTGACTCTTCTACTCGACGAACATTTAGATATTCAACTAGTGTAATACCAACATGTTCTCTAAAAATACGCGATAAGTGACTAGTACTAATATGGAAGTTATTTGCGATGCTTTCCACTGTTAAGTCATTTTCCAATTCATCATTTATATACATAATTACTTTATTAACTGTCTGATGACGGAAAGTCGGTTGCTTACGATCTGCAATAAAATAGACGAAGAAATCAATTAAATCATCAGCAAATTGTAAAAATTCTGCGTCTTTCATTTGATTTTCGATCATATCATTACAAGCAATGTTAAAAGCAAATGCTTTCTTCGAAGGAACTTGATTGTCTAGCAATTTACGAGCAACAATTGACGACAAAACAGAAAAATAACTTCGAACTATTTTAATGACTTGTTTGCCAAAACGTATTGAAAGAATATCAATTAATTCATGCAAAGATTTCTTAGCCTTTGCTGATTCTAAATGGTAAATTTCAAATATTAATTTCGACTCAATATTAAAAAATTCTTCTATACCGATGTATTGGCTAATACTATCGATTTCTTGAAAGTATCTTTTGGATATCGTTTCTGATATAGAATGTTGATGTAGTTGCATAATCTTCCCCATCTTTCTTCAGATTGCACGAATTACTTTTACAATTTTTTACATCTATCTATTTCATATAAGAAAATAGTATTTCCTTAATAATTGTATGAATTGAGTCATATTTCACAATTATATAATTGAATATAACTTAAAAATAACCCAACTAAACCACTAGTTACAAAAAAAAATAGACTATACAGTGAATTTTACCATATTCTGCGATTTCCTTTCAACCACATTTTGTCTCTCGCTCTAGTTCTAATTTATCATATATACATAGTAGAAACCTCGTAAACTTATTTACCTACATTTAGATTTTACCATATACATACCAAAATAAATTAGTAATTATTTAAAATTTGTTACAAATTATGTAATGCGTTTTACGGCATTATATTTCATCAATCGACATTTCTCTTTTTTATTCCGAAATCTTCTCTATATAATTTATACGAATATGTAGTAAAATAGATGATAATACTATTTTTAAAAGTTTAGACGAGGTGTTAATATTGGAACCAAAACAAATAGAAGAAATTATGGAGATTATTAAGGAATTCTTCCCTGAGAATACTTCCATAGCAATTTCCGATACAAACGAATACTTGTACTACCAACCGAGCAAAAAAGTTGATTTGAAAATCAAACCTGGCGACCCAATTAAAGAAGGTTCTGCAGCTCATAAAGCGTTAAACTACGGACAAAAGATTAGCTCTTACATTGAGCCTGATGTATTTGGAGTGGCCTATTACGGCATGAGTATTCCTTTAATGGAGGAAGGTGAAACTAAGGGTGCTATCACTGCGATCTTCCCACAAAAGCCGTCAGCATTTTTAACGAATTACATTACAATCAAAATTGACGATTGTTGGTACCCAATCAAGCATGATCAGGTCATTTATCTTGAAACACAGCTCCGAAAAACATTTGTGAAAACAATGAGTCGTGAAGGATATCACCGTTTAAACCTAAGTGATCTTGAGCTATTTTTAGCCCCTGACTCATTTATACGTTGTCACCGATCTTATATCGTTAACATTGACTACATTGATGAAATTCAACCAGATTCACATTCAACGTTTTTATTAATCATGAAAGACGGTACCCGTATTCCTGTCAGCCAACGCTATGCAAGTTACTTCCGTCGTTCTTTAGGTTTCTAATTTCGATAAGTACAGCGAGCATTTTTAATTGTTCGCTGTACTTTTTTACTTACTGCTCCTCACCGACAGCTTGGGATGACATTGGTTAAAGCTCATCGATCGCCCCCAGGAAGCTTTGCTCTGCGCGCAAGCGTAGCGACAGCAACAACTGTTTTATCTGTGCGAAAGCGAAGCGTCAGCAACAACTGTTTTATCTGTGCGAAAGCGAAGCGTCAGCAACAACAAAGCGCCCAGCCGGAACGGAAATCAACCCCACATTATATTACTGAATATTCAAAAGGAAAATTCTCTAAAAATAACACACCTCTACTTTAAAACGTTTTCTCTGTCGAAAATTCATTTTTATGCTCATTTTTCCTCTTTTTACTCAATTTAATGCTATTTCTAAAGTTTTTGTGACAATTTGGTGATAGTATTATTCAAATGGTTGGAGTCATACTACAACTGAATAAACAGAAAATTCTTACGCGTTTTTTCTAGTTTTGTAATCGGTTTCCATCAAACTTTTTAGGGGAGGATTTTTTTATGGATACAAATGTTCAAAAACGCCTAGGCTTAAAAGAACTTGAAAGTAAAATTGTTACTGCTGAAGAAGCTGCAGCACTGATTTCTGATGGTGATGTAGTTGGTATGAGTGGATTCACTCGTGCGGGGGACGCAAAAGTTGTTCCTATGGCTTTAGTAGAGCGCGCTAAAAACGAAAAATTCAAAATTGATGTATATACAGGAGCTTCTTTAGGACCTGAAGTTGATAAATACTTAGCTGATGCTGGTGTTATCCGCAAACGTGGACCATTCCAAGGAGATGCAACAATCCGTAATTTAATTAACACTGGTGATGTCCTATATGTAGACGCTCATCTTTCACATAACGCTGAATTAGTTCGTCAAGGAATTATCGGACCAATTAAATATTTAATCCTTGAAGCTGTTGCTATTACAGAAGATGGACTTATTATCCCAACAAACTCTGTAGGTAACTCACCAATCTTCGCTGATTACGCTGAAAATATTATTGTCGAATTAAATATCTCTCATCCAGAAGCTTTAATAGGTATCCACGATATCTATGTACCAGGTGAGCAAGGGCAACGTGAAGCAATCCCAATGACTGATGCTATGCAACGCATTGGTGACATCGGTATTAAAGTAGATCCAGCTAAAATTAAAGCGATTGTTATTTCTGAAGAGCCAGATGCTCCTTCATTAATCGTTCCGCCAGATGAAGAAACACAAACAATGGCGAACATTTTATTAGACTTCTTCCGAGATGAAATTAAAGCTGGTCGCTTAACAAAACAATTAATGCCATTACAATCTGGTGTAGGTTCTGTTGCAAACGCTGTACTTGACGGCTTCGCAAATTCAGAATTTGAAGATTTAGTTGTTGCTTCTGAAGTACTTCAAGATGCTGTATTCAACTTAATTGATGCTGGTAAAGTTAAATTTGCAGCAGCTACTTCAATTACACTGACTGAAGAATTACAGAAAAAAGTATATGGCAACCTAGAGAAATACGCTGATAAAATTTGCTTACGTCCACAAGAAATTTCTAACCACCCAGAGCTTATCCGTCGTTTGGGTCTAATCTCAATCAACACTGCTCTTGAATTAGATATCTATGGCAACGTAAACTCAACACACGTATCTGGTACTCGTATGATGAACGGTATCGGTGGTTCAGGTGACTTTGCACGTAACGCACGTCTAGGTATTTTCGTTACTAAATCATACGCAAAAGGCGGCGCTATCTCTTCAATCGTGCCAATGGTTTCTCACGTAGACCACACTGAACATGATGTTGATGTAATCGTAACTGAGCAAGGTATTGCTGACTTACGTGGTCTTGCACCACAAGAGCGTGTACCTTTAATTATCGAAAACTGTGCACACCCAGATTACAAAGAACAACTTTGGGATTACTATAACCGTGCTCTAGAAGCAACTGGCGGCCATCAAACACCTCATATTTTAGAGGAAGCACTTTCTTGGCACGTAAATCTTGCTAAAAACAAAACAATGAAAAAAGAAGTTGCTAAAGCTTAATTTTCATATTTTAGGAACGCCTCATAGGTTAAAACCTTATGAGGCGTTCTTTTTTTATTGAAAATGGTATAATAAGAGTGATATTCATTCTCACTGACAATTTTCCATCGGAGGAACTATGAAGAAACTTATTTATTTGATTATATTCTTTTCATTTTTCGACTTATTTACCCAGCTTCCTATCATGAGTACATATGCTGAATCCTTAGGGGCATCAGCCTTCATTACCGGCCTAGCAGTAGGTATGTATTCCCTTTCCAATACATTTGGTAATATTATCTCTGGTTTTTTAACAGATCGTAAGGGACCATTCGTTATCTTAATCCTAGGTCTTCTAACAACAGGTCTTTCACTTACACTTTATAATTTAGTAGAAGATCCTATTGTTCTATTAGTAGTCCGCTTTGTACATGGATTAGTTGCGGGCTTAATTGTTCCTGCTGCATTCACATTTTTAGCAAATGCAACTGAACAAGAAAAAAGAGGTAAGGGCAGTGCTATTTCTGGAGCATTCGTTGGCATCGCCGCCATAATCGGCCCTGCCTTTAGTGGAATTTTAGCGAGTCGTACTAGCGTACCATTCGTTTTTAATATAACAGCAAGCTTTATGCTCTTGTTGAGTGTACTTGCCTTCTTTTTGCTAAAATCAAATCAAGTAAAAAAAGAAAAATCTGCACCAACTACAAACATCCCTATTCATGTACTTTTTACTAATACAGGTACATTAAAAGCCTTTTCTAGCGCATTCTTTTTAATGTTTTCTCAAGGAGTTATTGCCTATCTCCTTCCTTTAAAAGTACAGTCTTTAGGCTTTGATTCACGTTTAAGCGGGACTTTGATGAGTACATTCGGAATTATTGCTGTACTCGTATTTATTTTGCCGACTAACCGTATTTTCGATAGGGTGGCACCCATTAAAACATTATCACTTGGTATAAGTTTAATGGGGATTAGTCAATTATTAATTAGTCAGGCGGATTCAAGTACGTTACTTTATATTGCAATGGCCTGCTATGGTATCGGATTTGGCTTCCTATTCCCATCAGTAAATTCACTTTTAATCGACTCGACGACAGCTGAAATCCGTGGAAAAGCCTATGGTTATTTTTATGCCTTCTTCTCACTAGGAGTTGTCCTAGGTTCCTCATTACTCGGATGGCTCTCACTAGGTATTGTCAGCGGCTTTATATTTACTGGAATTGTATTATTAGTATTTGCATCGATCATAATATGTACACAAAAAAGACCTTCTCACGTTGAATGAGAAGGTTTTGTTATTATTTATCTTGTTCCTGAATTGCTCCATTGTAGTAATGGATACCTGTATGTCCCCCACCTTCAGCAACCATTTCGTTTGAAGCTATTTTTGTTGGAGACGTCCCAGCTTCTGTCGCTACTTCAGTCGATATACGCTCTGATATGTCTTTGTGCATCTCCATATTCGTTGTGTTCAAATAAGATGCTAATTTAGATTTTGTACTATTGAGCATACTTAATGCTTTATCACGATTTTCTTTTTTACTTAAATAAGATGCTGCCAAAGCTAACCCTGCAATTACAACACCTGTTCTTTTTCCTTTTGCCATTATAAATCCCTCCCAAAAATATAGAAACTGGCTCTATATTATATCTTTTCCTTATTATTTGAGGACTAAACATAATTTTTATATGCGTTACAGCATATAAATAAAGAGAGAATGTATCTATAATCATTTACCTACATCATATAAACAAAAATCATAGTAAGTCTGGATTTTCCCAGACATAGTTAATCATCCTCCTACTAAATTTTATTGCAGGTATCTATTTCTTGCTTATCACCAAAAATAAGGAATGACATTTAAAGTGCCCAATTGTAACTAAAATAACCCCCACATTACGGTAAATATTTATGATTACAAAGGGCAATTAAAGGGAATTAATGTATTAATACTAATAATTGGAGAGTGATTATCATGAAAGATTTGGACTCAGTATATGATTGGGTAGACATGGCTTCATTAGTAGGTGGAGCAGGCCTCTTAACAGCACTAATTTATAGTATTTTACTGTAAGAAGTAGCATGGATAATTTCCAAAAATAAAATATGACTCGGCATAATTGTTGCTGTCGCTTCGCTTTCGCACAGATAAACATGTGTTGCTGTCGCTACAGATAAACATTGCGTCCGGAATCGGCGAGGAGTCCTTGACATCCGCTGGAAGCTTTAACTTCTTTCAGCGAATGTTTTACAAAAACATTTACTGAAAGAGGTTAAAAGGCAATCCGCTTTATTTAATAAGCAGATTGCCTTATTTTTTATCCCGCATTAACGGGCAGTAAATTTCACCATAAAATTTTGCAAAATTAAAGACATGAAATAAGATGAGATTAAAACTGCCCGTAAATGAACGATTGGTGAAGACTAATAATCAGTGGGGATGAAAAAAATCCCCACTGACTAAAGTTTCATTTTATTGTTTTACATCATTATAATCATTAGATTTTTCAAATGCTGCAACTACATACGAGCAAACAGCTTGCATTTTATAACCTTTCTCACGTGCATAAGCCGCAGCATGATCCAACAATTTTTTTGCCACACCTTGGCCACGGAGTTTATCTGATACATATGTGTGATCCATTACCATTACTTGACCCTTTTGTTGCCATGTAATTTCCGCTAATCTTTCCCCTTCTTGCTCATAGACAAAAGCAAGCTTATTTTCTGCTAGCTGTTGTAATTGAAATTCCATTTCTCACCACTCCTTTTTATCATAGTAACATAGCTCTTTACATGTAACACTAAAAAAGCCCCCTATGAAAACAAAAGAATCTGCTACATTTCTCTAGTAATCAAGAGAAAGTGTTACAGATTCTTTTCTGAATTAATTAAACCAGGACGCAATTGTATCCTTTAAATTAGCAAAGAAATTTTTCACACTTTCCCAGAATCCTTTGTCTTCCATTAGTGATCCGAATTTATCTTTAATCGTACTGCTAATATCATCTAATTGTTTAGACCATTTACCAAAATCAATGTCTAGTTTACTAATTTTATTCATCAAATCAACTAGTAATTGACGGTCCTTGTCACTTAAATTAATTTCAAGCTTGTTTAATTGCTCTTGCACAATCTTTTCAACTTCTTCTTTAGTTGCTGGCTTCGATTCTGCAATTTCTTTTTTGATTTCTGTTAGTAATTCCGCAACCTTAGCATCGTCCACGCCTGCTGATTGCGTAAGAGTAGTTGCTACTGATAGTTCATCATTTGCAACATCTGTACGATCAGTATCTAGCTTTTCACCTGTTGTTACTTCGTAAGCTTTATATATCCCCACAAGCGCTGAATGGCCTGTTACTGCCTTAGGTGCAGCCACCTGTACTGTTGCATCTTCAATACCTGCAGTTAGCATGGCATTTGCATACATTTCAGAAGTAACCTGTGTAATATTTGACGGTGTAACAATTTCAATAACTAAGCCTTCTCCTGCATTCTTGCGCGTAATCTTGGCAGAAGAATACATACGAGAGCTTGAATTACTATCTTTAATATATTTAGCTAAGTCTTGACCTGAAACTGTAATTTCTTCAACTTCAGGCTCTTCGCTCACTTTTAATGTCTTTTTAACAGACTCTTTTTCAGTCTCAGATAAGTTTGCACCGTATACGACGATTGGTGCTCCTAGTTTTTCATCAATTGCTTTAGGTGGCGTATTATCAGCTGCAAAACTTGTTGCTGGTGCCATCACGCCAAATACTAACATAGTCGCTGTTAGTATTTTTATCCACGTTTTTTTCAAATTGTGTGACCCCTTTCGTTAGAAAACTCATTTGGCCTGTATACTATTTGCCAATCAATTATGCCTCGGCATAATTGCAGCTGCCGCTTCGCTTTCGCGCAGAAAACATTCGCCGCTGTCGCTACAGATAAACAATGCGTCCGGATTCGGCTTTGTGCTTAGGCCTGCACGAGGGCCGACACGATGTCGGTCATCTCGGTAATGCCACAGGCCGTGGCGTTTTTACCGATGCAGGTCAGTTAGCCGTTATCGCATGGGTGCGGTGATTTTAGGCTAACATCCTTTATTGAGCTCCATTCCGAATCCGTTACATCCGCCAGAGGCTTTACCTTCTTTCAGCAAATATCTTTTGTACCAAAAGCGTAGCGACAGGTACAGATGTTTGGCCTCACGTTGAAAGAAGGTAAGCAATAATTAGTACGAAAAAAAGACGAGAAGGTTTCAAAGTAACTCTCGTCATTTTCTTTAAATTCATTTAGTTACATAAAACACTTGTAGCTGTCGCTTCGCTTTCGCTACAGAAAATAATTGTAACTGCCGTTTCACTTACGTTACATAAAACACTCGCTGAAAGAAGTTAGATTTCCTCTGTCCAACCGTCCTGCTGTTTCACCTTACCGGCTTTCATAAGCGTACCTAACGCTCGTTTAAATGCACCTTTACTCATTTTAAACATTTCTTGAACTTCATCAGGTGAGGATTTATCGCCAAATGGCATTTTGCCCCCTACCTCTTGTAGATAATTTAAAATTCTTTGTGCATCATTTGAAAGACGCTCATGTTTACGTGGTAAAAGTGAACCATTCATTGAACCATCATCTTTTACATCAATAATACGAACATCTACATCTTGTCCAAGACGAGGTTCTGTATTACGCTCTGACTCATGAACAAAAATACGGTACGGAATCTCCACACCTAATAAAAATGAGCCAACTGGTAATAAACGATATGGACGCGCCTTAATGTTTTTATTGTGCATTTCTTCAAATGCACCTTCATACAATTCCGAAATTTTTTCTTCAGTTGCTAAACGTCCAAATAAATCACCATTGCGATCTGTGCGTAATGTCATAAATAAATGGTCGCCTGGTGCAGGCCAAAGTTCTTTTATTGCAGGTAAATCTTCAGCTTTTACTAGCACCTCACGTGAAGTACCGATATCTACAAAAGCCCCTTCACGCTCGACTACTTTTAGAACACGAGCCCAGCCATATTCGCCTTGTACGAAAGCTGGAATAGCTGTTGTAGCCGCTAAATCGCCACGACGATCCGCAAATAAAAATACTTCAAGGCGGTCACCTATTGCAAGTGGCTCTGTTACCTCTGAAGCATTTAAGGGCAGTTCGTCAACCCCATTTGTTAAGATCCATTTCGACGCTTGTTGTTCTAATACAGTTAACGTAACAACTTCACCTGATTTTAATTCGTTCATATTGTCTTCCTTTCCCTCTTACCATCATCTTCACAAAAACTTTAGAAATTATGATGTGTTCTAGATGCCTCTAGTTTTTTAACGATGTCCGGATTTTCTTCTATTACTTGCACAAGATCCGCAATTCGATCGATTGAGTTCCAACTTAAATGATGTTCAATTCCTTCTACATCATCGTAAATTCGCTCTTCATCTACACCAATGATTCGCAAAAATTGCTCTAGAAGCTCATGGCGCAGTACAAGACGTTTTCCAAGCTTTTCTCCTTTAGGCGTCAATGTAAGGCCACGGTATTTTTCATAAACTAAATAACCATCTTTATCTAATTTTTGAACCATTTTTGTAACAGAAGAAGGAAGAACAGATAATGCTTCAGCAATGTCAGACACACGAGCATACCCTTTATTAGTGATTAATAAATATATTTGTTCGATATGGTCCTCCATACTAGGTGTTGGCATATCCTTTTCCCTCTCTTTCCTTTTCTTACTCTCTAGTTTACTACAAGCTTGCCTTAAAAGTTAACTGAAAATACATATGCCCGAAAAACAATACATGAGCATCCTAAAAAGAACCAACTTCATATGTTGGCTCCCGTGTAGTTGGAAAATTTGTGGCAATGAAATTAAGGTATCATTTTAAATAAAGTATTGTCTTTGGCAAAGCGAGGGGTTGATTTCCGTTCCGACTGGGCGCTTTCCTGGGGGCGTCCGATGAGCCGCTTCACTCGCGTTGCTCGCTCCAGGGTCTCATCTGTGACGCTAATCCCCAAGGAGTCACCCAGTCTCCACTCCAATCAACCACTTCACTTTCTAGCATGACATTCTAATTTATAACGATAAAAAGAAACTTTAGCAACAAATGTTTTAAGTGCGAAAGTGTAGCGGCAGCAACATCAGATGTACAAACTCGTCAATGTTATAAGTCTATTCAGTTCAATTATAATGAGTAGCCAAAGCGTTCACTTTTGAAATGTATAAAACTTATAATAGCTCCACACTATTGTAGAGTGGAAGGCTACTCGACTCCCGTGGGAAAGCGAGACAGGCGAGACCCTGCACTGAGCGGATGTTTTCTGTGCGAAAGCGTAGTGCTAACGTAGCGGCAGCAACAACAGCGGAGGAAGCGGCTCGACGCTCGCCCACTGGAAGCTCTGCTCTGTGCGAAAGCGAAGCGGCCGCAACAAAGCGAGTAGCCTGGAACGGACATCCCCCTCATATAATGCATCACATCATTCACTAAGATTTCCTTGACCATTTTGTTTTTCAAAAATATGAAGAGCCGACTTCATATAGAAGTTGGCTCTTCCTTATGTCGAGGATGCTTATTTACCACATGTAATGCATGAATAATCTCTTTATTGATTCGTTCAATATTTTCTGGAGTATTCATCACTCTAAATGCTTCATCTCGGGTTTCCATAGATGTAACATACTTGCTAGGCAATGCATTTAGTGTAAGTGCCACTGTGTCAAGTTCACAGATTTCACATTTACAAAATGTTTGATATTCCGGTCCTCGTAGTAGAAAACTTACTAAACCACGCACAATTTCCTCTGTAACATTTACTAAAATAGGATCTGACATATTCAAACCTTCGCCTCATTTATATTTAATTGTTACATTATTCCTGAAACCATAATAACGTTAACAAAGCTTTTTTTCAAGAATCGCTAGTAGCATCTATATCAAAACATATTACTAGCTCCTGAGAATGAATCAATTATGCCTCGGCATAATTGCGTCCGGAATCGGCTTTGTGTTTAGGCCTGCACGAGGGCCGACACGATGTCGGTCATTTCGGTAATGCCACAGGACTTGGCGTTTTTACCGATACAGGTCAGTTAGCCGTTATCGCATTGCATGGATGCGATGATTTTAGGCTAATATCCTATATTGAACTCCTTTCCGATTCCGTGACATCCACCGGAGGCTTTAGGCCAACAAATGTTTTTTGCGCGAAAGCGAAGCGTCAGCAGCGGATGTTTGGACACCTGCTGAAAAGGTAACTTAAAACCGAAATCTCCCACCTATAGAGGTGGGAGATTTCGGCTGAAAGAAGTTATATTCCCTATACACTTCCTCCAGATTATAACTTATTCACTATTTCTTAGTTTTAATTAATCGTAATGAGTTTAACACGACTAGTAACGTAGCACCCATATCTGCAAAGATGGCAATCCATAATGTTAGCCATCCCGGGATAACGAGTAACAAGGCAACTAATTTTAGCGCTAAGGCAAATATAATGTTCTCTTTAATGATGCGTAATGTTTTCCTACTTAAGCCAATCGTATAAGGAAGCTTCGTTAAATCATCACCCATTAATGCGATATCCGCAGTTTCTAGTGCTGCATCAGTACCAGCACCTCCCATTGCAATACCAACATCGGCTGAGGCAAGTGCAGGTGCATCATTGACACCATCTCCTACCATCGCTACTGCACCAAACTGTGCACGTAAATCTTTAATGGCCATTAATTTTTCTGCTGGTAATAAACTTGCTCTCACATCTGTCATATTTAAAGAAGTTGCAATTGCCTGTGCTGTTGGCTCTGCATCACCTGTTAGCATAACTTTATGCTTCACTTTTAAAACATTTAATTTATTCAAGACATCTTTACTTTCTTGACGTAATTGATCAGCAATACCTATCATCCCTATAAACTGATCATTACTAACAGCTGCTACAACTGTTTTACCCTGTTGTTGAAGTTTTTCAACCTGTTTTTTTATCATTTCATCAACAGTCGTTAATGTAGCAATCCATTTTAAACTCCCTACATAGATTATTTTACCATCTACCGTTGCGTAGGCACCCTTGCCTGTTACGGATTGAAAGTCTGTTGGTAAAAGCTCTGTTAAATTTTTCTCGTGCAATGCCTGTAAAATTGCTTTAGCTAATGGATGCTGTGATTGCTTTTCAACTGCCGCAACTAACTGTAAAACATAATCCTCAGACATCTTTTGCGATGTAAAAATATCCGTTACAGCAGGTTGACCTTTTGTAAGTGTTCCTGTCTTATCAAATGCTATTGCTTCAATATGACCAAGCTGCTCTAAATGAATTCCGCCTTTAATAAGAACACCCTGTCTAGCAGCATTCCCGATTGCCGTAACAATAGCAACTGGTGTAGAAACGACTAATGCACATGGACAACCTACAACAAGGACAGCTAATCCTTGGTAAATCCAATGTTGCCAATCACCTATAAATAAAGGAGGGATAACCGCTACAAGTAAAGCTACAATCATAATTGCAGGCGTGTAGTATTTCGCAAAGCGATCAACGAATTGCTGTGAAGGTGCTTTTTCTGCCTGTGCTTCTTCAACAAGATGAATGATTTTTGCAATTGTTGTGTCCTCTACTCGCTTTGTCACACGAACCTCTAGGGCGCCTTCTTCATTTAGAGTTCCTGCAAATACTTCGTCATCGACTGTTTTACTGACCGGAATAGATTCACCTGTAATCGCTGCCTGATTCACCGCTGACAATCCACTAACTACAATTCCGTCCATTGCAATCTTCTGACCAGGTTTAACGATTAAAATGTCACCAATCTCAATCTCCTCCGTTGGTAACTCCATCTCATGGAAATGTTCGCCATGCGCTCGCTTTATCGTTGCTGTTGGTGGAGCAATATCCATTAGCTGACGAATCGATTGACGCGCCTTATCCATTGAATACGCTTCTAGTGCTTCACTTACAGCGAATAAAAAGACAACAACGGCCGCTTCTTCCCATTCTCCTATAATGGCTGCACCGATTACTGCAATGGTCATCAGCGTCTTCATATCAAATTCAAAGCGTGCTAGATTGCGGAAACCTGTTTTAAAAATTCCAATTCCCCCGACTAGAATCGCGATAATAAACATCCCAATAGTTAGTGGCTCAGTTTCACTACGCATTGCTCCAAACACATATCCAAGCACTATGAATAGCAAGGAGATTCCAGCTAATATATTTTCTGTTTTTCGATAAAAAGGTGTTGATTTTTCAATTGTTCTTGCTGTTGATTGGGATACTTTTATGCCGTCGAAGGCACCTGCTTCTTCAAGCTGATCAACTTCAATATTACCAATAACCATTATTTTAGAAGCACCAAAATTCACTTGTGCATCCTGGACCTCGGGAATAGCCTTCACGTTTTTTTCGAATTTTGCTGCACAGCTGGCGCAGGATAAGTTTTGTAGCCTGTATTCTTGTTTAGTTGGTGTCGCTGCCATTTACAATCCCCTCTTTCACATGTTCGTAGGCAATCGTTACAATTTGATACACATGCTCATCAGCTAAAGAGTAGTACATTTGCTTTCCTTTACGATAGGATTTCGCTAAATTATTATCTTTCAAATAACGTAAATGATGCGATGCTGTTGCTACTGAAGAGCCGATAATGGAAGCAACATCGCAAACACATAATTCATCTTTGACCGTTAAGGCATACGCAATTTTAAGTCTTGTTTCATCAGATAATGCCTTTAAAAATTTTGCTACTCCTGATAGATCTGGCATTTGCTGTTGGACCTTAATGACAGCTTCTTCATGAACATGTGTTATCTCACATACTTCTTTTGGCATTTCCTCACCTCATTCAAATGTTCGTTTGATTGTGTTCACTATAACATAATATTCCATCATATTCAAATGAATATTTGAATGTAAATGATTTATATCACAGATTTAAAAATACTTTTATTTAAATTGTTAACTCATAAATATAAAAGTAAAAAAGCTATCACTTCAATGTGATAACTTTTTTCGAATGAATTAAGATGTCATATTAAAAAGTGAAGATTCAACAACATAATAGTAAAGTAGTCACTCAATACACTAATAGGCACGCTAGTGAACTGGTTGATTGGAGCGGAGACTGAGCGACTCCTAGGGGATCAGCGTCACAGATGAGACCTGGAAGCGAGCAAATAGAGAAACGGAGGCTCACGTCCTGTGATAACGCCTTCGTGACCAACATCCTGTTGGCCTAAGCGGCTCATCGGACGCCCCAGGAAAGCGCTCAGTCGAAACGGAAATCAACCACTTGTTTTGCTGAGAAACCATGTTGTCTTAATATAAAAACCTATAGATTCTTATATCCTCTCATCCTATTGTGCTTTTAATCGTAACGTTTTACCTTTAATATCTTCTTTTTTCACAAACGTTTGATGATAATCTCCATTAGCCCAATCCATTACTTGATCTTGATACCAAGCCGATTTTACATGTCCGCTCTGTCCGGGACCAACGATATGATAGGCTGAACTCAAATCACCAACGTCTACTACAAAGCGCCATGATGCTCCATGATTAACATTTCCAGCTAAGTCATTATCAGCAGCTTGAACAGTAACCTTTGAACCACCAATAGGAACCTTTTTAGCATTAAAATATGCTGCAAGAATCGGCGAAGCTTTACCTAATGTATGGTCAAAGGTAAGCTGATGGAAGTTACCCCATTTCCATTTCGATACGTTTTTTCCGAATTGATCTTCTATTTGTGCGACAGTGAGCTCTAACGCCTTGTAAACTGTTGCATCTACTCCACCCTGCTCATCAATCCATATGCTCTTCTTACCGGCATAAGCTGTACGTAAAAGCTGGTCTGTAATATTAAACTTCCCATACATTAATTCATACATATCTTCTGGCATCTGATCCTTAAATAACACTTCCTGTAACTTTTCCATTAATGTATGGAACACTAATGGCGCCCCTGAATCCTTTGCATCTACCATGTTCCAATTCTCTAATAATTTAATAACATCTTTATATTTTCCATCCTGATCTTGTACTTTTATTGATGTTAATAAATATGGTAAAAACTCACGAGCATATAGGTTATGCTGATCCATTTGTAAATTCATCATGTCTTCCACCGTGAAAGAGTCATTCGCCGCTAAAACTTCCTTAATCCGTTCAAAACGATAAGGCTGTGCCCAGAAATCTGTTATATGATAAGGATATTCTTCCCCAATAACTTCATTATTCGCTGTTGCAATAAAACCTTCATCTGGATTTACTACAGTCGGAAGTTCATCCCACGGGATAAAGCCCTCCCACCCATAGTCACTAGAATCACCCGGTACCGGTAATTGCCCGTCCCCTTGTTTTCGAATCGGAATTTGACCATTCGCTTTATAAGCAATTGTGCCATCCTTTGATGCAAAAACAAAATTTTGAGCTGGTGCCTTAAAATCTTCTAATGCTTTTTCAAATTCACTCCAGGATTTTGACTTATTAAAGCCTAGCACTGCACGTAGTTCTGTCGTTGGTTGCAGTGCCGTCCACTGCATCGAAAATTGTGCTGTAGGCTCAGTATCTTTAAAAGCTAAATCTGTCATGATTGGGCCGTGACGTGTGACAACGACTTCAAAATCTACTGTTTCGCCGTCCTTTACCTTAATCGGTTCATTACGTACCTCTGCCTGCTCCCACTCGCCATCATAGCGGAATTGTGCTGGATTATTCGGATTTGGTATTTCAATATATAAATCCTGTACATCAGGTCCAACATTCGTTACCCCCCATGCAATGTTATCATTGTGGCCTAAAATAATGCCCGGAACACCTGCAAAGATTACGCCACTCACATTTTGCTCAGGAGATTGTAGATGCATTTGATACCAAATAGATGGTGTACTTAATCCTAAATGTGGATCATCCGCTAAAATTGGCGTACCATTTTTTGTTTTCTTCCCCGATACAACCCAGTTATTACTGCCGTTAAATTCATTTGGCAACATTTCTGCCTTAAAATGCCCTGCCACGGCTACGGGATTTTCTTTATTTGCCTTGATAATAGATGAAGCGTTTTCAGGATACTTTATAAATAATTCTTTAGCTTTTTCTTCACCAAAGTTTTGTAAAGCCCAATGACGGAACGCAAGCGTATTCCAATTACCCCCTAAGTCATAGGCCATATATTTACCAATAGTAAGAGAGTCTACAACGGACCATTTCTCCGGTTCGTAGCCTAGTAATGCAAATTCATAGCTTAATGTATTATTTTTCTTAGCCTGTGCAATAAAAGCATTGACGCCATCTGCAAACCACTCAAGTACCTGTCTACTTTCTGCATCATAGGTAGATAATGATTTTTCAGCTGCATCACGCAAGCTAAACGTTCGGAAATGTTTGTCCGTATCAATAGTTGCCTCACCAATTATTTCCGACAAACGACCACTAGCTTGTCTTCGTGCCAAATCCATTTGAAACAGTCGATCTTGCGCTTGAACATAGCCTTGTGCACGATATAAATCTGCATCTGTCTTAGCAAAAATATGAGGGATTCCCTTGTCATCCCTTGTGACAGTTACATCCTGATTTAGCACGCTCACTGAAAGCTCTCCTTCAATTACTGGTTTTGATTTATTCATAAACCATGTAAATCCAATAAATGCGACAATAGCTACTACAGCTAAAAATCCCGCTATAGCCAGTAGCCACTTTTTCCATGTAAACTTTCTCACATCCTGACCCCCTTTTTGCAATATATTCTTTTACCTTTTAAAGATTCGAAGTTTAATGTTTATTGCTTTGCAGTATAAAAAAAATCGTATTTCCTTTAGAAAATACGATTTTTTATGGTGTTGAAAAACTATTGTCATATTAAAGGGGCTCTTTGTGAATGTTATAGATAGATGGTTTCCATTCCAGGCTAATAGCTTCCCCGCGAACGCACTTCCTCTACCTATGTTTCCATTACACTTCACTTTCGTACAAAATATTTATATTGCAAAAGTTTCGTTCTATCACTAAAAATTAGACTGTCGTGCCAGAAGATAAAAGATATGTGAAGAGGTTGATTGGAGTGGAGGCTGGGCGACTCCTTGGGGACCAGCAATAGAGGAACGAAGGCTAAAACCATCACGTCCTGTGATAACGCCTTCGTGACCAACATTGTGTTGACCCGAGACCCTGCAGCGGAGCGAAGCGGCTCATTGGACGCCCCCAGGAAGCTTTGCTCTGTGCGAAAGCGTAGCGACAGCAACAACAAAGCGCCCAGCCGGAACGGAAATCAACCCCTCGTTTTGCCGAAGAGCCATACTTTAATTGATCATTTTATTGTTCATAAATCTTAGTTATTAAGTTGTAATTCAATTGGACAATGATCACTGCCCATAATATGTGAATGAATGCTAGCCTCATTTATGTTGTTCTTTAGTCTTTCAGAAACAATAAAGTAGTCAATACGCCATCCGATATTACGCTCGCGTACTTTATTCATATAAGACCACCATGTATAGTGATCTGTTGTATCTGGATACATGTAGCGGAATGAATCTACAAAACCACTTGCCAATAGCTCCGTCATTTTTGCACGTTCTTCATATGTAAAACCTGAATTACCAACATTAGACTTCGCATTTTTTAAATCAATGTCCATATGTGCGACGTTTAAATCACCGCAGTAGACTATAGGCTTCTTAGAATCCAACTCTTTTAAATATAACGCTAATCGATCCTCCCATTCTAAACGAAGAGGTAGTCTAGCTAAATCACGCTGTGAATTCGGGGTATAAACATTTACTAAGTAAAAATCTTCATACTCTAGTGTAATAATTCTCCCCTCTTCCTGCGATTCATCGTCACCAACACCATAATGTACTGCAAGTGGGGTATGTTTTGTAAAGATGGCTGTACCTGAATAACCTTTCTTCTCTGCATAATTCCAATATTGCTCATATCCCTCAAGAGATATCTCCACTTGTCCAGCCTGACATTTTGTTTCTTGAATACAGAAAAAATCTGCATCTACATGATTGAAGAAATCTAAAAATCCTTTACCTAAGCAGGCTCTAATTCCATTAACATTCCATGATATAAACTTCATTTTCTGTTTCACTCCTCAAAAAAACGCCCTCCACCATTAGCGAAGGGCGTAGTATCCTATAATTCGTCACCAACGATTTTCACTTCTGTTTCTAAGTCGATGCCAAACTTTTCTTTAACTACTCGTTGTACCATTTGGATTGTTGCAATATAGTCAGTAGCTGTTGCATTACCTTTATTAACAATAAAGCCTGCATGTTTCGTTGATACTTCTGCATCACCTACGCCTTTACCTTGTAAGCCACTATCTTGAATAAGCTTGCCAGCAAAGTAACCTGGTGGGCGCTTAAAAACACTTCCTGCAGATGGGTATTCTAACGGCTGCTTAGATTCTCGCTGAAACGTTAAATCAGCAATTTTTGCATCAATTTCTTCCTGTACACCTTTTGCTAATTGAAATTCGGATGATAATACATAATACCCCTTCTTGGCAATGATACTATGACGATAACTAAGTTCAAGTTCATCTTTCGATAATATTAAAATTTCGCCTTCTTTTGTTAATACTTTCGAAGAAATAATAATATCCTTAATTTCACCGCCATATGCACCTGCATTCATTGCCATAGCTCCTCCAACTGAGCCAGGGATACCACATGCAAATTCAAAACCTGTTAAAGATGCTGCCGCAGCCAGTTTCGATACATCCTTAATAAGTGCACCGCTTTGCGCGTAAACATGGTCACCATTAATGCGAATCTCATCTAAAAATGAAAATGTAACAACGATTCCTCGATGACCGCCATCACGAACGACCATATTAGATCCATTACCTAACATTAATAAAGATATATTATTCTTATGGGCATAGCGAATAACCGTTGCTGCCTCTTCCTCTGTTTCAACGAGAACGAAAACATCCGCTTTACCGCCTAATTTTGTCATAGTATATTGCTGTAATGATTCATCTAACTTAATATTGGCTGGATTAACACTCTGTGCTAAATCCGTCGCCCATTGTTCTTTTGTCATGAGAGCTAATTCCTTTCTAACGTCCTTCTTACTCTACACTAGTATGGATTTAGAACCCTAATTTGACAAGTAAAATGAAGGTTATTTTTTTCTCGCCTTATCGGGGAGCGAGGGGTCCCAGTAGAGATGATGAATATAATAAAGAAAATTCATGGTCATTCGTATTACATATGTCCAATGTTTATCTATCCATCAAAAATTTCGAGATAGACTTCATACTTATCTTCTATTGAAAGAAGTTAAAGCCAACTCGTTGCCCATGATTCGATATTGCGGATTGCTCCTTCTAATGCCCAACCTTTATCCGTCAAAGAATACTCAACACGCACTGGTACCTCTGAATATACTTTTCGTTCAACAAGTCCTTCTTTTTCAAGCTCTTTTAAACGTTCGGATAATAAACGTCCACTTACAGGTAATGAAGATTCAATCTCATTAAAGCGCTGTGGTCCGTCTAATAATTGATATAAAATTAGCCCCGTCCAACGTTTTCCAATTAAATCCATTGCTTTAGCTAATCGAGGACATAAATTTGACTCACTCATTTTTTTCACCTCTTATGTACTCTATTGTAACGATTATTATTAAAAAAGTAAATTTGAAGTAACTTATTTACTTATGATAATCTATTAACTGTTTTTCATTTAATTACTAATTGTAACTTAGAGGAGTTATCATTTTTGGGATTTACTTTAGATTCAACTTTTAAATAGGTAACTACCCCCTTATGGATACAGTCTCTAGTATGAATGTTAAGACTCATGATGGCATAGAAATTAGCCATGACCGTCCGATTAGGGGAGAGTCATGGTACAGCAATGTAAACGCAACTTACTTCTATATAGATGCGCATGATTTTATTAATATGACTTCTTCCATGGTTTATCTCCTTTGTAAAAGAAAAATTGACGTTATGTTGACGAACCTGCATTGCACGGATCATAGTTTTTATACTTATGTCAAATATTAACAAAATAAACTTCAATCAATGTAATATTCTCTCATTTTTTCTAAATACTCATTGAATATCCGAATTGTTTAATTTATTATTCGTGTAAGATACTGTTTTAGGGGGCTTTTCTGTACGACATATGATGATAACAAAAATATATGGTGTATTTGAATCGTACGATGCAGAATAGCTTTTTCAGACATTGAATAAATGGCGAGTGCAAACATTTCATTCACAATCGCTGTTGCTAGTGTCTTTACGAAAAACTTTGATTGTGATGTGCTTGTAACTCCCTGATTTTTTTGACGCTGACATTTATCCAAAAATTTTATTTACGTCTACATATATTGAAAAACTAGACGACAAGAAATTTGCTAAACATGGAGATTTAACTAATCAATTATGCCTCGGCATAATTGTAGCTGTCGCTACAGATAAACAATGCATCCGGAATCGGTTTTGTGCTTGAGTCCTTTCTGTTTCCGTGACATCCGCCTTTATAACGACTTCAAGCATAATATTTCATATTTCATAGATTGGAGGCCTTTTATGGTTGGGTTTGATGAATTCACTTTTGTACCCAGTTTTATTTCAATAATGTTTTTTATCGTGTTCGGTATTATAGCATTTACTATTATTAAAGGTGTCTTACAATGGTCGAAAAACAACAATGAACCATTATTAACAGTACCCGCTAAAGTCGTAACAAAACGTTCTAATACTAGTGGAGGTTCTGGTAACTCTAGTGCCTATACATCGTACTATGTAACGTTCGAAGTGCAAAGTGGCGATCGTCTAGAATTAAAAATGAACGGTCGTGATTATGGGCAGCTTGCAGAAGGTGACTTTGGCTTATTAACATTTCAAGGAACACGTTATCATACATTTGAGCGACAAAAAAAGGAGAGTGGCGTTTAACAACGCACTCTCCTTTTAACATTTCATTATTACTTAATTAAATATTTACCAAAGCCGCCTTCTGTATCTCCTAAATATTCGATATTGCTACCTGCTGGAATGACTTTTTGTGCAGCCTTTGCGGAGTTGTAAATAATCTTTGTATTTGCTGGGAACGGTACAAATGACCAGTTATTATCCGCAGCAGGATTAACTGTTTTGTTTTCCATCACGTAATCAATTACAGCTTGGCGATTTTCATAAGCATAGTTTGTTAGGTTAGAGGCATCTTTATTTTTAAATGTTGCACCATAAGATCCACCCACGCGGTAATTGTTCGTAATGATGATAAATTCTTGATTTAAATCGATTGGTTTACCGTTGTATTGTACGTTTTTAATACGGTTTGCTTTTTCGTCTACCAGAATACCTCGACTATCATATTTCGCTGGAGACGTTACATCGATTTGATATGTTAAACCATCTAATACGTCAAAATTGTAAGAACGTGCCTCTGGGTCAATAATATTTTGTTCTTCCGTTTTATTTGGATCAATTGTTGCAAAAATACCAGCAGCCATTTCTAACCATTCAATTGCTTGCGCACCAGTTACTTTAATCGTTGCAACCGTATTATCGTAATAATAGATGTCCGCCATATTTTTTATGGCAAGCGGACCTACAGGAATGTTTGTATAATCTGAAGGGTTGTTACGAGAACCTGCTTTGAATGGAGCACCAGCAGAAAGAATTGGTGTGTTTTCATCAGCAGTACCCTTTAATTCTTTTTCAATAAACCATTTTTGAGCTTGTGTCACAATTTGAATAGAAGAATCATCTTGAACCATTGAGAAGTAGCTATGGATTGGTGCAGTTGTCTCGCCAACAGGCTGACGAATATACTTCAATGTACCTTCATGCGCTTCTTTAATTGCATTTAAAACTGTTTTAGATGGTTGTAAGCCTTCTTGTTTAATAGAACGGAGAGACCCTTGTCCATCCACTACAACCCATTTAGAGCCTTGTTGTTCTAGTTTTAAATCAATGACTCCTAGATAGCTACCATAGCTTCCTGCCATTACAGTAGGAACTCCGTTAATTGTCCCTTTTCCTTGATCAACATGTTTAAGATTTTTATAGTCACCTGGGAATGTCAAATGAGAGTGACCTGTAATTAAAGCGTCTACCCCTTCAATCTCAGAGATTTGATATCCAACGTTTTCGTTACCTTTTACGTAAGAATCCTCACCAATACCTGAGTGTGAAAGTACTACAATTACGTCTGCACCTGCTTTTTGCATTTCTGGTACAACCTCTTTCACCGCTTCAACTGGTTCTTGCATTTCTACTTTGCCTGCTAAATGAATAGCATCCCATTCAACAATTTTCGTAGGTACGATACCTGTAACGCCAACTTTAAGTGTGTGCTTTTTACCTTTATTGTCTACAACCTCTTTATCAAGAATTACATAAGGTGTATACATAAGCTCTTTCGTTTTAGCGTCGTATGTGTTTGCATTTACGACTGGATATTTTGCATCATTTAATACTTCATCTAAAAACGCTAAACCATAGTTGAACTCATGGTTCCCTAAAGTTCCACCATCATATTTCAGTGCATTTAGTGCTGCAATAGCTGGATGAACTTCACCTGGTTTTAAAACGTTCTCCAACGCTTTATAAGATCCTAGTGGCGTTCCTTGAATTAAATCGCCATTATCAAATAATAATGTGTTTGGATTCTCAGCACGGGCTTGTTCAATTAATGTTGCTGTGTTTGCTAAACCTATATCAGCTGATTCAGTATCTAAAAAATAATTATAATTTGCAAGATTTGTATGAATATCTGTTGTTCCTAAAATTTGAAGATCTACTTTAGTTGTAGATGTAGGTAATTTATATTCGGCTACAAAACGTTCAATAATACTTTGCATTTGCTCAGTTGTTACATAGTCATCAGGACGAATTGTGTTATCTTCAAAGCCTTGTAATATGTTTGCAGCAACGGCATTCGCTATATCTTGCTTATGTGTTGTTGCAACTTGATTTGCATCTTTAAACTGAGCTAATACAGAAAGTGGAGCGTTTTCATTGACTAATCCACGAGCAGAAATAACAAATGCTTGTTGACGTGTCAATTTATCATTTGGACCAAACAATGTCGCAGTTTTACCTTTAATAAGCTTCAGTTCTACTGCTTTTTCTACATACGGGGCTAAATCCTTAGAGACGTCAGTGAAGGCAATTTTGGAACCATCACCTAGCTCTACATTTAAGCTTTCTACTAATTCTTTCACATAATCCCCACGCGTTACATCGTTTGATGCAGCATTTGCGGATAGTCCAAATGGTAAGACCGCGAATAGAACAAGTAACATCGCCAAGAATTTAGTCATTAATTTCTTGTTCATGAAACACCCTCCTTAAAAATCTAATATTTTCCTACAATTTCTATTATATTATACTAATTGCTTTATTAACTGAACGAATAGTCCCAATTGTATGTATTTTTAACCAAATAACAAAACACTTTACTTAAAAACAATAGATTAATATCATTTCACATTTATTTCACCAATATGATGTTATTAAATGTAAATCAGGAATATGCGCATAATACCAATATTTTAGACCTCTTCACCATTACCATACCTCTATGAAAGAAATAAAAAAAAGTCCTCTCAAATTAGAGAGAACTTTTATTAAAAAATAATTTATTATGCATTTACAGTTTGTAAAGATTGAGCTACTTTTTTAACCGCTTCTAGGCCATTTGCAATAATTTCTTGAGCTTTATCTTGTGACGCGTTATGACCTTCAATGATAACCTCTTCGATAATTTCCATACCGAACATGCCAACAACATTTTTGATGTAGTTAACTGACATTTCCATTGGTTGTGCTTCAGGTGCAGAATAGTAACCACCACGAGCATTGAAAATAACTACTTTTTTGTCAGTCATTAAACCTTCTAATTGACCGTTTTCATTATATTTAAATGTATAACCAGCTTGGAATACGTAGTCAATGAAAGTTTGTAATTTCGCTGGGATTGTTAAGTTCCAAAGTGGGAAAGCAAATACAACAACATCAGCTGCAGTTAAAGCATCCATAGCTTTTTGTTTTGCTGCTAAAAGACGTGATTCAATGTCAGTTAACGCTTCACCGTTTTGAACTTTACCAAAAGCATTGAAAAGATCTTGACCGAAATAAGGCATATCTTCTGCGAATACGTCAAAAGTCGTTACATCTACACCTTGTACATTTTCCATAAATGTGTCATACATTTTTGTTGAAATACCATCTGGTCGGTTGTTAGCTTTTACTACTAATACATTCATTATATAAATTCTCCCTTAAAATCAAAGTTTAATATCTCGAATTCAAGATATATAAGTATATTAAAAAAATTTACGAAAAAAGTCAACGCTAGTAGACTCAGACTTTTGACCGAAATGTGGTTGATTCAAACTATTTGCACCATACGTAAGGTTGATATCCATTCCGACCGGGCGCTTTCTTGAGGGCATCCGATGAGTCGCTTCACTCGCTCCAGGGTCTAGGACCAATAGATGTTTTTTGCGCGAAAGCGTAGCGCTAACGAAGCGTCAGCAGAGATTTTGTTTGTGCGAAAGCGCAGCGACAGTTACTGCTACAGCACGATGTTGGTCACGAAGGCGTTAGTTATCACAGGACATGACGGTTTTAGCCTTCGTTCCTCAATTGCTAATCCCCAAGGAGTCGCCCAGTCTCCATTCCAATCAACTTTGCCACACGAAATCCGTTTAACAAAGGTCATCCCCTTTTGGAAATGAACTATTAAAACATATGTGTTAGGTTGCTTGAAGCGTGAAATGAACTTACAGAGCTTCTTCGTGTTTCGAGAGTATTCCGTAAGGGAATCCAACCTTTTCGAGATCCTTACCCGAATGTTGTTATAGTCAGATTGGCTCCATGCCCAAAGAGATCAGGTCCTATTATTTCTGGCCTTTTATCCGACAAAATTAAAATTTACAACTATCATCAGTACAAACTCCACCATTTTCAGAGCCTGCCATCTTTAATCCTGGTTGTAAGCCTTCTTCCTCAGCAACTTTACGTAAAGTTTCTTCAAATACTTCTTGAGGTTGTGCTCCAGAAATACCGTACTTACGATTTAATACAAAGAACGGTACTCCTCTTACGCCAAGCTGTAGCCCTTCTTGTATATCAGTCTCTACGTCTATTTTAAAATCATCGTTAGATAGAACCTTTGCAACTTCTTCACGGTTCAGACCTACTTGCTCAGCAATATCGATTAATACATCGTCATGACCAATACGCTTTGTTTCAATAAAATAACTATATAATAGTGCTTCAACAAGTGCTGTAACATCCCCTTGTTGTTCGGCCCATTTTACTAGACGATGCGCTTTTAATGTATTTTCCTCCATTGAATTATCAAAGTTATAATCTAGACCAACTTCTTTTGCGCGAGCAGCAACACCTTGCGTCATTTCCTTCGCTTTTTCTAGCGACATTCCATACTTTTTCGCCAATGCTTCATACGTAGACACATTGGTATCGACAGGTGTTGTTGGGTCAAGTTGATAACTTTTATAAACGAGCTCTACCTGCCCTGCAAAACCCGTATCCTGAATCGCCTTCTCTAGTTGCTTTTTACCAATATAACAAAATGGACATACATAATCTGACCAGATTTCAATTTTCATAGGTCGTCACGCTCCTTTTGCTACATTGTAGCGATAGTAAATACTGCAAGGCAATTTTTATGCTTCATTGCATAAATTTTCAAATCAATCTACATACTGAACGTAAAAACAATGTGAGGGTTATGTATGACACAATCTCTTTGGCTCGGTACAATTGATCCCGTCTCGCTACCATCGCTTCCTGCATCAACAACTTGTGATGTATGTATAATCGGTGGCGGATTGACGGGACTATATACAGCATATGTCTTAGCAAAATCAGGAGTAGATGTGGTATTACTTGAGGCAAATTCCCATATCGGTCATGGTACAACTGGTAATTCGACAGGAAAATTAACTGCACAGCATAGCTTAGTTTATGCCAACCTTATTGAAAAACTTTCTGTTGATGAGGCACGACTCTATTATCAGCTCAACCAAATAGCTGTAGAGAAAGCATTACAGTTACTTCCTAAAGAAAGTATTCAACAAGTAGATTCCTTGCTTTATTGCCAAACAAAAGAAGGCTATGCCCAATTATTAAAAGAATGGAATGCCTACAAAGTATTAAATATTAAGGCGAAAATCACTTCTGATACAGAGCTTCCCTTCCCAGTTACAAAAGCACTTAGCATGTCCCAGCAGGCTCAAATCCATCCAGTAGAAGTTTGTAATTTCCTTGTAAAAGAAGCATTATCAATGGGTGCGAAAATCTATACAAATACCCGTGTTCAGCAATTAAACATACCTCAGAATAGCTTACATACCGTAAACAATATGTCGGTTCAATACAATAAGCTTATTTTGTGCACACACTATCCAATCGAAGCCTTTAGAGGACTTCAACTTTTTAAACTTTCTAATAGTCGCTCCTATATGGTTGCTAGCAAAATTACCGATACACTACAAGGTCAATATTTATGCGTAGATAATCCTACTCGCTCTATTCGGACGGCTACCATTAACGGCGAGCATTATTTAGTATTAGGTGGAGCTAATCATATTGCAGGGGAAACAACTAATACGGAGCCCTATTATGAGGCCATTCAAAATGAAATGAAGGCGCATTTCGATCAGGAAGCCATCTATCGCTGGTCAGCACAGGACATTGAAACACCTGATATGGTCCCTTATGTTGGCAGGATTACACCATCCTTGCCTAATGTTTTCATTGCAACTGGCTATCGAAAATGGGGAATTTCCAATTCTTTTGTAGCAGGAGATATCCTATCATCCCTAATAACAGGAGCAGGGAATGAGGATGGTGCAGTTCCTCTTTATTCTCCAGCACGTACGAAATTTGGGGCTCAGTTTATACAGATGCTAAAGGTAGGAGGCTTTGTAGCCAAGGAGTTTGTGGCAGGTTATGTGAAACACGCAAATACACCAACTTGCACGCATTTAGGCTGTAAAACAAAATGGAATGAAGCTGACGAAACATGGGATTGCCCTTGTCACGGCTCTCGTTTTAATGCCAAAGGAGAAGTTCTTGAAGGTCCTGCTGTACACCCATTAAAACTAGATTAAAAAAAGAGGTTGCCTTTTTCAGGGCACCCTCTTTTTTTTATTTCAATGCATCAGTTAAAACTGGAACGATTTGTTTTTTACGAGATACAACACCTGGTAAAAGAACGCGATTATTCACAAGCTCCGCGCCAAATCCTTTTGCTGCAGCCTCTGCTACTTGTCCAACTGCAACGGCTGTTGAATCATTGTTTAAAATATCCGTTACAACAAAGAAGAATAAATCTAAGCCGTTTTCCGCTGCATTTTTATTTAATAAAATTTCTAATTCCTCTTGGCGACCAAGTATATCGTTAATATCGACAGCGTTTACTTGAGCTACTACAGATTTATATTCACCGAATTGGAATTCTTTTGCATCTAATGATAAAAGATCTTCTAATGATTTATCTGAAAGGTCAGCACCTGCTTTAAGCATTGCTAAACCGTATTCAGCAGCATCAACACCTGCAATTTTCGCCAGCTCCTCACCAGCTTTTACATCTTGCTCAGTGCAAGTTGGAGATTTGAATAATAATGTATCAGAAACAATAGCAGAAAGCATTAATCCAGCAATGTTTGCAGGAATTGCTACGCCATGTTCTTTGAAGATTTTGTTTAAAATTGTTGCAGTACAGCCTACAGGTTCTGCACGGTAGTATAGTGGATCAGCCGTTTGGAAGTTGGCAATACGGTGATGATCAATGACCTCTGTAATTTGTACCTCTTCAATGCCATCAGCAGATTGCTGGAATTCATTGTGGTCTACAAGGATTACTTTTTCTGCTTCTCCAACTACTGATGAAATTAAACGAGGTGCCTCAAAGCCAAATTTATCTAAAGCAAATTGAGTTTCATTATTTACTTCTCCAAGGCGTACCGCTTCAGCATCAACGCCAATTTGCTGTTTTAAATATGCATATACAATTGCAGATGTAATTGTGTCTGTATCTGGATTTTTATGACCAAAAACTAAAACTTTACTCATTGAATTTATTCCTCCTGAATGGCAATAACATTTATATTTTATTTTATCATACCTTATGAGCAAACATGATATAAAGTGAAAGTTTATCTATAAAGGATCTACTACCAATATACAAATCAATATGCCTCGGCATAATTGCGTCCGGAATCGGCTTTGTGCTTAGGTCTGCAGATGTTTTTTGTGCGAAAGCGAAGTGTCAGCAACAAAAGCGGGCCATCAGACACCGCGAGGAAAGCGCTCAGTCGGAACGGAAATCAACCTCACTCCACGGAGGTGAACCAAAAATTACCTATCCACACTAATTATAGGTTATTATTGAATTTAATATATTTATCTGTTAAAAACATCCTATTTATAACACTTAATAATAATAATACGTAGTTTATAAAAAATATTTACTATAAGTAGATATATAGTTGTGTTTTTATATTTAAGAAACCATAATTTTATGCTATTATCAGGTAGTCTATATATATATTAGGATATACAAGAAATGGGGATCACGATGACAAAGAAGATGGAAAAAAAGTATATTCCTTTAGCAAATTATTTTGAAGTAGCTTTACAACAAGAAATTACTTTATCATTTAGCGAACTCGAAAATATTATGGGACAAGCCTTGCCAAATGCAGCTTACTTGAATAGGAGCTGGTGGAAGAAAACAAAGCCCCCTCTCTCTCACTATTTGTCATGGACAAATGCAGGCTACTATGTCATTGATGTTAAACTCGGTACCAGTGTATCTTTCTCGCGTACACAAATGAGGACTACGAGTAATATTTCTAAAGATGACGAAAACCCATCTGCATACATAATTCGAGCAATTGAAGCATCAGATGCCAGATCATTTATTCATTTGCAAGAAGAAATTTTCCAACAAACTGACTTCATGTATAACATGGAAAATGAATTAGACCTTACAGTTCAACAGCTTCGTAAAGATTTAATCAATTGGAAACAATTAAAAAACCGTACAATTTTACTTTGTATATTAAATGGTAATTTTGCTGGTTATGCCGTTATCCATGGATATAAACATTCTAAAGCTAAGCATGTTGCATCAGTCCGTCTAGCTGTTAAGGAGGAGCATCAACGACAAGGTATTGGTTCAGAGTTGATGAAGGCAGTTGAACAATGGTCTAAACAGCGGGATATTTCGCGCTTAGAAGTATCTGTTATGGAACATAATGATTGTGCTTTACATCTGTTTAAAAAACTAAATTTTAAGCAAGAAGGTATCCGACAAAACGCTATTAAATTAAATGGTACCTTTATTAACGAATATAGCTTAAGTAAAATTTTATAAACTTCTTTTTCAAGGATGTCTAAAACTTATTTGGACATCTTTTTTATGTGTAGCATAAATAAAAACGCATAGATCAGTATTTTACGTTTTCTACGCGTTGTAAAATGTTTAGAAAACTTGTTTCTCTCTTGCTGCATCTAAGAATAGCAAATTATTTTCTAATTGCTCATATGATTGCTGATATTTCTCATATTGTGCTTTATCCTGACTGACCATTTCCTCAATTAACGCATGTAAAAACGAAAATAATACTGGAATAATGTCCAATGAAGATTGCTTTTTCAGGCCGAGTGTAAATAATGCACTTGCATATTCCCGAATAGAAGACAACGCCGAACCAGTAATAGCAATAATTTTAGCCTTTTTCTTCTTGGCTATTTCTACAATCGTTTGAATGTCGTTTGAATGTTTGTCCCCTGCAAAAACTATTAATGTCGTCTGCTCCCCCATACTGTTAATTTGTTGTACAATATCGTCGGATTCTGAGCGAAGCTGTTTTACATTTGGACGTAAAGTTTTCATTGTAGACGATAACCAATTTGCAATTGACGCAGCTTGACGAGTACCTAAAATATAAACGTTCTCTGCTTCATGCATCCATTTTGAGCTTTTTTGAAGCATATTATCGTTAATCAAATGAATCGTATCTTGAATATTTTGAATATCACGTTGCATCACCTTACCGAAACTTGGAATATTCCGCTTACTTGAAAAATATGTAGGTTGAAGACTCTCACCACCATTTTGAGTCAATAAATAGCTTCTAACCTTGTCTTGAAGCTCTACATAGCCCATCAAATCCATCGCATAACAAAAACGAATAACTGTTGATTCACTAACATTCGCCTGTCTACCAACTTCTGCTGCTCCATTACCAATTATAACTGTAGGGTTACTCATAACAAATTGTGCAACTTTACGCTGGCCTTTCGACAGCCTAACAAATCTTCTTTCTATTTCTTCATTAATGCTCATTTCTAACAACCTTTCTTTCAATGAAATTATCACGAACGGAGATTGTTTCCTACTGACTCTAAATTCGGATCAATTATGTCTCGGCATAATTATTGCTGTCGCTTCGCTTTCGCACAGAGAAACAATGCATCCGGAAACGGCTACTTCTTTCATCGGGTGTTTGGACACCTGTACCTGTCGCTTCGCTTTCGCTACAGAAAATAATTGCAGAAAGAAGTTAAAAATACAGTATCACGATTACAATCTGAATACAACGACTTTTCTGAAAAATCTTCAATGCTTTAACTCGCTAATATAAAAAGACAAAAAAATCGCTCTATTTTCATTATCAAAGCACCCTTATAAGTCGAGGGTTGATTTCCGTTGCGACTGTAAGATTTCCTAACGAAGCTCGCTCCAGAGTTACGTCTGTAGCCATGGTCAACAATAAATCCCTAGCCCGCACTCCAATCAATTGATCCACGTGCTATACGTTTTAACCAAATATCATCCCCATTTTCAGTGACGAACCTTATTGTGTGATTTTAACAGATTTTTTAAAATATTTGTATAAAAATTAATAGACCCTAATTTTTATGTAAATCAATTGATAAAAATGTCTTGGATTATAGTTCATCCAAGACATTTTTATTTTTGTTATTCTAATTCAATTTGTTTCGTTTCTCGACCTAAGAATATTACCCCAACAACACCGATAATAATCGCGCCACAGAAAATAGCAAAGATAAAGCCGATATCATAACCTGCTGTTAATAAAGAGCCTACTAACAAAGGTCCAAAAATACCACCGATGCGCCCAACAGCTGCTGCCATTCCTGTACCCGTTCCACGAATAATTGCAGGATACTGCTCTGGTGTATAAGCATAAAGTGCACCCCATGCCCCTAAGTTAAAGAACGATAAAAACATCCCAGATGTTAATAGCACTACTAGTGTTTCCGCATTACCAAAAATGAACGCACTTACTGCTGTACCAATTAAATAAGAAACAAGTACAAACTTCCGTCCGAACTTTTCTATAAACCATGCAGCTGTAAAATAACCTGGTAGTTGTGCAAGCGTCATAATGAGGACATATTTAAAGCTCGTAATCATATCAAAGCCTTTACCAACCATAACACTCGGTAACCATAAAAACATACCGTAATACGAGAAAACAACCGTAAACCATAACACCCATAACATAAGTGTCGAGCGTACATATTTTTTCGACCATACTTCTCGAATATTTTGCATAACACTACGTTTCTTAGACTCAGCCTTTACTGTAAATTGTGGTGAATCTGGCAGGTTCCAACGAAGATAAATTGCATATATTGCTGGAATTGCCGTTAACATTAAAGCACTACGCCACCCCCACGAAGGTATAACAAAATACGAAATCAATGCAGCGATTAACCACCCCGCCGCCCAGAAACTTTCTAGCAAAACAACTACTCGCCCACGCTCTTTGGCTTCTACACTCTCAGAAACTAGCGTCGATGCGACTGGCAATTCTCCCCCTAGCCCCATGCCTACTAAAAAGCGTAGTGTCATAAAAGCAGCTAATGTAGTGGTAAATGCGGACAAGCCACTTGCGATTGAAAATAATACAAGCGTCCACATAAAAATTTGCTTACGTCCCACTTTATCGGCAAGTACGCCGAAAACAAGAGCTCCTACAGCCATTCCAATTGAGTTTATGCTACCTATCCAACCCGACTGACTTGGCGTTAATCCCCAATCAACTGCTAATGCTGCAATAACGAATGATAATATTCCTACGTCCATTGCATCGAAAAGCCAGCCTACCCCCGCTACCCCCAAAAGCTTATTGCGAGAAATAGATTGTTGACATTTATCTGTTGATACTGTATTTATCGTCACTTTAACCACCTGTCTTTACACTTGACTTTACATCATAAGTTTACTATACAGTTGTTTCAAGAAAGTGACAAGCGAAAATTCAAATTACCGAATTGTTTAGACAATTTATGAAATTCTATTGAAAACATGGGGCAATTTGCGTTAAAATGTCTTTTATACAAAAACAACTGTTCTTTCTATAAGAACAAAAGGAGATCGTAAACGTTATGTGGAAAGGCCTAATTGAAGAATACAAACAATTTTTACCCGTAACAGAAAATACACCTGCTCTAACTTTAAACGAAGGCAATACGCCTCTTATACATTTAGTAAATCTATCTAAAAAACTAGGCATTGAGCTTTATGGAAAAATCGAAGGTGCAAATCCAACCGGTTCATTTAAAGACCGTGGTATGGTGTTTGCCGTTGCAAAAGCGATTGAAGAAGGTAGCAAATGCGTTATTTGTGCTTCAACTGGTAACACATCAGCCGCAGCAGCAGCTTATGCAACACGCGCTGGAATCCAGTCCATTGTCGTTATCCCTAAAGGAAAAGTAGCCCTAGGTAAGCTAGCACAAGCAACAATGTATGGTGCAAAGATTATCGAAATCGACGGTAATTTTGATGATGCATTAAATATTGTTCGTCAAGTAAGCGAAACAACTCCAGTGGCACTTGTAAACTCTGTGAATCCATTCCGCATCGAGGGGCAAAAAACGGCATCATTTGAAATTGTAGATGCTTTAGGAAAAGCTCCAGACTATCTTTGCATCCCTGTTGGTAACGCAGGTAACATTACTGCGTACTGGAAAGGCTTTAAAGAATACGATGCAGCAAAAGGCTCAGGTTTACCAAAAATGTTCGGCTTTGAAGCTGAAGGTGCAGCAGCAATTGTAAAAGGTGAACCTATTGCTAATCCTGAGACAGTGGCAACAGCTATTCGTATCGGTAATCCTGCAAGTTGGAAATTTGCAGAAGCAGCTCGCGATGAGTCTGGTGGAATTATTGATTCGGTTACAGACGAAGAAATTTTAGCTGCTTACAAATTAATTGCTGGCACTGAAGGAATTTTCGTTGAACCAGGTTCAGCAGCATCATTAGCAGGCGTTATTAAATCAGTTGAAAATGGCAAGATTGCGAAGGGCTCTAAAGTTGTGACAATTTTCACGGGTAATGGATTGAAAGATCCTGATACTGCCATGAATGTCTCGACTGTAGATGTTGTTTCACTTAAAAACGATGAAGAAGAAATTCGAAAATACATCGAGGGCGTACTATGAGTAACATGTGGGAAATCACGGTTCCCGGGAGCACAGCCAATCTAGGTCCTGGCTTTGATTCAATAGGGCTCGGCTTATCTCTTTACTTAAAGTTAACCGTGTCTTTACAGGATAGTTGGGAAATTATCCACCTCGATGATAATGGTCCTAAAGAGTTTGAGCTGGAAGAGCACTTACTATACGTGATTGCCAAAAAAATTGCGGATCAATACGGTAAGCAACTACCTGCCTGCCGTGTTGAAATGGCAAGTGAGCTTCCATTAGCCCGTGGTTTGGGGAGCAGTGCAGCGGTCATCGTTGCAGGAATTGAACTAGCTAACCAAGTCTGTGACTTAGGCTTAACTTTACAGGATAAACTCAATTTGTCCTCACAAATCGAAGGACATCCTGACAATGCAACTGCCTCGGTATTAGGGGGATTAACCATTTCTTCAATGGATGATAATGGCGTTGTTGATACATTTCATGTCCATGATCTAGATGCTTCCTTTGTTGTGTATGTGCCCGATGTCGAACTAAAAACAAGTGAATCCCGTTCTGTTTTACCAGAACAATTTGACCGTACATATGCAGTGAAGGCCTCTGCAAATGCTAATATGCTAGCTGCATCATTAATGGTTCGTGATTTTGAGCGTGCAGGTCGTTATATGGAAGCTGATTTATTCCATGAACCTTTCCGCGCCAATTTAATTCCACAATATAAAGAGATTCATGAAGCAGCAAAGGCTAATGGGGCATTTGGAACGGCTTTAAGCGGAGCAGGACCAACACTCATTTCCATCATCCCTACTGCTATTGCACAAAATTTCGTAAATGCCATGAAAAATCAATTTCCAGAGCATGAAATTATCTTAACAAAAGCCGATGAACATGGTATACAAGTAAAATTTGAACGTCTACTGCAAAAGTAGACGTTTTTTCTTGAAGGGGGTAGTAGCTTGAAACCAATTATTTTCTGTGATTTTGATGGCACTATAACAGAAACAGATAATATCGTCTCTCTAATGACTCAATTTGTTCCAGAGGAATCTGAGAAAATTGCTAAAACAATGATGGAACAAACTATAACCTTTAAAGATGGCATTTCAGCAATGTTCGCGCTATTATCAACTAAACAAAAGAATGCTGTGATCCAATATTTATTGGATACGGCCATTATACGTGAGGGCTTTGGCGATTTCGTTCGTTATGCACAAGAGAACCATATTCCGTTTTATATTGTTAGTGGGGGTGTCGATTTTTTCATTGAGCCACTATTAAAAAAATACGGTCCATTTTCTGGGATATATTGTAACAGTGCTGATTTTTCCGGACAGCAAATTGAGCTCGTTTTTCCAAATAGCTGTGATGAAGAATGTGCGAAATTTGAGACACAGGGTTGCGGTTGCTGCAAGCCAAGTGTTATGCGAAAGGTTGCACAGAGCAATTATTTTAAAATCGTAATTGGAGATTCACTTTCTGATTTTGAGGCAGCAAAACAGGCAGATTTAGTACTTGCCAGGGATCATCTTATTAAACGCTGTAAAGACCTTCATCTTCCTTATAAGCCGTTTGAAACATTCTATGATTGCTTAGAAGCTGTAAAAAAGCTTATAGAAGCAGAAAAGATTGTTTCAATGTAATTGAAAGATTAAAGAAATAAAGCTCATAACCATACCGTGTTGTTGATTTCCATTCCGACTGGGCGCTTTGTTGTTGCTGTCGCTTCGCTTTCACACAGAGCAAAGCTTCCTGGGGGCGTCCGATGAGCCGCTTCGCTTCGCTGCAGGAGCCAGAAATAAGGGCGGTATGTTCAGAAATATCGCCCTTATTTCTACATAACAAAGGGAACCATCTTCAATTAGATGGCTCCCATTCAAAGTCATGATTTAATTTCCGCTTTAAAATGTCTCTTTCGACGTTCGTACCAAATAACACAAATGATAAACCATGTATAACCCATACTCCATCCGGCCAATACATCTGAAGCAAAATGGCGGGCCCCAGCAACTCGAGACAAACCAATAAGTACAGTGAAAACAATTGCCCCAAGCCAAAGCAATGTCTTACGTCCCTTGCTATTGTTCTCCGAAAAAATATAAGCTATTGTAAATAAATACAAGATACCGGTCATAGCATGTCCTGAAGGAAAACTAAAGGATGTTAATTGTTCTTCAATCTCAGGCCTTGGCCGCTGCACCCATTTTTTCAATAATTGGTTAAGTACATTTCCACCTGCAACCGTTAACAAAACAAATAATATACCTCGGTTATTTTTTACCTTCCACGCTAAATACACTATTAAAACTATAGCTACAGACACTACAAATGCCGGTTCTCCTATATAGTGAAAAAATTCTATAAAACGATTACCGAAAAACAAATCAGCCATTTTCGTATCAAAAGTATTGATCAATTCACTTTGAAAAGTAACTCGTAACACAAAAAAGATAATGAGCGTTAATACCGCTAAAGGATAAGCCCATTTTTTCATACCATACTTCACCTCAAAACAATATGCTGTTATATTTTTCACATCATATCATATTTAAGTCAACTAGAGGTGAATTTGGCTTTTTATCCCGTGTACAACTCCCAACGCAACGATATGCGAACAGCAAGAAGTTAGGTACAAGATTATCTGCCCGTAAATGTCCGATTGGTAAATCTTTATCTAACCCAATGTGCCCCCTCTTTCTTGAGGTAGGACAAATGTTTTTTCATCTGCCTTATTAAAATAATTCGAAAGAGCTAATGCAACGATAAATAAGATTGCAACGATAGGTATTATTTTTCTAAACAAAATATACACTTCCTCATCTTCAGTTTAAATTATTTTAATAATACTGGATCGAATAACCAATCCTTCGGCCCAAAGTTTTTATCCTTCTCTCCTCTTACTTCACGAGATATATTGTTTTTAATAATTAATTCTCTAAACTTTCTACTGAACAAAGTCTTTCGATATAAATATCTACCGTCATGGCTCCATTCTGCTGATAAGAAAACATCATTTTCTACATTGATTAAATCTTTACGATTATAAATATCCGGACCATTGATTACCCCACTTAATCCACAACGACATGGAGGTTGTTCTGTCGCAAAATACAATTTAACTCTTTCAGCGCTACTCTCTGGTAATACTTGTGTCGGTATAATTTGAAAAGCTTTTTGCTTCCCTTCCTTCGGTCCTTGATGAATGACTTCTAACAGTTCATAGCCTTTAATTTCCTCTTGCTTCATTAATGTCGCTAATTCCTGTGAAGCAACCCAATATCCGCTCACATGAACTAAATGACGGTCTTTCATTTCTGTTGTATCTATCACTAATGGAGAAAGCTGCTCTTTTTCCATTAGTCCGCAATGCTGGCAATGGGTGTTTAAAGAAAATAAAGTTCCTCTATCATCTATAAACATATCAGGTGAGTTACCAGTTGAGTTTAGTGTGAACAATGGCGCTTGCTCATATTCGCTATCCGAAAAGTCAAAGTAAAAACGTTCTCCGATTGAAACAATTCCTAATTCGTGTTCCAATGATTTGTATAGTGCTGCTACATGTTCATATGTTACGTCTTCATTTAATGTAAAAATAGGATTAAAAGATGCCTTTAAATTTCTTTTTCTTATTTTAGGTGCACCTATAAAAATACCATAGCGATTATAAACATTAATAACTTGATCTTGACTAGATTCATCTATAGAAAATAAATTTTCAAGTTCTACTTTCAAAATACACGCCTACCTTTATATAAAGTTTTATGGTGAAGTACGTTGACTAGCTAGTAACTTTTAAAAAATCTACAATCTCTACTTTCTTCATAGATAGCCAGGCTCTTATTTTAAACGAAATCTTATATAGTATTATCTACTATAGCAAATCTACTTAACCACGATTATCTTAAGCGTACCAGTACTTACACCGACATTTCAACGTTGGGTTTACGCCAATTTTTTGGCGGTCTTTAGCCCAATTTCCGGCGTGATTTGGCGGGCATAGAAAAAACACCGCCATAATTTGGCGGTGTTATGAAAAAATATAGGTATTTAGAATTAAAATTCAGGTGTAATTAACTAAGTTAAAATACGGTATTACGAAATCACCCAAACTCTCCCTTTTTATTGAAAAATATACCAACAGAAGTTAGTATAACATACAGACAATCTATAGTAAATTCATTCTTTCTGCAAGATTTACGGCCTCTGTCCGTGAATCTACATTCAATAAAGAAAACAGCTGAGTTAAATATCTTTCGGTTGTTCGCTGAGGAATATTTAACTCTATAGCAATTGCTTTATTTGTATGACCTTCCGCAATCAATCTTAAAATTTTCTTTTCTTTTTCATTTAAGTGAATATCGAGTTTGGCATCCTGCAATTGAAATTTATTATCGAGAAAATCCAAGAAATTTTGAGGTAAAACAATTTCACCATTTGCGATTGCTCGAATAGTTCGTAAAATTTGCTCCTTAGATGCTGTTTTAGCTAAAATACCTTCTATTTTCCTTTCTAAAATAAGTGGATAATAATCAGTTATATCATCACCAGTATAAAGAATAATTGAAGCATTTGACTGGATAGCTTTAATGTTACGTCCTAAATTAATGCCATTTTCTAACGGCATATTTATATCAATTAAGTAGATATCATATGGCTTGTTTTTAATTCTCTGTATGACACGAGTTGCATCGCTTTCTGTATCAACTATAATATCTTCATTTTCTTGAAATAGGTTTTTCGTTCCCTCTAACACGATAGGGTGATCATCCACTATGAGCATCGTAATCAAGTGTATCACTTCCTTCTTTTACTGTAATTCTAATAGACATTCCTTCACTAATCTGTGAATCGATATAAAACTGCCCGTTAAAGGCCTTTACACGCTCTTGCATACCTTGAATCCCCATCGATTCTGCGACAATAATATCCCCAATATTACAGCCTACACCATCATCCCTGTAGATAATTTCAAAACCATCGTCCATTTCGCACAGATGAATTTCAACTGTTGTTGCATAGGAATGTTTTAAAGCGTTGTTGAGTAATTCTTGAAATAGTCGATAAATCATCAAATTCATACGCTCATCCTCTAAATAAAGGCGATCAATCGTATAAATTAACACAAAACTAGCTCTTTCTATTACTTTCCGAATGAGCTTTTCTAATGCAGCATTTAATCCTAATGTATCTAATAATGGTGGCTTCAAATTTTCGCAATAAGCTCTTAAATCATGTAAAGATGTCACCATCTGTTGATGAATTTTCGCAAGTTTTGGCTGGATATCTGTTGCATCTTTCATATTGACTAGGACATCAACCTCCCTGGCAATATGAAGCTGCTCTTGCAAATTTGTATCATGTAATTCTTGAGCTAATTGATATTTTTCCTCTTCAAACCTTAACCATAATAATTTGCTTAACCAAGGCAATTGACTATCATCTGCTTGCCTCATATGCTTTAATTCCTCTAACAGCTCTTCTACCATCTTTGTATTTTCAATAAAATTATTTACATATAATAAGAGCAATTCAAGCCATAGAAGCTCTTCATCTTTCAAATGAATCGAATTATTATGTCGCAATACTAACGCTCTTTTATAATGAGCATCTTGATGGAGGAAGGCTAAATAGACTTTGTCAATTCTCCGTATTTCTCCTAATTTTAAATCCTCTATTAACACTGGATTAATTGAAAGTCTTCCCTCAACTGTTGAAGTAAATTGATTTGTGTCATAGTTATAGGTTAATACAAATACATGCTCTAGCTCAAGATGTAAGGAAACTTCTTGAGCAAACTTCTCTAGAAGCTCATCTATTTTAATCGTTTTACCAATCCTATCTACAGCAGTGTATAGCTGATGTATATAATCCCCTTTTGTCGAAAATAAGATTTTTCGTTTTCGATAATCTACCTTCTCTTTTATGTAAAAAAGAACAACTAACGATGTAAAAGTAAAGAAAGAAACACCTGTTATTACGGATATAGTTAAATATTTTCCTGCAATCCAATACAAACCAACTATAAACCATAAAGTAAATATCAATGAAAAGATTACATAATAACGAAGTCTTGTAATATGGTATTCAATATCAAATAATCGTTCTGCTACCTGTGTAAAGATAAAGCTAAAAGGAATAAGCAATAAAAATAAAGAGCAGATTTCACCTGAAAGAATATACTTATCAAAAAAAATGTTAGGGAGTGCATACAAAAAAAGAAATGGCAAAAACGGTATCATTATACTAATCAACAATATTTTCAACTGAGGTGATTTATATTTGAAATAGCTTAGTAATAAAATACTAAGAATAATAATAAGGAGAATGAAGAAAAGGACTAACACTACTTCAGAAAGATAATAATAAGAAGCGGGATTGAAAATAATAATACAGCCCAGTGAAAAAGCGATTACAGGGAATATATAAAAGAATTTGATATTGTTTGTAAACAGCCAATTTATTTTTGCAAATGAATAATAATCTCTTAAAAAATGTAATAATATGACTAAACACAATACCATACTACTACGATTTACTATTATCCCAATTCCATTTACTCTACTAGCTACTCCGCTGCTTACATAAGCCAATGAAACAGTTAACATAAAAAAAATAAGTAAGTTAGTAAGCTTTGTGTTTTTTTGATTAAAATGTAGATATATAGTAATAAATAGAGTTAATAAATAATAACAAGCTGGAAATAGTAAAATATAGTAAAGTTGATGAGGGATATCTAAATGCTTAATATGTATGTGTTCTATTTCTCCATTTGGCTTCATTATCTTTATTTTATTACCGGCTACTATTGTAGATTTATATTTCAACTGATTTAGATGATCCATTGACACATCATCTACGCTTAAAATAACATCAGATGGTGAAATATTTTCCCACTCTTTCCACTCTTTATAGTAAGGTTGCGTTAACCCCCACTTACCATTTTCTTTTTCTACCTTAATTTCCAATAACGGCCCGCTATAATTCACATAATTCAGATATATCCCAATCACTAAATAGAGCATTATAGCAGGCCAAAATAACTTACTACTCGATGATTTTATAACCAAGCTGTACTTTCCAACTCTACTTCACTACTAAACGCATCTAAAATTGCTTTTTGTTCTAAAGATGAAATTCCGATCAATGATGCTTTTTGTGCTTTTAATAGAGTAACTAGGTTTGGGTTTTTTTCTAGATATTGAATTACATTCATCATACATATCTCTCCTCATTTCATTAGTTTTTTTAAGTAGTCTTTACCTACTTCATTTATAGCTACATTTTCAAGAGTATTTAATGCTTTAAACTTGAAAACATTTTTAATTGTAATTGCATAACGTATTGCACCACCATTTGTCAACTCATTTTCCGTAGCATTATTATCCAAAAATGCAACTATATCATCATTATAATAGTTTACAACAGAATTTGAAACATCATTTCCCTGTGATAAAAGATAAATAATAGGCAATGAATATCTTTTATTTAGTAAATCATTTTTAGGTCCCCACGTTTTTAAACCTTGAATATCGTTTTTAATTTGTTGGATAATACCTATGTATTTCCCATACTCTTCAACCTCAGAAGATGTCTCTCCTTTTGCAAGCACTTCGCCAATTAAGCAACCCATTGCTGTTAAAGAACCCGACTTTTGTTCAATCATTTGTATATATGATTGCTCATCCCTACAAGTATTGAGTAAATCTAGTTGCTGACCGTTTATACTTCGTAATGCATAATCCTCTAGTATTTGAATAGCCGTACTTTTGTGTTCAAAGGAAGTCTCACGGATAGTTCGAGAAGCCATAACTAGCATAGCCAAAGCAGTATTTAATGAGAGTTCAGGTGTTTTAGTCCAACTGTAGTCTGAATCCTTGTCCTGCAAGTCGTCGATAATATCAAATGATAAAATTAAAAGCTCGATAGCCGCGGCAACTTTATAAATGTCCTCGTCCAAACAATCTGTAAATGCTTCATAATGCCAATAACAAAGCTTACCAAATGAATAGCCAACTGCCCTTTTCTCTTCTTTAAAATTTTTTAGCATCGACCGTAGTTCATGACCTATCAATGTCTCGTTTTCAATTAGAATGTCCAATGCTTCATTAATTTGTTCGTCTAGCTCCTGCAATAGTCCTCTCCCCCCTTAAGTATGTTATTAAATATTATACAGATTAATGGGAAATAATACTAGACACCGGAATTACAAGGGAATATTTTACATTATATGATCAGCAAAATATACCGCCAAAAAGTGGCGGTATTTGTGGAAAGCACGCCATTTCTTTATTTAGGAATAGTAAAATAAGTGGCGGTGTTATATATTGACCGCCATTTTTTGGCGTAAACTCACCATTGAAATGGCGTCCTCACTGATGATACGCTTACATTAAGCTAAGATAAATTTATATTCTGTCCTTATACTAATCTTTGAGTTATAAGGTTCATTTGAAACGAAATCGTATGCTATGTTGATTGGCGAGAAGACTATGCGGCTTCTCGGGATGAGAGTTACGGATTGAACACCTATTCAGAACGGAAATCCTCTACGTTATCGTGATGTGCCATTTCCGTTTAATCTATTAACAAGGAAATTCTCGAAACACTGGGAGTGATTGAAATGAAAAATGAAGTAAATGAAAACGTTTTAATACTTACAGCTAATTTTTCCTGTTCCATTTTTGTCTCTGAAGAAGAAATCACTATTAAAAAACCTTCGAAAGAACAACAATATATTGAGCAAATTATTATAGATGCTGAGCAACAGGTTTTTAAAGAAACATTAGCAGAGTATAAAAGCAAATCTACATTTTCAAATTTTATTTGCAATATTCCTGGATTTGAAGATACTTTTCAACAAAGGCTGGACAGTTTTATTGAACAATACGGAATTATAAGAGTATCTGAAAAGAGCCTGTCTATGTTGCCTTTAGTAAGTCCATTTACCTCCGAATTAAACATACATAAACCTGTACTCTATACGTCACCAAGCTTTAGCATTATAAATGCAAGAGGCAATTGCTCTAGCGCTTCGTCAATTGGAAATGCTATTAAAATTGGAGAAACAGTCAGTTTACCTACTTATCTTTTTAATTCAGAAATGGCGATGTCCTCTTTAGGGGACGTTGCTGCTGTAAAAAAAGCAAATTGGACACCACAACAATCGACTGCCACTTTCACCGGGGTTTCCATTAGTGACAATGGTATTTCTCTAAATATTACTACAGCAATTAATTCATGGAATAGAACGTCCATTAAACATTAATACTAGATTGGGTATGGCACAGGTATAGTATGTGCCTCGCCCTTCTTCCTTAATGTCGTTCTATATGCCATTTTAATAGTTTTATTAGGTCGCATTGATGGTTTTTTTCGTCACTCTGGGGGTTTTTTCCGTCACTCTGGCGGTTCTTTCCGTCACTTTGACCTTTCTTTCCGTCGCTCTAGCCTTTCTTTCCATCGCTCTGACTTCTATCCGTCACTCTGGCGGTTCTTTCCGTCGCTTTGACCTTTCTTTCCGTCGCTCTGACTTCTATCCGTCACTCTAGCGGTTCTTTCCGTCGCTTTGGCCTTTCTTTCCGTCGCTCTGACTTCTATCCATCACTCTAGCGATTCTTTCCGTCGCTTTGACCTTTCTTTCCGTCGCTCTGACTTCTATCCGTCACTCTGGCGGTTCTTTCCGTTGCTTTGACCTTTCTTTTAGTCGCTCTAGCCTTTCTTTCCGTCGCTCTGACTTCTATCCGTCACTCTGGCGGTTCTTTCCGTCGCTTTGGCCTTTCTTTCCGTCGCTCTGACTTCTATCCGTCACTCTAGCGGTTCTTTCCGTCGCTTTGGCCTTTCTTTCCGTCGCTCGAACCATTCTTTCCGTCCCTCTGACTTCTATCCATCACTCTAGCGATTCTTTCCGTCGCTTTGACCTTTCTTTCCGTCGCTCTAGCCTTTCTTTCCGTCGCTCTAGCCTTTCTTTCCGTCGCTCTGACTTCTATCAGCCACCTTCGCTCCTCTATCCTCCACTTTGACTATCTATCATTACATTTCTATCGGACAATGCGAAGCTTCATGTTCTATTCAAAAGAAAAAAGGTGCCTCAAATGAACTTTGAGACACCTCTAATTATTAACCTTTTACATAATAAACTTCTTGGCCACTTTCAATGATATGATCAGGCTTCGGTTTACCAGCATTCGCTTTATGACCAGCAATATGTTCGGGACTCTTCTCCCAGTTTTTCCACGCTTCTTCTGATTCCCATCGAACCACAATTAGCACTTCCTCATCACCACGTCGTACTTTTTTTACAAGTACTTGCTTATCGATAAAGCCTGGCTGTTGTTCAAGCAATGACGGACCATCTTTTTTGGCGCCAAAACGCTCAACAACTTTTTCAGAATTCCCTTCCGTAACGACAATACGTTTAATTTGTACAAACATATTAGTTAAACACCTTTAAAACGTCTTCAACTTTTTGAGTTTCAGAAGTTAAACCGCCACCAGATAAATACCAAACTTGTGGATCTAAATAAACGATTTTACCGTTTTTCGCAGCGTTAGTAGCACCAACGATTTCGTTTTCAATTGCAGCTTTTGTACCAGACTCACCTTCTGGATTTACTGCAGCATCACGGTCAACTACGAATAAAACGTCTGGGTTTGTATCACGTACATATTCAAATGATGCGTTAGCACCATGTGTAGAAACTTCAATTTTTTCATCAGCAGGTTTTACACCATATACATCATGGATCACACCGAAACGTGAACCAGGACCATATGCAGATAATGAACCTTCAGAACCTAGAACGATTAAAGCTTTCTCTTTAGCTGAAGCTGTTTTAGCTTTAACTTCCTCTACTTTTGCTTCGTATGCAGCAAATGCATCAGCAGCTTCTTTTTCTTTACCAAAAATCTTACCAGCTAATTCAGTTTTTTCTTTGAATGATTCCACGAAATTTTGATCATCTACACCTACAAATACAGTTGGTGCAATTTTAGATAATTCATCGTAAGCAGATGCTTGACGACCAGAGATGAAAATAATGTCTGGATTCATAGAAGAGATTGCTTCAAAGTCAGGCTCTTTTAAAGCACCAACATTCACATAATCTTTACCAGAATATTTGCTTAAGTATTTTGGAACTGATTTTTGTGGAACACCTGCAACTTTAACACCTAAAGCATCTAAAGTATCAAGGAAACCATAGTCAAATACAACAACATTCTTTGGTTGCTCTTTAAGCGTTACTTCTTTAAAAGTCTCTTTACCATCTTTGATAGCTGGGATAGTAAGTGGGTAAGCTGTAGCTTCTCCCTTTTGCTCCTCTGCAGGCTTGTTATCAGTTGAAGAACCTTTATCTTCTTTTTTCGCTTCGTCTTTAGAACCGCAAGCAGCTAGTACTAATAGCATCATTGCCATTAACACAGTAAGTAATTTCCAATTTTTCATTGTAAAATTGCTCCTTTATTTTTCAGATGGACATTTCCATCTATTATTTTTTAAGAGTTAAAATATACACAAATGCGACAACCATTCTGTTCTTGAACTGGGATATCCATATCATAGATTTCCTTAAGGGCATCAGAGTTGATGATGTCATTTGTTGGACCGTCTTTGACAACACGTCCATTTTTTAATGCGACAATATGATCTGAGTATACGGAAGCAAAGTTAATATCGTGCAATACGATGACAACTGTTTTCCCTAACTCATCAACGAGCTTACGCAAAATTTTCATGATTTGCACAGAGTGCTTCATGTCTAAATTGTTAAGCGGCTCATCAAGCAAAATATAGTCGGTGTCCTGTGCAATAACCATTGCAATAAATGCACGTTGGCGTTGACCACCGGATAATTCATCCAAATAATTGTGTTGAAGATCTTCTAAATTCATATATTGAATTGCTTCATCTACCTTTAGCTCATCCTCAGGTTTTAAATTTCCTTTCGAATAAGGGAAGCGACCAAATGAAACAAGCTCACGTATTGTTAGGCGTACATTCATATAGTTTGACTGTTTTAAAATGGATACTCGCTTCGCAAAATCATCCGATTTCCAACGACGTACATCTGATTTATCGAGTAATACTTCTCCAGTGTCTGCATTAAGTAAACGGCTTACCATTGAAAGCAATGTTGATTTACCTGCGCCATTCGGTCCAATAAAAGACGTAATTTTCCCTGGTGCAACGTCGACACTGACATCTTGAATGACCGGTTTTTTCCCAAAAAACTTAGAGATTTCTTTTACTTGGATCATCCTGCTGACCTACTTTCCTTCAATAATAAGTAGATGAAGTACACGCCACCTACGAAGTTTATAATAACACTTAGTGTTGTATCGAAATTAAAAATACGTTCGACCATCCACTGTCCACCGACCAAAGCTACAATACTCATCACACAAGAACCTGCGATTATTACAGAGTGCTTGTACGTCTTGAAAAATTGATACGATAAATTTGCCACGATTAAGCCAAAGAATGTAATTGGCCCAACAAGAGCTGTAGAAACGGCAATTAATACTGAAGATAATATGAGCATACGCTGTACAAGCTTGTCATACGGCACCCCTAAATTAATTGCTGTATCACGTCCAAGAGACATTACATCTAATTGGTTCATGTGACGCCAGCCATAAATAAAGGTTATGATAATGACAACACCTGCAAGCCATACTAAATCCGAATTGACATTGTTGAAGCTTGCAAACATTTTACTTTGTAAGCTTAAAAACTCATTCGGGTCTATTAAAACTTGGAAGAACGTAGTTACACTTCCTAAAAACGTTCCGACAATCATACCAACAAGCAGCAAGAAATAAATCGGACGTTTTCCTTCCTTGAATAATACTCGATAAAATATCACCGCAAAGACAATCATCGCTAAAACAGCTAGTAAGAAATTGTATTTGGCGTTAATAACGAATATCGACATAGAGCCAAAGAAGAAATAGATGAACGTTTGAACCATCATATATAATGCATCAAGCCCCATTACACTTGGCGTTAAAATACGGTTATGTGTAATCGTTTGGAACACTACAGTTGAATATGCAATCGCAATACCTGTTAACGACATCGCTACCACTTTAATAAGGCGGCGTGGGAACGCATAATGATAGTTACCATTAAGTTCATAAAATACATACAGTAAGATAGATGCTACAGCCAAACCTAGTAAAATCAACATTTTTGTACGGTTACGCATATGCTTTCCCCCTAAACAACATAATTAGGAAGATCGCACTTCCGATGACACCGACCGTCATACTAATTGGAATTTCATAAGGGAAAATAAGTACACGCCCAATAATGTCGCAGAATAATAAGAACGACATACCAAGTAATGCTGTATGAGGCAATGTCTTAGCAAGGTTATCCCCTTTGAACAGCGAAACTATATTTGGAATGATTAAACCAAGGAACGGTATCACACCAACTGTTAGCACCACCGTCGTCGAAATAAGTGCCACTAACACTAAACCTAAATTCACAACGAATTTATAAGAAAGACCAAGGTTTTTTGCAAAATCCTCACCCATTCCTGCCACTGTGAAGCGGTTCGCATAAATGTAAGCTAAAATCAGCACGGGTACACTTATGTACAAAAGCTCATAACGACCTTTCATCATTAATGAGAAATCTCCCTGTAACCATGCAGAAATGTTTTGGATAATATCCGCCTTATACGCAAAGAACGTTGTAATTGACGAAAGGATATTCCCAAACATTAAGCCAATAAGCGGTATAAAGATCGCATCTTTAAATTTTATTCGATTTAATATTTGCATAAACAATAATGTGCCGGCTAAAGCAAATAGGAAAGCGAATGAAATTTTTTGAAAATACGTGACATTTGTGAAAAACATCATCGAAATTAGTACCCCCAACTTTGTAGCATCTAATGTACCTGCTGTCGTTGGTGACACGAACTTATTCCTACTTAAGCTTTGCATAATTAAACCAGCAATACTCATACCTGCACCTGCTAACAAAATTGCTACAAGTCTCGGTATACGACTAATAAAAAATAGTCTAGTTTCTTCTGATTCGAAGTCTAATAGATCACTCGGTTTTATATCAACTACTCCGATAAATAGTGAAACTATAGACAGAACAACAGTTGCTGTTAAAAGATATCTTTTTTTCATTATAATCCCCGGTAGATTCATTTTTGCTAGTAACACTCACTGAAAATGATTATCATTACTCACGATTCTCATTATAAGCGTGTTTACATTCTCAGTCAACCTACAATTGAGAATTATTCTCGTTTTATTCGAGAATCCTAAAAAATGAGCATCCTCAACAGAATATTTACACTCAGTGTTATTTCTGAAATTAAAAACCTCTACATTTTTTACACAAATAAAAAGGTAATTGAGAATGAAATACTGATTTCTTCTCAATTACCTTATCAAATCAATTATGCCTCGCCATAATTGCGTCCGGAGGCTTTGGGCCAACAATTGTTTTTTTGCGCGAAAGCGAAGCGTCAGCAGTAGATGTTTTTATAGATAAACGCTTGTAGCTTTCGCTTTGCTTTCGCTACAGAAAATAATTGCTGAAAGAAGTTAAGCTATTCGTCGAACACCTTTTAACCATGCAAAAATAATTAAAACGATTAATACAAAACCGACATATCCCATGACAGCATATAGCTTAGCTACAAGCGTCGTAAAGCCAGCAAGACTTGCTAAAAAGGCCAAACTACCGATAAAAACGGCAGTTACCTTAAAACTTGCCTTATTAGGTTTTAAAAATCTCACCATAAATGAATAGAACATCCCCACTGCTGTATTATAAATCATCCCTAATAAAGAAAAGGACATCAATAGACCAATCAGAGGATGAATTTCATTTGCCAAAGCTAGCATGGGTATATCAATGCCAACGATTACATTCATTTTTGCAAGAAGAGACAGGTTAATAAGTAGAATTAAAGCTCCAAGCAAAATCCCACCAATAATACCTCCCAGCCCTGCCACTTTTTCATTGCGAATAGACCCACACATAACAGTTAAAAGCGAAAAACATACACCGATATTAAAAGACAAATACAGTAAAGCAGTAACCCACCAGCTTTTAGAACTTGCCTGTGCTTGTTGTGCAATGACAGCTTGTTCGACAAAGGTTAAATCCATCGTAGCTAATGAATAGATCGCTATTATTGAGACAATTGCTAGCAGATAAGGTGTAGCAATTGCAATAACATTTATGATGCTCTTCACATCCATCATAACTGTCGCTATAGTTAGTACAATCATACAAATGCTCCCCAGCCAAACCGGTAGTCCAAACATTTGATGTAACGTAGCACCTGCTCCTGCAAACATGATTACTGCTACACCGAATAAGAAGAGCGACAGTAAAAAATCCATCACCAAACCTACAGCATTACCTGAAATTTGATAAATTAAATCCTTGTGCGATGTCGTACGTAATCTTGAGCTAATTTGAGCAATACACATTCCTACTAAGGCAAATCCAACTGTAGCAATAAGTGCACCATAAATCCCTTGAAAGCCATAGCTCGTAAAATATAGTACGATTTCCTGTCCTGATGCAAATCCCGCACCGACGATAATTCCTACATAGGCACCACCGATTTGCAAACTTTTTTTCAATCAGTTCTCTCCCTGTTTATCCTATTATTGGGACTATCACCAAAGCGAGTGGTTCATTTCCTCTCGCTTCGCGGGTATTTCACTCTCTTCCGCGGGTATTTCCTCTCGCTTCGCGGGTTATTCATTCTCTTCCGCGGGTATTTCCTCTCGCTTCGCGGGTATTCGCTTCTCTTCCGCGGATATTCCACTCTCTTCCGCGGGTATTCCACTCTCTTCCGCGGGTATTCGCTTCTCTTCCGCGGGTATTTCACTCTCTTCCGCGGGTATTTCCTCTCGCTTCGCGGGTATTCGCTTCTCTTCCGCGGGTATTCCACTCTCTTCCGCGGGTATTCCACTCTCTTCCGCGGGTATTCCACTCTCTTCCGCGGGTATTCCACTCTCTCCGCGGGTATTCCACTCTCTTCCGCGGGTATTCCACTCTCTTCCGCGGGTATTCCACTCTCTTCCGCGGGTATTTCACTCTCTTCCGCGGGTATTCCACTCTCTTCCGCGGGTATTCCACTCTCTTCCGCGGGTATTCCACTCTCTTCCGCGGGTATTCACTCTCTTCCACGGGTATTTCCTCTCGCTTCGCGGGTATTCACTCTCTTCCACGGGTATTTCCTCTCACTTCGCGGGTATTCGCTTCTCTTCCGCGGATATTCCACTCTCTTCCGCGGGTATTTCCTCTCGCTTCGCGGGTATTTCATTCTCTTCCGCGGATATTCCACTCTCTTCCGCGGGTATTTCACTCTCTTCCGCGGGTATTCCACTCTCTTCCGCGGGTATTCCACTCTCTTCCGCGGGTATTCCACTCTCTCCGCGGGTATTTCCTCTCGCTTCGCGGGTATTTCATTCTCTTCCGCGGATATTCCACTCTCTTCCGCGGGTATTTCACTCTCTTCCGCGGGTATTTCATTCTCTTCCGCGGGTTTTTCACTCTCTTCCGCGGGTATTTCATTCTCTTCCGCGGATATTCCACTCTCTTCCGCGGGTATTTCCTCTCGCTTCGCGGGTATTCGCTTCTCTTCCGCGGGTATTCACTCTCTTCCGCGGATATTCCACTCTCTTCCGCGGGTATTTCACTCTCTTCCGCGGGTATTTCACTCTCTTCCGCGGGTATTCCACTCTCTTCCGCGGGTATTCCACTCTCTTCCGCGGGTATTCCACTCTCTTCCGCGGGTATTCCACCTCTTCCGCGGGTATTTCCTCTCGCTTCGCGGGTATTCGCTTCTCTTCCGCGGGTAGTTCACTCTCTTCCGCGGATATTCCACTCTCTTCCGCGGGTATTCGCTTCTCTTCCGCGGGTATTCACTCTCTTCCACGGGTAGTTCCTCTCGCTTCGCGGGTATTCGCTTCTCTTCCGCGGGTATTTCCTCTCGCTTCGCGGGTATTTCATTCTCTTCCGCGGATATTCACTCTCTTCCGCGGGTATTCACTCTCTTCCACGGGTATTTCCTCTCACTTCGCGGGTATTCGCTTCTCTTCCGCGGATATTCCACTCTCTTCCACGGGTATTTCCTCTCGCTTCGCGGGTATTTCCTCTCACTTCGCGGGTATTCGCTTCTCTTCCGCGGATATTCCACTCTCTTCCGCGGGTATTTCCTCTCGCTTCGCGGGTATTCCACTCTCTTCCGCGGGTATTTCCTCTCGCTCCGCGGGTATTCGCTTCTCTTCCGCAGATATTCACTTTCTTCCTACTTTTGGTGATAAACCTTTTATTGATAGACCTTCTTACTGGTTGTTAGCTTATCAATTACCTTCATATTAGGTGTATATCCAATTCCGGCCGTTTGTGGCACACGAATATAACCATCCTCTACAATTACTTCAGGTGTAATGATATCCTCATACCAATAATGGCTAGAGCCTGCAGTATCCCCAGGCAACACAAAATTAGAGAGCGATGTTAATGCAATATTATGCGCTCGTCCGATTCCTGCCTCTAACATACCGCCACACCAAACGTGAATATTATTTTCCTTACATAAATCATGAATTCTTCTTGCTTCTGTTAAACCGCCTACACGTCCTATTTTTATATTAATAACACCACAACTACCAAGCTCTATAGCTTTTCGAGCATCTTCGTAGGAGGTGATGCTTTCATCTAAGCAAATAGGCGTTTTTAACTTTCGCTGTAGCTTAGCATGATCGACAATATCATCAACAGCTAACGGCTGCTCAATCATTAATAGATTAAATGCATCGAGTTGCTGCAATACATCCATATCGTTCAATGTATACGCAGAATTAGCATCTACCATTAATGGCAGATCTGGCATTTCAGCTCGAATAGCACGAACAACTTCTACATCGTGACCGGGCTTAATTTTCACTTTTACTCGTTTATAGCCTTTATCTACATGGCCTTTTAATAAATCAATTAATGCATCTGTGGAAGATTGAATACCTACGCTAACACCTACCTCTATTTGTTCCTTAACTCCACCTAACGCTTGAGCAAGTGATTGCTTCGTTTGTTGAGCATAAATATCCCAAATAGCCCCTTCAACAGAGGATTTCGCCATGCAATTACGACGAATAGAGGAGAACAAAGCACTGACTTCATCTGGATGCCCAACCTCTTTATGTAACAAGATGGGGATTAAGAAGTCTTCAAGCATATGCCATGTTGTTTTCAACGTCTCCTCTGTATACCACGGCGCTACAAAGGCAACAGCTTCTCCCCATCCTACAGTTCCTGATTGATCGATCGCTTCTATAAGTAAGAACTCTTTTTCATTAATTGTGCCAAAACTCGTTGTAAACGGTGCTTTCATAGGCATTTTTATATGTCTCACTGTAATCTGTTCTAGTTTCACAAGATTTCACTCCTTATCCTTATTATAAAGCTAATAAGGAGCGTCTGACTAATAGATAACTATGAACATATTCCTTATCCTTTTTTACTCGAACAATTGCATAATTTTGTTCAAACAATGTCGTTAAAATAGTACGTACTTTATAACGCCAGTCCTCTGCAAGCCTAGGACTCTCCACTTTCATCTTTTGTAAAAATTGAGGAATGGGCAATAAATAGGCGTCCTTATAATATAATTGCTCTTGCTGAAATTCACCATCAATATCGAGCACTGGTAAGCCATCTACCGTTAAAGACCACGGTACAATTTCTTCAGCTTCTTCTTCCAGTTCATCTAGGGAATCCTCCACTCGATCGTGTTCAATCCACCATTCAACAACTATTCGATCTGAAGGTAGCCCATCGTTAAAATCATCCTTGAGCGGGCCATAATAATCATTTTCGTACTGAAAACTAAAGGCATTGAGCTTCAAAAATGATAAATTAGCCATACATGTTTCTAGCGGATCAAATAACCAAATAACAAGCTGAAACCCATGTTCTTTTGCATATTCCTGTTGGGCATGCTTTAATAATTCACCTACACCTTGTTCACGATATGTTTTCTCCACACCAATCATGTGTGAGTGTAAATACATTTTTCCATGTCGATAGCCAACAAAGCAGTAGTTAAAGCCAATCAGCTTTTCGTCTAAATACGCCCCAAGGATTAATCCACCATTTTGTACAGCTGCTAACAATTGATGTGAGGGTATAGCCTGACTCCCCCAAATACTTTCGTTCAAAATTTGTACTTCTACAATCTCTGTAGGTGCCATTATTTTTTGAATACGTACTTTCTCTAACATTATGCCGATCCCTCCTTTGTATTCCCCGACTCCAATGCTAACAATACCGCTCTTGTAAGGATTTCAACCCCCGTTACAAGCCTCGCCTGCTTAAATTTCATCTTTGGATGATGTAGGCCTGGTGTTACTCCACAGCCTAAACCTAACATCGTAGATTTTAAATGCGGACGTTGAACAGCATAGTGATGAAAATCTTCGCCTCCAGGTGTATGAACTGGCTTTCTTAAATTTGACAACCCGGTTGCTTGCACGATTGCCTGCTCCATAATATATTGAGCAGTTGGGTCTACCTCAGCAGCTACTACATTTGCTACTGTACGTAATTCAATCTGCACTTTATGCAAGATCTTGGAAGAATCAATAACCCTTTTTATTCCCTGTGCAAGCGCACCCATTACATCATTTTGTTGAGCTCGTATATCAATGGTAAACGTCGCACTCCCAGGAATAATATTCCCAGACTCTCCTCCAGCATGGAATTTGGTCATCTTAATTGATACAGGAACCATTGGATCTGTATGAAGCGTTCTTAAATCTTCAATAATAGTTGCGCCTACTTCAATGGCGTTCACGCCGAGATGCGGTCTTGCTGCGTGAGCATCTTCTCCAATGATTTCCCCCTCAAGCAATCGAGAGGCTCCATGATACAATGCAGCACAATATGTGCCGTCTTCAAGCTCATGGACAGGTCTTACATGGACACCAAATAAAAAGTCTAAATCATCAATGATTCCTTCTTTTAAAACTGATAAAGCACCAGTTCCTTTTTCTTCAGCTGGTTGAAAAATCACACGAATTGTACCGTTGAATGATGGAGCAAGCTCTTTCAAAAGTAATAGTGCACCGATTGCCATCGTCATATGTCCGTCATGGCCACAGGAGTGATTCGCACGAAATTCACCATCTACTTCCTGCCATAACGCATCAATGTCCGTACGCAAACCAACTTTAGGACTACCACTTCCTACGTCAACATAAAGTCCTGTACTGTTTTTAAAGCGTATTGGTGAAAATCCTTCACGTGTTAGTAAATCAACAATATAATTTGTTGTTTCTACCTCATGCCAGCTTATTTCTGGATTCGCGTGCAAATACGTGAAAATCTCCATTAATCTTGCCCTCAAACGACTTAAAGCTTCCTTCATAGCATCCAACCCCTTGAATTATCATACTATTAAGAATATTATAACGGAAATATACTATTTTCTACACAAAAACATATTCCCGCATTCAGAAAATTAACTACATGATACGGTAGATAAATGGCTCATCGCATAACGTGTGGTTGATTTCCGTTCCGGCTGCGCGCTTTGTTGCTGACGCTTCGCTTTCGCACAGTTAAAACATTTGTTGCTGACGCTTCGCTTTCGCACAGAACAAAGCTTCCTGGGGGCGTCCGATGAGCCACTTCGCTTCGCTCCAGGGTCTCGGGCCAACACGATGTTGATCACAAAGGCGTTATCACAGGATGTGATGGTTTTAGCCTTCGTTCCTCCATTGCTGATCCCCAAGGAGTCGCCTAGCCTCCACTCCAATCAACTTCTTTACATAGCATACGTTAAAAAAAAATGTCTTCCTAAACTTTTGATGATGAGCCCAAAAAAATAATACTTAGAGTCACTTGAAACATCGAGTCTTAACATTATAAAAGTGGTTATTCATTATATATGTTTGAATGCTTTATGCCTTTCTATTCGTCACTTTTGTTTCTACGGCACAACATTCAACTTTCTGACGAATAGTTGCCCACCTCCTCGGTTTGTTAATTCATACACTAATATCAAATGCTCTTTAATACAAAAAAAGATGCAAGTACAGTTATTTGAATAACTGTACTTGCATTCTTCGATTAATTAATACCTCGCATAGCTTTTGAAATAATTGGCGAAAGTACTAATATTATTATCCCTAAAACAATTGATAATGAGCCTAAGAAACCGAAGTATGTGAATTCACTTACCACTTCATAGACTTTTACAAGTTGTGCGTTGATTGCTTGCGCTGCTGCGCTTGTTAAAAACCAAAGTGACATCGTTTGTGCAGCAAAAGCCTTCGGAGCCAATTTTGTAGTAGCTGATAAACCTACTGGCGATAATAATAACTCCCCAACTACAACTAAAAAGAATGATAATACTAACCACAATGGGCTTACTAATTCTTCACCACCAGATAAATACGCTGGAAGCATCATCACTATGAATGACAATCCTGCAAAGAATAATGCATAAGCAAATTTACGTGGTGTAGATGGTTGTTTATCTCCCCACTTCAACCATAACGTAGCAAATAACGGAGCCATCGTAACGACGAATAAAGGGTTTAACGATTGGAACCAAGAAGATTGAATATGGAAACCACCAATATCTAATTGTGTACGTTTATCTGCAAACGTTGCTAAAATAGTTGCCCCTTGTTCTTGGATTGCCCAAAACATTACAGCCGATACAAACAAAGGAATATAAGCGAGTATGCGAGACTTCTCATCCTTCGTTGTTTTCTCACTGCGATACATATAAATAAAGAACACCGTTGGAATTAATACACCTAGTGTCGTAATAATGAAACTAAAAACATTCATTGTTAGTACGCCAGTTTTGATACCAATAGCCCCGGCAATAATAATAAGTAGAGCTATAATCCCAAATCGTGTAAAGACTTTTTTACGTTCCTCAGGCAGTAACGGGTTGTTTACCTGTAAACCTGCTAATCCTAAATATTTTTTCTCTGTTAATTTATAAATAATTAAACCAACAAACATTCCAATCCCTGCTAGACCAAAGCCTAGGTGGAAATTATACTTTTGTCCAATTGTTCCGACAATTAAAGGTGCAAGGAATGAACCCATATTAATACCCATGTAGAAAATTGAAAAACCTGCATCACGGCGACTATCTGTTTCAGCATAAATATCTCCGACAACGCTTGAAATGTTCGGTTTTAATAAACCTGTCCCAATAACAATAAAGAACATTGAAGCAAACAACATGCTCACACCGCCAGGCAATGCTAGCAGGAAATGACCAAACATGATGAACACGCCACCATAAAAAATTGTTCTACGCGTACCTAGTATTCGGTCAGCAATCCAACCACCGAGAATCCCTGACATGTAAACCATTGATCCGTAGATAGCCATAATTGAGTTTGCTGTTCCACGATCTAGGCCTAAACCGCCTTCATGCAATTCATAATACATAAAGAAAATCAGAATTGCTCGCATACCGTAGTACGAGAAACGTTCCCAAAATTCAGTGAAAAATAATGTAAAGAGCCCTTTAGGGTGTCCGACAAAGCCATTTTGAGGGACGGATTTTACAATTTCATCTTTAGTAGACATAAAAATATCCTCTCCCAATTTCATTATTCAATAATAATATTATTACCCAAAAGTAAGGATAAAAACTTTATTTCATCATACTAAAGCGTTTTAAAAACTTTTTCAAGAGTTTTAAAAAATGTTGGAATTTTACACCTTTTCTTTAAATTCAGAATGATTTTCATTGAATTGTACCAAACCTATTGATATTCCTAAGTTTTCTGATTCTTTAATACCCACTAAATTATAAACCGCTATAAAATTATTCTAAAATATTTTATAGTCAGATTTTTTACTTTTTAAACAAAAAAGCTAGAATTATCTATAATTTCATTCATAGCGATATAAATTCTCTTTTTCGATTACAAAAAAAGCACACTAGAAACACGAAGTGCTTCTAGCATGCTTTTAAAACAATGATGTTATTCATTATTTAATTACGTATTGTTGGAATTTTGCATAATCCGCTTCTTTTAACTCTAGCGTTAGCAGCGTACCATTTTCTTCATATGCTGTTTCAAAGACGGAGGCATGTTCATTTAAATAAGAGACGATATTCCCCTGTTCATACGGAATGAGCATTTTACATGTTACATAATCAGAGAAAATATGCTGACGTATCATTTGCAATAATTCTTCTAATCCCATCCCTTGCTTCGCAGAAATCCAAATATTATCACCACTAGTAACAGGATAAGGGACGTCTGCTATATCCGCTTTATTATACACATAAATTGTCGGAATCCCTTCAACGCCAACTGCCTTAAGCGTTTCATTTGTCACATCCATCATAAAGCCGTGCTCAGAATTGGAAACATCTACAACATGGAGTAGTAAGTCGGCGTCACGAGCCTCTTCCAATGTTGAGCGGAATGCCTTCACTAGATGATGCGGTAATTTACTAACGAAACCAACTGTATCTGTTAATAGGAATGTCTTTTTATCAGATAATTCTATTTGACGGACGGATGTTTCAAGTGTGGCAAAAAGCATGTCCTTCTCAAACACTTGTTTATGATCTTCTTGCCCTATTTTCGAAAGCAGCTGATTCATGATAGTTGACTTCCCAGCATTCGTATAGCCGACAATGGAAACGACAGGGACAGCATTTTTACGTCGTTGTTTACGCTGCGTCTCTCGTTGCTCCTTTACATGCTCTAGCTCCTTCTTTATTTTCGAAATCTGATCCTCAATTTTCCGACGGTCCAGCTCGAGCTTTGTCTCACCGGCACCACGGTTTTTAAAGCCACCACCTGTACCACCACCTTGACGGCTGAGAGATGCATGCAAGCCGACTAAACGAGGTAGCATATATTGCAATTGCGCTAACTCGACTTGCATCTGTGCTTCACTTGTTTTAGCACGACGTCCAAAAATATCTAAAATCAACATCGTTCTATCAATAACCTTCGTCTCTAAATCACGCTCTAAATTACGGATTTGCGAAGGTGATAATTCATCATTAAAGATCACTAAATTCGCTTGTGCTTCATCATAAAAGTTTTTTATTTCTTCAATTTTTCCAGTACCAACATAATGAGATGGCGTAATGCGCTCTAAATTTTGTGTGACAATGCCGGCAACTTCAACATTCAAAGCTTCAGCTAAATTTTTTAGCTCCTCCATCGAATAATCAAAATGCTCATCATTCCGTAGATTTACGCCAACTAAAACAGCTCTTTCCAACAATATATCTACTTCTTTAATTCTATCCATCCACAAACCTCCCACCAAACTTTGGTGCTACTACGACAAATTTTCTTCATCTTACCATATAATGTCCTAATTCGTGTCGTTTAACATATATATAATAAAAAATGCGCCTTTATGCAAAAGGCGCATTTCATTTTTACTTACGTTCTTCTTTTAGTAATACTTCAGTACGATTGAATTCGTCTTCAATATCTTTATTCGGTTTATATGTCAAAATGCTGACAATGACCGCTACAATTAAGCATACTAAGAAGCCCGGAACAATCTCGTATAATGTATCAGCTAAGAACTTTATTTTCCCCCAAACAAAGGCAGTTGCTGCACCTGCTACCATCCCACTGAGCGCTCCGTAATTCGTTAATTTCCTCCAATATAAGGACAGCAATATTACAGGACCGAACGCTGCACCGAAACCAGCCCAAGCAAAGCCTACTAAGTCTAAAATAGAACTATCTGGATTCCATGCTAAAATACCTGCGACAATAGCTACAACTAAAACAGCGACACGGCCAACAAAGACATAATGCTTATCATCAGCTGTTTTATTAAATAAAGCTTTGTAAATGTCTTCAACAAGCGCTGACGAAGTAACGATTAATTGCGATGAAATGGTACTCATTACTGCGGCTAAAATAGCAGCTAACATTATACCTGCAATAAATGGATGGAATAAAATTTGGCCAAGAACAATAAATACTGTCTCAGCGTCCTTTAACTCACCTGCATTTTGCTCAAAATAAGCAACACCTACTAAAGCTGTTGCAATCGCTCCGAATAAACTTAACATCATCCAGCCAATACCGATACGACGAGCCTGCGTTGTTTCTTTTACTGAGCTTATCGCCATAAAGCGGACGATAATATGTGGTTGTCCAAAATAACCTAGACCCCATGCAAGTGATGAAATAATTACTGCAGCAGTTGCATTCGAAGATAATAAGCTTAGGTGTTCAGGATTTACAGCTTTAATGGATGCTATTGTATCTCCAATTCCACCTGTCAAAAACAAACCAAATAACGGTACACTTATAAGTGCTAAAAACATAATAAGTCCCTGTAAAAAGTCTGTATAACTAACCGCTAAAAACCCTCCAAATAATGTGTATGCTACAACTACAGCAGATACAATTAATAAGCCAGTATGGTATTCATAGCCAAATGAGCTATCAAAAAACTTACCCCCTGCAACCATTCCAGAAGAAACATAAAATGTAAAGAAGATTAAAATAATGATACCTGACGCAATTCTTATTAGCTTAGTGTTGTCACGTAAACGATTATCTAAATAACTCGGAATAGTAATTGAGTCATTAGCAACTTGTGTATATACACGCAGCCTCGGTGCTACCAATAGCCAATTCAAATATGCGCCAATTGTTAAGCCAATGGCAATCCAAGCTTTGGAAAGCCCGGCTAAATAGATCGCACCCGGTAAACCCATTAACAGCCAGCCAGACATATCTGCTGCACCTGCGCTCAGCGCTGTGACAGCAGGGCCTAGTGAACGCCCCCCAAGCATGTAATCCGTTAAATTTGATGTTTTCCTAAATGCATACCAACCGATTCCTAGCATGGCGATCATATAAATAATAATCGCAAGTAATTGATACATGTTTTCAGACATACTTTTCCCCCTTTTTCCCCTTTTGACTTTTTATCAAGTATGCCTCGGCATAATTGCGTCTGGAATCGGCTTTGTTCTTAGGCACGCAGATGTTTTTTGTGCGAAAGCGTAGTGCTAACGTAGCGGCAGCAACAGATGTTTATTACGCGAAAGCGAAGCGGCAGCGGCAACAACACGATGCAAGTCAGTTAGTCGTTATCGCATGGATCCGATGATTTTAGACTAACGTCCTTTATTAAGTCCTTTCCGATTCCACGACATGCGCCAAAGGCTTTAACTTCTTCAGCAGATGTTCAGACGTCCGCTGAAAAAAGTTAAAATGTCAGTATAATTAAAATACCACAAATATACAAGATATCCTATAAATATTCAAAGCGTAAATTCTGAAATTTATAATAGCATTGCACTTCAAAAAGTGTGTTAAACTAGTGCCATCTATAACACGATAAAGAAGGCGAAACATATGACATTTGAAGAAATGAAAACTCAGCTTATGGAGCGGATTTTACAGCAGCAACTCGTTACTGCTACGATCAGTCAACCACGTATGAAATCAAACGAAGTAAAACGTATAAAGCTAAAACCTTTATTACTTAAGGATACCTACCATATACAAGTTGAATATCAATTTGAACGTATTTTAAAACATGAAAATGTTCTATTAGAAAAGTTCGATGAGAAGCTAGAAGCATTTTTTAACGATTACCGTCAAGCGCATATTGATTTTATTGATGAAAATATACAAGTACAACTATCAAAAAAGAACAAAGTCCTATGGAAATCTGATAAATCCTCAACGCCAAAGCAAGTTAATTTAGCGCATAATCGCAAGAAAAACTATTTACTGGCAGAGGATAAGGCGTACCCGTTTTTAATTCGTCTCGGGGTACAAACAGAAGAAGGAAAAATAAAGAAACAAAAATACGATAAGTTTAAACAAATCAACCGCTTCATCGAATTTATTGATGATGCATTAACCTATTTGCCAAAGGATCGTCAGGTTCGTATTTTAGATTTCGGTTCAGGCAAATCCTATTTAACATTCGCCCTATACCATTACTTAAAAATCGAAAAGGGCTTAGACATTCGTGTCACAGGTTTGGATTTAAAGAAGGAAGTTATTGAAGAATGCTCACGAATTGCACAGGATTTAGGCTATGAGCAGCTCGAATTTCTAGTAGGAGATATTAATGATTATAATGAGGAGTCTGCTGTGGACATGGTGGTAACTCTACACGCTTGTGATGTTGCCACTGATATGGCATTAGCCCGTGCTGTTAAATGGGGAGCAAGCGTTATTTTAAGTGTTCCTTGTTGCCAGCATGAGCTAAATCGCCAGCTTAACACACCAGCACTGGATATCATGCTTCAACACGGACTCGTACGCGAACGTTTTGCAGCGCTCGCAACGGATTCAATCCGAGCGGAAATTTTATCTCTCGTTGGCTATGAGGCACAATTGCTAGAGTTTATAGATATGGAAAATACACCAAAAAACATTTTAATACGAGCCTATCATACAGGTAAAAAGCCGAGCTCTGAACAGCGAGCTAACTATGATGCCTTTTTAAAGTTGCTAAATGCCAAGCCGTTTTTAGCAAATGAATTACAAGCTTACTTATAAAATTCGCTGTATTTATGGTCGTAGCGTGAGTAACCGCTCTTCTTCCGCGGGTATTTCATCGGGACGCGCGGGTATTTCTAATTTGCGCAATTCAAATTAACAGGGCGGTCCAATAACTTTTGGACCGCCCTTTCTATTATAATTCTTGTCGTAATGCTTGAATAACGTCAATTTTTGTGGCCTTACGTGCTGGACGATAACCTGAAATCATCGCTACCCCAATACTAATCGCTGAGGCAATCAGAACAAGCTGCCAAGGAATAAGGGAGAATGTAATGTCGTTTCTACTAAAAGCATCTTCCCCTGTTGCTGCTTTTAGAATTAAAGGTAATGTAGCATTTGCTACAAAGCTAATAACATATGAAATGGCTACCGCTATTAAAGTACCAATAATACCAATGAATGTACTTTCCATTAAGAACAATCGTTGAATAAGCTTTGGACTTGCTCCAATCGCCTTTAAAACACCAATTTCTCGAGTACGTTCTGTAACAGCCATTGTCATCGTATTGAAAATGCCAATCGAGGCGATCAAGACAGCAATTGTTCCTACAAATATTAAACCAATTTTTAAAACTAGGAAAAATACATTCATTTGATCCAATTGCTCAGTAACTGAATAAACGCTATAGCCCTTGTCTTTTAGTTTGTCTAATATCGGCTTTACATTTTCCATGCTATCCGCAAAAATATTAAATTCCGAATAAAACATTTCATCCTCTTTAACATTACCAGGTGCAGCTAAATTTGTAGCTATCATCGGCTTTTGCTCTGTATCCATATAGATAGAGTTATTGATCATCCAATCATAAGAAGGCTTCTTCATAACACCGACAATCGTATATTTCATTTTTTCTGTCTCTTTTGCCCCATCAGTATGTGGCATTAATGATAATTCGATCTCTTTACCAATTAATGAGTCCTTATAACCTTCCTCACTACCATTGTAATACGTGCCTTCTGCTTCAGCTTTTTTACTCTTTTCTTCAATAATTTTGCGCTCTGCATCATTGACTAATGTTTGGGCAAAATGATAACCTACAACGATTTCGTTTGGCTTTCTTGGATACTTCCCTTTTTCAAGCTTGCCATTCACTTGCTCAAAATCATGCATATTAGCAACCAATAAATCAGATTGTGTATCGCGGTCCTCAAAAAATGAATGGGCAGATGCATTGACAGTAATCGTCTCGAGTACTGTTTCCACATGTTCTATACCTTTTATTTCATGTATTTGGTCCTCTGTAAATTGACCTTTACCAAACACTTGAATTTTCGTCACTTTTTCATCTGATAATATTTCATTACGTATGGAATCCTGAAGCCCAAACCCAACTGATGCGAGGACAATCAAAAATGCACAGCCCATTGTTGCCGCTAGCACGGTCATAAACACACGTAATTTATTTTTCTTTATATGCTGTTTAACAAAATCTAATTGATCTTTAAATAACATGTTATGCTTCCTCCTTTACAAGTTCCCCATCGTACATGCGGAAACGTCGATGTGCTATCGTTGCTACTTCCTCGTCGTGAGTAATGATGACAAATGTTAAACCCAGCTCACGGTTTAGGCTTTGAATGAGTAGCAATATATCTTGCTCTGTTTCCGAATCAAGACTTCCTGTCGGCTCGTCCGCCAACAAAATGGGAGGATTTGTAATTAAGGCTCTTGCAATACTAACACGCTGTTGCTGACCACCCGATAATTCATTTGGGTAGTGGTCTGACACCTCTGTTAACCCAACCTTGTCCATTAATTTTTTTACCTTTTCTATACGCATAGCTTTCTTGATACCCTGTAACTTCAAAGGTAGCTCTATGTTTTCAAATGCCGTTAAGCCTGGCATTAGTTGAAAGTTTTGAAAGATAAATCCGAACTGTTGCAAGCGAAAAGCAGCACTTTCTGCTTCAGTGAGATGAACTGTCTCCATTCCGTTTACCTTAATAGATCCTTGTTCAGATTTCATAAATCCAGCTAATATTTGTAATAAGGTTGATTTCCCAGACCCACTTTTCCCAACAATTGCGACAATCTCTCCTTTTTCCACCTCAAAATTGACACCTTTTAATACCGGAACCTGCTTTTCCTTGCCTTTCTTTCCAATTAAAAATGTATGTTGTAAGTTCTCGACTTGAATCATTTTCAAATAAACTCCCCTTTCACCTTCTTCAGACTCATAACGCAGGGTTGATTTACGTTCCTACTAGTTGCTTCCCTACAAAAGTCATCCTAAATTTTAGGTTATGAGCCTTTCCTTCTCCATTGTAGTAAATAATTCTTAATAAAGTTGAAGGATAAAAATGAAGATATTCTTAAGAAAATGGAAAACTATTAGCAAAACAATTTCTTTACATTTCCTTTACAATTCATTCGGAAATTTTTCAAAATTTTATGTCCAAATAGTATCTTTTTGTATTAAACAGAGGGAGATTTCTTTATAAAACCTATCTTCAAGGCCTTTTTCTGTATTAATAAAAACAAACACAGCAATACCTTTATTATTTTGTGAACAAATTGTATATTACAGAATTGTAAAGTTTTCTGTAGAAATGAAGAATTTTATGTAGATAATTTAAAGATTTTGTTATGATAGTAAAGTTTAGAGGCCAATTTATTTATATCCAGGAGGATTCGATTTACATGCTTAACTCAAAAAAACAAGACCCTTTCTTTATAGCTTTGCATAAAATTGCTGAGAATATGAGAGAGGCCGTACATTACGCAAATGATTTTCGTATTAACAGTGTAGCTGACCTAAAAGAGATTAGCATTACTATGAAAAATTACGAAACAGCTGGTGATAAGCTCATTCATGAACTAATCGTGATGCTAAACAAATCATTTATGACACCTATCGAACGCGAAGACATTCTAGAATTCGCCATTCGTATGGACGACGTATTAGATGGTACGGAGCATTGTATCGCTCATTTTGAAATGTTCTCTCTAACTGAGGTTGATGAATCAATGCGTACTTTCTTAGGCTATATTTCAAAAAGTGCTGATGAAATTGTTAAAGCAACAGAAGAGTTAAAGAAAAAGAATCTTATTGGCATGCGCCCACACGCAATTCTTATTAAGGACTATGAACGTGAATGTGATGAAGTACAACGTTCATCTATTAAACAACTATTTTTAAATGAAAAAGATCCAATTCGACTTATTAAATATAAAGATATATATGAACAACTTGAAGATATCGCTGATCATTGCCAAAACGTTGCAAATACAATGGAAACAATTATCATGCGTAACGCGTAATTAGGAGAGGGCACTTACAATGAACACAATCATTATACTAACTGTACTGGTCGTTATCTTTGCCCTAACATTTGACTTTATCAATGGCTTCCATGATACAGCAAATGCTATCGCAACTTCAGTTTCCACTAGAGCATTGAAACCTCGCGTAGCTATCATGATGGCTGCGACGATGAACTTTATCGGAGCTATTACTTTCGTCGGTGTTGCAAAGGCTCTAACAAAAGATATTGTAGATCCTTTCTCTTTAAATGCCTTTGAGGGAGACACGACTGGCTCAATCGTTATTTTAGCAGCATTAATCTCCGCTATTATTTGGAACTTACTAACATGGTATTTTGGTATTCCATCGAGTTCTTCACATACTTTGATTGGGTCCATTGCTGGTGCAGCAGTTGCTTCTGCTGGCTTCGGAGTTTTAAACTATGGCGGTTTTACAAAAATCATTATGGCCTTAGTGCTATCACCAATTCTTGCGATTTGCGCCGGCTTTATTATGATGACACTGTTTAAATTATGGTTTAAAAACTTAAATTTATATCGTACGAATAAAGGTTTCCGTACAATGCAAATTTTCACTGCCGCAATTCAATCATTTACACATGGTACTAACGATGCACAAAAGGCAATGGGGATTATGACGATGGCGTTAATCGCTGGGGGTTTGCATTCAGGAGATGAAATTCCGTTCTGGATACGAGCTGCAGCAGCAACTGCAATGGGGCTTGGTACTTCTATCGGCGGCTATAAAATTATTAAAACAGTCGGCGGTAAAATTATGAAAATCCGTCCTGTAAACGGAGTTGCAGCAGATTTAGCATCTGCATCAGTAATCTTCGGTGCTACATTAATTCACCTACCAGTATCTACAACACACGTTATTTCTTCCTCTATCATGGGTGTTGGCTCTGCACAACGTGTACGTGGTGTGAACTGGGGGATGGCGCGTAAAATCGTAACTACTTGGGTTATTACAATGCCAATTTCTGCAGTTATGGCAGCTATTATTTACTTTTTGTTATCGTTATTCTTTTAACTTGAAAGCATACTAAGACTCCTGTTCCTTGTTGGACAGGAGTCTTTACATTGTCACACGACAAAATGTGACACATCCTTTACACTATTTTAAAAAGGAGGATAGTACCTACAATGAAAACTTTTTCAGCTTTTATAACAGCCCACGCTAAAGCTATCGTAGCCTTATGGTTCGTAATTTTTATTACTATGGCTATGTTTGCCATACAACTCCCAAGTAAGCTTCATGGAGACGGTTTTTTTGTTAAAGGCGATCATACCTACGTAACAAATGAGCTTGCAAAAACATTTGATTTGCCTTCCGATACAATTTTGGTCGTCTTCAATCCAGCAGACGATAAAAAAATTCAAGATACATTAAAAAAAATGAAAAAAATTAAGGAGATTCATTCAATCCAATCACCACTTGATGATGCTTCTTTACAAAAGAACGGTATAGCTTATGCCATGGTTCATATGAAAAATAATGTTGATCATCTACCTGATGTTGTGAAAGAGATCCGTTCATTAATAGAGGATGATGGTGTGAGCATTACCGGCGGGCCTGTTATTTCAGCAGACATCAATACAGCAAGTCAAAAGGATTTAGCATCAGCGGAAGCAATAGGCTTACCAATCGCTATCATAGTGCTATTACTTGCTTTCGGTACTGTCGTAGCCTCAATCTTACCTATCATTATCGGCATTGTTACTGTTGTAACTGCGTTTGGAATTTTGACTTTGTTTAGCGGTCATGTCAATTTGTCGATTTTCGTGTTAAATATAGTACCAATGCTCGGACTTGCATTAAGCATCGATTTTGCCTTGTTGTTTATTAATCGATATCGCGAAGAACGTGCCCATACATCCATTGTACAGGCTATTCAAACAGCTATACAGACAGCTGGCCGTTCTATCATCTTTTCGGCTGTTTGTGTCATGATTGGCTTAGGTGCCATGATTGTCATTGACGTCGAAATTTTTAACAATATCGCTTTAGGAGGCACAATTGTTGTATTCCTTGCAGTTCTTTCCGGCTTAACCTTGCTACCTGCTACGATGATGCTAATAGGAGATAACCTAAATAAATGGCGCTTATTACGTGTAAAGCCTGGTGGAGCAAATCGTTGGCGTGGCTTTGCTGGCTTTGTCATGAAACATCCTGTGACCATCATTATTGTGGCATCAGTATTACTAGGTATTGGTATGATTCCATTAAAAGATATTAAACTTACAATCCCCCAGGTGGATTCATTACCAACAAAATATGATGCACGTGCAGCTTATGATCAGTTAGATGCAACGTTCGGACTTGGCGATACCTCAACTTTATATTTGTTAGCAGAACGTAAGGAAGGCTGGGAAGATCGTGAGGCAAGAGAGCTTATTTTCAATATTCAAGAAAAATTATTTAATGACCCTCTAGTGAGTCATGTATCAACCATTTATACGACGGCTAACATTAAGTCTCCTGAGGAACTGACGGCTTCTTTGAAAATTCCTCAAGTGGCAGAACAATTAAAACCAATACTAAATACGTTTTCTAAAGATACCCAACTCTTTATCCCAATTACATTGGATGCAGCCGGTTCATCAACTACCGCTCAACAATTCGCTCGAACATGGAAAGATAAAGATTTAGGTGTCCATTTTGTTCTTGGAGGTCATGCGAAATTCAATCAAGAAATTTTCGATGAAATCTCTAATAAAATTTTCTTGGCTGTTTCCATTATTATCGTTTCAACGTTCTTTATTTTAATGCTCGCTTTCCGCTCTATTTTAATTCCACTGAAAGCGATTATTATGAATATCATCGGACTTTCCTCAGCCTTCGGTATTCTCGTCTATATTTTCCAATACGGACATTTGGGGATTGAAGCCGGTACGATTGTCCTTATCATCCCGGTAATTGTATTTTGTCTTGTATTCGGCTTAAGTATGGACTATGAAGTCTTTTTAATATCACGCATCCAAGAGGAGTATCAAAAAGGGGCGGATAATACACGTGCTACGATTGACGGTCTAACCTCTACAAGTCGTATCATTACGTCAGCAGCGCTTATTATGATTGTGATAACAGGGGCTTTCGCTTTTACAGATGTAATGCCTGTGAAGCAAATTGGGGTTGGTATAGCAATTGCGGTCGCCATCGATGCAACTATTATTCGTCTTATGCTCGTTCCAAGTCTTATGAAGCTCTTCGGGGACTGGAATTGGTGGCTACCCTTCGCGAAGAAGCACAAATAAAAAAATCCGCAACCTTTCGTGAGCTCTCCCTCACTTGAAGGTTGCGGATTTTTCCTTATTTTGAATAAATACGGTCATACCATTCTTTAGCTGCTTCTACCTCGGGCATTGTTAGCTGATGACCATAATTAAACCATACAGTTGTCACATCTGCCCCAGCCGACGTTAAAAGCGCCTCTAAATCCTCAGATTCCTGAGCAGTACACATTGGATCATTCGTTCCAGCACCGATAAAGACAGGGATTGAAGAAAGTGTAGGCAATTCAATATCACGTCTAGGCACCATTGGATGATGCAGTATTGCACCTGCTAGAGCATCCTTATAATGGAATAATAGGCTAGCAGCAATATTTGCGCCATTAGAGTAGCCGATAGCAACCACTCGATTACGGTCAAAGCCATACTGCTGTGCTGCTTCTAATAAAAAGTCATTTAATTCCTTCGTACGGAAAATTAAATCCTCTATATCAAAAACACCTTCCGCTAAACGACGGAAAAAGCGTGGCATACCATTTTCAAGGACATTTCCACGAACACTTAAAATGCTTGCTGTATCATCAATTTCTTTTGCAAGGCCAATTAAGCTTTGTTCATTTCCACCTGTACCATGTAACAGTAAAAAAATCGGTTTTGTTTCATCTGTTCCTTTATGAAAAACGTGCTGCATTTACAGTCCACCTCTCAATTATCTTGAATTCGAGATAATTGTAGCCTGTGGCAAAATTAAATTCAAGCTCTTTGACTTATTAATTTCTCGATTTTCACTATTTGGCTGTTCCTCATGGTCTTTATAAAATTTCGTAATCGTAAATACAGAAAATAAACAAACAGCTATAACAACAACAATAACTATTCCCACTATTTTTTTCCCATTCATTCGTTCTTATCCCCCGAATTACTTATTTCTTTTTACGAAAACCTTCTTCTAATAAATATTCTTTCGCAGCTTCTTGTGTACCAAAGGCTTCCTCTAAATTTTCACCATGATAGACATTCCAAGAACGTTGCTCAAAGGCTAGCTTTAATTGAATACCTTCACGATTTTGCCAAATCTCTTCAATCGGCTCTTGATCTTCTTCTTCTTCCGATAAATATTGAATGGCATCTTCAATAATTTCACGAAGTTGTTGTTCATCGTAGTCACGAATATTGACTAGACCTTTATCGTTTGCTTCTTTCTCGTAGCGCAATAAATCACCAACAAAGACGAAGCCGTTGCCATTTGGGTGTAGCTTTTCCACAACAATGGTTTTTTCGTAAAGGCTATCCATAAAGTGATAATTTAAGCGTTTCAATGAAATTTCCTTCTTCGCAAGTTCAGGAAATGAGTCGATGATGGCTTGCTTTTGTTCAAATGTTAGCATATAATAATGCTCCTTTTCTATTCAATCTACCTTACAGTATAACTTATTTTTTCTGTTATATCGAAGTAAAATAGGTAGTACTAAAAGTAAAGTTTGATGTACATAACGTGTAGGTTGATTTCCGTTCCGATTGGGCGCTTTGTTGCTGACGCTCCGCTTTCGCGCAGAGCAGAGCTTCCTGGGGGCGTCCGGTGAGCCGCTTCGCTTCGCTTCGCTGCAGGGTCTCGGGCCAACACGAGGTTGGTCACGAAGGCGTTATCACAGGACGTGATGCTTTTAGCCTTCTTTCCTCTATTACTAATCCCTAAGGAGTCACCCAGTAGGAACGAAGATCAACGTATATACATGACATACTCTTTAACAAAATTGATGATGAGGCAAGAAATCAGAGCCTAATCATTTTTCCTATAAAGACAAAAAAAATCCGCTTAAACTCCCAGGAAAAAGCAAGAACACAATGATGTTGCTCATACCTTATTTACGGAAAGCGAAGCGGATTTTATCTTTTACAATTATGCTAAAATTCCTATGAAGAGCTTTTCAGACACCCCAAAATTCATAACATTTTATCTTTTACAAACTGAATAACATGAGCAACGTATAGTTCCCTGTAAGGGACAAATTGTGCTGTACTTACTGGACGCACAACTTTCGCTCGTTGACCATCAGGGAAATATTCATAGCCTTCAATATTCAGAGTAGCTGTTTCTCCTAAAAAGAATGCTTCTGCCTCATCAAGCTTTGCTCTAACGACCCCTGATACTTCCTCATACTGCAGTTCAAATGATTCCCAATCATGTTTGAATGGATATATATAAACATGACAAAATTCATTGTCTATCATGTTTTCTGAAACGATGCTACAAGATGTCATGCCCATTTTAACAACTTCGTGTACGTCGACATCGAGCCCTAGCTCTTCCTTCACTTCACGAATTCCTGATTCTACTGTCTCTTCGGCTAATAGATGCCCTGCCGCTGTAATATCAAGCAAGCCAGGGTAGTCCTTTTTTTGTGAACTACGGATTTGGAAATAGATATAGTCCTCATTGACAAGCCAACAGTGGAATGTTTCATGCCATAGTCCTTTTTCATGTACCTCTGCTCTCGTTGCTGTCCCAATCTGTTCATGCTGTTCATTAAAAACTTTCACAATTTCTTGTTCCATTTTTTCCGACTCCTATACCGACTTCGTAGCCTTTTTCTTAATCACGTTTCGTTCATCATAAATATTGGATACGATCACTTTTAATACTGCATAAAATGGTACAGCAATGATAATACCGATGAAGCCTGCAATATTACCTGCTGCTAAAATAACTGTAATAACTGTTAACGGATGGATATCGAGTGTTTTCCCCATGACATTAGGCGTTATAAAGTTACTATCAATTTGCTGCGCCACGAGTGTAACAACAGACACCCATATGACTAATACTGGATCCTGAATAATAGCCACAATCAGTGCTGGTGTAAAGGCGATCCATGGTCCAATAAACGGAATCATATTCATAAAGAACGCGAATATAACAAGTAGCAACGAATAGTCTAGACCTATAATTAAATACCCGACATACATAATGAGTGCTAGTAAAAAACTAATTTGCAGCTGCCCTTGAATATAGTTACGTAAAACAGCGTCTATTTCACTTAATGTCTTTTTCACCCATTCTCGACGTTCACCACTAAAATACTTATAAATCGAAGGTGCAAATTTTTCATGATCCTTCAACATAAAAATAAAGAAGAATGGAATTAAAATAGCTAATAAAGAAGCAGATACAACTGATTGTAAAAACGATACTAACCCCTTACTTGCCACAACGGCAAAATGCTGCGCAGAATTTGCCATATTGTCGATAAAATCTTTTAACTGTGGTGGGAAGTTATCCTTGTTTTTAAACACATAATCAGTTGCGTCCTGAATGCTAGCACTAATCATTGGTATATTTTTCACTAAATTATTTACCTGTACTGCAATCGGATTACCAACGATCCAGCCAAACCCACCTACAAGCGCTATTAGTCCAATGACTATCGTTAATATACTTGCCCATCTCGGAAATTTACGCTTCTCTAAAAATCTTTGAATCGGCTCCGTAACGTAATACAAAACACCGCCAAGTAACAAAGGTATAAAAATAGCCTTTAAGATAATTACAAGCGGCGAAAAAATCCAATGAATCTCTATAAAATATTTAATGACCAGTAGAGCAAGTAAAACCCCTACCCCTACTTGAAACCAAACTTTCCTCGTCACTTTCTTCACTTCCTTTTATCACAGTTACTGAAAATACTACTTATATATTAACCATTTCGCAAGTATCCTACTATCTTAATATCCAAATAAAAGAGTTTCTAAACTAAAAAATTCGCAACTCACCAACGGGCAATCCCCGCAAGCCCCTCAAATGCTATAGCATCTGAGAAAGCTCGGACGGAGTGTTTCCCACAGGAGTGTCGCGAATTTCCACTAATGTCGCATAACGTAGTAATCTATAATTTTGTATCTTCTACTGAATTTAAGTAATCTTCAATATCACCAATAACTGATTCAACACAGCCGTCCTCAAATGGTGAAATTAAGCCTGCTTCTTTCACAAGCTTCGTAAAGGACATAGAACCACCTAAACCACATAAATGAATATAGTCCTTCCAAGCAGCTTCAAATTCTTCACGTGAACGTTTCCAGAATTGGAATGCACAAATTTGCGCTAACGTGTAATCAATGTAATAGAACGGACTTGAATAAATATGTCCTTGACGTTGCCATACACCACCTGCTTCTAGATAGCTGTTATGATCATAGTCACGGTGTGGTAAATATGTCTCCTCAATTTTTTTCCACGCAGCTTTACGTTCAGCTGGTGTCATATTCGGATTTTCATAAATCACATGCTGGAACTCATCAACTGCAACACCGTAAGGAAGGAATAATAAGCCACTACTTAAGTGTGTGAACTTATACTTTTCTGTGTCTTCCTTAAAGAATAGCTCCATCCATGGCCATGTGAAAAATTCCATACTCATTGAATGAATTTCACAAGATTCATATGTCGGCCATAAATATTCTGGAATTCCGATGTTACGACTTGAATAGACTTGGAAAGCATGTCCAGCTTCATGTGTTAACACGTCGATATCGCCCGAAGTACCATTAAAGTTCGAGAAGATAAATGGCGAGTGATAGTTTTCGATAAATGTACAGTAACCGCCACTCTCTTTTCCTTTCTTCGCCACTAAGTCCATTAATTCATGGTCAATCATAAAGTTGAAAAATTCACCAGTCTCAGGTGATAGCTCTTCATACATTTTTTTACCGTTCGCCACAATCCATTCAGGATCACCTTTTGGTGTAGCATTTCCTGATACAAAGTTGAATGCTTCATCATAGAACTTAAAATCAGAAATACCAATACGCTTTGCCTGACGTTCATATAATTTTGTGGCAATAGGTACGATTAAATCACGAACTTGGTCACGGAATTTCTTTACCATATTTGCATTGTAATCAATGCGATTCATTCGAATATAGCCTAGCTCGACATAGTTTTTATAGCCTAATTTAACAGCGATTTCATGGCGCACCTTAACAAGCTCATCATAAAGTCGATCAAATTCCTCTTCATGATCGGCAAAAAAGCCAAAGCGTGCATCCGTTGCCGCCTTACGCACTACACGATCAGTAGACTCTGCATATGGTCCAAGCTGAGCAAGCGTTAATGTTTCACCATTAAAGTCAATTTGAGCAGAGGCAACAAGTTTATTGTATTCTGAAACGAGCTTGTTCTCCTTTTGCATTAGATCGATGACTACTGGTGAAAAGCCTTTAATTTGATAGGTTGCTAAATCAAATAATTGCTGACCCCATTTTTCTTCTAACTGCTCACGGAATGGTGAAACGATTAGCGCTTTATAATATTCTGTTGTTACCTCTTCCAACTCAGGTCCAACCTCGTCAAAATAATCGCGTTCTGCATGATAAAATTCATCATTTGTATCAATCGATGCACGAATGTACACTAAGTTTGCCATTGTAGCGTAGTCATTGCTCAGTCCATTTAATTTCTCAATTATTTCACTTTGCTCGTCCATCGTTTGAGCATTTTTAAATTGGTCAATTAAGGATAATTGCTGCTCTTTCATTGCCTCGATATTTGGACGGCTGTATTCATAGTCTTTAAATGTTTTCATAGAAGTCCCCTCTTTCTGTCATATACCCCGTGATATTTCTATTATATGCCAAATCTACTCTATTAAGAAACAAATTAATAGCCAATTATATACGTTTTTAATAATGCTGCCCTTTCACGTAGATTTAACTTTATTTCCACTGATTTTGGTGTTTTTGCCCCAACGACATCTACTTCAAAACCTAAAGACTCAGCTAAATATTTCGCACGCTGTAAATGAAAATCATTAGAGAGAATCGTAATTTTTTTAGTTCCTTTAGGTAAAAGTTCTTTAGAAAATAGTAAATTCTCATAAGTTGAAGTAGATTGGTCTTCCACTAATATTCTGTTAGTATCTATACCCTTGTCTTGTAAGTATTTAAACATTACTGAAGCCTCTGTTCGATCTTCATCCGCCCCTTGCCCACCTGAAACAATTACTTTTACATCCGGATATTTGTTTAAATACTTTACAGCTTCTTCTAATCTATTTTTCAATGAAAGCGATGGAATTCCACCCGTTTTCACCTTCGCTCCCAGGACAATCATGTATGTCGCTGTTCCGTTTGCAGCCGGCTGAGCACCTTGTTTCATCTCCTCGCCGAGCCAAATATAAACAGCTATACAAATAGCAAGCAGTACAACCCCTAATCTAATTACCCATTTTTTCACATTTTATCCCCCCTTACCATTTACTAACGTTTAGACAAAGAAAAAGGATGCTTGTACTAGAATTACTGTACAAACATCCTGATTGATTATCTTAATATAAAGCGCTTAATAGATTCCTGTAACGCCGTTATTTCATCTGTTAAATCACTGGAAGATTCACTAACAAGCTGAATGGCACGCTGTTGTTCATCAACAGATGCTGTTACTTCCTCTGATGCAGCAGCATTTTTCTCACTAATCATTGCAATACTTTCGATAGATTGCATCATGTTATCCTTTGAGCTATTCAAATATTCTACTCCGGCAGTCATTTCTCCAATAACAGAAATAATTTTCTCTACGGCCAATTCAATTTCCTTAAAGGACGACTCTGTGATGGCAACCGAATCATTTTGCTGATGAACAATGACATTTGTTTTCTTCATCTCATCGTTCACTAAATTAGTTTCACTTTCGATTCCCTTTAAGGTTGTGCGCACTAGCTCAGTTGCTACAGATGTTTGGTCCGCTAGCTTACGTACCTCCTCAGCAACGACTGCAAAGCCCTTGCCATGCTCACCTGCTCTAGCCGCCTCTATTGATGCATTCAATGCAAGTAGATTCGTCTGATCAGAAATCTCGGTAATAGTACCGACAATACCTTCAATTTCCCTTACCTTCACAATTAAGCTATTAAATACAGCATAAACATTATTAATCAATTCCGAAGACTCGTGTGATGTCTCTTTTAAGCGGTTTAAATTTAAGAGCCCCTCTTGATTTGATCGCTTCATATGTTGAGATGCATCAAGCATTACTTCATTTTTGTCATGCAATACCTCAATCTGCTGGGCAAAATCAACGGCAGTTCTATTCGTATCTTCAGCATCTGAAGCTTGCTTTACCGCACCATCCGAAACCTCATTTATCGCTTTTACTATTTCATCTCCATAAGCGTTTGTTTCCTCTGCCACAGATGTTAAATTTGACGATGTCGATTGAATTTCTACAATAGCTTCCTCTACATCTGTAATTAATGTTTTCAGTTGATCAACCATTTCATTAAATCCTTCATTTAACTGACCAATCTCATCTGAACGTTGTAGATTTTCAATTTCTACAGTTAAATTCCCCTTTGCTACCTCACGTACGCGTTTAGATAATTTTTTCACTGGTAAAGCTAAATGTCTCGAAACCATTATGACAACTACAGTACCTATAATAATGGCTCCTAATAATGTAAGACCAATAACGAGTAATAATGAATCAGCTTCTTTATTAAAGTCTTGCATATATGTACCCGATGCAATGATCCATCCCCAATTAGGATCCTTTGCAGAATAAATTATTTTATCAGCTAATACATCTTGACCCGGTAGCTCAAACTCATATTGTGTAAATCCCCCACCAGCAAGTGCTTTTTCGGTTACTTCCCGAATAAAGTAATTGCCGCTACTATCTTGATCGTTCCATAGGCTATCCCCTTCTCGAGTCGGATGGGTTGTTAATGTCCCTTTATCATCTAAAACATATATATAACCATACTCCCCTAAGTCTCCAGGATAATTAATTGGCCTCTTTCCTTCACTATCCTTTGGTCCTAGGAGTGCCTCCCGCACACGCTCCTGTGCAACCTCCAAAGGAACGTCGCCCCTTTTAACACTTTCATTCGCAAGCTCGATTAATTGCAAAGTAGATTCAACACTATTTTTGATAACTTGTTCGCCAATATCCTCCATACCTTTTTTGGCTTTACTATAACTAACCCAACCTATTACTGAGCTAGGAATAATTAATAGTGCTAATGAAATGATAATTAGTTTCCCCTGTATCGAACGTGAAAACTTCATGCTTTAGCCCCCCTTTTATCTCTTCGTCACCATGACTATTAATCTATATTATGTTATGATTTGAATTTTTTCACAATGGGTAAAACGTAATTTATGTATGGATTATTCGCCTTTTTACCCAGATATGCTTCATCATCATAACGCTGATGGGTAGGCCGGGGCGCTTTTCTGAGGGCGACCGATGAGCTGGAAAAAACAGAAAAAAACTACCTTTCTACAGCGATATGCCCTATAGAAAAATAGTTTTTTGATTTTATCGTATTTACCTATGATATGACCATAATCCAAGCCACTAAAGCTAATAAGGTAGCGAAAAGAGTGGGGATTGTTAAAATAATACCTATCTTTAAATATTGATCCCAGCCAATTTTTATCCCTTTTTGAGCTAATATATGGAGCCATAATAATGTTGCGAGTGAGCCAATCGGTGTCATTTTAGGACCTAAATTAGTGCCGATGACATTTGCATAAATAAGCCCATCTTTAATAATGCCAGTTGCACTAGTTTCAGCAATAGCTAATGCATCAATCATGACAGTTGGTAGGTTATTCATAATAGCTGACAAAAACGCTGCTACAAACCCCATCGTTATCGTCGAAACCATCAGCCCTTGCTGTATCGCGTGCTCTAATAGACTTGCTAGCAACCCTGTCATTCCTACATTTTTCAAACCGTAAACAACCACATACATACCGATAGAAAAGAACACAATATTCCACGGTGCCCCTTTCACAACTCTCTTTGTATCTACAATATGGCTACGTCGTGCAAGCAAGAAAAAGATAGCTGCTACACCACATAAAATAAATGACACTGGAATTTTGAAAAACTCACTCGTAAAGAAACCAACTAATAATATCGCTATAACATACCATGATAATAAAAATAATCTCGTATCACGAATTGCCAAATTTGGATTATCAACTGCCTCAAGTGAATATTCTTTTGGAATCGAACGACGAAAGATTATATAAAGTACAGCAATGCTTGCCAGTAAAGAAACTAAGTTCGGTATCAGCATATGTAAGAAATATTCCATAAATCCAATACCGAAAAAGTCTGCCGACACAATATTTGTTAAATTACTAATGACTAACGGTAATGATGTTGTATCTGCTATAAATCCACTTGCAATAATAAATGGAAAGACCATTTTATCGGTTAAATTTAACTTACGGATCATCGCTAGAACGATTGGTGTTAGTATTAGGGCTGCACCATCATTTGCAAATAACGCTGAAACAACAGCACCTAGACAGGAAAGATAAATGAATAAGCGGATACCACTTCCCTTTGCGATGCGTGCCATATGGAGGGCAGACCATTCAAAGAATCCTATTTCATCTAAAATAAGTGAAATGAAAATAATTCCTATAAACGATAACGTTGCATTCCAAACGATCCCTGTTACCTCAACAACATCTTGCCAGGTAACAACACCGAGCGTCAATGCAATTGCAGCACCAATACAAGCAGACCAGCCGATCGATATTTTACGTGGCTGCACTATTACAAAAAATAAAGTTACTAAAAATATAGCAATCGCTAAAAGAGCTTGCACCGTTTTCCTCCCTAATTAAAAACCAGTAGCTTTAATTTGCTACTGGTTTTTAGCTTGTCGATAAAAGAATAAATTAACGCGTATCCATAAACAAATGTTGATTTTCACTCCGAGTTGGCGCTTTCCGTGAAAAATCACAGCTCTTCATCATTAGTATGGATGAAGCAAAATAGTATTAAATATAATTATTAAAGAGATCCACCCTAAATAATAATAGGATATGTTTGATTATTATTTTTATATCCAAGGAAAGCCTATTACCATATAACTTTATGTCATCAGGAGTATCGTTTATCTACAGATAAAACCAGTAGCTTTAAAAGTTGCTACTGGTTTTATAATTTATATTATTCGCCTAAATCAGCATTATGGTAAACGTTTTGGACATCCTCTAAATCTTCTAATGCATCAATTAATTTTTCAAATTTCGCAATGTCGTCACCAGTTAATGCTACTTCTGTTTGAGGAAGCATTGAAAGCTCTGCTACTGTAAACTCTTGAACACCAGCTGCTTTTAAAGCTTCTTGTGTGGCAAAGAATTGGTCTGGCTCTGCATAAATAATGACAGCCTCATCTTCTTCTAGAATGTCACGAGCATCAATATCTGCTTCCATTAAAATTTCAAGAACTTCATCTGCTGATTTACCTTCTAAACCAACTACTGCTGTTGAATCAAACATGTAGGCAACAGATCCACTGACACCCATATTCCCATTATTTTTACCAAATGCAGCACGTACATCAGAAGCAGTACGATTAACATTATTCGTTAATGCATCAACGATTAACATAGTACCAGCTGGTCCGAAACCTTCATAACGTAATTCGTCGAAGTTTTCATCGCCGCCACCCTTCGCTTTATCAATTGCTTTTTCAATAATATGTTTAGGAACACTGTATGTTTTTGCTCGTTCAAGAACAACTTTAAGGGCACGGTTTGATTCAGGATCTGGCTCACCTGATTTAGCTGCTACATAAATTTCGCGTCCAAATTTTGCATTGATACGGCTTGTGCTTTGGTCTTTAGACGCTTTCTTTTCTTTAATATTGTTCCACTTACGACCCATAGTTTCCACTCTCTTTCAAATTATAAGTTTATCAAAATAATAGATGCACACTTGCACATCTGTAAATGGTGATTAAATACTTAATGTATCTTTACTCTGCAAATAATAACACAAAAGATGCTTTCAAAGCTAGATATCCCAATGTTTAAGGTGACTTTATTAAGCATTAATTGTAAAAATTTTTTTCGCTTAGAGCCACTTTACAATAGGTTTTCTACTTTGATTTTTTCTAATAGTGCATGACAGCCTTCTAAGGCTAAATCATAGGTTTCTTGAAAATCTCCTGTATAGTATGGATCTGGCACGTCTTTTTGATGGTCGGTTAAATCTAAAAAGCGGAAAATCTTCGGAGAATCAGGATTACCAAGCATCGTTCGGATGTTACGTATATTGCTTTCATCCATGCCAATAATGTAATCAAAATTTTCAAAGTCAGCCTTCTGTAATTGTCGGCCCTGCATCCCTTTCGTTGAGATGCCATACTCTTTTAGCTTTTCTTGTGTTCCTCTGTGAGGAGGTTCACCAATATGCCAAGAGCTTGTTGCAGCCGAATCTACTTCGACTTTATGACTTAAATGCTCTTTTTCTACTAAATCACGCATGACCGCTTCAGCCATTGGTGATCGGCATATATTACCCAAACACACAAAAAGTGCTCGAATCATTTTATATCCTCCTCCATCAAATTCGCCTTGGCGTAATTGTTGCTGTCGCTTCGCTTTCACACAGAAAATATTTGTTGCTGCCGCTTCGCTTTCGCTACTGAAACATTTTGCTGAATGAAGATAAAGCACTCAAAATCAAATTGATTCTGAGTGCCTTCTAAGTTGTCCAGCATATAACTGGTAGGAAGCTACTTCACTTCAAAAGGTTGTGAAGATTTGTATTCTTCACAGGGAGCTCTCCTTTAAATATGTTTCACTTTATTTCTTTTCTGCTGCAACTCGCTTCTGTAATTCTTCAGTTAACGCTACTAATTCATGCTCAAGACGATGCGTAAATTCCTCGCGTCCTTCTTTACCTTTTCCTGTTACATAAAACGGCTCTCCATAAATTAGATAACCCTTTCCGCGCTTAAAAACATCGCCAGCATTACGCGCACCAACATAAGCGGCTGGTACAATTTGAGCTTTGGACAGCTGTGCAATTGTAATCGCACCTTGCTTTAAATCCGAACCCTCAGCATTTCGTGTACCAGATGGGAAAATACCTACGATTTTACCCTCTTTCAATAACTGTGAAGGGATTTTAATAACGCTTGGTCCTGGATTGTCACGGTCAACTGGAAAGGCATTTAAACGCTCTATAAGCCAGCCAAGTCCTTTTATATCAAACAATTGCTTTTTAGCCATAAAGTGAATTTCTCGAGGAGCCATTGAAACTCCAAGGTTTAAAATATCAACATAGCCCGTGTGGGTACATGCAATAATAAACCCACCTTCCTTCGGTAAGTTTTGCTCCTCATATACACGCGCCTTTGAACCCGTTAATTTTAATATCACTTTGACAACATTTGCTATAAATTTATACACTGTTTCATTCCTACCTTATTCAATAGTTATACCCATTGTAATCGAAAAGACCCGTATATCGCAATCGCATGTGAAATAACTAGACTCTTCCCACTAATACATCAACATCAATCGTAATTTCATTTAACTGGATATTGACGTCTTCTTTTTTATGCCAACCCATTGGTGTCATTTCAAGCAGTGCTGGTACAAGCTCTGTAGCTAGCGGTACTGTATAAGTAATACGTTCTACACTAACATCAGCAAAGCTTTCTTTAAACCGAGCAACTATTTGTTCATTCGAGTATGACCCTTTAGTTGAATCCGCATATAATTGTGCTCGAAGCTCATGTAGGTATCCGCTTTGAGGAACAACCTTAACAACACAACCATTCTTCGTTAATAGACGTTTAAACTCTTCGTAATTGGCCGGCGATAAAATATTTAATATGGCATCGAAGCTTGATCTGGCAAATGGACTTTTCGCTAAATCACCAACACACCAAATTTGCTCTGGATAATGTCGGGATGCAGCAAGTATGCCTTCTTTCGCTATATCAATACCTATGCCAATACTGTTGCCTTTTTTATCTTCCATAATACGGGCTAAATGCGAACCCTCACCACACCCTGTATCAAGCACGGTTTCTGCATTAGCAATTAGCTCTCCGATTTTATCTTCTACTAAATCATAGATGCCACTATCAATGACCGCTTTTCGAGATTCAAAGAGGTCTTTACTGTACTTAGAAATAGCACCATGTGTCAGCATATTGATGTAGCCCTGCTTGGCAATATCAAAAGAATGACTTGAGGAACATACTAATCTACCCTGCTCAAATACACTCATTGACTCCTGACAAATAGGACAAGCAAAAAGTGTCATATTTTTATCCATTAAGGCTGCCCCTGCAGCTCTTTTAGAAAGTGCTCCCATTAATTCGCCTCCTTTTGTTCTGTAGGTGAAACAAGTGCAAAACGCTCCCACTTACGACTTCTCCATCTAAAGTATACAATAATGGCTCGCATCCATTCATCTGCTGAAATCGCTAGCCAAATACCTACTAACCCCCAATGTAAAACGAATACGAACAAGTACCCGAGTGGGAGGCTCATACATACCATTGATAAGAAACCGATTTTCACCGGGAATCTTGCATCCCCTGAGGCACGCAATGAGTTAATAACTACAATATTCATTGTACGCCCTGTTTCAAGCAGAATGCTTAATGCTAAGACAGATGCTCCGATGGCTATTACCTCTGGATTATCAGTGAAAACGTGCATAAGTTGCTTACGGAATATCGTCACAACTACAACCATAGTTATCGTAAAGGCAAAAGCTGCTCGTACACTTAACCAAAGCTGATGATAAGCTTGATCTTTTTTACCAGCACCGACATTTCGCCCAATAATTATAGCTGTGCCCGTCCCGATTGCAATCGCAAATAAATACGTAAACATCGAAATATTCATAGCATATTGTCTTGCAGCAAGTGTCTCTGAGCCTAAATACGTCGCATAATAAAGGAAGACAATCTGACAGAACTGATAAAGCACCTGCTCAAATGCTGAAGGCAAGCCTATATTTAATATTTTTCGAATATATTCCTTTGAATACTCGAAATAATATTCTAGCTTCACTCTTACTTCCATCACTTGATACAACAGCCAGAAAAACACAAGAACTGCTAATCCCCGACTTACAACTGAGGAAATAGCCGCTCCTTTTACGCCTAACTCCGGTAATCCTAGGTTACCAAAGATTAAACCGTAGTTTAATACAACGTGTAGCACATTCATCCCTAGTGATACATACATCGTTTGCTTTGTCCATCCATGTACACGAATAATCGCTGCTAACGCATTTATAATTGCCTGTAAAAAAATAAAGCTGCCTATGATTACTAAATAGCTTTGGGCATATTTAAGCACTTCTCCCTGCAAGTTCATCATGGTCATTAAATGACTCGAAAAGAAGAAAAATAAGACACTCATCATCAGTCCAACGATCAAATTCATCGTTACTGCTAAAGCGGAAATTTTCGCAGCTTCAAAAAAGCGCCTTGAACCTAAGTATTGAGATACAACAATGGAAGCACCATTACCAACTACCTCAAGTATTAAAATTGCAATATGAATATACTGATTGGCTGCACCAACCCCTGATACTGCATTATCTGATAAAGCACTGAGCATAAAAGTATCTGCTAGTCCCATCAACATAAATAAAAATACTTCTAAAAATATCGGCCACGTTAAATTAAACAAGCTTAACTTATTTGTCTCTTTTATATCACTTTCTCTTACTGTGTCTGACAATTTCAACTTCTCCTATACGCTTCATAAAGATTTTACAGGCAGTTAATCTCCCAACTACCAATTTTGAGTTGAGAGTTTTGTACCTGACGCTTCGCTTTCGGTACAGTTAAATGACTGCCCGTTACAGCGGGATAAAAATATATAGTATCTTATCATAGATTTTTAGGGTGTAAAGAGTTTTTATAATGAAACATTGTAAAGCTAGTATAATACGTAAAAAACCCCTCTCACAATTTTATGTGAAAGGGTTTCTTATCATAGTAAGCAATGGTCCTGCAATTGCTTACGTTTTTCTGTTGTTAAACCAAACTCTTGCTCTAAAAAAGCGGTCTTAGAGCCATATCGGATATCCATTGCATCAAATGCCGCTTGTAAATAGTCCTCGCGGGCTGACATTAAAGCGTAAAATTGCTGTAATTCTCGATCGCTATAATCTTGCTGAATTGCCTGAGCCATTCGTTCTACTAAGGGATGTAGATGTACATTTGTATCTAAATAGTCCTCCATGATCGTTTCCTCAGGTATATCTAAAGCAAGTAAAATAAGTGCACTGCCAATACCTGTTCGATCCTTCCCGACCGCACAATGATGAACAAGCCCTAAATTTTCAGGATGTTGAATCGTTGCTATTAACTTTTTAAACGAGTCATTATTAAAAGGCATTTGTGCATAAAATTCTCGGAACATCTCTGGGCTTACAACCTTATAAAAATCTTTTCCACCAGTGTTTGTAGGCATCTCAAAAGCATGATTTCCCTTTGCTGGTATTTGAATATACTTGGCATATGGAAATACCGGATTAGGATTATTTTGAGCCTCATGGTTGTCTCGATAATCAAAAATTGTTTTCACACCTAGTGTTTTAAATAGCTCCTTATCCGCTTCCGTCATTTTACCAAGTGCTGCTGAACGATAAATCAAACCATTCTTAACGGCACGCCCATCTTTCGACTTATAACCACCCATATCACGAAAATTATAAATTGCTTCAAACGGAACAATCTTCATATCAAACTGTTTCATTCACTGCACCTCTCTCTGTTAGCAAGCATGCTTATCTCTATATTATAGAACAATTCGATATAATACCAATTTTCGAACTAGGAAATACCATACGCTACTTCGAACGATGAGGGGGGGATTTCAGCGATACTTTATTGAGGAGGAGGTGGCGACCGTATTACCTGATCACTTTTTCATCATAGCTGAGCACTTATCCACTTCTCCCGATCACTTCTTCATCAAAGCGGAGCAGTTATCCACTCCACCCTTCACTTTTTCTTCAAAGCGGAGTAGTTTTCCACTCTACCCGACCACTTTTTCTCCAAAGCGGAGCAGGGCCAAGGAATCTTCATAGTAAATCTCTCACTACCAGATAATTACCCATCAAAAAAGCTGCCCATAAAGGACAGCTCCAAAATACTCTTTTTCAATATAGACTATTTAAATAACTCAGGGTATGTTGCTTTTGCTACTAACTCAACAGCTTCGCCAATACGTGGACCTGGACGGTTTGAGATATCAGTATCTATAGAATAAACCGCTTTATTTTGAATGGCAGGAATTGAATTCCATCCATCACGAGAAAGAATTTCTGCCGCTGAATTTTCCACATAGTTTACTGTTGTTAAAATGACTTCTGGATTTTTCGCTATGATATCTTCCTCAGATACCTTTGCCCAGCTTTCAAGGTCAGCAAAAACGTTGTTAACATGTGCCGCATTTAAAATCTCTTGTTGGAATGTACCAGAACCAGCTGTATAGATGTCTGGCTTTGGACTAATTTCTAAGTAGATATTTTTTGGTTTTTTCACATCTTTAACTTTTGCTTGGACTTCCGCAATTTTAGCTTTAATATCTACATTTAACTTGTCGCCTTTATCTTTGATTCCCATAACTGTAGCGATTTGTTCGATATCCCCATAAACATCATCAAATGATTTAGCTGATTGAATCGCAAACACTTTAATACCCGCATCTTCGAGACCTTTTAAGGCATTTAAATTTTCTTCATCGCCTCCAGTTGTATAGGCAATAACGACATCTGGCTTTAGGGCTAAAATACGCTCACTATTGAATGTTGTAGAACTAGAGACGCGCTCAATTTTTTGTGCTTCTTCTGGATACGTATCATACTCAGTTGCACCAACGATTTTATCACCCACACCTAGAGCAAATAAAATTTCTGTATTACTCGGTTGTAATGAAACAATAGTTTTAGGTGCAGCATCAAACTCTACCTCTACTCCACGGTCATCCTTAACTTTATAGCTAGTTTTCTCAACTTGTTGATCTTCCTTAGAAGTAGCTTCTTTATTAGTATCCTCTTTCGTGCCACAGCCAACTAATACTAGTGCCAGCATCAACACAGAAAGCCATTGTAGCTTAAACATTTTTTTCATTTCATTGTTTCTCCTTTTTCTTTTTCATCGGGTATGACTTACTAATAAACGGTATTTCAGCAATACCAGCATGCTGATTCATATAGACAGCCATTACAAAAAAGACATTGGCTAGTAATCCTAAATAATCAAAGAGAATAGCTGGTACTTCCCGTTCTTCAGATACTTTGTGTAAAACGCGATATGATTTTTTCGCCTCACTACGGCATAAATGTAATGAAGTAGCAGCCCCTGTCCCTTGTGGTAATACAAAGTTTTGTATTTCTTCTTTAACATAGCTAACGTAGAAATCATAGCGATCACTTAGCCAAGTCAAATCATCTTCGGTTACCGCCAATTTACCTCGGACTGAGCCATTCACATGGTAAGCCATTGGTAAAATAGCTAATAAATCACCTGCTACTACCTCTACCGTTTCCTTTTTTACCGCTCCCAAAGCGACGCCAATATGTGTTGTAAGGCTATCTGTTCGAATTTCAAAATCTACTGTTGATGCCTTTTCACGCATAAACGGATAACAAGAATAACGTGCATCTTTTTTCAAATCTAAGTCCCCGCTTTCCTTCGTGAAAAATTCTTACTTTATCAATCTCGCCTAAGCGTAATTGTAGCTGTCGCTACAGAAAACATTTGCCGCTGTCGCGCAGATAAACAATGTGTCCGAAGGCTTTATCTTCATTTGAATGAAGATAAACACCCTCCCTAGCATTCCATCAGGTGAATTATACGTGTACATAAAAAAACGTTGTTCCCACTCATAAGGAAACAACGAAAATAACATAAATAGTGTCGTATAGACACGACATAGCCTATGTAATTGCCGCATTTTCTCCTAGCTTCCGAAGAGTTATCATACGTTCAAACAAAGGTCGGTCTCCTGGCTTGTACAGTTCACTACATTCAATCACGTTGTGAGTCATAAAATAACCTTCCCATCAGATATTTCGACAGTGGTGTATCTTTATGATTCCTGTACTTACAGTTGCGGAAACAGCTTCGGTTTTTCACCGAATTCCCGATTATGCTATAATTCAGCACCCTTATTCTGCAAGAATTATTCACTTGTTAAGCAGTTTAACATAGATTAATAGGAAAAAATAGCTGTGGAATAGAATACACAAATACGATGGATAAAAATCATGCAGGTATTACCTTATGCACGCGGATGTTTTCATTGCCCCCACGGGTATTTCTCATGCTCGTGCAGGTATTAGTTATACTTCATAGATTGATGTTATAAAGGCTATCTCTACGAAAGAAATTGCGTAAAAACAGCTATTTTACTACTTTTAACGGATGGCATTCTTATATTTCTTTTTGTATTTAACATCTTCTTCTTCTTCAATTAAGCGCTGTGCAATCTCTAGTAGTTTCGGGTCTTTCGTTGCATCGAATAGCTTTTTAAAAGATACAATAATATCATAGCGTATCAATGTCGGGTGCTTTTCGTCTATGCATATTTGAAATCTTTTCGCCAAATATGACACGACTAAATCTCTTTGGACCTGCCCTGCTAAACCTATTCTCCAAATTGCCTGCAAAGTATGCCTCGCAGTTTCTGTTTTTTCATCATACGTTACTGCCCAAATCTTTAAGAAGTCCTCTAATACCCTTTCTTCAGGATCACTTTTTGCTGCCAATGCGCATAAAAATTGTGCAGCACTTGCACGCACATGCCCATTTTTGTATGTAAGAGCCTGAACAAGTTGTTCCCAAACTGAATATGTCCAATCAACTGGTTCCTGCATAATTTTCATTAATTCTTCGTATGATTTGTATTGAATATCACGGTCATGCTCTGTTAAATTACTAAAAAGTTGCAAAATCTCTTTTTCCATGATTCATCCCTACCTTTATTGTTTCAGAACGCAAAAATGGCAAACTTGTAAGTATTATTCTAATTTCTATCATTCATTACTTTACTACTACGAAACTAAAGTCACAAACACTTTTAATTTCACAGTAAGATCCCTAATTGTTATATTTCAAAATTATCAGAAATGAGTATCAATATGCAAGGAAACATTTCTTTCAGCTATAAAAGACACATTTTTTATGATTGGAATTGGCCTTCTACGAATCCAAGTGAAATACGCTATAACGATGACAATCATTATAGCGATAATTGATGCTATACCTTTCATCGGCTCTATTTCCATTTTAGTAACTGGTAATATGATAGTAAATATATCTACTTATGTAAATTTATTCATCCTAGATGTTATTTTACTCATTATTCATCGAGTAGTCGAGCCTAAATTAATGGATAACTATACCGGGATGATAGGTTTACTCGCAGAATCTTGAATACCGTCAAATATTAAAAAAGGTCATCTTTGTAATTTTTTTTACAAAGATGACCTTTTTGCTATTTAAATCGTCTATATAATAGTAGGGCTTATTGAATACGACCGAAGCCTACTAAATATTGATTCCACCAATCAAGTGATTCAATGACAACACCTTTATTTTGAGCATCGATCATCGTGTTATTCCCTAAGTAAATACCAACATGCGCTATGCCTGAACCATAGCTGAAGAATACTAGGTCACCTACACGTGCTTCACTTGCTGAAATACGTTGTGTTGCTAAATATTGTTGTGATGCTGTACGTGGTAAAGATACACCAGCTTGTTTGTAAGACCATTGTACAAGACCTGAACAGTCAAATCCTGTTGATGGGTTACTGCCGCCCCAAACATAGCTACGACCTAAGAATTGCTTTGCAGTTGAAATTGCATCACCTGAAGATGCAGTACCCGAACCAGAACCAACAACGACTTTTTGTGATGATTTTTCATTGTTCGCTTTGGCACTATTGCTAGCGTTGCTAGTATTACTGTTATTATTGTTACCATTATTATCGTTAGCGTTGTTATTCGTTGCTTGTACTACCGGAGTAGCTGCTTGAAGTGCACGTAAACGAGCTGCTTCTTCCTCTGCTGCTTTACGTTCTGCTTCTAAACGTTCTTCTTCTTGTTTCGTTGCAATTTGTGCCTTTAATGCAAGAGATTTCGCTTCATTTTCAGCTTTTTTTACTTCCATTTCGCTTTCCTTTTGTTGAAGCTCTTGGAATTGCTTTTGAAGCTCTTTTTGTTTTTCATCTAATGTCACTTTTTGTTTCTCTAAGTTAGCTTTATCCGCTTCTTGTTGATCTACTAATTCTTGGTCAGCATCCATTAATGTTTTTACCGCTACGACACGGTCCATTAAATCTGCAACGCTTTTCGCTTCAAGAACAGCATTTAAATAAATGCCCACAGTAGTATCTTGAGCTTGGTATGCAGCCATACGATCACTTAAAATCGCTGAACGTTGCTCAATACGTTTTTTAGTATCTACAATATTTGCATCAACTTCTTTAATATCTGCTTGTACTTTGTTAAATACTTTTACTTTTTCATCGATCTCTTTTTGTAGTTTAGTTAATTCTTCTTGTAGCTTTTTAACCTCTGTATCTATTTTAGCTTTCTTATCGATCATTTGTTGAGATGTTTCTTCTGCATGCACTACGGTTGGTTGAACTGTATTAAATAATAAGCCGCCAGCTAGTGCTAATGCTAGCACCATCGACTTACGCCATTTATTGCGTTTACCCACGTTATTCTTTCCCTTCACTAGTCAATTTCGCTCATAGTATTTTAATGTAATCACTGGAACGATTTCTTTTTTTCTCTTATATTTTATTAGCCTTTTAAAGTTTAGCATTATTAGCATAACTTTTATACTATTTCACGGCTTTTTAATCGTTTAGTAAAACTCGAAACATTCTTGTAATATTCATGTAAATTCCGTTAAATTCTACAAAACTCAATTTTATTCTACATAACAACGATTTTAACTGCTTTACCATTGGACCCAATTTCTGTTTTGTAATGTTTTTGTAATATTTCTCGAGAACATTTACCCATTATGCCTCTGCATAATTGCGCCCGGAATCGGCTGAAAGAAGTTAAAATAAAAAAAGGTAAGGGAGCATTTCCCCTACCTCATCTTGTCACAAAAGAATAGATATACATAAAGTGTTTCAATAAACAAAGATTGATTTCCACTCTCAAGTTGGCGCTTCCTATTGCCTCATAGAACGTAGCGCTTGGATAGAAAGCCGTACCAAAAGAATGGCACATAAAAACAATCCCAAGTATGCAGCTGTATTTAAGTAAACAGCGTACGCGTCACGAATAAATTGTGAGATTGCTAAAAGTGCTACAGAAATAATGCCAAAGGTAATACCTACGAGAAGTAAGACCAAACGGGAAAACAAATTTGTAATAAAACGAGCATTATCCTCATCCGAAAAAACATCGTGATGTAAGATAATTTTTCCACTCTCCACCCGTTGAATGAGTTGGTTAACTCGTCTTGGCATTTTGCGCAATGCCGGAATAATCATTGCTAATTCTTCTTGCAAACGTTCCTTCGTTGCCATCGGTTCTTTAAATGGCTTTAGGAAGGATGCTCGCATATATGCAGATGAAAAATCTTTCGCTTCCGTAAAAATATCAAAATTCGGGTCAATTACACGTAATGTCCCCTCTAATGTTACTAATGAACGTAGCGCTAAACCTACCGCTGGATAGAAAGCAAGACCGAAATCACGAACAACCGTAAATAACGCATGTATTAATTCTTCTGTCGGAATTCGATCCACGTAAGAAATTTTCAAGAGAATTTGATCAATTGCTTGCTCTATCTTTGCACGATCTGCATGATCCGCATTTTCAACCAATAATGTTATGCCGTCAAATAAAGTATTTGAATCATTTAGATGAATCCCCATTAAAATTAGCTTTAAGCCCTCTTGTTGTGTAGCTCCCAAACGGCCAACAGCCCCAAAATCAAGAAGGATCGGTGTACCATCCGTCTCATCAATCTGAATATTTCCTGGATGTGGATCTGCATGAAATATACCCGAAAAAAGCATCTGTTCAATGAAAGAGTATAAAACAGTCCGTGCAAACTGCCTACGATTATTTCCTAATCGATTAAATTCAGCCTCAGCATTTGCAACGCTTTTCCCCCGTACATATTCCATGACAATAATATTTTCATAACAGTATTCTGTATAGATTTTAGGAATCTTCACCTTATAATCACTTTTGGTAAGAGCATTCGTCACCTGCAATGTATTACGAGCCTCAATATCTAAATGAATTTCCTCGCGTAACCCATCGCCAAATCCTTTAGCAAGCTCTCGAAAACCAAGTGACTCAGCCCATGTAGATTTGTTTGAAAGCCAATTGGCAAATTCCTCTAAAATATCGAGATCGTCTCGCATGATTCCCTTCACTTCTGGACGTAGTAGCTTCACCACGACTTCATCAAAATTTTTCAATCGTGCCTTATGTACTTGTCCAATAGATGCTGCCGCAATAGGCTCCATTTGAAAGCTTGCAAATATTTCATTCACAGGCTTAGGAAGTGACTCTTCTAAAATTTGTGTTACCTGCTCTGACGATAAAGGCTTCACATTATGTTGTAGCTTCTCTAACTCGTCAATAAAAATAGGCGAAAACAGTTCCTTACGAGTAGAAAGTACCTGACCAAATTTAACAAATATCCCACCACATTGCTCCAAAGTTATCCGCAAAGCAATGGCAAGCTCCTTTTCATTTTCTCGTTGTCTTGTGTATTTAATCGTTTGAACAACGCCATTTGTCACTGCTATTTTTAACACCTGACGCAAACGCTTTTGCTGTCTCCAGTAGCTACGAAGGCGCAATAATAAATTTTTTTTGCCATTCCGATGATCTCTAGCTGTAATACCACTTGGATCAAAAAGCTCAAAAACGAGATAGAGCAACATCGAAATTAGTAGCATGCAGCCAATCCAAACAAGTGTACTGACCTCCGTCACCGTTTGCATCATTGGTTCGTATAAAAAATCTGTATGACGTAAATAGGTATACCAGTAAACAAAGGACGTTAGCGTCACACTAATAACTACAGAAAGAACCCTACGTATAAAATTAATATTTGAACCAATTAATCGACCACTTACAAAATAAATAAGCCCTGATACAACAATGATTTCGATTAAAAATTTCAAAAAAATCAACAGCGTCACCTCCGATGCTACTTCCTAATACTGCTAGTATAACAAAATACGACCTGTACATCTTTGTATAAAGCCAGAGAAATAGTTACTTTAATAAAGGGTGTGGTTTTATAATAGTATCTTTTTTCGGCATAAGGTCACCTTCTATATCTTGAAAAAATAGTGGCAGTCCTTCCGCTAAGACAGGATGTATAACTTTCGTTGGATCTTGTCTTTGATGGTGAATATGCAAATGAGGTTCCGAGGATGAACCGCTATTTCCAACACGTCCTATGAAATCTCCAGGTTCTACAGTATCTCCAACTTCAACAGATACGCTACCTTTTTTAAAATGATTAAGTAAAAGATATGTACCTGTTTCTTTTATTTTTATGTACACGTAATTTCCTTCTATCGACTTAAAATCTTCTGTCCCTGGTGTAATGTCAGCTTCATTATTCGATACAGCAATAACAACTCCAGAAACAGGTGAGTAAATTCCTGTATTCCATATTCCGTAATCCTCATTACTTTCACTATTAATACTATATGGTTCCATTACTAAATCGTAGGCCCATCTCTCTGATGCCCATACTGCATGAGGCAAATTATCTTTAACATCATTACCGCCCCACCCAACTACAGTTTCTTCAGTTAAAGGCCAGCTTACAGTTATAGATGGTTGAGCACGTTCAATAGTGTTCGGGTAAGCATAAGGAATAATATTCATGGTCATTAGTATTGGAAAGATTAACATTATGTTTACGACTATATTAATAAACGGCTTTACACTTTTCTGCTTTTTAACAATAAATATAATCACCATAATCAAATTGATCATCAACCCTAGCGCCCCCACGATTGGTAAAACTAATTTAAGTATTGCCCATGAATACGCTCCATATATGCCACCAATAAAAAAGACACTGATCCATAACAATAAAATAAATCCTATTAAAGCACTATTTGTGTAACCATACTTTCGCAACATTTTTTTAATAATAAGCTTCCTCCTTATGTCTAATATCCGTAATAATAATCACCATTACTAAATATAGCAATCGAAGGATAACGCGCCTATACGACCTCAGATGTAGATTTCCATCTTTAGATAAAAAAATACCTTTAGACAAAAAATTATCTAAAGGTAAATCGAAACGTATATTATTTCTACTCGCAAGGGATGGCCCCTCATTTTAATTAGTAGAAAGTACTTGCTCCCAATTTATTGTGCCATTTTTAACTTGTTCCCGTTTTTCTTTATTCATAATATCATTAGGACGTTCACCTTTTGGCCAATCTTTATCATGATTTGCCCATTCAGGTCGATCCTGCGATAAGATAAAGGCTGCTAAATCAGCGGCATCTTGATCTGTCAAAGTACCTGCTGCACCGACCGGCATATTATGTTGGATGTAGCCAGCCATTTTTGACATTCTTGCCATACCCGCTCCATCATTGAATGAGTTTTTACCCCATAATGCCGGACCTGTATTAGCACCTGTACCTGAGCCATCAGCTGCGTGACAAGCAATACAAGACTGGGCATATACTCCCTCACCATTCTTAACATCCGGTATAGGAATGTTTTTCATAGTACTTGTACCTACCCATTCACGCTCTGCCCCGATAGGTACACCTTCTGAAATATAGGAGAAGTATGAGACCATCGCTTCTAACTCTTTACTATTCATGTCAAATTTCTTACCGTTCATACTGCGAACCATACAACCGTTAATACGCTCCTCAATCGTTACAATATCACCTGAGCGTGCAATATATTGAGGATAATTCGCCATAACGCCTACCAATGACGAAACTTGCTCATCATAACCCGCCCCTGCATGACAGCTTGTGCAAGACAACTGATTCCCAACATATTCTTCTGCAGCAACATGTGTATTATTGACAAGCTCATAACCGTATAATATCGCTTCCTTCATAGGTCCATCTGGTACTTCTTCAATACTTGGCGGCGCATAGACAACTGACTGAGCAGCTGCTGTTGTTGGTATTTTTGTTTGTACAGCGGCTTCATTGCCTTCTCCTTTAGCATCCCCTAAAATTTTGTCGCTAATGACTGCCCCCACAAAAAGTGTACCTGCTAACAGTACTGTCCCCGCTACTCCTGCTACTATAGGTTTCATCTATAATACCCCCCTTTGTATAATCACCTATATTTTAACAAAGCAGCATGTTTTTCGATGTGAATTTTCTCACACCTTACGTAAATAGAACCATTTAGAGGATAAAATGATGAATTCTTTTGTTCTATAACACATTAAACGAGACTTAATACCTCTTGCAGTATGTACTTTTTCCTAATCAATTTCGCCTTGGTGTAATTGTAGCTGACGTTTCGCTTTCTCACAGAAAAGATTTACTGAATAAAGATAAAAATGCCGAGCACAGCATTGCACTCGGCATTATAGTATTCCCTTATAATTTACATTCACCATCAGTACAAATAGCTTCACCATCACCTACCATCTTTAAAACTGGCTGAATACCCGCTATCTCTGCCGCTTGATGTAACGTTCGTACAAAAACCTCAGTTGGCTCTGCACCTTTAATACCGTAACGATTTTCAAAAACAAAGAACGGAACACTTTGTACACCTAGTTGTTGGGCATCATATCGATCTCTGTCTAAAGATTCACTGAAGTCGTTTGATGCCAGAATACCCTTTGCTACTTCAACATCTAAGTCTAAATTTCCAATGACTTTTAACAAGAAGCTATCGTCGTTTAAGTCTTTTCCTTCCGTAAAATAACCACTCATAAGCTCTTCCGTATAAGCTGACTCTTTATCAAACTGTCTTGTCCATTTTGCCAATCGATGCGCTTTTTCAGTATGGGCTGTTTTCATTTCTTCAAAATTGTAATGCAAGCCAACCTCTTCAGCCCTCATTGCTATACCCTTAGTCATTTCATTTACTTCTTCCATCGTGGAGTTAAATTTCGCGGCCATCCCATCATATAAAGTTGGTGCATCTTTCTTAGGCGTATCTGGCCCAATTTGATAAGCTTTGTAATCTATTTCTACCTGCCCTGAATAACCTGCTAAGTCAATAGCACGTTCTAATTCTCGTTTGCCAATATAGCAGAACGGACATGTGAAATCCGAAAAAACCTCAATTTTCATTCACTATCACCCCTTACAATATATCCATCCAAATTTTAATAGCAGTTGCCAATATAAGCACCGCTAACATAGCTTGTAAAATTTTCGTATTTAATTTTCTCCCCGCTCTAGCACCTAATGGAGCAGCTACTAGACTAGCTATAATCATAATGAGCGCGGGGTAATAATTAACTTGTCCCGTCATCAATTTTCCAATTGTCCCACCTATTGAAGATATTAAGGTAATAGCAAGGCTTGTAGCGATTGTCATACGTGTTGGTATACCTAATACTACTAGCATGATAGGTACTAACAAGAAACCACCAGCTGCCCCAACAATCCCCGATCCAATACCAACAATAAACGCTAAAACAGCTGCTATAGGTTTATTGAACGTTACCTCATCTAAAGGCTTATCGTCAATTTGCTTTTTAGGAATAAACATCATCACTGCAGCAATCAACGCTAATATACCATAAACGATGTTAACGCTCACTTCAGATAAAAATTTGGAGCCATAACTACCAATGAAACTTCCTGCTAATACAGCACTACCCATATATATAATCAGTGATTTATTTAAATAACCACCTTTTCGATACGTCCATACCCCAGCAGCAGAGGCGAAAAACACTTCTACTGCACTAATACCCGATACCTCATGCGCTGAAAATGCAGCAAAACCAAGTAAAGGTGGGATATATAATAACATCGGATATTTTATAATCGCTCCGCCAATTCCTAGCATTCCTGATACAAACGAACCGACATAGCCAATTAAAAATATGGTAATGATCCATGTTAAATCCATAGTTTTCCTTCTTTCTGGTTACTTCACTAAGGACCAATAACGAAAGGAGGGTTGTTCTACCTTCAAATAGACAACCCCCACCAGTCTTAAGCTTTCTGAACAAAAAATGTAATGACGCCAGCGTCTTCAGATTTGTCTAAAATCGAATGACCACCCGCTTTTGCCCAAGCAGGGATGTCCGCTAGAGCTCCCTTATCTGTTACTTGAACCTCTAAAATTTCCCCTGAAGCTAATGTATCTATCGCTTTTTTTGTTTTCACTATAGGCATAGGACAAGATAAACCCTTTGCATCTAGTTGTAAGTTTGATTTCATATTTTTCTCCTTTGGAACGGCAAAGGTTGTAAGCGATTTTGCCGGTTCTGTTTGTTTTTTCACTACCTTACGAAGGATGAGCACCTTCGCTTCGCGGTATTTACACGCTATAACCATGCATGCGTACTCATTGCATTTCAACATTCATTTATAATCCACTATCGAACTGCGCAACGATTCGGACCAATTTCCATCTCCGTTTGCTCATCCTGTGTCGGAGTAATCTTACCCATATTTACTTGACGAATTTCTTGATATGCATTTGGCTGCGGAGGCAAATGCTCTGTTACGACACTTCGGAATTCTGCTTCATCTTTAATATTTAAGCCGTGATTTTCGGCAAATAATTGTCCAAGATGCTTTGCTACAGTCCCATCTTCATTTAGTTCATCAATAATCATAAAATGAGCCGGTAACACAATTAAATCATCCGATAATTTTCTGTATCGTTTGTAAAGTGTTTCGCGTAAATCACCCACCCAATCTTCTGCAAGACCCGCTAAATCAGGGCGTCCGATTGAATCAATAAATAAAAGATCTCCAGTTAATAAATACTTGTTGTCCACAACAAATGACGTTGAACCAATTGTATGACCAGGCGAATATATCGCTCCTACATTAATTTTGGATGCGCCAACTTGTACAGTTGTTCCATCAAGTAATGGTGTATAGTCAAACACAACCTCTTCTGCATCTTTTGGTGGTAAATAATACGTCGCACCAGTAGTAGCTGCTATATGTCGACCACCTGAAATATGATCAGCATGTAAATGTGTATCGAACACATATTTAATCTTTACATTTTTCTCTTCCGCAAAGTTTGTGAATGCGTCAGTAAAACGCACAGCATCGATAATCGCAGCTTCTCCCTCAGAGATGACCATATAAGAAAGGCACCCCTTCCCTAAACGCACAAATTGATAAAGCTCACCACCATCTGTTAAATCTCCAACTTTAATCGGTTCTAAATATTCACTCCACGTTTTCATTCCACCTTCTAAATAAGCCACCGTACGTCCCGCTTCTGATAACATCTCAGCTACCATCAGCGATGATCCTTCTTTCGCACAAACAACTAATACATTTTTATCAGCTGGAATCTTCGGTAAAATATCCACGACGCCGTCTAATAGCTCAAAATACGGAATATTAAGGTATTCAAATTTATGGCCATCAATTTTCCAATCTTCAAATGCATCTGCATTTCGAACATCCAAAATAAATAATTCTTCATTATTAATTACTTTTTTGGCTACCTGAGCCGCACTCCATTTTAGAACTGACACTTTTTTACCCCCAAAGGTATTATTTTATTTGTTTTTTAGCGGAAAGGACCGTCCTCTCCGCTTGTATAGTTACAAATTAATTAGAATGTTAATGACGGTGCTGCATCTTTAGCAAACTCTAAGAACGTCACAGCTCCCCCAACCTCGATACCTTCAACAAAATCATCTGTCGTTAACCCCATTACATCCATAGTCATTTGACACGCGATCAATTTCACACCTAATTCTTGTGCCATTTCAACTAATTGCGGAATTGCTGGTACATTAGCTTTAGAAAACCCTTCTGCAAAATGCTCCGCTCCAGCAGGCATAGGTAATGCATGCATTCCTTGTTTATGAATTAAATTTAACCCTTCGAATGTAAAGAAGATGGCTACTTCTTTCTCTGTAGCCGCCGCTGCCGTTGCAATATTGAACACCTTATACGCATCGAAAAGACCACCGTTACTTGCAATTATCGCTACTTTATTTGACATAATAAATTCCTCCTAAAAGTTTTTTGATCAATTATGCCCCGGCATAATTGCGTCTGGAATCGGCTTTGTGCTCGCACAAAGAACTCCTTTCCGATTCCATGACATCCGCCGGAGGCTTTAGGCCAACACGAAGTTGGTCACTCAGTCGTTGCCACAGGACGTGGCGTTCTTAGACTGAGTTCCTCCATTTCAGCGGATGTTTGAACATTCGCTGAAAGAAGTTAAATTGCCCGTCCAGGATGTCATACCCGGAAGAACGTTAAATACCTTTGTAAAGCCATGTGCCACAAGCTTTTGAGCAGCTAAATCACTACGCTTCCCAGTTCGACATACGACATAAACCTCTTGCTCTTTATCAAGTTCAGAAAGGCGTGCTTCTAGTTCACCTATCGGAATAGACTTCGCTCCCTCGATGTGTCCAAAAGCAAACTCAGCCTCCTCGCGAACATCGAGAATAAGACCTTCCCTTTCCATCGCTTTTTCTAACGCAATTGTTCGTCCAAATGTTTGCTCTTCCATTGTGTCATCTGAGCATTTGCGAATGTAATGTTTAAGCACACTTTCTTCTTCCACTGTCCCAATGTATTGATGACCCACAGATCCAGCCCATGCAGCAATATCCGCCTTCGAGCCCTTATCTGTTGCTGATACTTCTAAAATTTGACCATCAACTAAATCCGCCATCGCCTTTTTCGTTTTAACAATTGGCATAGGACAAGAAAGCCCCTTGGCATCTAGCTGAAAATCTGCCTTAATACTCATAACTTCCCCCTCTATACCTATACGGGTATTATTTTTATTAAAAAAATATAGCATTCGCTACAAGTTCCTTGCATCTTCTTACTTCACTTCTCCATCCCAAGCAAGCATGCCACCAACCATATTGGATACATCGAAGCCTTGACTTTCTAAAAACTGAGTAGCACTGCCACTACGACCACCTGATCGACAGACCATAATATATGATTCATTTTTATTTAGCTCATGCATACGAAATTCAAGTAAGCCCAGTGGGATATGAATAATTCCCGGGATGTGTCCTGACTCCACTTCATCTACTTCACGTACATCAACTAAATTTATTGCCTGACCTTGCTCTAAAGCTTGTTGTACTCCCTTTGTTGAAATTTCCTTCACGCCATTCTCCTCCTAATATGCGCTCATGCCTCCGCGGACATTTGTCACATGCTCAAAACCTCGCTTTTTTAATTGCTTACACGCCTGACTACTACGCATCCCACTTTGACAAATGACCACAATCTCTTTATCTTTCGGTAATTTATCAAAACTTGAACCAAGTGGCATATTTTTAAATCGCGGGATATTTCGCCCCTTAAATTCAGCAGGTGTACGCACATCGATAAAAACTTTATCCTTATCATGCAAAATATCTTTCAATTGTGCCGCCGATATTGACTGCACCCCTTTCGTCGGTTTCATTCGCCAAACGAAAAACGCTATAACAACAGCAAGTATAATCCACGTTCCCAAGTAACACTGCCTCCTCCCATATACTATTTAGGGTATATAAAATTTATCTACTTTTCACGACTAAATCCATCGCTTCTTGGATGGCTGTATTCACTTTTTTTGCATCCCCTTCAGCAGTCGTTACACATTCCAATAAATTTTCACTAACAATTACGCCAATAGTCCGATCAACCGCAGAACGCACGGCAGATAGCTGTGTAATCACATCTTTACAGTTTTTTTCTTCTTCCATCATGCGTAAAACACCACGCAATTGACCTTCTATTCGTTTCACTCGATTAGCTGTTTTTGTACCGTAAGCCACACTATCACGCCTCCTCTCAAAACGATCGATTGAACTTGCTTACGTAATTCATATTATACCCCGTTAGGTATAATGTCAACATGAAAGCTCGAATTTTTTCTTAATCATCATTCCAATGTTTTTCCCCTTGTATCTACGCTTTATCCGTCACTTTCAGGTTGTTACCCTCATCTTCTTATCCTTCATTTACAAAAAAAAGCGAGAAATTCGACGATTCTATCATCGAATTTCCCGCTTAAATAGACTTTATGAATGCTTATTTCTTTTTAATAGTAATTGTCCAAGCAGCTTCGCCAACTTGTTCATACTCCGTTACCTCGTGCCCTTCTTCAGCAGCCCAACGAGGAATGGATTCTGTACCTTGTGTACAATCAAATTGCACTTCTAATTCATCGCCTGAATGTAAGTCTTTTATAGCTTCTTTTGCTTCTACTAAAGGAAATGGACAAACCATCCCCATTACTTCTAATGTTCTTTTCATATAGAAACACTCCTTTTTTACGCTGTAATTACTTGCGCAGCTTGCTTAGCTTTTTTACTTGGTCGAACGAATACAAAGTAAGATGCCGTCCATGTACCTAAAATCATAAACCCTAATGAAATCCAACCTTGCCAAGTCATCATCGCTGTCATCACCAATCCATTACCAATGGAGCAACCTCCTGCTAAACCTGCGCCGAATCCCATCAAAAGTCCACCACAAAAGCTGTTAATCGCTGTTTTTGTATCTGGAATACGGAATCTAAATTCACCACTCATTTTTGCCGCGAATAACGATCCTAAGAAAATTCCTAGTACCAGAAAGACACCCCAGTTGATGTAGCTAATTTGTCCAGTCACCAAAAATTGCAAAATATTTGCAGAAGGTGTTGTAACTCCTAACCCATGTATGCGACCAGTAGCAACACTTAATGGCCATGCTAAAATTGCAATCACGCCAATAATTGTTGCTGTTATAAATGGATGCCAACGTTTTTCAAATAATACATGTGCTAATCCCGTTTTTTTCGGCTTTAACCCCGGGATTTTCAATCGTGGCTTCTTGAGCTCACGGTAAACGATCAATGAAACAACTACTACAAAAATCGTTATAATCAACCAATTGTTTACGCCAATTGTCTCGGCAATAGAATTACTTTCAATGCTCGTTTCTTTAATAGCCTTATCCAATGGTAACAATACGCCTGATTTCATCATTGCTGCTACAAGCATATAACCAGCTAATGCAATCCAGCTGCCAATTAAACCTTCTCCAGCACGATACCAAGTCCCTGTTGCACAACCACCAGCGAAAATAATGCCTACTCCAAAAATAAATGAACCAACTATAACAGCTACGATTGGTAAAGAACCCGCACTGAATTCAAAAACCTTTAAACTAATTAAGGCATATACACCAACACTTTGAATTGCTATCGCAATAAGTAATGCGTAAAACATACGGTTATCTTTTGTCAAATACATATCGCGGAAGCCGCCAGTCAAGCAAAAACGACCACGCTGCATTACAAATCCTAGTAAAGCTCCACAAATAAGTCCTGTAATAACCATTTGGACCATCCACAATTCCCCTTTCAATAACCTAGTATTCTTATAAGATATATTACCACTTGTTTTACTATGAATTCAATTACTTTTTTAAAAATATGAATAATCTAACAACTCTTTCATACCTATGCACTCAAAAACCCTTGCTACAAGTGCAAATAACTGCTTCTTATAACAAGGGTTCATTTATTTAGTTAATTGTATGGTTGGACCAAGGAATTGTACGCTCTGCACAAATAAAAGTTTGCTTTATCCCCCCATTTTATATTTAACCTATAGAAATACAATGTTTTAAGAGTTAAAAATACCGTGATTTAGTTTTGTACTAACATGTTTATGAAATTCAGGTAATTCCTTTAACGGTTCTTTAAAAGTAATTAGCACTTTTTCTATACCAATGCTACTTAATTCTTGTAATTTAGCAATTACTTCATCATAACTACCGATCAACCCTGTACGAAAGCCTTCATTATTAGCTACAAAATCACTTAACTGAGTGGCATTTTTCCACATCCCTAACGTTTCTTTGCGATTCTGGAACTGCAGGATTGCTTCTTCATCGGCATGATCAATAATAGATTGAAATTCTTGGAACGCTTCTTCAGAAGTTTTACGGGCAATCACAAAAGCATTCACAGCAAATTTTATCGTCCGACCCTTTCTTTTCGCAATCTCCGTTACATTTTCAATCTGTTTTTGCAACTCTACAATCGGAGCTCCGTTCATAAAATAAACATCACTGTGCACGCCTGCCATAACTTGAGCGTCCTCTGAATTACCACCTTGATAAATTGAAGGATATGGCTTTTGAATTGGTTTTGGTGTAAGCGTAGCATTTTTTATTGTATAGAAATCGCCCTCATAGCTAAAGTTATCTTGTGACCAAAGACCTTTCAATACTTCTAAATACTCTGTAGAACGTCGATAGCGATCTTCATGGTTAATCCACTCAATACCAAACGTTTCTTGTTCTTTTTTAAACCAGCCACTCACTAAATTAATATGAAATCTCCCATTTGAAATGACGTCTATTGTTGAACCTATTTTGGCTAAAGTTGCTGGGTGGATGAACCCAGGCAAAACAGCTGCTATACAGTGAATATTTATCGTTTCGGCAAATAACGCTGCCGCAATCGTTAGGGCATCCAGCTGTCCTTCTTCAGCACTGCCATTACCACCAATATTCCCTATATATCGAATCGGAAATAAAACAGCATTTATATCTAACTTTTCAGCTAATTTTATCAATGTTTTATTGTACTCAAAGCTTCCTTCTGTATTTTGCTCTATCCTAGAACGTAAAAATCCACCTGCTAAATTTGAGCCCCAAATAACAAATTCCATTCTATGATCACTCCATTTATTCAAATAATGGCAATACCTTTTCACCGAAAATTTCTGCTTCCTCTTTATGAGGGAAGCCTGATAAAATAAAGTGCGTTACACCGATATCAATATACGCTTGCAACCCTGCTTTTACTTGCTCTGGTGTACCAACAATGGCGGTTCCTGCACCTTTTCGAATTTTCCCGATACCTGCCCAACTGTATTGATCAAATCGCTCGTTTTCAGCAGTAAGGACGTTCATTCTTTTTTGAGCCACTGAATCTACCGTTTCATAATAGCGATTAAGATTCGATTGCACAGGGTTTTCAATTTTACTAATAATGTTATAAGCAGCATCCCAAGCCTCTTGTTCTGTATCCCTTACAACTATATGAATTCGAATACCGTACTCTAATTGACGATTATACTTTTTAGCTCGACTTTCAACATCCTGAATTTGCTCCCGAATGCTCGCAATTGGCTCTCCCCATTGCAAATAAACATCGGCAGCTTTAGCGGCTATTTCCTTAGCCGCATCGGAAGAACCTCCAAAATAAATAGGAATACCTTTTTCTTGATAGAGAGTAGGAATCAACTTTCCTTCAGTTACATTAAAAAACTCGCCATCATGATGAAACGATTCTCCTCGCCATGTTTCTTTCACTACAGTTAAAAATTCATCTGTACGTTCATAGCGTTGTTGATGTGATAAATAGTCACCATCTTGGGCTAGCTCTTTTTCTGAACCGCCCGTTACAACATTGATCAACACTCTTCCCTTCGAAAATTGATCTAAAGTTGCTGCCATTTTAGATGCAACTGTCGGTGATACAAAGCCAGGTCTAAACGCTATTAACGGTTTTATATGATTTGTCTGATGAATGATAGCAGACCCTACAAGCCAAGAATCTAAATAAGGAATACCTGTAGGAATCAAAATCCCTTCAAATCCTGCTTTTTCTGCCGTTTGAGCTACATCTACTAAATACTCAAAGGTCGGCTCTCTTTCAGGCTGCTTTAACCCTAAATACCTTCCGTCTCCATTTGTAGGAACAAACCAATAAAAGTGTGGTTTCATAGTTCTCTCTCCTTACCTAATTAAATTCTTCAACTAGCTTTAACAGTCGATCCTTTTCACTATAGTTTTGATATTGCGCTGCAAAGGTACGAACAGGATCACCTGAATAAAAACGTTCATATAATTCGTGACGCGCTCCAAGCTGACTACCTATTAAATCCCAAGCTAGTTTAATAAATTTGGTTCTTGCAAATGCACTTGTATGTGTACCTTCATAAAACGCTTGTAACTTGTCACCTATTGGCCCATTTATTTCTTCAATAGTAGACGGCACTTGCAATAATCCGCTTGCTCCAATTTGCTGTAATATTTCCAAAGCACGTGGATAATAACGTGTACCTAAATTTCGGGCAGTCGTTAAAAATCGTTGTTTAGGTAGATAAATCCCATTGTGTTCGACAGCTTCATATTCAGCCGCATTTAATAGGCCCTTTATTGTTTCTAACTGTATGATTAACTCACTTAACTTCTCTTTTACATGTAAAAACTCCGTCGCTCCAGCTGTTTCCGCTAGTTCGTTGCCAATTGCTACTACAGATTCTAATTTACTAATCAGGCGTACAACCGTTTGATGCTGACTTAACAAGGATGATGCCGTTTCAATTCGTAGCTTCCAAGCTAATTCAGGATCTTCTGCTACCAACACCCTTTCCCAAGGGATTAGAACATTATCAAAAATTAGGACAGCATCCATTTCATCAAAACGAGAGCTTAAAGGGTGGTTGTTTGTATCAGTAGAAGCAAACGATTCTCGACATACCATATGTAACCCTTGAGCTGAGGTTGGAACATAAAATACATTTGCCATTAGTGCTTCCTCTACCCCTCGCTTATGATAAGAAGTTATGAGCAGTTCATCTACATATGGTGCTGCTGTAGCAATTGTTTTAGCACCACTCACAAAAATGCCTTCTTCATTTTTAGTAACTACACGTAATTTCCCGTGCTCTATCTCTTCAGCAGTTTTTGAACGGTTTTTTTGCGGGTCATGTGCAGCTACCGTTGATAATAAATCTAAATCACGTGCCTCTTCGTATAGTTTTTCAAGCTTTGTTGCAATGCCCGGTGACAAAACATCTAATTGTTGTCTATTTGCATACCAACCTACTAACTGCGAACGAGAATATTCGGATAAACGGCTCATTACGCCAAATGTTTCATCTACCCAGCATTTATAAGCTAAACTTTTCCTTTTCAAATCATTGATTGATGTTGGAACTAAAAAAGATAAATGGGCGTTTGCACCTTTTTCTGTTTCATATGTTAAAATCGATTTTGTCGGCTCCACTGTTTGTAAATTTAATAAATGCTGTATTGTTTGAACAGTCCCTTTAAATGCGGTATGGTTTTCTAAATTATTAACAATCTCCCCATCTAACCAAACCGTTCGCCCATTATTCAACCTCTGCAAATACGGAATCGGCGTATTCATCTTCGTTTACCTCCCTTTCAACTAAATTATTCAAAAAATGATTTAACTTATTTTTCAAATAGGACTTTTCATAGGTTTCATACTGCCATGCATACACGCGAATTGGATCACCTGTGTAGAACCGTTCGTATAAATCATGACGTGAGCCGAGTTGACTACCAATAAGTTCCCACCCAATTCTAAATAACTTTTCTTTTGTTTGTGCATCCACCTTTGCCCCTTTATAGTATTTAGAAAATAACGGGTATAGCTCATGATTTTCTGGGATCGGAGATGACGATAATTGAATAAAGCCTCCTGCTCCAATCTGCTTTAAAATATCTAGAGCACGGCCATAGAAATGAGTACCTAAATTTCTTGCTGTTTGGAGTGGCGTAATATTAGGTAAATAAACTTTCTGCTCAGTTAGACTCCCTTCTTTTTCTGATGAAATTAATAAAGCTTCAATACTATCAATTTGTGTATAAAGCTCCCCTATTTTTTCCTGAACATGTAGAAAGTAATCTGCACCAATTGATTGAGCTATTGCCGTTGTAACTCCAGCAATAAATTCTAATTTTGATAGTAAACGAACCACCGTTTGATGCTGTGCTAGCGCATCTAGTTGCTGATGCTGGTGAGCTTTCAACACACCCTCAGGTGAACCCTTAATAAGCACCCTATCCCACGGAATTAAAACATCGTCAAATAATAAAACAGCATCCATTTCATCAAATCTTGAACTTAATTGATGATGCTCTTTATTTGAAGCAAATGATTCTCGACAAACAATTTGTAGCCCAGGTAAATTCAATGGCACAATAAACATATTTGCTTGTGCTATTTGATGTGATGATAATTTTTGCGGAGAGGTGACAATGACATCATGTGCATAAGGAGCACCAGTTGCAATCATTTTAGCCCCTCTTACAACTACCCCCTCCTCGGTCTCCCGTATAATACGCAATAATGCATCTTCATCTTGCTCTGCTGCTGGTTTCGAACGATCAATTTGAGGATCCAAAATGGCAGTAGTAACAATTCGCCGTTCATCTCTAGCCAACTCATAATATTTCGTTATTTTTTCAACGAATCCAGTATCATATTGCGCAAACTGGTGCCGATCCAAATAGTATCCGGTAATTAGAGAATTAGCATAATCTGATAAACGACTCATCACTCCATAGGTTTTATTCGACCATAGAGCAAATGCTTTTTTACGCTTTATTAAATCCTCATAGCTACTTGGAATATAAAATGCACTATGCACAAATCGATTACTTTTCGGACTGATAAAACCTGCAATGCTTTGATTCTTTTCATCATCTAGAAGTGCTAATAAATTTGTGATAGTTTCTAATGTTCCCGTAAAAGCAGGATGAGTTGTTACGTCCACTTTTACTCCGTCCAGCCACACACTTCTTCCATCTTTCAAACTTCCACTAAAAGACATTTATTATCTCCAACTCCTTTTCATGAACACAAAAAAACTCCCACCAAATCTCCTTCGCAAATCTTCGCTTAAGACATCAATGAGAGCTCCATTTTTATGGTCACTATGAATATTTTTTATGGCTCAAAAACAAAATCGGAGCTTTTAGTTCTAAAACCAAAGCTCCGATTTTTTCAGTCGCCACATTATATAAATTAATTTACATATTAAACCAAATAAAACCGATAAGTCAAGTATATTTTAAAAAATCAATTAATCAATGATGCCTCGACATAATTGCGTCCGCCGCATTCATCTCTCCACCTATAGGGGTAGGAGCTTCTGTACCTGTCAATTCACTTACATTACATAAAACACTTACCGAAAGAAGCTAAAAACTTATTGATTTATAAAAAGGCGTTTGCTATAATCCTACTAATCCAATTGGTATTAAAATAATTACTGACCGGAATCACCGGAGGCGTGTAAACAATTGTCGTTTACGCGTTTTTTATTGCTTATATCTAGTATTCAGTGTCAATATTACTTTTTTAGATAATGGAGGATAAAATAATGAAACAATTTCTTTTCCTTTTAAGTACCATGCTATTGATATTAGTGTTAGCAGCTTGTAATTCAAACGGAACTGCACAAGATACATCAAATAAAACAATTAAAATAGGTTTTACACCTGGTCCATACAGCGACCAATTTCAATATGGCATTGCACCGATACTAAAAGAAAAAGGATACACAATTGAAACAATTGAATTCAGTAATATTGTCCAGCCTAATATCGCTTTAGGAGATGGCTCAATTGATGCTAATATTTTTCAGCACACGGCCTATTTGGAAAACTTTAAAAAAGAGAAGCATTTAGAATTGACAGAAATACTTAAAGTTCCTACTGCACCAATGGGGGTCTATTCAGATCGTTTTGATTCTATCGACAGTTTAGAAAAAAATAAAGAATATACAGTAGCAATTCCTAATGATCCAGCTAATATTGCACGTGCTCTAAGAATCTTAGGAGAGCTTGGATGGGTTGATTTAAAAGAAGGTTATTCACCTACTACAGTGAGTAAAGAAGATATCGCTAAATACGTCTACAACATTAAATTCATTGAAATGGAACAAGCACAATTGCCACGTTCACTATCTGACGTAGATTTTGCACTTGTAAATGGTAACTTTATTTTGTCATCTGGAAGAAAACTATCATCGAACTTAGCATTAGAGAACCCAACCTTCGAATACCAAAACCTATTAGCAGTTCGCACTGAGGATAAAGATAAAAAATTTGTAAAGGATTTAATTAAGGCATATCATTCTGCAGATTTTCAGAAATTTATTGAATCCAATAAAGACTACGAAGGATTTCACCGACCAGATTATTTTAAAGACTAATTCTTTATGAAATTAAAAAGATGACGTGCTTTTAAATAAATGCACGTCATCTACAATTTCGAACTTTATTTTACTAATTGCATGGCTGGACCAAAGAATTCATAATGAATTTTTTCGTCTTTCACGCCAATCTCATTTAAATTTTTAATGACCGCTTCCATAAAGCCAACAGGTCCACATACGTAAACATCTGCATTATTGGCTACTTTTTCAGCTAAAAATTCTTTTGTGATTTTCTTATCTTCATCCGAATATAACGCTGTGTATGTTGCATTTGGAAGCACATTTACTTTCTTTTGAATGTCATCGCTAAATGCTACAACTTTTTCATTGCGTGCACACTGGATAAAGCTCACTTCATTTGCCGCATCATCTTTTAGTGATTGCAGCATACTGTTTAATGGTGTTACACCGATACCACCGCTTACAAATGTAATTGGAGCAGAAGTTTCTTCTAAGACAAATAGTCCTGCTGGAACACTTACATCCACTAAATCTCCGACTTCTAATACGTCGTGAATAAAGTTAGATACTTTACCATTTGGCGTATGATCGCTTTCACGTTTTACAGAAATACGATAGCCGTCTTCTGTACTTGCTTGTGAAAGTGTATATTGACGGTTCATTAAATACTCTTCACCTGGTACTTTCACACGGATACTGATATATTGACCTGGCTCATAAGCTGGTAGAGGGGAACCATCTTCATTTTCAAAGTAGATAGATGTAACAAGATCACTTTCTACTACTTTTTTCGCTACTTTTAATGGTTTAAATAAGCGCCAGCCGCCATTACCCTCAGCTTTTTGATATAGCTCTTCTTCTACTTGAATGAAGATATCTGCAATGACGCCATATGCTTCAGCCCATGCATTAATGATATCATCTGTTGCCGCATCACCAAGCACTTCTTTAATCGCTTTTAGTAAGTTTTCTCCTACTATTGGATAATGCTCAGGTAAAATACCTAGACTACGGTGTTTATGGGCAATTAACATTACTGCTGGTAAAATAGCTCCTAAATTTTCAATATGAACTGCTGCAGCATAAACTGTGTTTGCTAACGCTGTTTGCTGACGGCCTTTTTCTTGATTTGTATGGTTAAAGATATTTAATAATTCTGGATGAGCTTGAAACATATTTTTGTAAAACGTTTTAGTAATCTCCACCCCATGAACTTCTAATACAGGAACTGTTGCTTTAATAATTTGTACTGTTTCTTGTTTTAACATATCGCTTACCACCCTTTCGTGATTACAATATAACGCTCTCACTTTTTAAAAGCAATATATAAAATACACCTTTAACAAAATGGACATAATTAATGTATTTTAAATACATCTTTAAAAAAGTATTGAATTTATAATACTTCAAGGTAAAAATGCTATAATTATTTTGAACTATAGAAAGTAGGGTGTTCTTATGCGCTTAACTTTATACACAGATTATTCCCTTCGAACACTCATATATTTGGGTGCAAAGGAAGATGGCCAATTATCAACTATCCAAGAAATTTCTGATGCTTATAATATATCGAAAAACCATTTAATGAAGGTGACACACCAACTTGGATTATTGGGCTATATAGAAACGATTCGAGGGCGCGGTGGAGGAATTCGCCTAGCAATTGATCCAAAGACCATTACAATTGGTGAAATAGTACGTCATACAGAAGAGGATTTTCACCTTGTCGAATGCTTTGACAAAGAAAATAATCTTTGTAAGATTGCTCCAGAATGCCAGCTAAAAGGCGTATTATACGAAGCTTTACAGGCCTATTTAACAGTCTTAGATCGCTATACTCTAGATGACTTTTTACATTCAAAAGAAAAGTTGATGGCACTGTTGCTTGGCGAATAAAAATACCCGTACAACTCAAGTTGGACGGGTATTTTTTATGTCTATATTTTTTTACAATGCCTTTGAAAAGAAAATCATATCTAGTGCACGAATTCCATTTTCATAGATGGGCTCAGAGTAATTACTGAAAAAATCTTTTTCAATGGCTTCCATACGAAAACCTGCTTTTTGATAGAAGGCAATATTATCAATACTAGAATTTGCAGTACCAACTATTATCGTTTGATATCCTTGTGATTGACAAATGCTTGTTATTTGTCGGAGTACCTCTTTCCCAAGTCCTTTACCTTGATACTTCGGTACAATCGAAATATTTTTTAACTCAACTGTCGAATCAGACTGTTCAAGAAGTAACGCTACACCCGCTAACTGCTCACCACATTTAATCTCATATAATTCACCGTCATTTAAATATTCTCGAACAGCGACTTCACTTTCATCAGCTAATAATAATTGTGGTAAATAGTCTTCCCGCACACCTTCCACTTTCTTTAAGGATGTACGATATCGAACAAAATCTTCGCACTCGAAAACATTTAAAACACACGGCTGCTTTTCTTTAATCTCTAACCATGAATGCTCTTGCGGAAAATCATTCTCAACTCCTAATCGAATAAAAGACAACTTTTCCTGTGCCTTTTGTGAGCGTATATTGACCTTTCTAGCTCCAGCAAAAACACGCTTTAGCCCTAACTCAAAGAATGCAATATCTAAGATTGCAACTTTCGATTGAAGATTATAGCCTTTTCCCCAAAATTCATGGCCCAGCCATGAGCCAATATGACAGCTCTTTTTATTGTGATCAATAAACATTAATGCCGTCACACCAATAAGTTGTCCTTCCTCATCTAAGACGACACGAGGGACTGTCTTTCCAGCTTCTTCGTCCACACATTCACGTTTAATAAAATTAATCGTATCTTCCACTTTGCCAGCAGGTAACCCTAGTGCATCTCGAACCTGTGGCATAGAAGACAATGCATGCATCGCTTCAGCATATTTTATATCATGTCTCACTAAAGTTACTACCATATGCTATTCTCCTTTTAATATGATTAAGACCTATTGCAACGGATTTTGTAACATTCTCTGCTTGCATAAGAGCTTATTCCGTCTATTTATTCATGTCTATCTATGGCTCATCACCATAACGTGGAGTTGATTTCCGTTCCGACTTGGCGCTTTGTTGCTGCCGCTTCGCTTTCGCACAGAGCAGAGCTTCCTGGAGGCGTCCGATGAGCCGCTTTTGTTGTTGCTGTCGCTACGCTTTCGCACAGAAAACATCCGCTGCGCTCCAGGGTCTCGGGCCAACACGATGTTGGTCACGAAGGCGTTATCACAGGATGTGATGGTCTTAGCCTTCGTTCCTCTATTGCTAATCCCCAAGGAATCGCCTAGTCTCCACTCCAATCAACTTATACACATAGTATTCGTTTTTTAAAAAATCATCCCTAACTTTTGACGACAAGGTATATTCATTTATCCCTAAATTTAATTATACGTTAGTTGCCAGGATACACCGAAACGATCTTGAATCCAGGCAAATTTCTTAGAAAACCCATAATTATTAAGTGGCATTAGAGCTTGTCCACCCTCTAAAATTTGAGCGGCTAGACTGTCAATTTCTTCTTCAGACGCACATTCGATAAAAATAGAAGTTGACGGTGTAAATGTAAAGTTATGCTTTATTACACTATCATTCACCATTATTTTCAAACCTTTTAAATGAAGAACAGCCATTGCAACCTGTTGTGAGTTTTCCATATAAGTTAAGCTTTCCACCTGTAATTCTGAAAACCACTGTTGATATTGCTGAATAGCTTCATTCGCTTGTCCCTGAAACATTAAAAATGGTGTGGCACTTTTCATTTATTTATCTCTCCTTCATATTTTGTAATCCATTGTGCTGGTGTCATTTTTGAAACAAGCTCTCCAATTAATTCATATGGAATATTTTTAGAGCTTGTAAAACGAATACAGCTTTTCCCCATATTGAGTTTCGTCGGTACTCTTTTCGCATATTCCTCTTGGAACCACGAGAGTAACGCTTGATCTGCATAAATGCCCATATGATAAACTGCAATATGACGTTTCTGTGCAGCAAGACTTATAAAGGGCAAGGGAGTATTGGGTGTGACATGATAGCCCTTCGGATAAGTAGTTAGTGGGACAACATAGCTTACCATGTCATAATACATACTTTCTTCAAAACCCTCTGGTAAATTGCTTTCTACCACATCCACAAGTTTGGCAAAACTCTCCCGCCATTTTTCATCCACTTGCTCAATATATGTGTTTTTCATACCCTTCCCTCTTTTCAACATAGTATTATTGCTAGGTGTGTATTTTTATTAATCAGAAGACTCATTCCATAACGTAGAATTGATTTCCGTTCCGACTAAATATTTAAGCGCTCCGCTACATAATAAATCCTAGTTGCTAACCCTCTGCCTTATTTCACAAGCTAGGCTAATCATAGGATTGCCAATCACAATGAATATAGCATCATTTAAAGGAATTAATAAAGCCTCTCTGTAATTTATGCTTTCCCCTCCGCCTTTGCTTTTCGGTATAATTCCTTTGTTTTGTAGCCTAGTCGAATAATTTCACGCATCTCCTCTAAACGTACTACTTGCGTCTCTTCCTTTTTCGCACTATAGATATATCGGGCCCAGTCCTTTTGATAACCCGGTGTTAATCCATCATAAAATATTAAATCATCCGGATTTTCCGCAAGTGAATCACGCAATTGAGGAATCATACCTTCATAGTCACTAACGCACTGACTACTCGCTGTCTTCTTCTTGCCGCGTCCCTTGCCATCTCTCTTTATACTAAATATAGAAAATGTCTCATCTAACGACATAAGACTTGCAAATTTATAATCACTGCCAACAATGTATTTTTCCTCGTCCACTTGAATTGCCGGGAAGATTTCATCACGGTGGATAAACTGTTCATACTTCTTATTACCCTTTTTCGGATAAACAAAAAATAAATAACCTTGTTCCGTAAGAGTGTTTAACTTTAGTACATTTTGTAAATACGTTACCATTTCATCAATAGTAAACACAAAGGCAATGATTCGATCATGAGGTGTATTTCCTGTTTGGGATATTCCCTCTAGTAGCATCTCCTGTGGTTGATTATGAATGGCTATGGACAGTCCATCCTTAATTTTAAATTTCTTTTGCATAGTTTTAACACCTCTTCTAATTATCAATGCAATTTTCTCTTAGTTTTGATAGTATAGCTGATTTAGTGTAATTTTCGTACAAAAAAACGCTCGAATATTCTCGAGCGTTTAAGATTGACATATGCTATTTAATTTTTGTAGTCGTAACTATTCCTCTGATAATCGGAATGGCTGTTACAATTAGTACTACTGGTAGAAACCACCAACCAATACTCTCTGCTTCCCCAATTGCAATACGTACCATTTGGAATGATATAGCTGCAAATGTAATTAGACAAAGGTTTTTTATTTCATTCAATATTTTTCGGCTATTTAAATAAAATGCCTCTACATTACTTTCATTTAAGCGTGCTGGGTAATTATGAATATGCGGAATTTTTTCAAGTAGCCCTAGTAATATCCACAGTAATATTCCGATAAACGGAAGGATGAGTAATTCTATTTTTGAACCCCACCGATTTACTTCTCCTGCACCATTAAAATGACCGGGAATCTTTTCGGGTAGTTGGCCCCACATTACAACAATATAAAAGATGGAAAGTACAAATAACCCGCCACCGATAAAGTCCCAAATCTTTTCATATTTCGTTTTTGGCAATTTCAAAATTGGCCTATACATCTTCCCACATCCTTACTTGTTCCTTTTCCTATTTTACGTTACTACAGTTCAATTAGTTTCAAATTTATGTAAATTGTCACAATTGTTTGTTACATACAGGTAACTATCCGCTTTCACTAACGGTAAAACAACAAACTATTCAGCTTTTTTATCATTCCTCCCACAAACAATTCCCTTATTATTCCTATTATACATTTCAAAAATACTCACAATACTTTGTAAATTTCATATAATCTGATATAAATGGTATAAACATATTTCATTTTTTTGTAACATTTCTACTAAATTACTGAGAAAGGAAACGACAACTATGCGATTTACTATCTACAAGAAGTTAGTACTCGGTTTTTTTATTGTTATTTTAGTATTAATTGGCACAATAGGATTAAATTTTAAACAGCTTAATTCAGTAAACAAGACATATCGTGTGTTACTCGAAGAACAAACAACTAAATCTATTAGTATTCAAGAGCTTCGCGCAATTGCTAAACAAGAAATTGTAAATATTAGAGGTTATCTATTACTTGGTAACGAGCAAAATTTTCAAAGTAATACGGCTTCACGTGAAGAATTTAAAAAGAAATATGATGAATTAAAGGCTTCGTTCGATTCTCAAAAATCTATCGAATTATTAGAGGCTATCAATAAAAGCGAGCAAGATGTCCAAAAGTTTGCAGATCGTATGTTTTCATTAAAGGATGCTGGAGAAACAGAGCAATACGAAAAGCTCGATAGTACACAAGGCCGCATACTTATTAAACAATTCGATAACCGTGTAGCTAACCTTGCTAACTACCAAGATGATTATATAAATGAAAAAATCGCTGCTACATCTAAAGAAATTCAGGCTATTAAATTTCAAATGATTATTCTTGGCATTTTTGCTGTTGTCATTAGTCTCATCATTGCTATGGTCATGGGGAGCCTTATCTCCCGCCCTATCAAAGGTATGGCAAAAGCTGCGAAAAAGATTGCTGATGGCGATTTAACAGCTGAGCAAATTCACATTAAGAATCGTGATGAGGTAGGTGATTTAGCACTTGCCTTTAATCAAATGGCAACAAATTTAAAGGATCTTATTACAAATGTACGTCATAACACCGTGCAAGTAAGTGGTTCTGCTGCTGAATTAACTGCAAGCGCTGAACAAACAATCCAAGCGACAGAACAAATTACTTCCTCTATACAAGAAGTTGCAAGTGGCTCCGAGGCCCAAGGAAAAAACGCTTCTGAAAGTTCAGCAGCCATGAAAACTATGACAAAAGGTATTCAACACTTGGCTGCGACGACAGCTGCCGTTTCAGAGCTTGCGATAGAAACAAATACTGAAGCTAATAACGGAAATGAATCGCTACACCGTGTTATTACACAGATGGACACAATTAATTCAGCGGTTTTAGAATCTGCTAGCGTTGTGAAAAATTTAGGAAATCATTCCTTCGAAATCGGAAATATTATTGGTCTCATCACGGATATCGCAGAGCAAACAAATTTACTAGCACTGAATGCTGCAATTGAGGCGGCACGTGCAGGGGATCATGGTCGCGGCTTTGCAGTAGTTGCAGATGAAGTGAAGAAATTAGCAGATCAATCTAAGCAATCAGCTGAACAAATTGCAAGTCTGATTTCAGAAATACAGCAGGATACAAACCGTGCCGTAACTGTTATGGAAACTGGTACACAAGAGGTAAAAGTCGGGATGCAAGTGGTAAAAGTAGCTGAGGAAGGCTTCTCAAAAATCGTTGAACTGATCGAACAAGTATCCCAACAAATCCAAGAAGCAACGACCGTTTCAGAGGAAATGTCGTCAAGTGCTGAGCAAATTTACGCATCCTTCGATGAAATTGCAACAATCGCACAGATGTCTTCTTCAAATCTACAAAATGTAGCTTCTGCTTCCGAGGAACAGCTAGCGACTATTGAAGAAGTTGCCGCTTCTGCTGCCACACTATCAAATATGGCCGAGGAGTTACAAACACAAGTTTCGCGCTTTAAAGTGGAGTAAAAAGTCTTTTCAAGAAGCTTGTTTAAAGTTATTAAATCTCCCGAATTGTATTTGTTCATTAAATACGATTCGGGAGATTACTTTTTTATGTGTCTATTAAATCTAGTATCCATTCAACGATTTCATTTATTGGATAGCTGATATTTTTACGGTAAATGTTCTTCTAAAGACATCGCCATTAATACTACTCGTTATGTATGCTTGGCTACATTTCTCTGTCTTCCTTCTGAAATCCAACTATGTCGCAGCTTACGTTTCAAGCCTTCCGATTCATGCAAAAGTTTTGCGTAAATCCATTGTCGTCACCCTTTATTTGTACTTTTCATTTAGCACATTTAACATCTTAATTACCGCAGTCTCGTCACTTGGTACTTGTAAGGACGCAAGGTCACGTACTTTATGTTCACCTACACAAACGCTTTCCTTCGCTTTTACAAACATGGATGCATCGTTCGCATCATTCCCAAACGCTATAAATTCACCTTCAGCGACACCTAACTTCATTAAGCCCTTCCATTTATCAATGCCATTCGGGCTCATATCTACAATATTTTCTGCACTATGCTCGTATAATGAAATAGGCAACTGCTGTAATTCAGCTACTATTTCTTTATGTTGCTCTCCTGGAAATAAAACAATTTTTACGAGATCGTTTAGTTCATGTAATGACACGTTTTTCGCAAGCTTTAATGGATCTAAATTTTGATAAATTGGATGTTCCTCACTACCTGTATACGCATAATCCCAATCACCATCAACTAAATACCGCAGTTGAAATGCCGAAATAATGTTTTGAATCTCTTCTACAATTTCTGCTGCAAATGCTGTCACCTCAACAGTTTCTCCGTTCTGTGCAACAAATGCACCATTTCCCCCTACCATTGGAAATTTGCGCATTGCTTCCGGTAATACAGGTAATAAATCACGAATTGGACGAGCTGATGCAAAAATGATTTCATGGCCATTCTCGATACAAGCTTCTAGAGCATTAGTAATTCCCTTACTTAATGGTTGGCCCTTAAAACAAATCGTACCGTCTAAATCAAATACAAATTTCATAGTCACGCCTTCTTTCTAAACTGATAAATACTCACTTATTATCTCATAAATATTTACATTCATTGCAAAAATAATAATTATTATCATAACGTGGGGTTGATTTCCGTTCCGGCTAGGCGCTTTGTTGTTGCTGTCGCGACGTTTTCTCACAGGGGTTTTTTTATTATCAAATGATTGACTTTATAATAAATTGTTGCCCCACCGTAACGAGACAGAAAAAAAATAATTTTTTGAATATTGTTGACAAATCAAAAATACCCAAGTATCATTGCTTTCAACAACACATTATTGTAGGCCAAGATTGGAAATAGTAGAAATGCAAGTGTACTTGTAGAGAGTCGGTGGTTGGTGCAAACCGATAGGCACACATTTTGAACTCGTCCATGAGCCACTCCCTGAACTTTGAGTAAGGGACGTCGGTTTCCTCCGTTAACGGGATAGACAGCGATGACTGTCGATAAGGGGACTTTTTCTATAAAGAGAAGGTCAATTAGAGTGGTACCGCGAGCATAAACTCGTCTCTATATTTTTATATAGAGGCGGGTTTTTTATTTTTATTTTTATTGAAAATTGGCCTAGGTGTGAATTTCGTCTCTAGCCCCAGAGCTACCAGTTCAAAGCAGAGACAATATTAATATAATGACAACTACAACAAAAGGAGTGTTTGAAAATGGGAAGAAAAATTTGGGTGTTTGATACAACTTTACGTGATGGCGAGCAAGTGCCTGGTGCAAAACTGAATTTATACGAAAAAGTAGAGATTGCACAGCAACTCAAAAAATTAGGCGTCGATATTATCGAGGCTGGTTTCCCGGCTTCATCACAAGGAGATTTTGATGCAGTTAAAGCTGTCGCACAAAAAGTTGGTCATACAAATGACATTATGATTACTGCTTTAGCACGTGCTGTACAGGCAGATATTGATGCTGTTTATAACGCTGTAAAATATGCTGAAAATCCGATGATTCATATGGTGCTTGGTACTTCTGATATTCATGTTGAAAAAAAATTTAGCAAATCCAAGGATCAAATTCTACAGATTGGCGTTGATGCAGTAAAATATGCGAAAACGCTGCTACCCCAAGTCCAATATTCAACAGAAGACGCATCTCGTTCAGATTTCGAGTATCTTTGGAAAACAATCGAAGCCGTAATGAAGGCTGGTGCAACAATGATTAATGTACCTGACACAGTCGGCTTTGCAGAACCAGAAGAATTCGGAGCGATGATTTATAAACTAAATGAGCGTATGAAAAATCTAGACGATAGCGTTTTGTTGAGTGTTCATTGCCATAATGATCTTGGTATGGCCACTGCTAACACGCTTGCTGCGATTAAAAACGGCGCGGATAAAGTAGAATGTACAATTAACGGCATTGGCGAACGCGCAGGAAATGCAGCATTAGAAGAAGTTGTCATGGCGTTGAAAACACGTGGCTCTGTATACAATGCTGAGACACGTATTAACACAAGAGAAATTATGAATACATCTCGTCTTGTTTCAAGCTTTATGGGCTTAGACGTACAAGTAAACAAAGCGATTACTGGGGATAATGCTTTTGCCCATTCCTCTGGTATTCATCAAGACGGCCTTCTAAAATCTCGTGATGCCTATGAAATTGTCCATCCAGAAGATGTAGGTCTTGACGATATGGAGCTAGTCCTTACAGCTCGCTCTGGCCGTCACGCGGTGAAAAATGCCCTTGAAAAACTCGGCTTTTCCAATCTTTCAGCGGATGAATTTGAAGGAATCTTCGAAGGCTTCTTAAAGCTTGCGGACGCAAAGAAAGAAGTTTACGATCACGATTTATATGTTATTGTGGAAAGCTATTATGAGAAACATGACGCAAACAATGCTAATGCCACTCATTACAGTGATCAGTTCTTCGACTTCGATGATTTACAAGTCGTCAGCAACGCAAGCTTCCCTTCTGCTAGTGTGAGAGTACGTAAAGGCGGGGAGGTATTTAAAGCAAGTGCAGTTGGCTCAGGTCCGATTGACGCCCTATATTCAGCCATCGCAGAAATTACAAACATTGATGTGAAACTTGTAGAATATAATATCAATAGTGTTTCTCGTGGTAAAGAAGCGCTTGGAAAAGTAAAAATCACAATCGAGCATGAGGGTGAAAAATATATCGCAAAAGCCGCAGATACAGATATTTTAAAAGCGAGTGCGCTAGCTTATATTAATGCTATCAATAGTATTGTTGTTGCTAAGTTAACGCCTGTTATGAATTAAAATAGATCAATTATGCCTCGGTAAAATTGTAGCTGTCGCTTTGCTTTCGCTACAGATAAACAATGCTTCCGGAAAGAAGTTAAAAGCAGTATGACACCATTAAGTCATACTGCTTTCATTTTCCCTAGCGGCTACCTTCCACTAACTTTTGATATTCCTCTTCAATTAATTCAACATCAAGACGTTCAAACAGTGGTGTCACTTCGCTAATGCTTGCTGGTAAGTCCACTTGCTCATGCCACATCACTTCATTGATTCCTAACATTTTTCTCACCTTCTCAGCTGAAAACGGTAAAAATGGATGCAACAGCTGTCCAAGATTAGCAATCATATAAACACACGTTGCTAGTGTTCGATTGCCAGCTTCCACATTCTCTTTCACCTGTAGCCAAGGTTGCTGCTCATCAAAATAGCGATTAGCTGCACGAATATATTCAAAAATAGCCTCTAGAGCTTGTTTAAAATGACCCGCTTCTATATGAATCCCAATATCATCAAATAGCTGAATCGTGTGTTTTCGAATAATGGCATCTATCTCGGCTTGAGGCACTTTGCTATCGAAAGATTTCTCTAAAAACTTCAATGTTCGATTGACAAAATTACCGTAAGCGCCGAGTAATTCGCCATTATGGCTATAAATAAATTCTCGCCAAGAGAAATCAGTATCACGATTTTCTGGCGCATTCATTGTTAAAAAATAACGAATAGAATCTGCATCGTATCGACTCAAAATATACGGCACCCATACTGCCCAGTTTTGGCTCGTCGATAATTTCCGTTTTTCTAATGTCAAATATTCATTTGATACAATATGTGTAGGTAAGGCTTTTGCCCCTATCCCCATAAGAATAGCTGGCCATATAACTGTATGGAACGGAATATTATCTTTACCATGCACATAATACGAAATCGTTTCTTCATTCCACAAATCTTCAATCGCTATTTGATGCTGCTTCGCCCATTCAATACTCGCTGTTAAGTAACCTGCTACTGCTTCAATCCACACATATATTTTTTTGCCTTCAAAACCTGGCACTGGCACATCGATACCATTTGGCAAATCCCTTGTTACAGCACGGTCCGGAACCCCTTCTGCCAAGTAACGTTCTGTTAAACCTAAAGCATTGTCCCGCCAACGTTTTTCTGCCTTTGCTTCTGCTAAATAAGTCTCCAGTCTCCCTTGAAACTGACTAAATGCAAAATAAAAATGCTCTGTCTCCCTGATAATTGGCTCATTCCCACAAATTTTACAACGTTTATCGATTAAATCGAGTGGGTCTAAAATTGTTGAGCAATTATCACATTGATCACCACGCGCCTTCGCACCACAGTTTGGGCAAATCCCCTCTACAAACCGATCCGGCAAAAACTGCTTGTCCGTTTCACAATAGGCTTGTTCAATTTTCTTTTTGTATAAAAAATTGTTCGCTAGTAGCTGTAAAAAAATTGTTTGAACAGATTCATGATGGTGCTGCGCATCTGTTCTCGTATACAAATCATAGGTAAATCCTAAATCATTGAAGCATCTTGTAAACTCCTCGTGATAATGATCAGCAATTGCTTCCGTTGTCGTGTTTTCCTGTGCAGCACGAAGTGATATCGGCGTGCCATTACAATCACTTCCCGAAACATATAAAACCTTCTCGCCCTTTTGTCGGTAATATCTAGCCAAAATATCACCCGGTAATAATGCGGCAACATGCCCTAAATGCAAAGAACCATTTGCATATGGCCACGCGCCTCCAATAACGATTGTCATCCTAAGTTGCTCCCCTCGAAAAAAAGTGTAAATCAATTACGCCTCGGCGTAATTGCGTCTGGATTTTGAATTGTGCTAGCACAATTCTTCCTTTTAAAACCCATGACATCCGCCGGAGGCTTTATCTTTATTCAGGTAAGCCCTGAATGAAGATAAAAAAAAACGCCCTAATCAAAATTGATTAGGACGAGTATACCCGTGTTACCACCTATATTTACAAATAGCTCACACTATTTGCCTCCATCAGTACGTCTCATCTTATTAAATCAATTATGCCGCGGCATAATTGCGTCCGGAATCAGCTAGAAGAAGAGAGAGATACTGCCGCTGTTATAACGAGTGCCCATCTCGTCGTAATCTACTCGCAAACTTGCTTTCGGTACGAAGCTCAAAGGTCATTTTCAAAAGGGATCATTTACCTCATTTCCACCAACAGAGGCTCTCTATATAATGCTTCTCCAATTTACTTTTCCTTATCAATGCTTTTACTATAGATTTCCACCATTTTACTCTTTCTTCTTTTGAATTGCAATGGATGTCGATAAATATCTGAAAGTTCTCGATAAAATGAAAAAGTTAGGCGATAAAACAAAAAAGTTGGGTGATAAATCAGAGAATGTAGTCGATAAAATCTTATCCTAGCAGCTTTAAATCAAGTAGCTCATTTAAATCATCAATAATAATGTCTGCTTTTTGTAATTCTGTGTCCTGCGCAAAGTCGAAACGGACACCAACAGAGAGTAACTGATTGTCATGAGCCGCCTGAATATCAGAAGAACGATCTCCTACAACTGCGCCGCGTTCAATGGCATTTTCCTCGATGATCTTTTTCACTAAATCAGATTTATGACCACTCGAAATGGATTGAATACTATATGTACCGTTAATAAAACGCTGTAATTGATAGGTTTCTACTATTGCTTGTAAATACTCGGTTTGCCCATTACTGGCAATGAATAAATTATAGTTTTCTGCCAACATAGCAAGTGTTTGCTCTGCATTTGGATACAAAGCGCCCTGGCGATTACGTATTTGTTCAATCAGCTTAACATGGAATAATGCGTTGCTTTCTTCACGTGTCTCTAGCGTGTGCATAGGACATAACGTTTCCCAAACAACAGGTAATGGAACCCCCATAATTTCGCGGTATTTCTCTATTGGTGTTTCTCCCTGCCACAAGCTCTTTGCACGTAGCACATCGAATGTTGCCGATAATGCTGGCTCTAATATTAGGTTTGTTTGAAATAAAGTACCATCCATATCAAAAATAATAGCTTTTTTCATAAAATCACCCCTTCTGTATTATTAACGTTTTCTCCTCTTTTATTGTTCTCGTTAATATTATACAATTTTAAATATGAGACCCCTCTAGTTTCCTAAACTAAAAGGGGCTCCGTATTTTTAAGGTTCTAAGGGGACTATCATTTCTAATTCCTTTATTTCTTTCCAATAACCTTGCTCATCCGTCTTACCTGGTTTAAGTGTAAATGATTTTGGCATTTTCTCCATAGGAGGCAGTACTAGAATAATATGATGTCCATAATCCTTGGTTGCACCTATTTGCATATTTGCGCTATCGTATAACTTCCCTTCACTATCAATTACCTCAAACTCAAAAAATGGCCATTTATCATTTCTATCTTGTTCTCTTGGGTAATCTACTAGGACATCTATGCGTGTCGATAGTGGTGTGGATGATACCTGTGCAACGTTTAACTTATATAACCCATTGTTAGTACTAGATTTTACATTTGGATAGAAGCTAATAACTTCTTCCTTTAATTTTTCCAGAGTAAAATCCACATGCCAATTACCTTTGTAGCCAAATAAATCTCTCCCATTCAAGGCTACTTCAATTTTATCCCCGTATATATCTGTATTTGATAACGTTAATTCATGATGCTCAATAATTGTGTTTTTATCTATATCATCTTGGCCTGTAGAACCTACCGCAACATCTATTGGCTCCCCATTGACCGTTAGCATATTAGTACCTACATTCTCTTCTTCTAAAGAAACCCCATTCTGCCCTGTATATGCAACCGTAACTAATAATCTATTACCATCATATACCGCTTCTTCAACAGCCATTGTAAGACCTGCATGAGTATCCTTCTTTCCTATTTCCGTCATGAAATGTTTTTGTTCAATTTTTTTAGCTGCAATATCCCCAAACTCAACATAAATGGCTCCAATATAAGGTACATTGGCAAGTGCAGTAGCTATTGTAGGGGAGAAAAATCCCGAACCTAGTAGCGCTATGCACAATCCGCAGGCAACAAGAAGAGGTTTTATAATTCTAATGATCCGCTTCTTCCTTTTTGCTGCACTTATTGCCGCCTGCTCTCTCATCATCAATTGTTGAAGTGGAATATCGATACGATCCATAGATTGATTATTATTTTCCTTACTCATACAAGTAGCCCTCCTTTAAGATTGGTTTTAACTCTTTCTTAGCTCTATTAATATAGGATTTCACTGTACCTTCAGGACATCCCAGCATTTTTGCAATCTCTTTGACAGAAAAATCATGATAAAAGCGTAACCACATAATCGTTTTATACTTATCATCTAATGTTTCAATAGCCTCTTTTAAATCCATTGAATAAGTAACATTCTCCATATTTTGATTTCCTGCTATCTCTGCAAAAAACTCCGCATCTCCTGGAGTGAATTTTCTTGAATCTTTTCTAATAAAATCTATAGATTTATAAACCACAATCTTAATAATCCATCCTGGAAAACTATTTGGATTTTTTAATGTTGTCAATGTTGTATAAGCTTTATAAATAGACTCTTGATAAATATCAAGCGCATCCTGTTCATTTCGAACATACGAATAGGCAGTACGATATAATTTCTCGCGCATTAAAGCAATCAACTGCTCAAATGCTTCATCATCCCCCCTTTTTGCGCTCTTAACCAATTTTTCTATATCCACCTAATCTCCTCCTTCCGGTTACACTTTAAAGTCGTTTGAGAAAAGGAAAACGTTGCAAAAAAAAATAGATGCCCTCCTCTTAAAGATAGAGACACCTATTTTTTAATATTAATCAAAAAACTCCATATGCGTTTTTTCCTTCTTATAGTAATCCAGTCGATCTTGTAAAGTCCCTGTATGGAATTCGAATTTATGACCGTCTGGATCTGTGAAGTAAATTGATTTTTTATCTCGCACATCTCTTTGTCTGCCTTCCAAAATATTGACATTATAATGGACTAGCTTTTCATACATTTTGTCAAAATCGTCCTCCTGGATAGAAAACGCTATATGTGTATAGGATTGATGTATGTCATTGCGTGGGATATCCTTTTCTACATTCAGGGCAAGCCACAGCCCATTTACATCTAAATAGGCTGTAGTTCTACCCTTCACTAATAATTTTGCGTCAAAAACCTTTTCATAAAATGCAATAGATTCCTCTAGATTTGAAACTGAAAATAATAAATGATTAATATTCTGGATTTTCATGCGTGTACCCCCAACTATGAAATCGCTGATAACTCGCTCACTCTCATATCAAGTTTAATTTGATTTTTTACCTTTCTTTAAGCCTTTCGCAATTTGCTTCGATTTGCGTTGTTCATTTAGTCTTGCTTGAGCATTTGTTTTGCGTTCGATAAAAGCAAGCTCTCTTTGCAATTTAAAGTAGCTTTGGAGACGCGATTGATCCAGCTCGCCATCAGTAATTGCTTGCTGTACAGCACAATGTGGCTCCTTCTGATGTGTGCAATCTCTGTAACGACAGGCTGCAGAAAGTTCCTCAATATCCCGAAAACTAGAAGACAAACTATCACTTTGATCCCATAACTGTAGCTCGCGCATGCCAGGCGTATCAATTAAACAGCCGCCACCTGACAATAAAACTAACTCACGATGTGTTGTTGTATGGCGCCCCTTCGCATCATCTTCTCGAATACCCGAAACCTTCATAAGCTCCTCACCACTAAGCGCATTTGTCAAAGTGGATTTCCCTGCGCCAGAAGAGCCGAGTAATGCTCCCGTCACACCTTCCGTAAATAGCGCACGAATATCTTCTAAGCCCTCGCCTGACAGAGCACTAGTCACAAAAACATCCACACCAAACGCTACAGACTCAACCTCACGTAGTTTACTAGAAACATCTTCACAGAGATCGGCCTTTGTCAATACAACGACCGGCTTCGCACCTGAATCCCACGCAGCTACTAAATAACGTTCTAAACGACGAATATTAAAATCAGCATTTAAGCTCATAACTAGAAGTACGATATCAACGTTCGACGCTACAATCTGCTCTTGTATTTCCAGCCCCGCGGCCTTACGGGAAAAAACTGATTTTCGTGTAAACAATTTATGAATAATCGCCTTTTCCTCACCCTGCATTTTCTCAACTAGCACCCAATCTCCTACTGCTGGGAAATCTTCACGCGCTAATGATGTATACGCGTAATGTCCAGCAATCGTTGCCAGCCACTCTCCTTCTTCAGCCAGTACACGATAGGAATGCTTATGCTCTAAAGTAACCCTAGCCGGCACACAATTCGCCAGCTTAGCCTCCTGTTTAAATCCAGTCATTTGCTCCTCAAAATATGTTGAAAATCCTAAAGTTGTTAAATTCAATTTGTTTTCCTCCTAAATGTGAATATCCTTTGTACTCAATTGATACTAAACACAAAAAAACCTTGTCTCTGCGCAATTCGGCAGTTACAAGGTTCACAGGCACATTTAAGAGAATATACAAATCACCACAGTTGTGATTTAAATACACTGCGTGGTCAATTTATATATTTTAGGCGTGTGAAACTGAACAAACCGAATTGCAGTTCGTTAAAAACGGATCTATTCATCATGTCACATCACCTACTTCCGATTTAGTTATTTTCAATATAGCGAAATATTCCGAAATTGTCAATTATATTCTAACAAGCATGTACCCCCTCCCTCCCTGCATACAATGAACAAGACCATTATTGACGGAGGAGATGTTGAATTGTCAAAAATCATTTCTATCAGTACATACCAACCACCGTACACATTACAACAGACAAATGCGGAGGAGCTAACGAAGGAGCTTTTTCATGCAAAGATTCCTAAATTAGAACGCTACTTAAAAGTTTTTGAGAATGGTGGTATTGCAACACGCCATTTTTGTGTACCATCAGAATGGCATCGTACTGATCATTCCTTTGAGGAACGAAACGATTTATATATTGAACTGGCTACACAATATAGCGTTGACGTCATTCAAGCCTGTTTACAAAATGAAGCGTTTTTACAATCACCGATTTCTCCTAAAGACATTGATGCCATCATTTTCGTGAGTTCTACTGGCATTTCCACACCAAGTATTGATGCACGAGTTATGAATAAACTTCCTTTTTCAGACAGACTTAAACGTATTCCACTTTGGGGACTTGGCTGCGCTGGTGGGGCGGCCGGCGTTAGTAGAGCCTATGATTTCTGTCGTGCCCATCCAGAAGCAAAAGTTCTTGTCGTTTGTGTCGAGCTTTGTAGTCTAACCTTTCAGCCAAATGATTTTTCAAAAAGTAATTTAATCGGTGCCTCTCTTTTTGCAGATGGAGCAGCATGTATACTCGTCTGTGGAGATAAAGTGAATATCACAGTAAAAAAACCCTTACCTGCTATTATTGGGACTGGCTCTAAATGGATGCCAGATTCAGAAAATGTTATGGGTTGGAATATTAAAAATAATGGTCTTCATGTCGTTTTTCAGAAAAGTATTCCTGCCATCATCACCAATTGGCTCGGGCCATTCATTGAACAATTTTTATTGGAGCATGAACTATACAGTGAACAGCTTAACCATTTCATTGCACATCCTGGCGGTAAAAAAGTGTTAAAAGCATATGAAGATACTCTTTATCTAGCTCCCCAAAAAACCGACATTTCTCGGGAAATATTAAAATATCATGGAAATATGTCATCTCCTACGGTGCTATATGTATTGGAGCAATTTATGTTAAACGAAGGACAAGTAGAGGATACCGGTTTGCTCGTCGCTCTCGGCCCTGGCTTCTGTGCTGAAGCTGTATTACTTAAATGGAGGGAGTAGCATGATTATTTACATTATTTTGATCCTCGTCATTCTACAAAGATTGACAGAAGTTTTCATTGCAAAACGCAATGAAAACTGGATGCTTTCACAGGGAGCATATGAAGTTGGTTCCTCTCATTATCCATATATGGTTTCTTTACACGTCGGTTTTTTCCTATTTTTAATTATTGAAGTAGTTACTAATCATAAAAGTTTATCGCCTTTATTTCCGTTACTGTTCTTATTATTTATAGCCGTTCAAGCATTACGCATTTGGTGTATTCGTTCATTAGGGCCTTTTTGGAACACAAAAATACTCATATTGCCGGATGCAAAAGTTGTACGGAAAGGCCCGTACACATTTATGCGTCACCCAAATTATGCAATTGTTTGCTTAGAAATTATTCTTCTGCCTTTAATGTTTCAAGCATACTTCACAGCATTTTGCTTTACACTTTTAAATGTGACAATGCTATCCGTGCGCATCCCAATTGAGGAAAAGGCTTTGCGAGATGCTACAAATTATAATCATGTATTTCAAAAAAAGATTTCGGAATCCTAACCGAAATCTTTTTTGCTTTTATTTTTAATGCCATTCCCAATTAAACGGATCTTGTAAACTCCCCCATGAATTATTAAACTCGTCTTCCGTTAATAAACACTTGTCCAATTCTTTTATAATCGCCTCTTTATCTAAATCAACACCAATTATAACGAGCTGCGTCATGCGATCTCCAAATTCCTCATCCCAATCCTCTAGTACCTCGGGGCTTTGCAAGAAAACATCCTGCTGCTGTTTCTTTGATAAAGCAGCTACCCAATAAGAAACGGGCTCTATTTTTGCCGATGAGCCTGCCTGTGATAGCAATAATGCAACTTCTTGATGCTTTGCACTCCAAATAATACCCTTTGCTCGGACAATCGATTCTGGCATATGATCACACCATTCTACAAATCTCATTGGATGGAATGGTCTTCTACGCTTATAAATGAAAGAAGAAATGCCGTACTCCTCCATTTCCGGTGTATGATTTTCATGACCAAGCTCTAATTCCTTTAACCAACCAGCAGATTCTGATACCCGTTCAAAATCAAAGCATCCCGTATTTAAAATTTCAGCTGGCTCTATTACACCGTTTACTGTACGAATTAGCTTGGCTTCAGGCTGTAAGGCACGTAAAATACGCTCTAATTTTTCAAGCTCTTCATCTGATACTAAATCACATTTGTTTAATACAAGGACATCACAAAACTCGATTTGGTCAATGAGTAAGTCGGCAACATCCCGTTCATCTAATTCGCTGACTGCCTCCTTACGCTCTAAAAGGCTTTCACCCGACTGAAAATCATGCCAAAAACGATTCGCATCTACAACCGTCACCATCGTATCAAGCTGGCAAAACTTTGTTAAATCAATACCAAGCTCCTCGTCTAAATAGCTAAATGTTTGGGCAACAGGTATTGGCTCGCTAATCCCCGTCGATTCAATTAAAATATAATCAATAGTACCGAGCCTTGCGAGACGCTCCACCTCCTGCAATAAATCCTCGCGTAGCGTGCAACAAATACAACCATTCGATAACTCCACAAATTTTTCCTCTGTTCTTGAAATGCCGCTTCCATTTGCAATCAGTTCTGCATCGATATTAATTTCACTCATATCATTGACGATTACAGCAACACGCATATCTTTTTCATTTTGTAAAACGTGATTCATCATTGTTGTCTTACCAGAACCTAAATAACCACTTAACACTGTAACAGGGATTTTCTTTGTCATCTTTACAACTCCTTAAATCGTAATCATTACTATTTACATTTTGTAATTAAAACATAGAATCCTACAAAACGCAACGCTAAAACTTTACGGAAATACGATATTGACATATTTCATTAAAAATAATAATGTATAAAGCGTAATAATTACGATTTAAAAGGAGGTTATTTTATGCGTGTACAAGTGACATTGGCCTGTACAGAAACAGGTGATAAAAACTATATCACTACAAAAAATAAACGAACTAATCCAGAAAGGCTGGAGCTTAAGAAATATTCCCCGCGTTTGAAAAGAGTTACATTACACAGAGAAACGAAATAATATGTATTACGTCTAGAATCCCCTAGTAACATAAAAATGGCTGTTTCATCTTACTTTTGAAACAGCCTTCCACAACATACTTTATAAAGTTTTATTAGTATTTATTTCTATAGTTAGCTCGTTTAATTTGTGTTCCAAGTCATCAAGCAAACGTAATTTATGATTCAACTGCTTTTCAAAATCTATTGATTGAGCCAGTACTTTATTTACTCGAACATCTAAGTTTAAAAGGACCTCTGGATTCATCATCGTTTTTTCACTTAGAGAAAAGCTATGTTTTTTTACATCTGATAATTTTTCTATCTCAGTGCTTTTCCCCTCTATTTCTTCGGCTAAATGCTTATTAAGATTGTCTGAATTAGTTTGTTCTACACGAGATCTTTCAATGGCTTCAATTATTGTTTTCATTTGTTGGCTTATATCCCTTGTAAAAACATTCAGCTTATTTTCAAGGCCATCTACTAAAGTCTTATAATGAACATCTGATTTCACAGAAAGAAATTCATCTTTAGTGGATTTTAACGTTTCCTTTATTAGCTTATTTTCTGCACGTAGCTCTTCTAATTCCTTTAATAAACCCTCTATCGAAGAAAGTTGTTTTTTCTTTTGGATTTCTCTACCTTGTATATCTTCATAGTAAGTTTTTAGTTTTTTTTCATGGTCTCTCTTCTGCTTTAAAAGCTCCATCGAAAGATCCTTTTTCTGTTTCGTTAATTGAACATTTTCTCGCTCTAATCTCAGTACTAGTGAATAATAATCACTATCTCTAAGCCTTTTAACTTCATTTTTATATTTTGCTAATTCGGCTCTTAAAAAAATGATCATTTGCTGCAGCTGAATAGGATCATTGTTTTTAACAATATCATTATCCACACTTGCACCTCCTATCACGACATTTTTCTAAGTAAACTAATCACTTCTTCAAATTGCGCCTTACTATCCTCTAACATCTCATCAAGCTGCTTAATAATCTTAATTTCTATTTCCTCATCGCCAATTTCTTCAACTTTGCTCTTTTCTCCTGACATTAAATAGGCAAGAAGTAGATTCAATGTGCCTTTTTCGAGATAAGCAAAGCTGTTATTTTTCGTATTACTATAGTTAGATAGATTCGTAAGCTGTTCCTTTATTAGTTGATGGACAACACTATCTATTTTTTGATTTATATTTTCAGACTCACTCATTTTCATCCTCCTGTGTAATTCCATTGAGATTAATAGGATTTAAGACAACGACACCATCTTTTAGCTGATCACAATATGTAAAACCCATAATACTTCCTGAATAAGAAAACTTATGACCCCATTTGATTTGAAAGTTAGGGAATGATAGTGTTTCGTTTGGCTCTAACGTTGTTTTTCCTATAGGTCTAAGCCAGAATTCCTCCTTGCTTGATTGGTCATTGATTCGCTCCCAGCTACTGTTTCCTTTTAAATTTGGTGCGAAATGTTCATAGACATACCTTCCTGAGAAAGAGAATGGAGAATCTTCAGGCAGTTTTATACATAGATACGGATTTGTTATAGGCTGATTACCTATATTGCGAATATGGTAAGAGCCCAAGCATAAGCTCTCCTCATCAGGGTTATAAGAAATATTGAACGAGGATGTGAAATAACTAATGATATTTACATTTTTTAGAACGATAAGCTCCTCAACTGTTTTTTTAATTTCATGAACATAAAAATCCGTTTGTTTTTTTAGTTCATTTATCTTTTCTTCCACATGATCGATACGAGTAATCATAATTAGTACCCCCTTGCCAATAGTATTAAATTAACAAAACCTACTTTAAGCGATAGCTACTGTCTGAAATCCTTTCATAAAAAAAAAGAGAGGATTATCCTCTCTTTACAATATGATTTTCTTCTATGTGTTAGTACCATTAACCAACAGTTGGGAATACAGCAGGGCATTGCGCTGGGCGAACTACACCTGGACATGCGAACGGTAATTCTGCTCTTGGCTCGCAGAAAGTCGCTAAGAATTCCACAGTAACTGGGAATGTAGATTGAATACTTTGGCAAACTGATATAGTAACTGTTAATGCAGTAAACGTAATTGTGCCTACTCCAGCAGTTAGAGTTCCTGTTGAACACACGAAACAATCTAAATCTGTGAATAAAATTTCTACATCTGTCCCTTTAGGTGCGCATAATGTAACTTGTTCACAACGTGAAACTGTAATAGGATTGCTTGTAAACTTAGTACCATTTGGTAAAGTAACAACTAACGTAACAGTAAAGTTCTTTTGAATAGTCAGATTTTGAAGACATACCGTTGCACCATCAATGGAGAATTGACGATTCTCACGGTTCAAAATAACAATAGGGTTAGTTGCTCTTGGAACTACATTACATGTAACCACTGCACCAGTTAAATCAGTAGTTGCTGTTACTCCCGGAAAAGCAATTGGGCCAGTAGGGGAAAACTCAAACGTAGCTTCCTTTACAATCCAGTCAAACACCTTATCTACGTTTATACAAATTTGTTCCTGCGCCTGGGATGGCATATTATCTTGCATCCTTTTGACACCTCCATAATTTTTTTACCTTTCGTTTGTATCTTATGTTTTCTGACTAAAAGTGCATGGGCTAAAAAGTAATTTGTTCTGATTTTTATTAATCAATTATGCCTCGACATAATTACGTCCGGAATCGGCCAGAGGCTTTAACTTCTTTCAGCAGGTGATGAAACACCCTCTGAAAAGTAACTTAAATCCGCATTCATCTCCCCACCTTCTTTGCTTTCGGCACAGAAAATAATTGCTGAAAGAAGTTAAAATACTTAAGTATCAGTATGTATCGTTTTTGCTTACATCTCATCTTCTTAAGGAGAAACTAAAATGTTTGAAAGGACCGGTATATTTGTAACAGAAAGTAAATATTTTTAATAAAATATTAATGGACTGAAAGGGGTGAAATGCAATGGAAGATTCAAAATTGTACTGCGCTCAAGACATTGAAAAATTGAAGCAAAAAATAGAAGCCTACAAGGACACGTTAACTTCATTAAAAACAGGAACTTCAATTGAAGATTATTTATTTATGAAAATGGATTTTGATGGGATTAAAACGCAAATGGCACTTTTAGAAGGGCTAACTGAAACAATAGATGATAAGCAACATTCACAGATTGGAGGCTATGAGGAGCAGATAAAACTCCTATCGGCACAAATTGAGTCTCTGAATCAAACAATTGAAGAAATGAACCAAGAAATACTAAAGGTTTTAAACAAATTACTCGCTATTGAAAATACTGAAGCTCCAATCACTACACCTAAAACTGAAAACACATCTAAATTTATTGCTAACGGTGTACAAAGGGATCCGATCATTACACAGACAACAAGTCAATCGGCGACTGCATTAAAACAGCCATCTTATAAAATGCTACAAACTCTGGCAGGTAAAGCAATAAACGCGCAGTTAGATGTTAACAATGGTATACCTTCTGCTCACAACGGAAATCAAAGAAATGTACCCGAAGAACGTCATTTTAATCAACAATACTTTCAATCAATAAATACTCATCCAAGCCAAATATATAATGGTTTATTTAGAAATACCACTACCGAATCCACCATCCATTTTAAAAACGCGACGAACGCACAGGAAATTCCAATTAGTGTTTATGAATCTAATACTTTACCACATGCCGAAATCCATAATTCCACTGACTTTAATACGGAAGATTTAGCTAATTTTAGAGAACCCGAAAAAATTAATAACACTGTCACTTTAGATGAAATGAGCTCTGTAATAACAAATGAGCCTTCTATTTCTGAAGCTTCTGAAGTGGTTAATGAACCTGCCATTCTTGAAGTAGCTGAAACCGTCAATGCACCTGCCATTCCTGAAGTAGCTGATACTGTTAATGCGCCGATCATTCTTGAAGCAGCTGATACTGTTAATGCGCCTGTCATTCTTGAAGCGGCTGATACTGTTAATGCGCCTGTCATTCTTGAAGCAGCTGATACTGTTAATGCGCCTGTCATTCTTGAAGCAGCTGATACTGTTAATGCGCCTGTCATTCTTGAAGCAGCTAAAGTGGTTAATGAGCAAGGGGGCGTAAATAAATCCCCTATTTTAAAAAGTGATGAATTTGAGATTTTTGAACCTACTTCAGAGGAAGTGTCTGAAACCCATACACCAATTGAAGAGATAAACAAGCAACCTGAGCTAAAAGAAGAATCAGCTGAAGAAGGTCATAAAAAAGAGAAGGGCTCTTTATTTTTCAATTTCTTTCGAAAATGGAGCTAGTTTAAAGCTGCGGTGTACAGTGTATAGTTACAATGGAGATTTATACGATAAACCGTCCAATAAGTATGAAAATACATATTGGACTTTTTTCTGTTCCATTAACAAATTTGCAGAAAGTCAAATTCATTAGAGAATACTTGCCATTGACAAAAACGCCTCTAAAGAAGCCTCCATATTTTCACATATAAAAACTGCAATGTAGTTAATGGCCCTACCCCTATAATCTTAGATGAATAGAATAATGAAGAAAGGGGGTGTAAAAATGTGTATGAATAATTCAATGTGTGGCTGCTCTAATAATCAAAATGAGTGTCATGCACTTGGTCCTTTTGAAGCTATAGACGCTGCATGTATTACTACTCCACCAGCAACAGGCTCCATCATCCCATTCGCGTCAGGAATTGTGCCTGTTATTTTAACATCAGTTCTTGGTGGCGCGATCGGTACAGTAAGTTTAGTAGGATTCGGTACGTCTATTCCAGGGGTAAGTCTTTCTGGTACAAATATAGATTTAACACTTGCTACAGGAACGGAAGCCTTTTCGGTTCCACGTGATGGTACTATTACATCTATTTCTGCATCATTATCTGCAACAGTTGCTGTAACCCTTACAGGAACAGCAACAGTCAGAGCACAAATTTACCGCGCGGTTGCGGGAAGCAATGTTTTCAGCCCTACAACAGCATTTGTTGATTTAGCACCAGCTCTCTCAACAATAGCAATAGGCACTATTACATTTGGTACTAGAAACGTTACACCAGTGCCAGTAGCTGCTGGTGATCGTTTATTAATGGTGTTCTCCATTACTTCCTCAGGGATTGTTGCTACTGTTACTGGTAACGCAAGTGCAGGTATTAATATTGTATAAAAGATTATGTTCGTAAGTTAGATTAAAGCTACCATACAGTAACATTACCTATGTATAATACGATAATTACTTGAAATCAACAGTAATAAGTAAAGTAGGCGATTTTCTTTAAATCAGGAAATCGCCTACTTTTCGCTCTAAAAATATAGTTGTTATTTCGCCAAAGCCATTTGAATATGAGCAAGATGATGCTTTCCATGCCAAGCATATAGGGCTATAGCTTTTTCAAGTGTCATCAATCCTGATTCAGGATGATTAAATGCTCGGTGTAATTGCTCTGCTGTTAAGCTTGTTAGCAAATAAACCCAACGTTCATGTAAGCTCTCAATCATTTTATAAGATGTTGAGGAAGCCATTCCGGAATCGGGTAACTTTGCCCATTCTTCCTCATCGTAAGGCTTAATCGTTGGAGCATCCTCTGTCAAAGCTAGCTTAAAACGGATGTAGCTATTCATATGACTATCTGCAATATGGTGGACAAGCTGCGTAACCGTCCAACTATTTTCTCGGTAGGAGTTTGTTAATGCTTGTTCACTTGCTCCATTAAGTGCCTCTGCTAGTTGTTTCGGTAATAGACGAATATCCTCCATCCATTCCTTTACTTGCTGTGCCGTCACTACTTCCGGAAATTGAAATTGTCCAATTGGATATCTTAAATCGGTCATAATAGCTATCCTCCATTTCTATTTTCTTACTTTTCATGTTACCAATTTTATATTTTTCATGCCATTCGCTTTAATTCTTTTAAGCAAAACCCTCATTTTGCAAGAATTATACTTACAAAACGAGGGTCGTTGTGTGAAAAATCCACTCTCTATTCATTAATATCGTAAATTAAAGTATCAAAATAACTTTCATTAACATACAGTAAAATCGCCCATTCACCGGGTTTTGGTATTTTTACACTTGAAGGTACATGAGCATCTGCACCATTAACAGGTCCACCAAGCCCTATAGTCCAACCATCTACTAAGATAGGATGCACTGTTTTAGATTCTTTATGATACCCGACAATGGTTAACTTGCTATCACGACCTTCTTCAATTCCCCAAAGATGCCACATCCATTTTTGAGTGTTTAAACTTGGCATATTGGCTCCGATAACACCTGATTTATTTGCATTACCTATAATACCTCTGTCTCCAAATTCTACTGCCTTTTTGTCCCAATCAATCGATTTAAAATCACTTTCTTGCACAAAATCAGGTAAATCATTTGGCAGAGCAACCTCTTTCTCATTCATTGTACAGCCTACCAACAATAACAACACTGTTACCATAAGTACCCATCTCCCCATTACTACACTCCCTATAAGTTATGGCTATTTTCTATGAAACGAATTTTTCGCACAAATAGTTACAGAGTATTCCGAAAATTATATGCATTCTTTTATTCTATAGACCTCATCACAAATTTAACTAACGACTTTAACGGATGAATAATCGTTAAATCTGACTCTTGTTCGAATTGCTGTGCAACCGAAATATGCCGTTGTTCCTCCGCTAGATAATAAAGAGTTTGTCTAATAGCGTTATTATACGCTTCCTTTTTCCCCTGCATAATCAGTTCAAACGTATTGTCGATAATTTTTACTTCAGTACTATTGGATTTTTCATGTAGTAAAGCATATTGCTGAAGTCTATTCATCGTACCTTCTACGGTTTCAGGATTTGTAAAAAGAATCATTTGAGGCTGTTTTTCTTCACATACTGTTTCAAAGAACGGCTCATCTATTTTAATAATTGGAATAGAAAGTTCCAGCTGTTCTTTCTCTAACAATGCAATATAATTAGTGCACGTTATTAAGATGGCATCCATGTTACAGCTTTCCATCCATTCGAGTTGCTCTTTCACCTTAAAAACTAACCTGTCTGTCCCTTTTGATACTTGCTGTATAAGACCTGAATCCACAAAATGGACCAGTTCTACGTTCTCAATGGTTTGAAATGCCTGTTCTATATACTCAATATTTGAATGATGTGCATGTAAACAGCCAAGCTTTTTCCTCAAGAGCAGTCCCCCCTAACTTCCTTTCAGCGGATGTTTGAACACCCGCTGTAAGAAGTTAAAGGCATGTAGCATAACGTTATGAATTACTGAAGCATCCTCTACTTGTGCTAAAATAATGTGCATCTGTCAACACTCCTTTTATGCCTAAAAATACATTACAATGCATTTTTAAGCATAAATAAACCGCATTACCTTACAATAATGCGGTCATTACTATTAATTTTTGTTCACAAAACGTATTGCTCTACTCATAACAGTTGGAACGATTGAAGCATGATTTTCCTCCAATGCTTTATAGAAGGAGATATCCATGATTTTTTGTAATTCACTCGCGATTTGTTGCGCATCATCAACCATAAAGGTTTCCAGTTCTCCCACCCCAATGAATAGTTTTTCATAAGCAAATGGAAGCTCTTTTAAAAATGTTGACGCATAACCTAATAGTTCATGCTCATTCCACCAAATAGAAGGGCTAATCGCTATATAACGTTGGAAGCTTGATTGATGATGGAATAATTGCCAAAGAACAAAATAACCTGCTAATGAATGCCCGAGCAGCGCTTCATGTTGCATATTTACAGGGGATTGAGCCTGAACACTTGGCTTTAATTCCTCCTCTAAAAATCTACTAAAGTTCTCTGCTCCTCCATGTTTCTCATGACCCTTACCTTTAAATCTTGCAGGATAAGTATACGTTTCGGCTTGTCCTGTAAAATCATAAAATCGGCGTTCGTGCATGTCAGCACCATGTCCAATGCCAACAACAACGGCTGGTAAAACTCCTGTTTTTGGTGCATTACGGCTCTGTAGGCGAACCGCTTCCTTTACAAGATGAAAATAAGACGAGCCATCTAATACGTATAAAACTGGAAAACCTCCTTCAGGTACTTCTCCATTAGGTACATAAATATTTACCGTATACGTATAATCTGTAAACTTCGATACAATTTGCTGCGTCACATAATCAAGTGCTTTCACGTTCTTCCCCTCAATCATTTGTCCGTCTCCTTCATAACATCATAGCCATAACATACTGGTGTTTTCGTAACTGGATCTTCCATAATACGTGCATTAATATTGAATACGCTACGCATAACATCTGCACATAAAATTTCCTCAGGTGTTCCAGTTTTCATTACATCCCCCTGTCGCATTGCGATTAAATGATCGGAATATCGTGCCGCGTGATTAATATCGTGCAATACCATAACAATCGTACAACGATGCTGTTCGTTTAAGTTTTTCACAATTTCTAACACTTCTAACTGATGCGCCATATCTAAATAAGTTGTCGGTTCGTCTAATAGCAGAATACTTGTTTCTTGTGCTAAGGCCATTGCAAGCCATACACGTTGGCGTTGACCCCCAGAAAGTTGAGCAAGCTCCCGATTTCTATACTCCATCGTATTTGTCACATTTAAAGCCCATTCAACCATTTCTTCATCTTTTTTTGTTAGGCGATTAACATTATTACGATGTGGATAACGACCATAAGCAATAAGCTCCTCCACCTTTAACTGACCTGGGGCAATAGGCGTCTGGGATAAGATAGCTAACTTTTTCGCAATTTCCTTCGTCGATAAATTTTGCATATTTTGGTCCTGTAAATAAACCGTGCCCTGCTGCTTCTTTAATATACGACCAATTGTTTTTAACAGTGTAGATTTTCCACATCCATTGGGACCTATAATGGTCGTAACCTTTCCTTCTTCTATTGTTAAATTCAAGCCTTCAAACACACGAACCTGCTCATAGCCAGACGATAAATTTTCCATTCTAAATGCAGTTTGCACACTTTTTCCTCCTATGCCTTCGATTTCACTAGTAAATATAAGAAGTACGGAATCCCAATAATCGAGACAACAATACCAACTGCCAGCTCAGACGGCGCAAATACTGTTTTTCCTATGAAATCTGCAAATATAAGCAATCCCGCGCCTATCAACGCACTAACTGGCATGATATAACGATGTTGTATACCAACAAGCTGTTTAGCAATATGTGGTGCCATTAATCCAATAAAACCGATACTACCTGATACCGATACACAGGCACTTACTAAACCGACGCTTGCCAATAACAGCTTCATTTTCTCTTTTTCAACCGCTATCCCTAAGCTAGTAATACTATCCTCTTCTAATTGAAAATAATCGAGCAAATAGGATTTCCGATAAACATAAAAGCCTAATAAAATAAGCCACGGTAGCATAGTCACAACAAAGATCCAATTTGCATTATAAATAGATCCTGCCATCCAAACAGCGGCAGCTTCATAATCTTGAGCATTCATTTTCAATGATAAAAACAGTGACAATGCTCCAAAGCCACTATTAATCGCAATCCCCGTTAAAATTAGCCGCTGCATATCTAAATGACCGTTTTTTAAGGCAAATGAGAAAATCAACAAAGCTGCCATCGTACCACCGACGAATCCAAATATCGGCATCATCAAAATGGATAACCAACTACTCATATCTGCAGATGTGAGATGTAATTGAAAGAAAAACATAAATATAACCACTGCTGCACCAGCACCAGCATTGATCCCTAAAATCCCAGGGTCTGCTAGGCCATTACGCGTAATACCTTGTAACACAACCCCTGCCATCCCTAAGCCAACACCTACTAATGCTGCAATGACAATACGTGGTAAACGGAATTCAAAAATGACAAGATCAAATTTTGGATTTGGTTCAATGCGTAGCAATGTTTTTAAAACATCCATCACCGACATATCAAAGACACCATTTGTAACATGGAGATAGCCGGCGCCAAAAATAAATAACATGAGTATGGAAGCAGTCATGACGAATACACTTGAGGTTTTTTTACGCACGTTGTTCACCTCCGTGTTTACGAACTAAATATAAGAAGAATGGAACACCAACCAACGCCGTTAATACGCCAATTGGAGTTTCGAATGGATAATTAACAAAGCGACTGAGTACATCACAGAGCGCTAAGAAAAACGCACCTATTACAGCTGCACAAGGAATGATAAAACGGTAATCGACTCCAACAAGGAAACGTGTAATATGAGGAATGACTAATCCTACAAAGGCTATCTTTCCTACGAGTGCAACTGCTGTACCTGTTAAACAAACAACAGCAAGCATACTAATAATTTTCACTGCTTTTGTTTTTTGTCCAAGTCCAATAGCGATATCTTCGCCTAGTGAAGTTATTGTAATAGCCTTAGCTGATAATAGTGCAAGAACTAAACCAATTAATCCAAATGGAATAGCTAGCATGAGCATATCCATATCCACCATATGTACCTTTGTGTTATACCAAACACTTACCGTTTGTGATACTTGGAAATACATCGCAATGGCTGTAGCAATACTGCTTAAAAACGTACCAATGACCGTCCCAATAATGGCCAGCCTTACTGGTGATAGACCATTTCGAATTAGAGAGCCAAAACCAAAGACAATCCCTGCCCCTAATGCTGAACCAAGCATTGAAAGTAGAATCATTTGGTAATTAGGAAGCCCTGGGAAAAATACTATTGCTAACGTAATCACAAATGCTGAACCATCATTAACTCCCATTAGTGAAGGGGACGCTAAATAATTTCGTGTAATACCTTGCATCACTGCCCCAGCTACTGCTAAAAATGCTCCCACCAGTAAAACTGCAGCGATTCTAGGTATACGACCTGTTCGAATAATTTGGTGATCCACATTTGAAGAGTCGAATGCAGTAATTGCCTGCCACACCGTTATTGCACTAATGTCTTTTGTGCCGTACATAACGGATACTAATGCCACAATCGCAATTAGAAATGGAGAAGCTGCTACTATCGTAAATGCCAACATGTTTGTTTTTTTCAACTTTCACACCTTTTTCTATATCAATTATGCCTCGGCATAATTGCGTCCGGAATTGGTTTTGTCCTTAGGCCTGCACGAGGGCCGACACGAGGTCGGTCATTTCGGTAATGCCACAGGACGTGGCATTTTTACCGTTGCAGGTCAGTTAGCCGTTATCGCATGGAAGCGATGATTTTAGGCTAACATCCTATATTGAACTCCTTTCCGATTCCGCGACATCCGCCGGAGGCTTTAGGCCAACAAATGTTTTTTGCGCGAAAGCGTAGTGCTAACGTAGCGCCAGTAGCATGTTGTTGGTCACTCAGTCATTGCCACAGGACGTGGCGCTTTTAGACTGAGTTCCTCAATTTCAGTGGATGTTTGGGCATCCGCTGAAAGAAATTGAACTTTATTTTATAAAAGGCTGGCAATAGCCTGGTGATGCCACCAAATCTACTACCAGCCTATCTAAAAACTATTTAAGTAATTTTTCAGCTGCGATATCTAAGAATTTCACCTTAGACCATGCAGTACCACCCTGTGCTAAAGGTTCAATTGCATTCACGAAAACCTGTTTATTTTGTGATGCCTTTAAGCTTGCGAAAATCGGATTTTTTTGTAGCTCTTCTAACGCTTTTGGTGCATCGGCATTTTCTGATTCCTCAAATTGAAGGAAAATAGCATCAGGATTAACCTCTGCTAATGTTTCAAGCGATAGTTCGGTCTGTGCCTTTGCTGTTTTTAAAACCTCTGGTATTGGAGCCCCTAAATCTTCATATAGAACAGGGTTTAAGTAAACGCCTGCTGGATAGATATACATTATGCCACCACGTACCCGAATAACTAGAACTTGCTTGTCCGCTAATTGCTCTTTAGATTTCACTTGAGAATCAGCAACTTTCGCTTCATAATCAGCAATGATTTTTTTCGCCTCATCTTCTTTACCTGTAAGCTGGGCAAGTAATGTTAGATTCTCCTTCCAATTTGTAGAGACATGTGAATATGGAACCATTGTTTGAATTTTTTTAAGCTTTTCAGCCATTTCCTCAGGGTATTTTGAGGAACCTAAAATAACATCTGGATCAAGTTTAAGAATGGCTTCAGTATTCGGTGTCATTTTATTTCCAACAAGCTCAGCACCTTCTAATTCAGAAGCAAGATATGATGGAATTTTCCCACCGATATCTAGCACACCAACAGGCTTGATACCAAGCATTGCCGCATCCTCCATAGATTCTAAACTTGCTGCTACAATGTTTTTCACTTCTGTAGGAAGTTCATATTTTTCACCTAAGTATGTAATCGTCTGTGTTTTCGCCTGATTTGTTTGTGTTTCTGTTGCACTAGTTTCTGCCGTATTATTTGTAGATGTATTAGACTCTTCCGCTTTATCCGTACCACATGCAGCCAAGGATAGAGCTAATAGAGCGGGTGCACACATTTTAAAATATTTATTCATAGATTTATTCTCTCCTAACGAACTTAATTATATTGATAATGATAATCATTTTCATTTATAAGTCAATAGACTTTCTTGATTTAATTGATATTCATTATCATTTACGGTTACTATCCTAACAAAGAGAAAACCTATTGTGAATGGACAATTTTACAACCACATGGACTTTTGCCGATTCTTAACTTCTTTCATCAGGTGTTCAAACACCTGATGAAAGAAGTTAAAGCCTCCGGCGGATGTCACAGCATAATTGATTTACAAAAAAAAGCTGCTTCTTTTTTCAAGAAACAACTTTTTATACGTATTTAGCTTCCTCCATCATTAATTTCCGAAAAGCTGTCGGGGACATTCCAGTACATTTTTTAAATACTCGACTAAAATAAAAGCAATCTACATACCCTACACATTCAGCTATTTCCGCTACTGGAGAATTGTCATATTTTAGTAACTCCTTCGACCGTCGTATACGATATTCCGTTAAGTAAACGCTAGGATTCATCCCAGTATGCTGTTCGAACAAATGGGCAAACCTACGACGCTCCACGCCAAATTCTTCAGCAATTTTTGAAACAGAAAGTTGTTTAGCATAATTCTCATGTATATACTGTAATGCTTGCTCCATCTGTTCACTAGCTGTATCAAGAACCTTCACTTTTGCCGACATAAGAATAGCTTCCAAAAGATTCATAAATAGAATTTTTGCTTTGAATATCGACATATTACCTGGCATTGCTTGGCTTTCTATTAACTGCTGTACATAGTCGATAATTTTCGTATGATAGCCTGTATTGATTAAAAAGTGCTGAGCTGATAACGGATATTGAGGTATTTCTTCGGACGGGATATGATAATGAACAACTGCATACTCCCATCCCTTATCGCTAGTAACTTTAATTTCGATTGGCATTTGTGATCCTGCATGTACGACCATACCTGGCTCCATTGCATAAGGGATACCGTTAAAGCTAAATATAGCACTACCAGCAAGCGGCACAACCAAACCACACTTCCCAGGGGCTGTTGTTCGTCCAATATCTATTTGGCCCGGCTCCATTTTATTTGTAAAAACATCCGTAAAACTTACAGATGCATGTGCATAATAATCGATTAAATGCTTGATATCCACTTTAAAGCTCCTATATTCTGGATTTGCGAAAAATGATGCAGATCATGATCTACTAAACTAGCAAAATAACCGCAAAGTGTTAATTCTGAAGCACCTATTGTAAAAGGCTGTTGCCATTGCTTATCCACTATTTGATAAAGTGCGTCAATTAGCTGCTGTCTCTGATTGATAAAATTGGCTATTGTCTCTTCTTTTCTTTGTGCTCGACTATTCCTTGCCGCGCTAGTATTCAGCTCTTCTACAGTCGGTCCTTTTGGTAAGCTTTCTTCTGTAAAAAGAAACGGTAGACGTTGGTTTACCACGAATTCATCCCATGGAGTAAGATGTCCAATGACCTCTGAAACCGTCCATTTTCCAGGACCTATAGACGTGCGCCATTGTTCTTCTGTTATGTTTGATAAACTTTCCACAAACACGATAGATCTTTCATAATGCGAGATTATTTGATGTTTATCGTGATACAAGTCTTTAGCTCCTTCGTTTCATTTTAGTAGACAATCTGTAGCTTCGGCCAACATAATTCCCACTGCTTGTTTCGAACTCTATTCATAAAAACCTCATGCCGTTGAGAGCCTTTTTGAAAATATGGTGTAGGAGCGACAATCCCAGAAACTAAATGCTTGATACCATGAGGTGCAGCTATTTCAAGTATTCCATTAGTAAGCCTTACACCGATAGCTGTCGGTATTTCTGGAAAATGTGCAATTCCATCAATCGAAGACTGATAAGGTTTACTCTTATTTACTTCATGCATCCTCGCTTGATTTTTCACAGACCAAGGCTCATTCGGTAAATACTTCTTCAATTCTTGTTCATATTGCTTCTCATAGTTCTCTAAAGAATTTACTTTATCAAAATATATCACATCAATATCGGCTAATGATGTTCTGTATTTTTTGTCATGTAAATAATCCCACACCTTTGAACGAATAAATCCAGCACATACCCATGAATCAGGTAATTGTAGCTTCTCTACAGTTGTCAAAATACCCATCATCCATTCATCTGCGGCAATTAAGCTTTTTAGCTCTTCTTCTGTTTTTATCAGTTTCTTTCACCTCTGAATGTATCATTCCCCATGCTTGTGCTGTTTCCTTATTAATGATTCTCAACCCATGTTCTTATTTTTCTAGCAACATCCTTAGGTGCTTCACGAAAAATATCATGACCTGCATCAGCGATTGGTTCAATATCTAAGTTCTTAATTTTAGTTTGCAAAATTTGAATACTCTTCTTTCTAGTAGATTCTAATTCGCTTGGTTTTGTTGCGTGGATCAAGAGAGCCGGGCATTGCACCTGTTCTACTATATCTGTGACTGGTTCCGCATCAATACCTTTTATGATGGATTGCCCTGTGAAAGTAGATATCGTAAGTCTAATTTCGCCATCCTGTTCCTTAACTTGAGCCCTTGATGCTTCTTTAAGCTCTTCTGACCATCGTGAAAGCTCTTCTTTTTCTGATTCAAAAAATACATCCCAAGATGAGAATCTTACTTCATCGCAAAATTTCTCTATACCTTGTAATTCGTTTTCTAATGTCATGCCTAAATCTTGCGATGACAAATAACCGCCATCTAACAAAATTATTCCCTTTAATCGATTTGGGTATTTTGCGGCATAATGCAATGACAAATCAGCTCCAAAAGAATGACCAATTAAATAATGAGGTGTATTACCTAACTGCTGATTTATTATTTCTTCTATTCCTACAATCAAATTGGAAGGAAAATAAGCCTTTTCTTCTTCCAAGGCTTTTGCATAGCCGTGTCCTGGTAAATCAAAGGATACGATATGATACTCTGGTAAATGTTTTGCTAGTTCTCCAAATGCTAAGCCCGAACTCCCTAGTCCATGTAAAAAGATTAACGTTGTATTTTGTGAGTCGTCCCATTGATATATGTTTTGCTTCATTGCTACCATCCCCTTCGGTAAATAATCACTTCCATTACTTACAATAATAACTATTTACAATTCAATTTCATAGGGGCTAAGCAGGGCCAATTAGGAGAGATTGGAGCTTTAAGGGGACTTTATTTCAAGAAGTATTTATAGTGAAAGAGGAAAAATTAATTTTATTTAAATATCATTTATACAAAACGAAAAATAATATATTAGATTTATAAATTGTTTACCATTACCCTTAAACTAACAACATTAAAGGAGCCGCTTATGAAAAAATCTTTTATTTTCATTGTGACCGTTGCCATTGCAATAGGACTTTTTTATACAAAGCTTTCACTGACGCTCGTCGGTATCGGAATTATTGCTGCTTTTATCGGTACCCTTGCTGGAGGTGCTGGGTTAATTACAATCCCCGCTATGATGCTTGTTGGCATACCTATTCAAACAGGCATTGCTACGAATAAATTTTCATCGGGCATTGCAGCGTTGTCAAGCATCTTTTATCTTCTTTATCATAAAGAGCTTCGACTAGCAGCTATTATGAAATATGTTGCTGTAGCAATTGTCGGAGGCGTTTGTGGAGCACTCCTAACAGTATCCATCTCGGAAAAAACAATGAATATTATTGCATGTATTCTACTTATCTTCGCCCTATTTATAACGTTGAAAAATAAAGAATGGACTGTTAGCTCAGAAGAAAATGACACTAAACACGGCAATAAATTATGGCAGCCATTTTTAATCGCGGCTTATGATGGGGGCTTTGGACCTGGTTCTTCAACCTTCAGCATACTGCATTTTTTACGCTATCATTACTCCTACATAAAAGCTGTACAGCTCACACGCGTACTTATTTTCGGGAGCTGCACAGGAGCATTTATAGTATTTTACCAAACTGGTTTTATTCAATGGCCTTATGCAATGGCAATGGCAATAGGCTCCATTATCGGCTCTCAGCTCGGCCTTTTAATTCTACCGAAAATTCCGATAAAAATAGCTAAAATACTACTAATAATCATCATTTTATTACTACTTATTCAAGTTGCAATAAAAATAATTTAACTACTTAAATGTTCATGAATTAACTTCCATTCATTGTTTAGGACAGTAAAAATATTCGTTGCTCTTCCGCTACCTGATACAAATTTTCCGTTATGACAGCCTTCATAATGGTATGTATAAATACAGGTAGCTGATTGTTCATCAACCGTAAGCCACTGGACATCGGTAGCCGAATAAACTTCTTCCTTTATCAAATCCCATGCATTATTGAAATAAGCTCCTATTTCTTCTATGGTCACGCATGTTTTATCCGAAAACCAATACACTGCTTGCGGATGCAAAACTTCTTTTACGTTATTAAAATCATGGGAATTTGTCGCTGCAATATAGTTTTCTAAAGCTTGTTGATATGGCATGGTAATATCTCCTTTTTTAACTAATATTAATTGGAATTCTACTACTTAGAAACAAAAAGAATGAAATAGCAGAAGGTGTGACAAGACTATTTCAAACAGTTTATGATGAGGTAAAGAAAACAAGGAGGGTATCCATGCTCGCTACTATTCAAAAACAACAATATAACTATGTCGTAAAATTTAATCGACCACTGTCACATTCAGTTGATGCTGTTTGGGCAGTATTAACGAAGAATGAAAAGCTTCAAAAATGGATGAATAATTTAGAAATCATTGATCTTCGAAAGAACGGTAAGATCCACTTTAATATGAATGATGGAACAAATGCTTATAAGGAAATAGCAATTACAGACTATGCTGAGAAGGAAGTACTCGAATTTGATTGGGGAAAAGATACAGTAAGATTTGAACTCTCCCCTACCAGCAGTGGGTCCATATTAGTATTACTTGAAACGATTGGTGAGCTAACTGACCATACACCTAAAGATTTAGCCGGTTGGCATATATGCTTAGACTTACTTTCGGATTTATTAAACGGAACTGTACATGAGGAATTTCCAATGGAAGAATGGCAAAAAAGGTTTGCAGAGTATGCGCAGCTTGTGGATGACGTTGAGAAGATTTAAGCATATCACGAATAAAACTCCTAGAGTGAAGTGACCCCTAAAAGTTAGATTAGACACAGTTATTTCATTAGGCAGCTTGGGTAAAACGAGTTCGGTATTGCACCGGACTCGTTTTTAATTTTGCCTTAATCCGTTTCGTATTATAGTAATTGATATATTTTTCTAATTCTATTTTA
>NZ_BAAFHO010000009.1:0-186306 GCF_054665055.1 Lysinibacillus sp. CTST325 | reverse complement strand
CCCACGTGTTACTCACCCGTCCGCCGCTAACGTCAAAGGAGCAAGCTCCTTCTCTGTTCGCTCGACTTGCATGTATTAGGCACGCCGCCAGCGTTCGTCCTGAGCCAGGATCAAACTCTCCATAAAAAGAAATTTGATTAGCTCAAATTGTTTTGCTGGCATCATGTTTGATGTCCAAAATTTTGTTTCGTTCACTAACTCGAGGTTAGCTACTAAAAAACTTTATTGATTACGTTTTGCTTGTTCAGTTTTCAAGGTTCATTACTTTATTTTAAGTGTCACCTCTTGGCGACTCACTAATAATATCAAGATTCTAAAACTATGTCAACACTTTACCCCAAAAAAATTCAATAGTTTTTAAAAATCTATTATTCTCCTTCTATGTCACATGTTAAGAGGTTTTAACTAGCCTTAATTTTATAATTTAAAAGAGATAATTTCCTCTATTTGATTTGGTTTTTAAAATATCAATATTCTCGTACTTAGCTCGTTACATTTAGTCGTAGAAATCTTTGATGATGCTTTGGTTTCGACACCTAAATAGTTGTCGATTGAAATAATAATGAAAAGGGCAAACGCCAATAATGATCAATTATACCTCGGCATAATTGCGTCCGGAATCAGCTTTGTGCTTGCACAAAGAACTCCTTTCCGATTTCCGTGACATCCGCCGGAGGACTTGGGCCAACATGATGTTGGTTACTCAGTCTTTGCCACAGTACGTGGCGCTCTTAGACTAAGTTCCTTTATTTCAGCGGATGTTTGTACACCCACTGAAAAGTAACTTTACCACGCATTCATCTCACCACCTATAGAGGTCGGGAACTTATGTAGATGATGCTTTGCTTTAGTTACATAAAATAATTGCTGAAAGAAGTTAATGGGTTGCCCTTCAACTATTATAAATCCGTTATAATACGTGAAATATAGAAAGTACGATTTTTACCTAAATCAAATATCTCTCCTGAGTGACTTAATTTGATAAGTGGTCGAGTTGGTGCAAATTTATTTACAAACATTACTTCGCCTTGTTCCAGATTAGATAGTTCAACTATTGTTCCTATAGGAAGGTCGGAAACTATATCTATTAGTGCACGAACTACTTTAATATCAAACTTCCCAAATTCAGATTCATTAATCATCTCTATAACTTTAAAAGAAGATTGCTTTGTTCTATACACTCGCTCACATGTCATTGCATGGAATACATCTGCAATAGCGATGATTTGAGCGAAAGTAGAAATATTTGCGATTTTTTCCCCTTTCGGATAGCCACTACCGTTTAAACGCTCATGGTGCTGGAAAATAGCCTCTTTCATTGTATCCTTTAAGATTGTTAAATCTTTGACCATATTATAGCTATAAGTCGGATGCTTATAAATTTCATTAAACTCTTGCTCTGTTAAGGTTGTTTTTTTATCGCGGATACGTGGATGAATTTTAGCCATTCCACAATCAGCTAATAATCCTCCAATTGCAACTTGTATTGTAATTCCTTTGTCATAGCCTAATTTTTGTGCAATCACGGAAGAAATCAATGCTGTTGCTACACAATGATGGTATAAATAGTCTTTGGGATTTGAATACTCATTTAAATCAAAAATTATTGCACGATCTTCTAAAACCATTTCTAATAATGGCAAAATAATTTTACGTGCTTTCGTAATATCTACCTTTGCACCAGCTTCCCAATTTTTAAATTCCTTATTGAATTGTTCTATAGAATTGTCATAAATCTTTTTAAAAGTTGGAATAGCCTCTATTGGAACAACTAATTCTGTTTCTTTTATCTTTGATTGAGCCTCTACACCATCTTTATAAACTGGGACTCTCGAAATATTAAAAGCAAAAAAAACCGGTAAATGTTCATGGGAAATTATCGTGTTTTTAAAAATTATTGGATATTGTGTATTAGCAAAAATATCTTCAGAAATTACTTTTCCAACACGTAACTCTGAAATAGGGATATGTATAGTTTCCACGCAATTAACTCCTCTTCACTATTTCACTTGCTTACATATAAGATTAACTTTATTTTATCACGGAATTCAAAATAATTACTTATTTTTCATAATTTATGCTAAAAGACCGATGAACGGCAACATTAGCTGTCGTCATCGGTCTTTTATTATTCTTCTACTTGATCATTTTCTTCATTAGCTTCTTCGTTAGATTCTTCTTCTTTTTCAACCTTAGCTACAGTCGCTACAAGCTCGTCATCGCCTAAACGAATTAAACGAACTCCCTGTGTGCTACGACCAATTAAAGAGATATCGTTCACATCCATACGGATTAGCATGCCGTTAATTGTAATAAGCATTAAATCTTCTGAACCATCTACAGTTTTTACAGCTACCATTGGACCGTTTTTATCAGTGATTTGAATTGTTTTTAATCCTACACCACCACGGCTCTGTAAACGATATTCCTCTTCAGAAGTACGTTTACCGTAACCTTTTGCTGTAACAACTAAAATTTCCTGTCCTGGTTCAACGATTTCCATACCAACTACTTCGTCACCATCACGTAGTTTAATACCTCGTACACCACCCGCTGTACGGCCCATTGAGCGAATGTCCTCTTCTTGGAAACGTACAAGCATTCCATCACGAGTACCGATAATCACCTGTTTATCGCCATCTGTTAAACGAACAGAAATAAGATCATCGTCTTCTCGTAAACTTATAGCTATTAAGCCGTTTGTTCGGATGTTAGCAAATTGAGATACTGGTGTACGCTTTGTAATACCTGTTTTAGTCGTGAAGATAAAGTATGCATCTTCATCAAATGAACCAACACGGATCATTGCTGTTACTTTCTCACCTTTATCAATATTGAGTAAGTTAACAATCGGTAATCCTTTCGCTGTACGGCCAAATTCCGGAATCTCATAACCTTTTGCTCTAAATACTTTCCCTTTAGAAGTGAAGAACAAAATTGTATCGTGTGTAGATGTATTCATAAGATGCTCTACAAAATCATCTTCATTTGTGCCCATACCTTGTACACCACGACCACCACGTTTTTGACTACGGTATGTATTCGCAGCTAAACGTTTGATATAACCATTGTGCGTTAAAGTTACGACCGAATTTTCGACTGGGATTAAATCCTCGTCCTCAATCATTTCTAAACCGCCAGAAGTAATTTCAGTACGTCGTGTATCGTTAAAGCGATCTTTTAGTTCTACTATTTCAGTACGAATAATATCAACAATTTTAGCCTCATCCGCTAAAATCGCTTTTAATTCCGCGATTAATATTTGAAGCTCTTGATATTCTGCTTCAATTTTTTCACGCTCTAATCCACTTAAACGAACTAAACGCATATCTAAAATCGCTTGCGCCTGACGTTCAGATAAATTGAATCGTTCCATTAATTGTGGTTTTGCTTCATCACCACTTCGCGAACCACGGATAATAGCAATAATTTCGTCGATATGATCAAGGGCAATACGTAAGCCCTCTAAAATATGCGCACGATCTTCTGCTTTCCTTAAGTCAAATTCCGTACGACGGCGAATAATAACCTTTTGGTGCTCTAAATAATGATGCAGCATTTCTTTTAAGCCCATTACTTTAGGCTGACCATTTACTAATGACAGCATATTAATACCGAAACTCGATTGCATTGCTGTTTGTTTATATAAATTATTTAACACTACATTGGCATTTGCATCTTTGCGAACTTCGATGACTACTCGCATACCACGTCGGTCAGATTCATCACGTAGATTTGTAATACCATCAATTTTTTTATCGCGTACAAGCTCTGCTATTTTTTCAATAAGCTTAGCTTTATTGACCTGGTATGGTAATTCATGAATAAGAATCGTCTCTTTACCATTTGATTTCTGTTCAATCTCTACCTTCGCACGAATAATGATGGAGCCACGACCTGTTTCGTAGGCACGGCGAATACCGCTACGGCCCAAAATTAATCCACCAGTTGGGAAATCAGGTCCTGGGATAATTTCCATCAATTCTTCCGTTGTAATTGCAGGATTTTCAGAAAGTGCAATCACTGCATCTATCGTTTCACCAAGTTGATGTGGCGGAATATTTGTCGCCATACCAACCGCAATTCCTGCCGCTCCATTTACTAATAAGTTTGGATAGCGACTTGGAAGGACAATAGGTTCCTTTTCTGAACCATCATAGTTATCTATATAGTCAATTGTGTCTTTATTAATATCGCGAAGCATTTCCATCGCTATACGAGACATACGTGATTCCGTATAACGCATCGCTGCAGCTCCGTCGCCATCGACAGATCCAAAGTTACCATGACCATCGACTAGCATGTAACGATAGCTGAAATCTTGCGCCATACGTACCATTGCATCATAGATGGATGAATCACCATGTGGGTGGTATTTACCCATTACGTCCCCAACGATACGTGCTGATTTTTTGTACGCTTTATCTGCTGTATTCCCTAGCTCTTGCATGCCATATAAAATACGGCGATGTACAGGCTTTAATCCATCTCGTACATCTGGTAATGCACGAGAAACGATTACACTCATCGCATAATCGAGGAAGGATGTTTCAATTTCTTTTGTTATATTAACTCCTTTAACACCGGAGCGTTCTTGTTCTGACAAAGTGTAGACCTCCTCTCAAGAAAAATTAAATATCTAAATTAGCGTATACTGCATTTTCTTCGATAAATTGACGACGAGGTTCAACTTCATCGCCCATCAAACGCTCAAATGCTTGGTTTGCTTTAATTGCATCATCTAATTCTACTTGTAACAATGTGCGGTGCTCAGGATCCATAGTAGTTTCCCAAAGCTGCTCTGCATTCATTTCTCCAAGACCTTTGTAACGTTGCACATTTGGTTTTGGCATTTTTGGTAGTCGTTCTAAAATTTCTTTTAATGTTTCTTCATCATAGCAATATTCAACATGCTTACCCTGCTTAACTTGATAAAGAGGTGGCTGTGCAATATAAATATATCCTGCCTCTACAAGAGGTCGAAGGAAACGGAAGAAGAATGTTAGTAGTAATGTGCGAATGTGGGCACCATCGACATCGGCATCTGTCATAATAACGATTTTATGATAACGAGCCTTTTCTAAAGTAAACTCTTCACCAATACCTGTGCCGAATGCTGTAATCATCGCACGAATTTCTGCATTCGATAAAATTTTATCTAAGCGTGCTTTTTCGACGTTAAGGATTTTACCACGCAACGGTAAAATTGCTTGGAAGTGTCGATCACGTCCAGATTTCGCAGACCCTCCGGCAGAGTCACCCTCAACGATATAAATTTCACATTCAGCTGGATTTGTTGATGAACAGTCAGCTAATTTACCTGGCAAACTTGATACTTCAAGTGCACTTTTACGTCGTGTAAATTCACGTGCTTTTTTAGCAGCGACACGTGCACGAGCAGCCATTAAACCTTTTTCAACAACTTTACGAGCGACAGTTGGATTTTCTAACATAAATCGTTCAAAACCATCAGAGAATAAGGAGTTAGTGATTTGGCTAACTTCAGAGTTACCAAGCTTTGTTTTTGTTTGTCCTTCAAATTGTGGATCAGGGTGCTTAACTGAAACAATAGCTGTTAGCCCTTCACGAACATCCTCACCAGTAAGGTTTGCATCTGATTCTTTTAGTAGTCCATTTTTTCGTGCGTAATCATTAATAACACGTGTCAGAGCTGTTTTAAACCCAGACTCATGTGTACCGCCTTCATACGTATTAATGTTATTAGCAAATGAAAAAATATTTGAAGAGAATCCAGCATTGTATTGCATAGCAATTTCAACTGAAATACCATCTTTTTCTCCAAGAACATCTATTGGATCATGGATTGGTTCTTTAGATTGATTCAAATGCTCAACATAAGAACGAATACCACCTTCATAATGATACGTAGTAGAACGTTCCTCGCCTTCGCGTTCATCAGCAATTGTAATCTTGATACCACGATTTAAATAAGCTAATTCACGAATACGATGTGCTAAAATATCATATTCATAAACAGTCGTTTCTTTAAATATTTCAGGGTCTGCTTTAAAACGTGTAGTTGTTCCATTACGATCTGAATCACCGATAACCGTTAGCTCTTGCACAGTTTTTCCACGTTCAAATTTAATTTCATGAATATGACCCTCACGATGAACTTGAACAATCGTCTCAACTGATAGAGCATTTACAACAGATGCCCCTACACCATGAAGACCGCCTGATACTTTGTATCCTCCACCGCCAAACTTACCGCCAGCATGGAGCACTGTCATAATAACCTCAACAGCAGGCTTACCCATTTTCTCTTGAATACTTACCGGAATACCACGACCATTGTCTTCTACACGAATCCAATTGTCTTTTTCTATCGTTACAATTATATCTGTACAAAATCCAGCAAGTGCTTCATCAATACTATTATCAACAATTTCCCATACTAAATGGTGAAGCCCTTTAGAGCTTGTTGAACCGATATACATCCCTGGTCTTTTACGTACAGCTTCTAAGCCTTCTAATACCTGTATCTGATCGGCTTCATAAGCTTGATTTTGTAAACCTTCGTTCTCTATAGCCACGGCTTTCATCTACTCCTTCATAACATCATTGTGTGTAAATGAATGAACAGTCAACCGAGCTGACTATTACCATTCTTTTGTAATCTAAAAAACTCCCGGGCTAACTTTCTTCAATCGCGCCTTGTTTCACGTGAAACAGCTGTGCATGCTCCATCGTTTCATGGTGAATTCCATCAACACTTGTAGTCGTAACAAAGGTTTGAACTTCACCTTGAATGGTATTTAATAAATGCGATTGGCGATAATCGTCGAGTTCCGACAATACATCATCTAAAAGTAGTATGGGTGTTTCATTTGTTTCTTGTTTAATTAACTCGATTTCAGCAAGTTTTAATGAAAGAGCGGTTGTACGTTGCTGTCCTTGTGAACCATATGTTTGAACATCATAGTCATTTACCAAAAACTGCAAATCATCTCGATGTGGACCAACTAGTGTTACACCTCGGTCAAATTCACGTGGCTTAGCTTCTATTAGCTTTTTATGCAAGAAGTCTTCAATTTCACTAGAAGTATGTTCTTTTTCAATACCAGCTACTGTGCGGTATTTAATAACTAACGTTTCCTTCCCTTGTGAAATACCTGCGTGAATTGGCTCTGCCCATTCCTGCAATAAATCCATAAATTGAAATCTTTTTCGAATAATTTGGGTAGCTGCGTGAATATATTGTTCATTATAAACCTCGTACATCACGTCATCTGGTATTGCTTTACCTTGATTCATCTTTAAAAAGTGGTTACGTTGCTTTAAAACTTTTTGAAAGGTTAATAAATCATGTAAATAGACAGGCGAAATCTGCCCAATCTCCATATCAATAAAACGTCGTCGTATTTGCGGACTTCCCTTTACAACATTTAAATCTTCGGGTGCAAACATCACGACATTCATTTGGCCAATATAATGACTTAGGCGACTTTGTTCTATGTGATTTATCTTACCTTTTTTGCCTTTTTTCGTAATCGTAAGCTCAATTGGTAAAATACCATGCTTTTTTTGAACGGCCCCTTCTATTTTACCATAGTCTGAATCCCAACGTATTAATTCTTTATCGTTCGTCGTGCGGTGGGATTTAGCCATCGCCAATACGTAAATAGATTCCATAACATTTGTTTTCCCTTGAGCATTTTCACCAATGAAAACATTAATTTTTGGAGAGAAGTTTAAAGCTAAGGCATCATAGTTACGGTAATTTGTAAGTTTTAATTGCTCTATATGCATAATCTATTGTCCATCGGTACCAACGATACGGAATCGACCACATCCAGGAATATTTACAATGTCACCGTCACGTAATTTACGACCGCGGCGATCATCTACTTCTCCATTTACATATACATCATTTTCGTGTAAAAACCACTTGGCCATGCCACCAGAGCTAATGGCATCGGTCATTTTTAAAAGTTGCCCTAATGTGACAAACTCTACATCAATTTCAATGTCCTTCATAGCTGAGTTCCCCTCCAAATACAGATCGTCTATCTCTCTATCATACCTAAAAACTCGCCATAAGTAAAAAAAGATAGCCGCAATTAGCGACTATCAGTACATTTCCCAAAGTCCTTTGAGTTTGAAGTTATGGAGTTTATTCTCTCCAACAAAAATTGTTTACTTCTTTCAACTAATTCCGGACACAATTAGGACTCGGCTTAATTGATTTTTTAATAAGTACGTACAGGTAAAATCAATTGTAAAATAGCATCGTCATGAACAGAACGTAAAATAAACGGTCTCATTGCTCCTGTGAATTGAATAACTACCTCTTGACCATCAATTGCTTTTAATGCTTCCATCATGTATTTCGCACTGAAAGAAATTTTTAAGTTATCCCCTTCCAAAGACTCAACTGGAATTTCCTCTTGGACTTTACCGATTTCTGGTGAGTTAGAAGAAACTTCTACAGCTTGATTATCTAAAATTTCAAAACGTACAACATTGTTACGATCGCCACGAGCAACAAGAGATGCACGATCGATTGCTTGTAATAATGATTTACCATTAATCGTTAGATTTGTTTGGTACTCTTCTGGAATTAAACGTGATGTATCTGGGTAGTTACCTTCAAGTAAACGAGAGAAGAATAATACTTCTCCAGTTTTAAATAACACTTGCTGACTTGTTATAACAATTTGTACAAGATTTGTAGAATCCTCTAACACTTTATTTAATTCATTTAAGCTTTTACCAGGAATTACAACACTATGTTCAACCTCAGGTAAATTTTCCAGTTGAACTTTACGTCTTGCTAAACGGTGGCTATCTGTTGCAACACAGATTAATGTTTCGTTTTTTATCTGCCAGTTTACACCTGTCAACACCGGTCTACTTTCTGAAGTGGCAACAGCGAATACTGTTTCACGGATAATTGACTTTAATAAGTCTGCAGGAATAGTAAATTTTTGATCCTCTGTTAATTCGGGTAATAAAGGATATTCAGTAGCATCCGAGCCAATTAAGTGGAATTCAGATTTACCTGAACGGATATGAGTTTGGAAACCTGTTGTTACTTGAATTTCAACCTCATTTGTTGGTAACTTACGTACAATTTCATTGAACATACGAGCTTGTACAACTATTGATCCTGTTTCTGTAATATGAATTATTTGTTGGCTATCTTCTTCAACTGGAATAAATGTTTGAATTGTAATATCAGCATCACTACCTGTTAAGCGAATACCCTCATCTGTTACATCAATTTTTATCCCCGTTAAAATTGGAATAGTCGTTTTTGAACTTACGGCTTTCATGACATCATTTAAACCCTCTAATAAACGGTCACGTAAAATATCAAATTTCATTCGTTTTCCCTCACATATTTATATTATTTATTTATATAAAATAAAAAAGATATAGTAATAGGTCCTGTGGATTTGTGGATAAGTACTTTCAAGTGAATAAAATCAGTCTATCCACATGTAGATAGACTGTGTATAAGTTTGTGTTTAAATGTTTGTGTTGTCCACAGCATTATTTTCCTAGCATGCTTCGAATTTGTTTAATATCTTGCTGTAGCTGAACGTCATTTTTCAACATAGAAGATATTTTTTCGTGAGCATGGATAACAGTAGTATGGTCACGTCCACCAAATTCTTCGCCAATTTTCGGCAGCGAAAAATCTGTTAATTCGCGAGATAAAAACATGGCCACTTGACGCGGGAAGGCAATTAACTTTGTACGTTTTTTCGCGGCAAAATCCTCTAAACGAATGTTAAAATGCTCCCCTACTGCATTTTGAATGTCTAATATCGTGACAGTTCGTGGCTTTGAATTAGGGATAATATCTTTTAATGCTTCAGCAGCCAAAGTCGCATTAATATCCTTGTTAACAAGTGATGAATAGGCAACGACGCGAATAAGCGCACCTTCAAGCTCCCGAATATTGGAGTCAATCTGGTTCGCAATATAGAGCATGACTTCATTTGGCACTTCTAGACCATCAGCCTTTGCCTTTTTTCGAAGAATGGCAATACGAGTTTCCAAATCAGGAGGCGCAATATCTGTTATTAGTCCCCATTCGAATCGAGAACGTAAACGATCTTCCAATGTCGGTATTTCCTTAGGAGGACGGTCACTGGAAATAACAATTTGTTTCGATTCTTCATGCAATGTATTAAAAGTATGGAAAAATTCTTCTTGAGTTGATTCTTTTCCAGCTAGAAATTGAATATCATCAATTAGCAGTACATCTACATTGCGATATTTATTGCGGAAATCAAGTGCCTTATTATCTCGAATTGAGTTAATAAATTCATTTGTAAATTTTTCAGATGATAAATATACCACCTTCGCATTTGGATTATGTTCAAGTACATAATGACCAATCGCATGCATTAAGTGTGTTTTGCCAAGCCCTACTCCCCCATAGATAAAAAATGGGTTATAAGCCTTCGCAGGCGCTTCTGCGACAGCTAGCGAGGCAGCATGTGCAAAGCGGTTACCAGAGCCAATAACAAACGTATCAAAAGTATATTTCGGGTTTAACATACCTGGTGAAATATCATGATGATCGTCATTTTTTGCTTGGATAATCGGCGCTGGTAAATCGAAATCGTCCGAATCCTGGTTTTTTTGAACAACAAACTTAATAAGCAAGTCTTCGCCTGTAAGCTCCGTTAATATACCTGTAATCAAATGAATATAATGATTTTCAAGCCAGTCTCGAGCAAACGAATTTGGCGCAGCAATTGTCACAGTAGAACCACTACCATTGTAGGAAAGTAGTTTAGTAGACTTTAGCCACGTTTCGAAGCTTGGTTTAGAAATTTTTTGTTCAACTTGAGCCAGGACATTATTCCATAGTTCTTCTAAATGTTCCAAGCTGCTAATCTCCTTTTCAGTTCAATACAATTAAAAGCGCATTTATAGAAACGGTAAATACGTTCATTTTACAACTAGTCCACAAACTCACAAGTTGTGGATAAAAGTTAACCAAAGGCTGTGATAAAAATTATCCACAGCATATCAACAGTTGTGGATAAAATAAAAGTTCATTTCAGTTTTCAACAAAGTGAAGCACAGATATCGTATCAGAAAAACAAAGCTATTTCAATAGTTTGTGAAACTTATCCACATACCTTTTATTTATGCACTCCAAAGTTGTCCACAAGGTCTGCTTATGTGAAAAAGGTGTAGATAAATGTTGTGGATAAAAAAATATGCAAAAAATACTATACACAACTCTGTGTGTAAAAAACAAGTATTCTGTGGATAATTTATCTTTATTCAGCAGAAGATGATCGAAGTAAATAATAGACATAGATTTGCGTAAATATAGAAATTTATAAAATTCATTGACAAAATAACTAGTTACTTTATATAATATTCAGGTCTGTATGTTGAAAAAATTCAACTCATCCAGGAGGTGTCTATATAAATGAAACGTACTTACCAACCAAAAAAACGTAAGCACAGCAAAGTTCACGGTTTCCGCGCACGTATGAGCACGAAAAACGGTCGCAAAGTTCTTGCTGCTCGCCGTCGTAAAGGAAGAAAAGTATTATCAGCATAAAATAAGTCCACTGAGACACATCAGTGGTCTTTTTTTTCTTTATTTTTGGTAAACCTAGAAATGAGGATCAAAGGATAATTATCGAGTAGCAGGTGAAAGTAATGAAAAAACGCCAACGAGTGAAAAAAAATGATGATTTTCAAAAGGTGTTTAAAAAGGGTAAATCTTTCGCTAATCGTCAGTTTGTCGTTTATTTTTTAGAAAAAGAGGGACAAACAGAATTTCGTGTAGGATTATCGGTTAGTAAAAAGCTTGGAAATGCAGTAACACGCAACCAGATCAAACGCTATATTCGACAAAGTATCCATGAATTAAAGGATGAGGTAAAGCCGAATATGGACTATGTTATTATCGCCAGACAACCGGCGGCCACTATGGATTTTCATGAAGTAAAACAGAGTTTGCAGCATGTACTACGAATCGCAAAAGTATTGAAGAAAGCCTAATATGGATGGCAACCAAAGTGGTGAAATAGAATAGTTTAGTTTCTGCGCGAAAGTGAAGCCAAAGGAAATACTTATAGGGGTATTTTGAAAATGGATTTTCACTGCAATATATGAATTATTAGTTACATTACTTAGCAAATATGTGCTCATTGTTAGAATATTTAGTAGAGTGAAACGATATATGCATGATAAAATAACTGATAACTTTATTCAGTTGCAGGAAATTGTAAATGTATAAAGAAGAGAATGCATATAGTTTTAGAAAAAGTGAATAGTATTTGTAGGGGGAAAAAGGTTGAAGAAACAACTTTGGGTAATTTTGTCTCTAGCATCAGTAGCATTACTACTATCTGGTTGTACAGAATTTAAAGAACCAATCTCCAAAGAAAGCACAGGCTTCTGGAATGAATTTATTGTTTGGCCTTTAGTATCAGTGATTAAATACTTTGCTGATTTACTTGGTTCATATGCATGGGGGATCATTATTGTAACGATTATCATTCGTTTAGCAATTCTTCCGTTGATGATTAAACAAACAAAGAGCTCTAAAAAAATGCAAGAAATTCAGCCGAAATTGAAGGAATTGCAAAAGAAGTATGCTTCTAAGGATGCACAGACACAGCAACAGTATCAACAAGAGATGATGAAGCTTATGGGTGAGTCTGGTGTCAATCCACTTGCTGGATGTTTACCTGTATTCATTCAAATGCCAATTTTAATTGGTTTCTACCATGCGATTAGTCGTATGAATGCTACACCTGCTTTTGATTTAGGGAATTTCTTTATTTTCCCGTTAGCAGATCCTGCACCGGCATTAGCAATTACTGCTGGTTTAATGCAATTCCTTGTTTTACGTACGGGCCCAGCGATGGATAACCCTCAAATGAAAATAATGATGTACATTATGCCATTTATGATTATTGCTTTCGGTATGGCATTACCAGCAGCATTATCACTATACTGGGTAATCGGTAACATTATTTCGATTGCTCAAAACCTGTTTATTTACAAACCTTGGGAAAAAGATAAAACACAACCTGCTCAAAATGGAGGGGCTAAAAAGTGAAACAACTTACGCAAATAGGCGCAACAACACAAGAAGCGATCTCATTAGCGTTACAGAAACTTGGCAAAACCCGTGAACAAGTAGATGTTGAAGTTTTACAAGAAGGTAGAAAAGGATTTTTAGGTTTTGGGGCACGATCTGCAGAAGTTCGTGTAACAGTAAAAGAAGTACAGGTTCGACCAACAATTGAAGAAGAAAAAGCTGAACAGCAAAATACGGCTCAATTTGTCGAACTAACAGTAATAGATGATGTTGAAACAATAAGTTCACAAGTTTCTGAACAACCAAGTGATATCGAAGCTGTTCAACAAATCGTAGAGGAACAAAAAGAGGAAGAAGAAACCTCAGTAAACCCAATTGAAGATGCAAAGACTTATTTAGTAAATATTGCTGAACAATTGGATATTCATGATCTTGAAATTGAAACGACACGTGAAGGGAAATATGTCATATTTCAACTAAAAAGCGAGAAAGCTGCACTGCTTATAGGGAAACGTGGTCAAACATTAAATTCTTTGCAGCAATTAATACAACTTGTATTAAATAAAAGTGCCAAGCAGTTCTTAATGGTGAAATTAGACGTAGAAAACTATCGCGAACGTCGTCAAGTAGCTTTAGAGTTACTAGCAGATCGTATGGCGGATAAAGCACTTCGCTTAAATCAGCGTGTGACATTTGAGCCAATGCAGTCGTACGAGAGAAAAATTATTCATAATCAATTGGCAAATCGCCTTGATATTGAAACATACTCAGAAGGAACGGAGCCTAATCGTTATTTAGTCATTGAACCTGTCAAAAACGACTAAACTTCGTAAAAACATACAGACAAAAAAACTAAAGTCATTTTATCGTCATGATAAAATGACTTTTTTATGTTGTTGAAAAACAAGATGGCCAAGGGAATCTTTGTGAATGTTGTGATGCTTCAGATGAGGGTGATTTCCGTTCGAGGCTATTCGCTTCCCTGTGGGCGACGAGCCGCTTTCTCCGCTGCGCTTCGTACAGGGTCTCGCCTGTCTCGCTTTCTCACGGGAATCGAGTAGTTTTCCACTCCAATCAGCAATAGTGTAGAACTTTTATAAGTTTTTTCAATTCAAAAGTGAACACTATATCTATTACCATAATCGAAAAAAAGACTTATAACAGTGACACAATTGTACACTAGTTATTGCTGCCACCGCTTTCACACATATAAACATTGGTGAAGTTTACGTTTCATCACTATAAATTTTGAGATTTTGAGTGACATGCCAGAAGATATATGCCTAGTGAAGTGGTTGATTGGAGTGGAGACTGAGCGACTCCTTGGGGATCAGCAATAGAGGAACGAAGGCTAAAATCATCACATCCTGTGATAACGCCTTCGTGACCAACATCGTGTTGGCCCGAGACCCTGGAGCGAGCAACGCGAGTGAAGCGGCTCATCGGACGCCCCCAGGAAAGCGCTCAGCCGGATCGGAAATCAACCCTCCCGTTTTGCCGAAGAGCCATAATTCTAGCATTCGCAGCTTTTGTCGAAATACGTGCTATAATGTAGAGCTTACTTATTATCCACAATTGGAAATTATCCTTACTTTAGATTTTGCAGAAAATATGTTAGTCTAAGGTGTTAGTAAGTATTGGTCGGTTTTATTTATCCACATGTGGATAACGTTAAGGAGGTCATTAAATGGAGTTCGATACAATTGCTGCGATATCCACACCTATGGGTGAAGGAGCTATTGCTATTGTTCGTTTAAGTGGGGACGAAGCAGTCGCAATTGCAGATAAAATATTCAGATCGCCTGGTGGTAAAAGTTTAACAACAAAGGCTTCACATACAATTCATTATGGACATTTGGTCGATCCAAAAACAAATGAGATTGTAGAGGAAGTAATGCTGTCATTAATGCGCGGACCTAAAACATTCACTCGTGAGGATGTCATAGAAATTAACTGTCACGGGGGACTAGTTTCGGTGAACCGTGTATTAAAGCTAGCATTAACAAATGGAGCAAGACTCGCAGAGCCAGGTGAATTTACAAAACGCGCATTCTTAAATGGACGTATCGATTTATCACAGGCTGAGGCAGTCATGGATTTAATAAGAGCCAAAACTGATAGAGCGATGAATGTTGCGTTGGGACAAATGGATGGAAAATTATCGCGTTTAATTGGTGACTTACGCCAAGCATTACTAGAGACATTAGCACAAGTTGAGGTTAATATAGATTATCCGGAGTATGATGATGTAGAAGAGATGACGGTACCAGTATTAGTAGAAAAATGTACATGGGTACGAAATGAAATTATTAAACTTTTGCAAACATCTTCTCAGGGGAAAATATTACGAGAGGGTCTATCAACTGTTATTTTAGGCCGTCCAAACGTTGGGAAATCTTCTCTTTTAAATAGCTTAGTACAGGAGAATAAGGCTATTGTGACAGATATAGCAGGTACAACTCGTGATATTATAGAAGAGTACGTGAATGTACGTGGTGTTCCGCTTCGTTTAGTCGATACAGCTGGTATTCGAGAGACAGAGGATATCGTCGAACGAATTGGTGTTGAACGTTCACGTGAGGCATTACGTGGCGCAGATTTAATTTTATTTGTTTTAAACTACGCAGAGGAATTGACTGTCGAAGATGAACGTCTATTCGAAACAATTCAAGCGATGGATTACATCGTTATTGTCAATAAAACAGATCTACCGCAAAAAATTGATGTAGCTCGCGTCAAAGAGCTAGCAGGCAATCATCGTGTTGTGACAACTTCTCTTTTACAGGAAGAGGGTATCGCAGAGCTAGAGGAAGCGATTGCTGCGCTATTCTTTGAAGGGCAAATTGAAGCGGGCGATTTAACATATGTTTCAAATGCAAGACATATTGCATTACTTCATCAAGCACAAGCAACGGTCGAGGATGCATTAGCTGGAGCACAAGCTGGTGTACCTGTTGATATGGTGCAAATAGATGTCACTAGAACTTGGGAAATACTTGGAGAAATTATCGGCGATACAGTACAAGAAAGCCTAATCAATCAGTTATTTTCACAGTTCTGCTTAGGAAAATAATTTTACTAAAGAAAGGAAGATACGAGCTATGCCAACAAATTATGAGGCAGGCACGTTTGATGTTATCGTAATTGGCGCAGGTCACGCAGGTTCTGAAGCTGCACACGCTGCTGCCAAAATGGGTGCTAACACACTGATGTTAACAATCAATTTAGATATGATTGCATTTATGCCATGCAATCCTTCCATTGGTGGTCCTGCCAAAGGAATTGTAGTACGAGAAATTGACGCATTAGGTGGCGTCATGGGGAAAGTTATTGATAAAACGCATATTCAAATGCGGATGTTAAATACAGGGAAAGGTCCTGCTGTGCGTGCATTACGTGCACAAGCGGATAAAGTTTTATACCAACAAGAAATGAAACGCATCTTGGAGGAAACTGAAAATTTAACAATTCAACAAGGAATGGTGGAAGAGCTAATAATTGAAGACGGGGAAGTACAAGGTGTTATTACACAAATTGGTGCTATTTACCGCGCTAAAACAGTTGTTATCACAACAGGTACATTCCTTCGTGGTGAAATCATTATTGGTGACGTTAAATATTCAAGTGGTCCTAATAACCAACAACCGTCAATTCGTTTAGCTGATAACTTAAAAGAGCTTGGTTTTGACCTTGTGCGTTTTAAAACAGGTACTCCACCACGAGTGAATAACCGTACAATTGATTATGATAAAACAGAGATTCAACCAGGAGATGATGTTCCACGTGCATTCAGCTTTGAAACAACTGAATTCATCATGGATCAGCTACCTTGCTGGTTAACTTATACAAGCCTGGAAACACATGAAATTATCGAAGCAAACCTACATCTTTCACCGATGTATTCAGGGATGATTAAAGGTACTGGTCCACGTTATTGCCCTTCTATTGAAGACAAGGTTGTGCGATTTAACGATAAACCGCGCCACCAAATTTTCTTAGAGCCAGAAGGTCGCAATACACGTGAAGTATATGTACAAGGTTTATCAACTAGCTTACCAGAGCATGTACAAACACGTTTACTAAAATCAATTCCAGGCTTAGAAAAAGCAGAAATGATGCGTGCTGGCTATGCAATTGAGTACGATGCAATCGTACCAACGCAATTGTGGCCAACTTTAGAAACAAAACGTATTAAAGGGTTGTATACTGCTGGTCAAATCAACGGAACATCAGGTTACGAGGAAGCGGCTGCTCAAGGCTTAATGGCTGGGATAAATGCTGCTGCTAATGTGCTTGATAAACAAGAATTAATTTTAAGTCGTTCAGATGCTTATATTGGCGTATTAATTGATGATTTAGTAACAAAAGGAACAAATGAACCGTATCGCTTACTAACATCTCGTGCAGAATATCGTTTACTACTTCGTCATGATAACGCTGACTTACGTTTGGTAGAGCAAGGGTTTAATATGGGAATGATTACTGAAGAAAGATATGCAACATTCAATGAGAAAAAAGAGCTGATTGAAAACGAAATTGCACGTCTCCGTGAAGTGATTATTAAACCAAATGAAGCAACACAAGCTACTATTCGCTCTGTAGGTGGTAGTGAGCTAAAAGATGGTATCCGTGGAGCAGATTTATTAAAACGTACAGAAATGCATTATGAATTAATTTCTTCATTAATTCCAGCAGACATAGAGTTTTCGGATGAAGTGAAGGAACAAATTGAAATTCAGCTTAAGTATGAAGGTTATATTGAAAAAGCATTGCAACAAGTTGAGAAGCTTCATAAAATGGAAAATAAAAAAATCCCTGAAAATATTGATTATGACGCTATTTCAGGTCTAGCAACAGAAGCACGACAAAAATTAAAACAAGTTACACCACTTTCCATTGCACAAGCATCGCGAATCTCTGGTGTAAACCCGGCAGATATTTCAATATTACTTGTTTATATTGAGCAAGGTAAAATTGCACGCGTCAGCGGCGAATAATGAACAACAGTAAAGTGAATAAGAGGCGGGCATACCTTTGTGCCCGCTTCCTATTTTTAAGGCTAATCTTATTTTTATATAGTAGTTGATTTGTAAATATGAACGAACATGCTTACAAATCAATAATAGGGATAGTAAAGCCAGTTAGAAAAAGGAGACTTTACATGAACGAACAACAATTTATCGAGGCTTTAAAGGAGAAGGGCATCGAACTTTCTGACAAGCAGATGGCTCAATTCAAAAAATACTTTGAGTTACTTGTTGAATGGAATGAAAAGATGAACTTAACTGCTATTACGGATTTAGAAGGTGTTTATTTAAAGCACTTTTATGATTCGATTAGTGCTTCTTTCTATTTTGATTTTTCAAAAGTAACGACAGTTTGTGATGTTGGAGCAGGTGCTGGTTTCCCAAGTATTCCAATTAAAATCTGCTTCCCGCATTTACATGTAACAATTGTCGATTCTTTAAATAAAAGAATTACATTTTTAAATCATTTAAGTGATGAGTTACAATTAGATCATATGAATTTCGTACATGCACGTGCAGAGGAATTTGCACAAAATGCGAAATATCGTGAACAGTTTGATGTTGTAACAGCTCGTGCGGTAGCCCGATTATCGGTCTTATCGGAGTTATGTGTACCACTAGCAAAGCAAGGTGGCTATTTTGTTGCTTTAAAAGCAGCAGCTGGTGCAGAAGAATTAAAAGATGCAAAAAAAGCATTGGCCACATTAGGAGTTACGCTAAAAGAAGAATTTTCTTTCCTACTACCTGTTGAAGAAAGTGACCGCATGTTATATATCTTTGATAAAATAAAAGGAACACCGAAAAAATATCCGCGTAAACCAGGTGTACCAAATAAAACACCGATTCAATAATTAGTGTTTCATGTGAAACTTCTCAAAGTAGAAAATATTTTTTCTATTTTGAGCATACATACTAGTTATGGATGGTTCACGCAAATGACATCTACGAACTATATACATTTTAAGAAATATAATAAATAATAATAGAATGAAACAGAGCAAGATAGTTACTTAAAGGTGGTGCCACTTGGATGAAAAGTCCTTTTTCACGTTTTTTTGGAGGCGGAAATAAAACTGAGCCTATTGTGAAAAATGAAGTAGAACAAGCAGAGACGGTTCATGCAGCAGAAGAAGTTATAAAGCTGCCTATTGATCAAATTGTGCCTAACCGTTTTCAGCCACGTACTATTTTTGATGATGAAAAAATTGAAGAATTATCAAGAACCATTCATACGCATGGTGTAATTCAGCCAATTGTTGTACGTAAAACAGCAGAAAATCAATATGAAATCATTGCTGGTGAGCGTCGCTATCGAGCAATGAAAAAGCTACAATGGACAGAAGTCCCGGCAATTATAAGAAATTTAACTGATAAGGAAACAGCCTCTATCGCGTTAATCGAGAACCTACAGCGTGAGGAATTAACAGCAATTGAAGAAGCTGTTGCCTATCAAAAATTATTAGAGCTTCATGAGCTGACACAAGAAGCTCTGGCCCAACGACTTGGAAAAGGACAATCCACGGTAGCCAATAAATTACGTTTACTAAAGCTTCCTGAAGAAGTGCAGCAAGCTATTTTGAAGCGTGAAATCTCTGAACGACATGCACGTGCATTAATTGCCATTAAAGATCGACCATTACAGCTAGGAGTTTTACAACAGACGATTGAAAATGATTGGAATGTTCGTCAGTTAGAAGAACAGATTTATTCTTTATTACATCCGGAGGCAGTGGCTCAAGAAGAAACGGAGCCAAAGAAAGTAAAGCCGAAACGTAAGGCTATTAGTAAAGACGTACGCATTGCTTTAAATACGATTAAACAATCGTTATCTATGGTAACAAAGAGCGGTATAACAGTTAAGACTGAAGAAGAAGACACAGAGGAATATTATCAAATTACAGTGAAAATACCTAAAAAGAAAAAGTCTTAAGTCGTCATTGAAGTTATATTAGAAAAATAAAGAATTGCCTTTTATGACATCATCCAAATTGAGGGTGATATTTCTATAACGTATACCATGTATATAAGTTGATTGGAGTGGAGGCTGAACGCCCCCAGGAACGTTTTCAGTTGGAACGAAAATCAACCCCACTTTATGATGATGAGCCATTTTTATATCTCTGTACGGAGGAGGCATCTCAGTAATAATTCTGAGATGTCTCCTTTTTTGCATATATTCTTAATATTTTATACAACTATTTTCTGTTTTTTTGATAGAATGAAAGTAAGATAGAGGTATTTAACTTTTTTCAGCAGGTGTTTTTTGTACCGAAAGCGTAGCGACAGGTATGGAAGTCTCTCACCTCTATAAGTGGTAAGATGTCAGTGATTTTACAAATGATTTGTCAAAGTGAATCTTTGATAGATGAAAGCAGGTGCTTTTAAATGGGTAGAATTATAGCAATCGCTAATCAAAAGGGTGGCGTAGGAAAAACAACGACATCGGTCAATTTGAGCGCTTGTCTAGCATACTTAGGGAAGAAAGTACTCTTAATCGATACTGATCCACAAGGAAATACAACAAGTGGACTTGGTGTCAATAAAGGAGAACTTCAAGGCTGCATTTATGATGTCTTAATTGATGATGAAAACGTTGAAAATGTCATTCAACAAACAAATGTCGAAAACTTAGCAATCGTTCCTGCAACCATTTCACTGGCAGGAGCAGAAATTGAATTAGTTTCGACCATTTCCAGAGAAGTACGTTTAAAGCACGCACTTCAAGATGTAAAAGAAGACTATGATTATATTATTATCGATTGCCCGCCTTCGTTAGGGCTACTAACAATTAATGCTTTAACTGCTTCGGATGCGCTAATTATTCCTGTTCAATGTGAATATTACGCATTAGAGGGGTTAAGTCAGTTGTTATCAACTGTCCGTTTAGTGCAAAAACATTTAAATCAGCAATTATACATTGACGGTGTATTGTTAACGATGCTTGATGCACGAACAAACCTAGGCTTACAAGTTATTGATGAAGTGAAAAAGTATTTCCAAGATAAAGTGTACAAAACAATTATTCCTCGTAATGTGCGATTAAGTGAGGCTCCAAGTCATGGGCAGCCAATTATCATTTATGATGCAAAATCAAGAGGTGCAGAAGTGTATTTAGAGATGGCGAGGGAAGTGATTAAAAATGGCTAAAGGTTTAGGAAGAGGCATAGGTGCATTATTTCCTGGTGAGTCTATAGAACAAAGTGGGCAAGTGGAAGAAATACAATTAGAGCTTATCGTCGCAAACCCATTCCAGCCTCGTAAAATTTTTGATGAAGAAACTTTACAAGAATTAGCTGACTCTATACAGGAACATGGTATTTTACAGCCAATTGCTGTACGTAAAAAAGGACGTAAATATGAAATCGTTGCTGGAGAACGCCGTTATAGAGCGACTCAATTAGCAGGTTTAGAGGTTATTCCAGCTATTATAAAAGAGTTATCAGATGCGCAAATGATGGAACTAGCTATTTTAGAAAATCTACAGCGTGAAGATTTGACAGTTATTGAAGAGGCTGAGGCATATCAAAGTTTAATGGAAAGCTTACATTTAACACAGGAGGAGCTATCCAAAAGATTAGGGAAAAGTAGACCGCATATTGCCAATCATGTTCGTTTACTTGCATTACCAGAGGATGTTCGTGAATTTATGAATGATGGAACACTATCGATGGGGCAAGGACGAGCGTTACTTGGATTGAAAAATAAAAGAAGAATATCAGAAGTGGCAAATAAGGTCATTAAACAAGGTTTAAACGTACGGCAAGTTGAAATGTTAGTACACAATTTGAATGAGGAAGTTTCACGTGAAACAACTCAATCAAAGAAAAAAGATATATTCGTAGCAGCTAAGGAATCACAGTTGCGTGATTATTTTGGAACAAATGTACAAATTAGGAAAGCTAATAATAAAGGGAAAATTGAAATTGAATTTTACTCTGAAGATGATTTAGAACGTATTCTAGAAATATTAAATTTACAGGAAGAGGAAGAATAAGAGAAATATCGATAACGTGATCAGAGCGCCGAACTACAAGGCGCTCTCTATTTTTCTAGAGAGAAGGAAGGTTGGGACGTGGTATTACTAGGGGCATTAATTAACGCTCTGCTTATTATGGCAGGTGCATTAGTAGGACGTATCTTTAAAAATATTCCTGAATCGATGAAATCTACTGTATTATCGATTATTGGTTTAGCAGTTGCACTTTTAGGGATTAAAATGGGCTTTGAAAGTGATAATTTTATTATTTTAATGATTAGTTTAGTGGTAGGTACAGTAATTGGTGAGTGGTTAGATTTAGATAAGCAAATGAATAGACTTGGGAAATGGGTAGAATCTTTATTTAGTAAAAATCGCACTGATAATAATCAAATTGGCATAGCAGAAGGTTTTGTAACGGCATCTTTAATATTTGTAGTTGGCTCTATGGGCGTCATTGGTGCACTCGATAGTGGTCTGCGTAACGATCATAATATACTTATTACGAAAGGATTAATCGATGGATTTATTTCGATAATCTTAACATCTACATTAGGTATTGGAGTGCTATTATCTGCAGTACCTGTATTCATCTATCAAGGATTAATTGCACTTTTTGCAGGTGTTATCAGCTCTTTTATACCAGATGCTGCACTACAAATGTTTATTCAAGAAATGACTGCTGTAGGTGGTGTTATGATTTTTGCCATTGGTTTAAATATAGCAGGCTTAACTAAGATCAAGGCTGCTAACTTGTTGCCAGGTCTCATCATTGTCGGTATTGTGGTTGCTATCTTCTATATTTTTCAGTGAGTAACGATGTGCGGCGAGTAACAGAGCTCTTGAAAGTTTTTCCGCCATAGCATAAGAAATATGAAGTCTTGTATTTTGTAAAACAAGCATTTCCATAAAGCCTCCAACATTGACTATTCCTTTAATGGAAATATCGCCGATAGGAGGTAATTCTTTTTTTACAGCTTTTCCCGGAAAAATAGGTCCATTCTGTACAGAAATATGTCCAACGTTTTGTTCACTTCCAAGACATGCATCAATCGCAATAATGAATGGTTTTATAGTATGATTGTGTAGCTGTTGCATAGTAGTGTCTAAATTAAGAGCATGCAAAGGATTGTCTAAAGAGCCTACAATTTCATATGGAAAACTAACAGACTTTTTTAAGAAGCTACCTGTTAATGGCCCAAGTGTATCACCTGTACAACGGTCACTTCCAATACAACAGAAAATAAGGCGTTCATGATGAAAGGGTATATGTTCTAAAAATAATGTACTCAACTGCCAAACGATATTTTTACTTTCATGATGAAGAGAATAAGGGAGTAACAATTTTGGTATAGTATTCATAAAAAAAACTCACTTTCCTTTTTATTTGTAAGAAGTGCTCGATTTTTATGCAGTATACGCAAATTTTTAGTAAGTTATTCAAGAGGTGGTAATAATGGATTGGTTTAGTGAAAGGGTAATAAAAAATGGTTGGGACAAGCTGATGTCAGAGGATCTTTGGATAAATATAACAAAAGTTTCGGTTAAGATTACTATTATCTTGATTGCATCGTGGCTAGCTGTACGATTAGGAAAAAAGTTTATTAAAAAAGTGTTTTTAATGCGTATGCGTTCACCTTTAGACCATTCAGAACGTCGACAAACAACAATTTCAAGATTATTACAAAGTGTCATTTCCTATGTTGTTTATTTTTCAGCAATCGTTGCTATTCTCTCTATCTTGGAGATTAAGATAGCGGGGTTATTGGCTGGAGCAGGGATTGTCGGTTTAGCCATTGGTTTTGGTGCGCAAAGTTTAGTGAAGGATGTCATTACTGGATTCTTTATTATTTTTGAAGATCAATTTGGTGTTGGTGATTATATAAAAATAAATTCAGCTGAAGGAACTGTTGTAGAAATCGGTTTACGTACAACAAAGATTAATGGTTCTACAGGGGAGCAGTTTATTATTCCGAATGGTTCGATTGGTGATGTTGTCAATTACTCTGTCAACAACTCTAAAATTTATATAGATTTACAAATGACGACCGATGCCAATTTTGAAAAAGCTGAGTCTATTATTAAAAAGTATTTAGATACTTTACCTGAAATTCATAAGGAACTTGTAGCAGTACCTGTCTTTTTAGGTGTACAAAATGTTAAGGGTACAGAGGTAACGATTCGTATAGCCGCAGAAACATTACCACAACAACAATACGGGGTGGCTCGTACTATTCGTCGCGATGTTACAAAACTCTTTGAAGAAAATAATATACCAATGGCTCATCCGAAAATGATGTTCTATGGTATAAATGGAAATGAAGAGGGGAGAAATGAGTAATATGGAAGCGAAGAAATTTGGTTTAAACGATATTGTTGAAATGAAAAAGCAGCATCCGTGCGGCACAAATATGTGGAAAATTATTCGGATGGGTGCGGATGTACGCATTAAATGTGAAGGCTGTCAGCATAGTGTCATGATTCCGCGCCGCGAATTTGAGAAAAAAATGAAAAAGGTTTTAATTTCGGCTAGTGAGGACTAGTTTGTATCTTCAATCAGTAGGTGTTCTGACTCCCACTGATTGAAGATAAAGCCTCCGGACGCATTGTTTATCTGTAGCGATAGCGGCAAATGTTTTCTGCGCGAAAGCGAAGCGACAGCGGCAATTACGACAGGCGAAATAGATGTGTATTAGACTTTTTAGAAGTGAATCAATATAATAGATAAGGTTATACAGTGATTAATCAGTGAGGGCTTCTGTAGCCTCACAGTATCCGTTAGTACGGGAGATAAAGCAGATTTGAACAGATCATAGAAAGGTTGTGTCCATACATGGCATTAACAGCTGGAATCGTTGGTTTACCTAACGTTGGAAAATCAACATTATTTAACGCAATTACAAAAGCGGGCGCATTGGCTGCAAACTACCCATTCGCAACAATTGATCCAAACGTCGGTATTGTTGAAGTACCAGATGCACGTTTAGATAAATTAACAGAATTAGTAATACCTAAAAAAACAGTACCAACAGCATTTGAGTTCACAGATATTGCTGGAATCGTAAAAGGCGCTTCAAAAGGAGAAGGGTTAGGGAACAAATTCCTTGCTCATATTCGTGAAGTAGATGCGATTTGTCAGGTAGTACGTTGTTTTGTTGATGAAAACATTACGCACGTATCAGGTGCAGTTGATCCGATTGACGATATTGAGGTTATTAATTTAGAGCTTGCACTTGCCGATTTAGAATCTGTTGATAAGAGATTACAACGTGTCGGCAAAATGGCAAAGCAAAAAGACAAAGAAGCAATGATTGAAGAACCAATTCTTCTAAAAGTTAAAGAACAATTGGAAAACGGTCGACCAGCGCGTGCTGCAGAGCTTTCAGAGGACGAGCTAAAGGTTATTAAAGGACTTCATCTTTTAACAATTAAACCTATGCTTTATGTGGCAAACGTTTCAGAAGATGAAGTAGCTGACGCAGATAATAATGAATATGTGCAAAAGGTACGTGAGTATGCAGCTGCTGAAGGTGCTCAAGTTATCACAATTTGTGCAAAAATCGAGGAAGAAATTTCTGAGCTTGATGATGAAGAAAAAGCAATGTTCTTAGAAGAGCTAGGTATTAAAGAGTCTGGTTTAGACCAATTAATCCGTACTTCATATGATTTACTAGGACTAGCAACTTATTTCACTGCCGGTGTACAAGAGGTACGTGCATGGACGTTCCGTAAAGGCATGAAAGCACCACAATGTGCTGGAATTATTCATACAGACTTTGAACGTGGATTTATTCGTGCAGAAACAGTTGCTTTCGATGATTTAGTAGAGGCTGGTTCTCAAGCAGCTGCTAAGGAAGCTGGTAAAGTACGTCTTGAAGGTAAAGAATATGTAGTGCAAGACGGCGATATTATGTTATTCCGTTTCAATGTGTAGAATACAAGCAGGGGCAATCTTTCAATGGATTGCCTTTTTTGTTTATGTAGTTATCTGAATTTTCAATCCGGAGGTTAGGTATGAACATATTACAAATAAAAGAACGTGGTTTAGAAATTGAACACCTAGGTAGATTACCAGAAGATGTGTTAGAGCTTATTTATGAGCATCAATTGTTTAAGCTATTCACAGCAAAGGAATTAGGTGGTAAGGATCTAGATTTACTAGAGGGCATTAAACTATTTCAGCAGATGTCTGTACTTGATGGCAACTTTGGCTGGCTTATCACAATAGGTACAGGGGGTAACGCGTTTATCCCAGCATTAAATAAAGAAGTTTGCGAAAAAATATTTTTACCAAGAAATGCAGTCATCGCAGGTAGTGGCTATCCTACAGGTACAGCAGTAAAAATAGAAGGTGGCTATAACGTAACAGGTCAATGGAAGTATTGTAGTGGAGCAGATTATGCTACAACTTTTACGATGAATTGCTTTATCGAGAATGAAGGTATTAGAACAGATGAAATCATTAGTTGCTCAGTAAATCGTGATCAAGTAGAGGTTCTTAATGATTGGCGAGCAATGGGCTTAAAAGCGACAGCTAGTCATACGATTCGTGTGCAAAACGTTTGGGTGCCACAAGAGGAAACGTTCCAATTGGGCACAATTAAAAACAAGTATGGAAGTGCGGTACATAGTTTTCCTTTTGGCGCATTTGCAGAAGCTTCTTTTTTAAGTGTGTGCCTTGGGATAACAGAAAATTTCTTAGAAGAGACAGCTATTGTAGTGAAGCATAGAAACCATGATCCAAGCCGTACTGAACGAATGGGCGCAATACAATTTTTATTGATACAGCAACAGAAGATCTTTAGACAGCTTGAAGAGCAATTTTATTCAATGTTGAATGAATACTGGCAAAAACATAAAGAAGGTCATGAGTTGGCTGATGAAGAACTACAACAATTTTCACGAATGAGTAAAGACATTGCAGCAACTTGTGTAGATATTGCCAATAGCTTAATACGTAGACTTGGTATGGATGCAATTACGGAGACATCTTCGATTAATCGTATTTGGAGAAATTTATATACAGCTGCACAGCATGGTTTTTTAACGCAATAGGCGTAAAAAATAGAATCTGCTTGTAGCCAAGCAGATTCTATTTGTAAAGTAACTTTCATCAATGTTATTTCTCTTCCTCAGGTAAATATACATAAAGCTTAGGTAAATGAGGATCATCCTCTATTAATGCATTTTTTGGATATTTGCGCAGTTCTTTATACATGGAAAAATCACCTACTGCCCCAGCTATTAAAAAAGCTCCCACTAATACTAAAACAGTACTGTTAAAATAAAAACCAGCAATTGTCGGGAGGACGCCGGTTGTCCAGAATGGAAGTAATAAAGCTTTTTTCATTGCATGGTTTGGTAGCGCTTGTTCAGTTGTTGCGTACGCTACGCCAAGCTCTAAATTTAAGCCGTATTTTAATGATTTAAAGGGCACGCCACCGAAGACCATAAAACCAATTAAATGAAAGGCTTCATGTAAGATAATGAAAACAATATATAGAATGACGAAAAGGATGGATCCTATAATCATATTCCAAAATGTTATGGAAAAAGGATCTTTAGTGTAAATATATTGAATCACCATAAATATTAGTACGAGACAACTAGTGAAAACGATATTTTCCAACATTAGTTTCTTTATATTGAGTTCAATGATAATAGGTTCTTTATCTGGTAGCATGAAGATTCTCCTTTCATTCATGAATTAAGTTCATTATATAGAAAGAATTGTTTGGTTGCGACTTGAAAGACCTGTATCTATATGTTACAATTCATTGATGTGAGTAATAATTATTACTTGCTCCTTGCTCCCTGTGTACAGGAGAGCCTAAGTCCATAAGGAGGTGTAAACAGATGAGAAAATACGAATTAATGTACATCGTACGTCCGAACATTGAAGACGAAGCGAAGAAAGCTTTAGTTGAACGTTTCAACGAAATCTTAACTTCTAACGGTGCAGAAGTCATCGAATCAAAAGAGTGGGGCAAACGCCGCTTAGCTTATGAAATTCAAGACTTCCGCGAAGGTTTCTACCAAATCGTGAAAGTAAACGCTACTTCAGAAGCAATTAACGAATACACACGTCTTGCTAACATTAGCGAAGATATCATTCGTCACATTGCGGTTCGCCAAGAAGCATAATCATTTAACAAAATGCTGAAAAGGAGGTTGCATTTCTGATGATAAACCGTGTCGTATTAGTTGGAAGACTAACAAAAGATCCTGAGCTACGTTATACGCCTAATGGTGTTGCGTCTACAAGATTTACAGTTGCTGTAAATCGAACATTCTCAAACCAACAAGGTGATCGCGAAGCTGATTTCATTAGCTGTGTTGCATGGCGCAAACAGGCTGAAAACTTAGCAAACTTCATGAGAAAAGGAAGTTTGATTGGAGTGGAAGGTCGCATTCAAACAGGCAGCTATGAAGGACAAGATGGTAAACGAGTATACACAACAGATGTAGTGGCAGATAGCGTACAGTTTTTAGAGCCTCGTAATACTAGCGGTTCTCCTGCTCCTCAATATGGTGGGCAGAATACTTACGGTAATAATCAACCGTCATATGGCGGTGGACAACCACAGCAACAGTTTGGTGGTGCTATGCCAGGGCAGGGTTCATTTGGCGGCGATGCTTATCAGCAAAATCAACCACCTATGAATCAGCCGAATTATACACGTGTAGATGAGGATCCATTTGCTAATAGCAAAGGACCGATAGAAGTATCTGAGGATGACTTACCATTCTAATACTTCTAAAATAAAAAATGATAAGGAGGAGACATACTATGGCACCACGTCGCGGAGGCCGCAAACGCCGTAAAGTTTGCTACTTCACTGCTAATAACATTACGCATATCGACTATAAAGATGTAGATTTACTTAAAAAATTCATCTCTGAGCGCGGTAAAATCTTACCACGTCGCGTAACTGGCACTAGCGCTAAGTACCAACGTAAATTAACTTCAGCTATCAAAGTTTCTCGTATTATGGGATTACTTCCATTCGTAGCAGAAGACAAATAAGATATAAATAAAGGCACAACGAGGTTTAATTAGCTTTAATTAACTTTAGTTGTGCTTTTTTTATTTATAAAACTGGAGTTACTGATCTTGAAATCTCCAATACTATAGAGATGACCTTATTTTACCTCAGTAATTACTCTATATATTACCATTTGCCATTAGTATAAGAATTTATTACACTTTTAAGAGACATAAATAACGAAAAAATGAATGTTAGAGATTGAGAAACAAATTACTATCGTATTTCTAAAACGTATGAATGAGAAAAACAATCGACTAAGTAACATTTTTTAAAACAAAACGGCTTATAATCATTTCGATTAAAAGCCTTTTTTCATGCAGTAGTAACGATCGTATGCATCATGAATAATTTCAATATATAAGAATATAAATAATGAATGAATTTGTTATGCATTTTCGGTAAAAAATCTCCTATATAGCTATGTATTTCACGCTTTAGTCATCGGTTCTACAAAATTAATGGCAAAGCATTCAGTTGTTCTTAGCGTTTTTTGTTCAATAACCTGAAAAGATGGTACAATAAAGGTCAGTAAGTTTAGCTGAAAAAAGGAAGGTTTTCAATGCCGAATAATCAAACGAAGGCGCTTGTACAAGGTGCTGCAATGGTGGCAATTTTCACCTTGATGATGATACTATCTGCGTATATTCCATTTGCTCTCATGTTAGTATTTTTATTTGCACCGCTACCGTTTTCTTGGTATAGCGCAAAATATAAGCGTTCCACATCAATATTTATAGCAATTGTCGGATGTATCCTAACGTTTTTAACCAGTGGATTAATCATGCTTCCATTCGCGTTTATTTCCGCGATTGTCGGAATAATTATAGGCGATGCAATACGCCGACAAAAAAGTAAATTATATTTATTTATGTCATCAGGACTTGCCATATTGTTATCAACTGCAGTTGTATTTTTAGCATATGTGCGTTTAGCAGGCATTAATATGATTGAGATTGGTATAGAAGAAGCAAGAAAAAATTATGAACAAACTACAGCACTATCTCAAAATATTCCTGGACAATCAGCTGTGACTCCTGAGCAGATAGAAGCAGTAACAAAGATGATGGAATCTACTGTTCCATCAACAGTAACTTTGGGCGCATTTTTAGTTGCATTTGTATTAGTGACATTGAATTTATCTGTATTAAAGAGATTAGGTTTGAATGTACCAAAATTTGCACCGTTCCAAAATATGCGTCTACCACGATCCATTTTATGGTACTACATGATTATTTTATGCATTAATTTATTTGTGCGTCCAGAATCTGGATCTACGTTAGATATTATTATTTTAAATTTTTCTTATATTTTATGGGTGTTATTAATCCTGCAGGGGATTTCCTTTATACATTTCCTTATTTCTAAAAAGGGAATGCCAAATGTTGTGAAATGGGTAGCTACTTTGTTAGCCTTACCGCTAGCATCCTTTATGATATTGCTAGGCATCGTAGATTTAGGTTTCGACGTACGTTCACTTGTGAAAGGGAAAACTAAAGAATAAGGGGCTGATGTAATGGGGACTTTTAGAAAACGACCAATCCGCTATCCGCTTTTTGTTCTTTCCATTTTTGGCATTGTGACGTTCATGCTTCTATGTATTTGGAATATCGGGATAGGTATCGGTTATGGAGTAGGTTTTGTTCTATTAATGGCCTATACGTGGAAAGTAGAAAAGGTTACCTTTGAAGAAACAGAAAGGCATATTGAATCCATCTCTTTCCGCATGAAAAAAGTTGGGGAAGAGGCATTGCTTGAAATGCCAATCGGGATTTTACTTGTCAATGATCAATATGAAATAGAATGGTCGAATCCATATATGCAAGGCGTTTTAAATATGGAGAATTTAGTAGGTGAAGGAATCGTTAATATATCTGACGACATTTACGTGCTAATGAAGAGCGAAGAGACAAACGAAGATACGATTACGCTCCGTGATCGTAAATATCGAGTTTATTATAAAAAAGAAGAGAATTTACTATATTTCTTTGATATCACTGAGCAGATAGCTATTGAAAAACAATACTATGCAGATCGTACAGTTATTGCGATATTATTTGTTGATAACTATGACGAAATTACGCAAGCAATGGATGACCAACCACGTAGTTTAACGAATACGATGGTGACATCAATTGTTAATGATTGGGCGGCTGAACAAGGGATATTTGTCAAACGAATATCATCCGATCGTTTTTTAGCTGTATTGAATGAATCCATTTTAATGGAGCTTGAGAAGAAAAAATTTGCCATTTTAGATACGATTCGAGAAAAAACAGCGCAAAAAAATATGTCATTAACATTAAGTATTGGGGTTGGCGCAGGATCATCTTCATTAGTAGAGCTTGGTGAACTAGCACAATCAAGTTTAGATCTTGTTTTAGGCCGTGGTGGTGATCAGGTTGCTATCAAGCAACCTACAGGAAAACTAAAATTTTATGGCGGGAAAACGAACCCTGTTGAGAAACGTACACGCGTTAGAGCACGTGTTATTTCACATGCACTACGTGATTTAATTCAGGATAGTGACCAAGTATTTGTTATGGGACATAAAAACCCTGATATGGACTCTATTGGTGCCTCTGTTGGTGTACGGAAAATGGCACAGATGAATGATGTGAAGGGCTATGTTATCGTAAATTTTGAAGAATTAAACGGAAGTGTAACACGTTTAATGAATGAAATAGAGAGTAAATCGGATTTCTATGAAAATTTCCTAACGCCAGAGGAAGCTGCAGCAAGAATGACAGAAAAATCTTTACTCGTTATAGTCGATACGCATAAACCGGATTTAGTCATCGAATCACAGCTATTGAAGCTGGCTGAAAAAGTTGTGGTGATTGATCACCATCGTCGCAGCGAGGATTTTATAGAAAATCCAACGCTTGTTTATATGGAGCCATATGCATCGTCCACAGCTGAGCTTATAACAGAGTTACTCGAGTACCAACCAAAACGTGCGAAGATTAATATGCTAGAGGCTACGGCATTGCTAGCGGGAATTATTGTTGATACGAAGAGTTTTACACTGCGTACAGGAGCCCGTACGTTTGAAGCGGCTTCTTATTTAAGGACAAATGGTGCAGATACAGTGTTAGTACAACGATTATTAAAAGAGGATGTAGATACGTATATTGAGCGTTCTAAAATAGTGCAAACTGTTAAGTTCGTGAAGCCGGGTATTGCTATTGCTGTAGGTGAGGAAGCGAAAGTGTATGATTCTGTACTAATTGCGCAAACAGCAGACATTTTACTAACAATGAAGGATGTTGGTGCTTCCTTTGTCATTGCACATCGTTCAGATGGCAAAATTGGCATAAGTGCAAGATCACTTGGCGAAGTAAACGTGCAACTTGTTATGGAAAAGCTAGGCGGCGGCGGGCATTTAACGAATGCAGCTTGCCAAGTCGAAGCAAATTCCATTGCTGGAGTAAGAAAATATTTAGAAGAGGCCATAAATGAGGTACTCGAAGGGAGTTCTGAATCATGAAAGTAGTATTTTTAAAAGACGTTAAAGGAAAAGGGAAAAAAGGGGAAGTTAAAAATGTAGCAGACGGCTATGCACAAAACTTCTTAATTAAAAATGGCTATGCTGCTGAAGCAAATGCACAAGCATTAAGTCAATTAGAAGGTCAAAAGAATTTAGAAGCTAAAAATGCTGCTGCAGAATTAGCTGAAGCGAAAGCATTGAAAGAAAAATTAGAAGCTTTAACAGTAGAATTAAAAGCAAAATCAGGTGAAGGTGGTCGCCTATTTGGCTCAGTGTCTACAAAGCAAATTGCCGATGTACTTCAAAAAACGCATGGCATAAAAATTGATAAACGTAAAATGACTTTAAGTGATGGAATTCGTGCGCTAGGCTTTACAAATGTACCTGTAAAACTACATCATGAAGTATCTGCAACATTAAAAGTTCATGTAACGGAAGAGTAAGGGGCGACGAACTATGAACGAACCGATGATGGACCGCGTCCCGCCGCATAACCGGGAAGCGGAGCAATCGGTTATCGGTGCAATTTTCCTCGATCCACAATCGTTAATCACTGCATCTGAAATTTTACTAGCAGATGATTTTTATCATAATGCACATAAGACAATTTTCGAAACGATGCTACGTTTAAGTGATCAGGGAAAAGCGATAGATGTTGTAACAGTTACTGAAGAATTATCAGCTAAAAAAGAAATTGAGGATGTTGGCGGGCTATCGTATTTATTAGAGCTCGCCAATGCTGTGCCTACGGCTGCTAACGTCGCACACTATGCGAAAATTGTCGAAGAAAAGGCTCTATTACGTCGTTTAATTCGTGTAGCTACTAAAATAGTAGAAGATGGCTATACTCGTGAGGATGAGGTAGAGGCATTACTTGGTGAAGCAGAGAAGAAAATGATGGAGGTAGCCAATCGTAAAAATGCGGGTGACTTTAAGCATGTTAAAGACGTATTGGTGGAAACCTTTGATAACATCGAAAAGCTTCAATCTCAAAAAGGTGATGTTACAGGTATCCCGACAGGCTTCCGTGATTTAGACAATATAACAGCTGGCTTCCAGCGCAACGATTTAATTATTGTAGCGGCGCGTCCTTCTGTAGGGAAAACGGCCTTTGCGTTGAATGTTGCGCAAAGTGTTGCCGTTCAAGCACGTGAAAATGTCGCGATCTTCTCTCTAGAGATGGGTGCTGAACAGTTAGTTATGCGTATGCTTTGTGCGGAGGGAAATATAGATGCACAAGTTTTACGTACAGGTGCTTTAACAACGGAAGATTGGGGTAAACTAACTATGGCAATGGGGAGTTTATCGAATTCTGGAATTTTTATTGATGATACACCAGGTGTACGTATCAATGAGATTCGAGCAAAATGTCGACGTTTAGCACAAGAGCATGGCCTCGGTATGATTTTAATCGATTATTTACAGCTTATTCAAGGTAGTGGTAAGCCAGGGGAGAACCGTCAGCAAGAGGTATCTGAGATTTCGCGTTCTTTAAAAGGTTTAGCGCGTGAATTAAAGGTTCCAGTCATTGCATTATCACAGCTATCTCGTGGCGTTGAGCAACGTCAAGATAAGCGACCTATGATGAGTGACTTACGTGAATCGGGAAGTATTGAGCAAGATGCTGATATTGTTGCCTTCTTATATCGTGATGATTATTACGATAAAGAGTCCGAGAGTAAAAATATGATTGAAATTATTATTGCTAAACAGCGTAACGGTCCAACAGGTACAGTTACACTTGCTTTTAAAAAAGAATTCAATAAATTCATTAATGTGGATTGGTCGCAAATGCCGCCACCACCTCCGCGTGATTAACTATTTATTTGGCTCATCACCAATAGTTGGAGATGACATTTGTTAAAACGTATGCCATGTATATCAGTTGATTAGAGTGGAACCTGGGCGACCCCAGGAAAGCGCCCAGGCGGAACGGAAATCAACCCATGTTATGGTAATGAGATGAATGCAAATGTAGTTCTTTTAATGTTTGGTCAAACACAGATTAAAAAAGAGGAACTTAACGTTGGAGATTACACCAAGACGGAATTAATCTGAATGTTAGATAATATTCATATCATTCTGTTATTAAACACGAACGTTGAATCATATTTTTTGATTTTACGTTCGTGTTTTTAAGTATTTTTGTTGACTAGGCGTTTCTATCATTGATACAATAATTAACGGCTTAAAAATTGAGATACAAATCGTATCTAACGGAGGTGCTGACTATGACATCAGTTGTAGTTGTAGGAACACAGTGGGGAGACGAAGGAAAAGGTAAAATTACGGATTTCCTTTCACAAAAAGCCGATGCAATCGCTCGTTTTGCAGGCGGTGATAATGCTGGACATACTATTAAATTTGATGGTGAAACTTATAAGTTACATTTAATTCCATCAGGTATTTTCTATAAAGAAAAAACTTCAGTAATCGGAAATGGATTGGTTGTTAATCCAAAGTCATTAGTTACTGAGCTTAGAGGCTTACAAGAGCGTGGCGTTGATACAGATAATTTACGAATTTCTAATCGTGCACATGTTATTTTGCCATATCATATTAAGCAAGATATCGCTGATGAGGAAAGCCGTGGCGATAAAAAAATCGGTACGACTTGTAAAGGGATTGGACCATGTTATCAGGATAAAGTAGCACGTATCGGTATCCGTATGGCTGATTTACTAGACAAAGATGTATTTGAAGAAAAACTACGTCAAAATTTAGCAATTAAGAATAAGTTATTTGAGAAATTTTACGAGGTTGAAGGCGTAACATTCGAAGAAATTTTCGAGGAATATTACGGCTATGGACAAGAAATCGCAAAATATGTAACTGACACGTCTAAAATCTTAAATGATGTACTAGATGAAGGCGGCAAAGTGTTATTTGAAGGAGCACAAGGTATTTTACTTGATGTCGATCAAGGTACGTATCCATTTGTAACATCTTCAAATCCTGTTGCCGGCGGTGTAGCAATTGGTGCTGGTGTCGGTCCTTCACGAGTTTCAAGTGTTATTGGTGTATCTAAAGCCTATACTTCTCGTGTTGGCGATGGACCATTCCCAACTGAATTATTTGATGAAGTAGGTCAACAAATTCGTGAAGTTGGTCGTGAATACGGTACAACAACTGGCCGCCCACGTCGTGTAGGTTGGTTTGATACAGTAGTTGTGCGTCACTCACGCCGAGTAAGTGGTATTACGCATCTTGCGCTTAACTCAATCGATGTTTTATCTGGTTTAGAAACAGTTAAAATTTGTACAGCGTATAAATATAAAGATGAAACGATTACTGAGTATCCAGCAAATCTTCATATTATTGAACAATGTGAACCAATTTATGAAGAGCTTCCAGGCTGGTCAGAAGATGTTACAGGCTGCAAAACATTAGACGAGCTACCTGAGAATGCACGACGCTATGTAGAACGTGTGAGTGAATTAACTGGTATTGAAATTGCTACTTTCTCTGTTGGTCCTGCACGTGAACAAACGAACGTTTTAGTGGACGTTTGGGAAGCGAAATAATTATAAATCATAAAAGGTCGTGCCATATACGGTACGACCTTTTTGTCATTAGTGAATATCTCTCTTCTTGAAGCGGCCACCTCTAACCTCTGCAATATTTCCAATTGCTAGAAATGCATGATCATCTATCTCAGCGACGATTGATTTAAGCTTGGATTCCTCTAATCGGGTAATGACGGTAAAAATAACTTTTTTATCGTTACCTGTATAAGCCCCCTCACCATGAAGGAAGGTTACACCTCGACCTAGACGGTCCATAATGGTCTGCCCAATTTCATCTATTTCGTCACTTATGATATAAACAGATTTTGATTCCTCCATCCCTTGAATGACGATGTCAATCATTTTATAGGCAATATAGTATGCCAGGATAGAGTACATGGCTTGTTCCCATGTAAACACAAACCCCGCTACCGCGAAGATGAGTAAATTGCAGAACATAATAATTTCACCAACGGAGAACGGTGTTTTACTATTAAATAAAATAGCTAAAATTTCTGTCCCATCTAATGAACCACCATAACGAATGACGATGCCGACACCAATACCTAAAATCATGCCACCAAAAACTGTGGCCAATAGCGTATCTTGAGTAAATGGGTTTAGATTATGTAAGAAAAGCGTTGTTAATGAGAGTACAGTAATTCCGAGCCCTGTGGAAAGTGCAAAGGTTTTACCGATTTGTTTATAGCCTAAAAAGATGAAAGGTAAGTTTAAAATGAAGATGAAAATACCAAGAGGTAAATTTAATAAATGAGAAGTGATAATGGAAACACCTACGATTCCACCATCCATAATGTGGTTTGGTACTAAAAATAGCTCCAGCCCAAGTGCCATAATGAATGCACCTAATGCCACCATGATGGTCCTAATTATAAGTTTACGAACGGGATTCTTACTTTGGGGCTTTCTTACTTTAGGGGTTATTCCAGAGGTTTGTAAAACATTCAATTTAATCGCTCCATTCAACTAGTGTATCTTATTTCTATTTTATCAGAATATTTAAAAAGTAAAAAGGGGTAAGTCTAAAATTATACTAAAAATAAATGGACTACTACCGCTGTATTCAAAGAACTTAACCAATCGCTTGGAGTAGAGGTTGAGCGGCTTAGGGTCTAGATACCTTACGGAAAGCACCGTGCTGGAATAAAAATCTATGTCTGAAACTATATTTATTAATAGCTATAAAAATAGGAATGATGTAACAATTAGTAGAGAATTAATACATTTACATTACAAAAAGATGAAAACAGTTAAACTGTATTTTCTTTATGGTACAGTATATTGGTGCAAAAATTATTTGTGGGTAATTAATACTGCTATAGAAAAGTTAGAAGGTGCTTTACGGACACCTATCATCAATTAAAGTGCAAGTTAGGACAAGTAAGTAGTAGGAAAAAGTTCTGTTATGGGAATTATAGGGTCTTCTAGAAACCCAACAGGTACACTTCTACACTTTGAAGTTAAGAAAAAAGGTTCGTTAGAAAACCTATTATATGTAGGGCGTAAATCAATAGAAGGCAGTCCAAAATAGGGCTGTCTTTTTATATACTTCATATATAAATCTATGTTATTTCCCGAGAAATATTTGTCGAAATGTAGTTTAAAATACTATCGTAAAGTGTCTTAGGATTTAGAATAATGCATAGAAGCTAAAAGCATGGTAGAGTTAGAGTAGTGACTTTAACTTTTTTCAGCAAAAGTCTCCCATCCTTATAGGTGGTGAGTTAATGCGAGTTGAAGTTATTTTTCAGTGGATGTCCGCTGAAATAAAGGAACTCAGTCTAAGAACGCCACTTCCTGTGGCAACGACTGAGTGACCAACATCACGTTGGCCCAAAGCCTCCGGCGGATGTCATGGATTCGGAAAGGAGTTCAATAAAGGATGTTAGCCTAAAATCATTGCATCCATGCGATAACGGCTAACTGACCTGCATCACGCAGGCCCAAGCACAAAGCCGAATCCAGACGCAAATATGCCGAGGTATAATTGATAAATACAATCGTTTAAAAATAGATAAATAGCGAAAGGGAGAAAAAATATGGACAAGACCATTTTAGTTGTTGACGATGAAAAACCAATCGCAGATATTTTACAGTTTAATTTAATAAAAGAAGGCTACAAAGTTATTTGTGCTTATGATGGAGATGAGGCACTAGCGAAGGTTGAGGAAGAGCAACCAGATTTAATGCTTTTAGATATAATGTTACCTAAGCGTGATGGGATGGAAGTTTGTCGAGAAGTACGAAAAAAATATGATTTCCCTATCATTATGCTAACTGCAAAAGGGTCTGAGATTGATAAAGTATTAGGACTAGAAATGGGCGCAGATGATTATGTGACAAAACCATTTAGTACACGTGAGCTTATTGCGCGTGTAAAGGCAAATATGCGTCGCTTACAGGTAGTACCCCCTACTGCCGAAGAGGTTGAAGAAGAGTCCAATGAAATTGTAGTAGGCTCGCTTGTTATTCAGCCAGATGCTTACTTAGTATTGAAACGTGATGAAGCAATTGAACTAACACACAGAGAGTTTGAACTATTACATTACTTAGGGAAGCATATCGGTCAAGTAATGACGCGTGAACATTTACTACAAACTGTGTGGGGCTACGACTATTTTGGCGATGTACGAACAGTAGATGTAACAATTCGTCGTTTACGAGAAAAAATAGAGGACAATCCTAGTCATCCGGCTTGGATTGTCACACGCCGTGGTGTAGGTTATTATTTACGAAATCCTGATCAGGAGTAAAAAGGAATGCAGAAAGTTAGCTTCTTTAAATCAATTCATGTCAAGTTAGTACTAATTTACATTTTACTAATTCTACTTGCTTTGCAAATAATAGGAATCTATTTTGCACGTGAATTAGAGCAAAATTTAAAAGACAACTTCCGACAATCCATTTTTCAACGTGTCGATTTAATGCAATATAGCATTCGTGAAGAAATGTTAAAAGAACGCGATGAAAGTAATATGCCAACTCTTGAAGAGAGCTTGAAAACGATTGTAATGGAATTTTCCACAGGGTTGAAGGAACTTTCTAAAGGAGATATTTTAGAAATCCGTGTCATCGATAATAGACAGCGTATTCGCGCCACATCTGAGATAGAAAATCAAAATTTGATTGGACAGCGTTTGAATAATGACCTCGTACGCCGTGCTATCTCTGCAGAAACATTATTTGAAAACATTAAACTTGATAATAAAACAAGAAATCGAGTGTGGGTGTTAGCTTCGCCAATTCGAGATGGTGCAGGACCTGATGATGAAATCATAGGGGTACTATACATTGAGGCTAATATTGAATCTGTTTTTGAACAAGTGAATGACATTAACCGTATTTTCCTTGGCGGTACAGCAGTGTCCTTAGTGATTACTATCTTTTTAGGAATCTTAGTAGCACGAACAATTACACAGCCAATTGCAGATATGCGTAAGCAAGCACAGGCGATGGCAAAGGGTAACTATTCTCGAAAAGTACGGGTTTATGGTACAGATGAGATAGGGCAGCTTGCTATAACCTTTAATCATTTAACGAATCGCTTGCAAGAGGCACAATCTACTACTGAGGCAGAGCGGCGAAAGCTCGATTCGGTCCTTAGTAATATGACGGATGGTGTTGTTGCAACAGATCGAAAAGGGCGCATCATTCTTATTAATGACCCCGCACTAGAGCTGCTGCATATTTCAAGAGATATTACATTAGGCCGTCCGATTGCATCTGTTTTAGGTATTGATCAAGAGTATAGTTTTGAGGATTTAATTCACATGAATGATGCGGTGAATTTAAATTTCAGTACAGCAGACGCACCGTATATTTTACGTGCGAATTTCTCTGTTATTCAAAAAGAAACGGGCTTTATTAATGGTCTAATTACCGTACTACACGATATTACGGAACAGGAAAAAATAGAGATGGATCGCAGGGAATTTGTATCAAATGTGTCACATGAATTAAGGACACCATTAACGACGATGCGCAGTTATTTAGAGGCGTTAGCAGATGGTGCATGGAAAGATGAAAATATTGCTCCAACATTTTTGAATGTTACACAAACAGAGACAGAGCGTATGATCCGCTTAGTGAATGACTTATTGCAGTTATCACGAATGGATAGTTCAGATTATGAACTGAATCAAGACATTGTTCTATTTAATTCATTCTTTAACCGTATTATCGATCGTTTTGAAATGTCTAAGTCAGATAAAGTGATGTTTGAACGTTTATTCCCAGAGGCATCTTATTATGTAGAAATTGATACGGATAAGGTGACACAAGTTATCGATAATATCATTTCTAATGCTATTAAGTATTCACCCGATGGAGGTAATATCCGCTTTGGCTTTACAGCGCAAGGAGATATGCTAAAGGTTATGATTTCCGATGATGGTATGGGAATCCCTAAGGAAAATGTAGGACGTATTTTTGAGCGTTTCTATCGAGTAGATCGAGCTCGAGCTCGATCTATGGGAGGCACTGGTCTAGGGCTAGCTATTGCCAGGGAAATGATTGAAGCTCATGGCGGTAAAATATGGGCCGAAAGTGAAGAAGGGCATGGAACAACGGTTTTCTTCACATTACCACTTAATTTAGATGATTTTGACGAGGCAGGTGAGTGGGAATGAAATATATAGAACCAGTTAAATCGGTTGTTTTATTCTTACTCGTTATGCTAAGTGTGGTTTTAACCTTTATGATTTGGACATACACGCCAGATTATAAAGTTATTGAACAGACTGAAGGAAAAGAAATTCTAATCGGACCACAAAAAAAAGCGGAGGATGTAATTCGTCCTTATAAAGCTATTTACCGTTTTGATAAAGAATTTACCGGAACAGTATCTAATAGTGCAATGGTAGATATTATGAACGCATTTCAAAGATGGAATGTCTTAGATTTAATGCCCATTGACAATAATCTTAAGGCGGACTCTATAAACGAGTTGATTCGTTCTAACAATTATATGACCGTCTTTTTTCCTGGTGAGATTCCTTACTCTGCCTTTAACACGATTTTTCAGTTCGCCGATAAGGAGCTACCTGAAACAACCTTCAATCGTATGATTATAGATTGGGGCAATTATAATAACAAAGTGTTACAGGTATTTTTCATTAGTGGCAACAATGAATTATTGATGCGTTCACGTGTAAGTCTAGAAAATGCTAATCAATTTGTAAGAAATATTATTGAGCCAGCGAAAACATACAGCACTTTTAAAGAAGTGGAGCGAGATGGCTTTACCTCACTATATATTGCAAATGATAAAATTGAATCTGCAAAATGTACGTATTTTATCGAAGAGAAACCTGAATTATTTAAAAATGTGGTATTTACAAATCTAAACAATGTCGTGCGCACTGATGAAAGTGCAACTACTGAAAAATATCACGATGGAATGTCACGGATGGTGATTGATTCGAAAGTGAAATCATTAACCTATGTATATCCAGCTGCAGAAAGTGGTGTAAGAATAGGGCCTTCCAAGCTCTTTACGGATAGCTTCGAATTTATCAATGAACACGGAGGTTTTACAGATGATTATCGCTTAGCCTCAACAAGTACAAGCAATAATCAATTGGATTATCAGCTATATTTACATGGATTACCGATTTATAGTGATCAGGCGATAAACCGAATTACTACCGTTTGGGGAGATAATCGTATTTTTCGCTACAAACGTCCATACTTTTCTTTTGAGAAAGATATTCCATCCGAAAAAGAGATGAAGGAACTTCCGTCAGGATCGGAAATCGTTGAAAAGATTAAAAAGCTAAATAACATTGAATTATCCGATATAGATGATATTGTTGTGGGTTTTTATTTAACCTATGATCAAAGCACAATCGTGACATTAGAGCCATGCTGGTTTGTTATTCGTAATGGTATATCCACGAAACTGACGCCTGACATATTAGGGGGTGTCCAAAATGGATTGGAATAGAACAAAGTCTATTTTTATATTCGTTTTTTTAATCTTAAATATCTTCTTGTATTGGTTGTATTTAAATCGCTATAATGAAGCGCAGAGCGTAGAAATACTAGGTGAAAAAACAATAGAAGCCCGTTTGAAAGATGATAACATTACGTATGGACCACTGCCGAATAGTAACGAGTCTGCTACTTACATTACAGGCGAAGTGCATATTTTTAAAAATACTGCTCCTAATGATAATCAGAAAGTGAGTTTCACGGATGAGACACATACACAAATAAGTGCTATTTTTATCGATCCTGTGAAATTACGAAATATTGATGATGATGCAAGTCTTATCGATTTTGTCCACACAAACGTTAAAAACGGGGATTCTTATGCATTATGGAAGGTAGACCGTGAAGAAAGAGTCGCAGTCTTCTACCAGAAGAAAAATAATCGAATGTTCTATTACAATGATAGTGCCGTATTAAAAGTACACTGGAATATGGATAACGAAGTGATAAAGTATGAGCAGACAATGATTGACAATTTAGAAGAGATGGAGCAACAGGAAACTGTCATTCCACCACTTCAAATTTTCCAAACACTTTATAATAAAACGCTATTAAAGCCAGACTCGAGTATTAAGCAAGTGAAGTTAGGTTACTCGACATTTAGTAATTTAAGGCAAACGCAAGTGTTGATACCAACATGGGAAGTACAAGTGAAATTATCGGACGGAGAAATAGAAGAGTATTTCGTGGATGCTATTGATGGAAAAATTATTGAAATCCAAGGAGACAAGCAACAGGCTGAAGAGGAAGACTGGGGAGTTGAATAATGCGATTTAGTGTTTTAGCAAGTGGCAGTACAGGAAATTCGATTTATGTAGAGAATGACGATCATGCATTTATTGTCGATGCGGGTCTTAGTGGCAAAAAGATGGAGCAACTATTTACAAAAGTCGACCGCAATATGAAACAGCTAAGTGGCATTTTCGTTACACATGAGCATAGTGATCATATTAAAGGAATAGGTGTATTGGCACGAAAATATAATGTACCTGTTTATGCTAACGCCAAAACGTGGCAGGCGATGGACGGGCTAGTTGGTGATATACCTTTAGAGCAACGTTTTGAATTTGAAATGGATACTGTAAAGCATTTCGGTTCATTGGCCGTTGAATCTTTTGCTGTATCACATGATGCAGCAGATCCAATGTTTTATAGCTTTCATGAAAATGGACGCAAGCTTGTTGTTATTACGGATACAGGATATGTCAGTGACCGTATGAAAGGGATTATTCGAGGTGCTGATTCCTTTGTATTTGAAAGTAACCACGATGTGAATATGCTGCAAATGGGGCGTTATCCATGGTCTATAAAACGTCGTATTTTAAGTGATGTAGGGCACGTTTCAAATGAGGATGCAGCTATCGCAATGAGTGACGTCGTATTTGAAAAACCAACAAATATTTATTTATCACATTTAAGTATGGATAATAACATGAAAGAGCTTGCGCGCATGAGTGTTACACAAACTTTGCAATCTTGCGGCATTATTGTCGGTGAGTATTTAAATTTATTTGATACAGATGCAGAAGAGCCGACGAAATTAGTAACCGTTTAATGATTAGTATCAGTTAACAATATCGAAGCTTTAATGAGGCTGTTCAATGGCATTTTATACAAAATGCATTGAACAGCCATTTTTATGTCCATTTTATTTATTTTTCATCTGATTTTAATGTTTGAATTGTAATATTAGGGTAACAACTAGCAAATACTAATAAAGGAAAGGATGAGGAAAATGGGCTATTTTCAAGATGATGATAAAAACAATGATTTTGTAAAAAATGATGAAATACAGAAGTCACCTCTTCAGGAGCGACTCGAACAAGAGGAGCGAGAAACGCAAGAGAAGCGTCATAAAAAGAAAGGCGGTGGCGGAGGTAAAGGTGGTTATTTATTTACCGGTTTTATCGGCGTCATCATAGGCGCTTTACTCGTTTGGCTCATGATGCCTGGCCTTGTCAATCAAATGCCTGGTACAACAACAAGTAGCGCAGGTAATGGCAATAAAAATGAAACAACCATTAATCAAGTTGCAACAGAAGTGACAACTGATGTTACGAAAGCGGTTGATAAGGCTTCAGGGGCCGTCGTAGGGATTACAAATATTCAAGAAGTGAGAAGTGGAGGATTCTGGAATCCAACAACCACATCAGAAGAGGCTACAGGGAGTGGCTCAGGTGTTATTTACAAAGTTCAAGGTGATAAAGCCTTTATCGTTACAAATAACCATGTTATTGAAGGTGCAAAACAGTTAGAAGTAACAATGCCAGATGGAACGAAAGAAGTAGCACAATTAGTTGGTCGCGATGTTTGGACAGACTTAGCGGTCATTTCAATTAGCTCTAAAGATGTTAAGACAGTAGCGACATTTGGTAACTCAGATGTATTAAAACAAGGTGAAACAGTAATCGCAATTGGTAACCCACTTGGCTTAGAATTCTATGGCTCTGTTACTACAGGTGTTGTTTCTGGTAAGGATCGTTCTGTACCAGTTGACATAAACAATGATGGCAATATAGATTGGCAGCAAGAAGTATTACAAACAGACGCAGCCATTAACCCTGGTAATAGTGGTGGTGCACTTGTTAACCTTGCTGGTGAATTAGTCGGTATCAACTCCATGAAAATTGCACAATCTTCTGTTGAGGGTTTAGGCTTTTCCATTCCGATTAACTCAGCAATTCCTATTATCGAGGAATTAGAGAAAAATGGTGAAATGAAACGCCCAACAATGGGTATTAAAATATTAGCAGACTTAACGGATATTCCGTCACTCTATCAACAAAATTTAAAACTGCCAAATGATGTGACAAAAGGTGTTGTTATTGAGAATGTTGTGCCTAACTCTCCAGCTTCAAAAGCAGGCATTCAACAATACGATGTAATAGTTGAAATGGATGGCGAAAAAATCGAAACATCAATCGATTTGCGCAAGCATTTATATATTAACAAAAAAATTGGTGATAAATTGACGATGAAAGTATATCGCCAAGGTAAATTATTGGATCTATCACTAACATTAACAAATAGCGATTCATTGTAAATTAAAAATCAGTGGGGATACTATAATCTCCACTGATTTTTTTCATGTTGTTGAGTCAATGATATTAAGGTGTCATACATAAGTCTGTTTTGCTCAATCTTGAAGAGTAGTGAGAACGAGTAACCCCTGAGTTGAAATTCAGCCACAATGTTCACTGAATTATTAAGAATGATTTAAAAAATATTGTGGATAACTAGAAAATTGTGAATAATAACATATACATTGCGAGTGGTGGTAGAAAGCCTATTCTTCCATACTCGCCTGACCTTTGTTACAATAGATTGTGGATAACATAGACCGAATTGTGAATAAGTTTGTGGAAATTTCGGAAAATAAGAAGAGGTGCAAAAATGGAAAAATACAGCTGTGAAAACCATATAGAACACGCTTTAGACATGTTTGTGGCTGAGCAAAAAGAGTTCCCAATTATGGATAAAATCGAAGGGGATAAAAAGTTATCCACAAAATGTAGCTACTGTGAACGACCTGCAGAATATCTTGTATCAAGTAAATAACTTTACACAAGATATAGGAATCACTTGTGGATATGTTGATAACTTTTGTGGATAATTTGTTTGTAAATGAAATGTAAAGGTGGATAACGTGTGAATATAACGATTGTATCAGTCGGAAAACTAAAAGAAAAGTACTTAAAAATGGGAATAGATGAATACGTAAAACGTCTCGGTGGCTACGCAAAAATGGATTTAATCGAAGTACCAGATGAAAAAGCACCCGAGCAGCTAAGCGAAGCAGAGATGGAAATTGTAAAGAAAAAAGAGGGTGAACGTATTCTATCTAAAATCAGCCCAGATACATACGTTATCGCCTTAGCCATTAACGGCAAAATGAAAACCTCTGAGCAAATGGCGGCAGATCTTGAATCCCTCATGACCTACGGCAAAAGTAAAATCGCATTCGTCATCGGTGGCTCCCTTGGTTTACACGATGATGTGTTGAAACGTGCTGATGAGCAACAATCCTTTGGAAAAATGACATTACCGCATCAGCTAATGAAGCTTGTTTTGGTAGAGCAGATTTATAGAAGTTTTAGGATTATGAAAGGTGAACCGTATCATAAGTAAGTGAGGTATCTACTTTACTTACGATTAATTGTTAATAAAGTTGAAAAAAACTGTGAAATGACAGTCTGGCTAAGAGATTAGTTGGGCTGTTTTTATTTTCATAATCTCTATGTATAATGCTATGACACATAGAGATTATGAAAATACATCCTCAATTATTATTAAATTTTATCCGACTGAAATTGTTATAGAAAACCCTAGCTCTTTCCTGACAGCGAAAATTCAAGTAAAGAAAATTTAAATAATTTTCTAATATAGCTCAATACCTTTGCTGTTAACTTTGATGAACATACGAGGGATGAAGGGAGAACTAAAATAAACTTTGCTCCAAATATTTTATAATTGTATAATTTATGTATAACTTATGTATAACTGGTTGATTTGAAACAGTGTATTACTATGAATATTAAGCCCTCCACCACAATAAGAAGGATTACCATATTTGCGTGAAGCGGGGATCTAATCGCAGCTATGTGTATTATTATAGATAAAAGCTAAAATAGAAGGTGTAATGAAAATGGGTTTTCCCTTGATTGGAAGAAAAAAATTATTAAATACCAGGAGGACAACTAAGCGCTCTAAAAAAGCAAAATCTAGAAGTTTAGTATTTACGAGCTCGTTATTTCTCTCCGCCCTCATAATTATCGTTATCGGATTAATGATTTTCCTGTCCATACGCGATCAACGTGGGGCGTACTTTCGCCAATTTGATGAATATGGAAAAGTATTCAAATCCATAACTCAACAAAATGAACCTCTTGTTGCCGAAGCAACGAAGACAATTCTTGAGCATCAACCATTGGAGGGAAAACCATTCGAGGAACTCCCCAATATTTTGAATTCTATGAACTCCAATCATATGGTAGTGGATGTCTATTTATTAACACCGGACATTATCAAGAAGGATGGCAAAGAATACTTATATAACTCAGAATATGGTCGGGATCCAGTTGAATATGCTGAAGAGTTAGGTACGTTATATGAAATAGATTCGGAATTTCTTAAAAGTTACGAAGATGCAATGAGAAACGGTAGCACATTAACTGATGTTTACACTGATGAAGGTGGAACTTTCATCTCGTATTTAGCGCCGATTAATGACGGAAGCGGAAAACCAGTTGCGTTGTTTGGTGTCGATTTCGATTACGGGATTGTTAAAAAGGAACTTCAACGGATTTTATGGACGAATATCACGGTTGGTATTTTTTTTGTACTTATGTTAATCGGGTTGGTCGTATTCATTCTTCGTAAAATGTTGCGCCCGCTTGCACGTTTAGCTGAAGTGTCTGAACATGCTTCGAAAGGCAATTTAACCGTTGAAATTCCTGTACTGAACCATAATGAGATTGGTAAGGCTGCAAGTTCATTTAATCAGATGATTAGCGGACTTCGGGTATTGACCCATAACATACAAAATTCTTCGAATGAAGTTGCTGTATCTTCTTCTCAATTACAAGAAAGCGCTGCCCAGACCGAAGCAGCTACACAAGAAATCACAGGTGCCATTCAAAACATTGCTGTTGGGCTCGATGAACAACTTCGTCATACTAATGAGTGTCAACAATCAATGAAGGAAATGGGAATGGGTATTCATAGAATCGTAGATGCATCCTCCGTCGTCTCAGAATTGGCTTCGGTTACAGCAGATAGCGCAAATGCAGGAATGAAGGATATAGAAACAACAGTTGCTCAAATGAGCACAATTGAACAAAACTTGAAAACATCGGTCGAAGCAATCCATGGACTGAAGAAATTAAGCGATCAAGTTAGTGAAATGGTTACATTAATAGGTAGCATTGCTAATCAGACCAATTTACTTGCACTTAACGCATCGATTGAGGCATCGCGAGCAGGTGAGCATGGTAAAGGTTTTGCCGTTGTGGCTCAAGAAATTCGTATACTCGCTGAACGGTCCAAAATCTCTTCGGAGAAAATAACTGACATACTCCAAGGCATCAGCGATCACACGAGTAAAACAGTGGTTTCTTTGGATAAATCAATGACAGAAGCCCAGGCAGGTACACACATTGCGAAAAAGGCAGGGCAAACATTTAGTTCAATCGTGGAGTCGATTCAGAAAGTGTCCGATCAGATTGACGAAGTATCTGCTGCTTCGGAACAACTGTCATCAGGAAGTGAGTTAGTTGCGGCTTCACTAACAGTGCTGGAGGGTATCGCAGATTCATCTTCAGCCGACTCCGCTTACATCGCCGCTTCATCAGAAGAACAACTTGCAGCCATGCAAGAGGTAGCCAGTTTTGCAGCTATGCTTTATGGGCTGGCGGATGAATTGAAACAGAGTGTTGACCGTTTCCATGTAAAGTAGGTTACTAGTTAAAACCGCACTTAGACTAGTTACGGAGAACCGTATCATAAGTAAGCACATAGTTATTTGAAGAAGGAATATTAAAGAATAACTGAATTTCTTTGATGCTTCTTTTTTCTGGCGAGGGATTAAAAAATGCAGAAATAGCTAGTTATTTATATGTCAGTGAAAATACAGTAAAGAAGCATTTGCAAAATTTGTATCGAAAATTTCAAGTAACTTCCCGAACGCAGCTTGCATTAAAATATGCAGAAAGCTTTCGAGCATAAAAATAAGATGTTGCCAATCGATAAAAACCGAGTGCTATTTAGGTTAGCGGGGAGGGAAAGCGTTCGGCTTGAGGAGGTGAAGGATGAATCATTTATTAGCAAGAATACAGGCTATGGCTTCCGAAACTTAACCGACCATTTTTTTCGGGAAGCGGGTTTTGTCCAAAATATCGCTTTTGAAGGCGACGAGCCCACTGTTAACAATTTCTCATAAGTGATAAAATAGCCTTCTTTATAGAGATGAAAATCTTATATATTAGGGGAGTATAATATAAATGAAAAAATAAGCTGTATAGAAAGTTTGATTTTTAATAACTTCTATACAGCTTATTTTTAAAAATCCTTATATAAAACATGCATCTTAATTCATGATGAACACTCTTAAAAAAATCGATCATGTATGCCAAAAATTTGCACGGGGCATAAACATAATCAAGATGCATAGTAAGAGCTATTATTGTTAACTTTTTATAGCTAGGCCACTAAAAGAAATGGGTCCAACAATGTTTGCTTGTGTGTTGGGTGTAATATTCTCAGCAAAAACCTGATAGAAGTTAGCGCCAGCTATCAAATTGAAATCTATAGCTTGGAATGTAAAGACGTAATTTTGTTCTGAACCAGCTGATTCTACTCCATCTTGAGTATTATAGATTTCTTTCCCGTTACGGAAGACTCTAAATACAATTTGGGAAATATCAGTAACTCCCGCCACGCCGATGCTTGCAAGTAGCTCAACGTTATTATTTCTTGAAGCGGTGCCTGGGATGTTTATTTGAATCGAAGCTAAAAGAACTTTAAATGGTGCCTGTGGAATTGGAAAAGCAGTTTCTGGGTTAAACGTACTTAGAGGTTCAGTTGCTTGGTAATCAAGAATTTGTACCATTTTATCACCTCCTTTTGCTAGGATATTATAAGATATGTTCTATATTAGAGATTGATTGTGTAGTAAACTAAGCTGTGTTATTTTTTAAACTTCATCTAGTTAACTGTTCTAGTTCTTATGGAATTATGAGCTTTCAAATTAACATCATTTAGAATTTATTATTATTAGTTTGAAGTAATAAAATAGGCGAAAAGGTATGTGAACATAGTTGTTTTACATACCTTTTTGATGAGATGGATTTGAAAGATGACGGTAGATATTCTTTTTACATTGAAATGAGCCACATAAAATCATCCTCAATAATAATTTGAATGTCTTGGCCGAGGTTAATCAATTTCTCGGCTTTTAATTGTTTCGTACTTATACCGCGACGTTTGTCCCCAAGAATAAGGAAATCTGTATCCTGTGTAACAGCCCCCTGCATAATTCCTCCACAAGCTCGTACTCTTTTCGCAGCTTCTGAACGTGTCATCGTGGAAAGGGCCCCTGTAAAAACGATTTGTTTATTATAAAACGGATGCATCAAGCATTCGGTTGGGTCAGAAAGTAAGATGACTTCTGTGTTGTCTTTATTGTTGTTCATGTTTACTCTCCTTAATTGAAATGAAAGATTTTCACCTGAATTATAGGTGAGATTGATTGATTCGATAGATGTATGTAACAAAGGAATGTCTCTCTACATTTAAACTAGTCATGGAGAATAGTATCATATAGATCCGTTTTTCATGAATACTTGTATCAATAGATAAAACTAAGAGTATGTGAAATTCAAATTGATTTCGCATACTTTTTTCCAAAAGAAGGATTTTATAAATGTTGCCCGAACTATGGAGTAGAGCGAATACAAAAATAAAAGTACTTGTTCAACAAACAAGCTCATTAGCAAACAAAAAATAAAGGGAAAAGGATGGTTCATGGTGATTCAATTCCAAAAAGAAAATATTACGGTTTTTCAAAGCGCATTATATATGACTACCTCGGCAATCATTGAAACTAATAAAGCAGTAATTATGACAGATCCAAATTGGTTATCTACTGAAATTGAAGAAATTAAGAGCTATATCAACAAGATTAAAGGTGATAAACAACTATATATTATTTACACACATAGCGATTTTGATCACATTATTGGGTCTGGGGCATTCCCAGAAGCTAAGGTAATTGCATCTAAACAATTTGATGAAAATCCTAACAAAGAAGACAGCATTCAAAAAATTAAACAATTCGACCAAGGATATTATGTGAATAGAAGCTATTCACCTGTATATCCAACTGTAGATATTGTTGTTTCAGAGGATGGACATAAATTAGAATTAGATTCACTTACCATGACATTTTATCAAGCACCTGGTCATACGAATGATGGTTTATTTACAATTATTGAGCCTGGTGGTCTGTTTCTTTCCGGCGATTATTTGTCAGATGTTGAGTTCCCGTTCATTTTTAGCAACTATAAAGATTATGTAACTACGGTCAATAAAGCTGAAAATATTTTGCTGGATCATCATATAACGACCCATATACCTGGACACGGTTCGACAACACAAAATCAACAGGAAATTCAAAAAAGAATAAACGATTCGAAGTATTACTTAGAGAAGCTTCCTCATGATAATGGAGAGTTAGAAAGATATTTAAGTATAGAGTATCCATTTTTTGAAGGAATGAAAAGCATCCATACTGACAATAAGAAGATGGCTAAAGAAAATGTGGAGTAGATAAGCTTTAGAGGAAATGTACTTGAGGAACTCGTATCACGAATAACTCGATCAACTCCAGAAAGTGAAGTATTAAGAGGCTGATATAAAGGAGACCGACCATTTTAGACGGTCACCTGTTTTCTTAAACTTGTACTTCGCTCATGAATGCATGAGTATTATCTTCTGTATCTTTAAAAAATACCATCCATGTTTCGGTTTGTCCGATTTTTGCTACTACATGTGGTTCGTCGATAAACGTAACATTTTTATTTACTAAATCCTCATATGTCTTGCTCATATTTTCAACTTGAAAATAAATAATTGAACTTGAATAAATAAATTCGTCTTTTTCTGGCAGGCTTAACAAAAGACGTAATCCATTGCAATCAAAGAATGCCATGCTGTCAGTATTAAATAAAAGTGAAAGCCCTAGTTTTTCTTTATAAAAATGTATTGCTCGATTTAATTCTTTAACTGGGATTCCGATTTGTCCGACTTTTTGAATCCTACTCATTTCCAATGAGATTATCCCCTTTCAAATATGAAGCTTGTCCTGAACACGCAGAAGTAATAAAAATTAAGGCTTCATTGTGGTTATTAATATAATAATACACTAAAAAATGGGAGGTCATTCATTAGATTACATAGATATTCACTAACTTTTCCGTACATATTTTCTGCTCATTTTCCAATACTATATCTAGATTATTTATCAAATTGGCAGGAAGGGAAGAGGCAAAATTGGCTAAGCACTCAGATATGAGCTGGAAACAGGATCATCCAAGCACTTTGTTTGGGAACTCTGTCCAAAAGGCAGAGCGTTTATTGAAGCATGCAAAGTCACATCCGGAGGAGATTGCGATTGAGCATGCTTTCAATCAAATCGAACATGCAGAAAATGCATTTATGAATGCAAAGCAATATGGTGAGCATTTGGATACAGTCCAACAAAATAAAGAATACTTAGAGCAGATCAAGCGACAATTACACGATATGCAAGGCAAACAGTAGATAGAAGAAATAAAAATAATGCTTTAAGCGGTTTAAGCCCTATAATTTAAAGGACTTAAGCCGCTTAATTTTATTCCTTTTGTTGTTTTGCATATAATGCACTGTTGGTCAATTTTTATGTGTAATGTTGTACAGATGTGGAAACATAATAATATAGTTAGTAGAGAGCGTTACGCGGAAGATCGAACCCTTTCCTGGGAAATATTTTCTATTATGTTTGGTTAACACCAAACAATTATTGTATACGGTGTAGTTTGTGCAGGAATACTTCTTGTAGTAGGGCCATAGATAACAATTAGGTTTCGATTTGCCGGGCTTTTTGAAAAAGGCTGCCCATTTTTGAGCAAGATAAGTGTATAAGCAGAAAGATTTAGTTGTAATTGGCCATCACTACTCACTAATTGGCTATTAAAAAAGTCCACTTTGACATTTTGAAAGCTATTTTCCTTTACGACAACGAGGGCTCGATATTGAGGCGGATATATCAAAGGAACAGGTGCATTCCCATCATAATATCCAGTAATCTGATCACCGATTGTTACAATTTCTTGGTTTACAAAATAAGTAGAAGGTGAGACGACAAAATTGACGATGCCCTGAGTACTATCTTCTACCGTCATAAGTTTATAACAACCTTCCTTTTCGCCATTTTGCCCGATCGGAAAATCACTAATTTGAGTAACGACCCCACGAAATGATTTAAAGTTTACCATTGCTATTCCTTTCTTTATTAAATTTCAATTTGATGAGACAAAAGCTCTGTTTGAATATTGTTTACCCAAAGGAATTGATTTGAATTCAATTACTAAAAGAAAACCTACTTTATAATAAGTAGCAGCATTTTAATTTATGTAACATCTCCAATTTGGGTGACAAAGAATGATTTTATGATCAAAAGGACAGGTTTATATATTATAAAAATCCATATATACTTAATTTGCAAACTATAATGTTATTTTTTCAGAGGAGGGGAGCCTATTGAAGTGGATTTCTAAAAATAAGAAACCTCTTTTACTATTCATCATTATTATTATTTTCATTGCGGGTATACTCGATATCAAATATGAGGGATTGTTTTTTCAACTATTACCAGAGTCTGTTCAAAACTATTTAGCTGATATTTTTAAATAAGTAAAATAGTATTAAGTAAAATAGTATTCTATCCATAGTTGTAATTGGCTTTTAGCAAACAGCATTACATTTCTTGTACTAAAGATAAGTAGTAGTTCCAAAAGACTGATTGTGGCTCTTTCGATTTTAAATCTGTTGACATGGAGTTAACTCCATCTTTTAAAGTGAAAGTATTAAAAGAATGTTGTGATGTAAATGGATATTATTGTTTATGTATTGATAGGGTTATACTCATTATTAACAGGGATTGCAGGCTTGCAACAATGGAAAGAGAATGGGTTTCAAGTACGAACATTCTTATTTGTGGTTTTATCTATTAGTATTCTTGTAACGATATTTTTACCAAACAAAGCTCTAATACTGATGTTACTAATCCTTGAATTCGTTCTGTTACATGTATTAACAGTTGCGGAAGGGCTATTAACAAATAAACAGTTAAGATATAGTCACCATATCGTTCGCTTCATATTCCATTGTATACTGCTTTTATTGGTATATAAATTTATAGTGTAGTAGGTGATGATCATAAAAATTGGTGAATTTGCTACATGTACGGATCTTAGTAAAGATACGATCCGTTATTACGAAAAAATGGGTTTATTACATCCGGAAATAAAAAACAAACATCGTGAGTATAACGAGGAGCATATTGAAATCATTAGTGCAATTCTTAAACTAAAGCAATGTGGTTTTTCACTTCAAGAAATTAAATTGCTTTTTGAATGGTCGCAAAATACGGATGAAAATGATGAATTGACGGAAGCGGAAATCCAAAACGTTCAACAGCTTAAAATATTATTTCAAAATAAGTATAAGCAGATGATTCAAAGAGAAAATGAGATTAAACAAATAAAGCAAGTCTTACTACGTGCTGATCATAAAATGGAGCAACTGCTAAAAAAAAATAAAGGTTAGACGGGTGTTCTAATTAGAATAACGGCATCATTTTAGAGACCATTGAGATAATCATCTAATTGAACAAAAGATCCTGAAATCGACGAATATTTTTCCTTATAATCAAAGGGAACATCAATATAAAAGATAATATTTTATAATTTAACACAGCTAATAATGCTGTGTTTTTTTCGTTTACAAATTTAAAGGATTTTTTTGATAAATATTGAATATATGGGATATTCCAAAGTTCGATTTTTAAGAAAGGTGATGATAGTTTTATGGAAGAATGGAAAATGGCACTTGAAGAGTTTTTAAAAGATTGGAAGAACCGAAATGATGTTGTAGGGGCACTCGTATGTGGGAGCTATATAACGGGAGATCCTTCAAAGCGTTCTGATATAGATGTACATATTATTTTATCTGATGATGTTGATTGGCGAGAGAGAGGGAATAGGATTATGAATGGTTTTCTTATAGAATATTTCGCTAATCCACCAAAACAAATTCGCAAATACTTTCAACAAGATTTTCAAATCCATAGAACAATGTCCATGGTTCAATTCATTACAGGAAAGATTTTATTTGATAAAACGGGAATACTTAATGAATTAAAAATCGAAGCGCAACATTGGCTAAACAATGAATATGATGAATTAAATAAAACTGTTTTAGAAATTAAAAAATATTCATTATGGGATTCACTAGATAATTTAAAGGATTGTTTTGAACAACAAAGAGTGGATTTCCCCTTTGTGTATTTTAATTCATTAGCTAATTTATTTTCTGAGTACTGTCAGTTTCTAAGGTTAGAAAGCATTCCATACTATCAAGTACATTCTTATCTTATAGATCCAACATATATTAAAAAATATCTAAAAAATGTTTTTCCAGATTCAATATTTAAAGAAATGTTTTTAAAAGCATTATTAGAAGTGGACAAACAAAAAATGGTGGAGGTATATGAACAGTTAGTAAACCATGTATTTAATCAAATGGGTGGTTTCAAAATAGATGGTTGGAAAATAAAAAGCCCTGTCGAAAAATAGGATGAGATTTGATCTTTTTGGTTAGAATAATAAAAGAAATAATTTTAAAATAACACTAAGAAAATTCGGTATATATTTATATGTAGTGGAGCTGGTGCAAAAACAAGACTGGTTCCATATTTTTATGTTATTATATAGATATAATATTAAAAAATCCGCATTATTATATGAAAATGCTAGCCAATTTTAGGTCAATTATTCCATAAAACTTAAATGAAGGTTGGATTTCTTTGTGGTGGAATAGGAGGTTTTTCTCTTGATTTATTAAGGGAAAGGCTCGAAAAATGCACATAACTCTCATATAGATAGTTGATATTTTAATCTTTATGTAATTATGATACACTGCAATAAGGTAATAATTGATACAGAAAAGGTGTACTCCTAGGCTACTCCATGGCTTACTGAGATATCTAAGCAGGAAAGCTATACATCCTTTCTGCAAATCTTAATATATAAGGAAGGTAAAAATGAGTAACAGACAAATTAAATCAGATGTTATCTTAATTGGTGCCGGAATCATGAGTGCGACTTTGGGGACAATGCTCAAAGAATTAGCACCAGATTGGAAAATTACAGTGTTTGAGCAGCTTGATAAAGCTGGTGAAGAAAGTTCTCACGAATTAAATAATGCGGGAACTGGACATGCTGCACTTTGTGAGCTTAACTACACTTCAGAGAAAAAAGACGGATCAATCGATATTAGCAAAGCGATTAAAGTTAATGAGCAGTTCCAACTTTCAAAACAATTTTGGTCTTATCTTGTGAACAACAAACTGATCAGTAATCCACAGGACTTCATTATGCCTTTACCTCATATGAGTTTAGTACAAGGGGAAGACAATGTAGAGTTTCTAAAAAAACGTCATGAAACAATGACAAAAAATCCTTTATTCCAAGGTATGGAATTTTCTGATAACCCAGAAACACTAAAGGAATGGATTCCTCTTATTATGCAAGATCGTCCAGCAGATGAGGCTATCGCTGCGACAAAAATTGACACTGGTACAGACGTTAACTTTGGTGCATTAACACGTATGTTATTCGACCACTTAAAAAATAAAGACGTTGACATCAACTACAACCATAGTGTTGAAAGCATGAAACGTACTAGCGATGGTTCATGGGAAGTACGAGTGCACGACAAAAATGGCTGTAAAATGGAATACCATTCAGCAAAATTTGTTTTCCTTGGTGCTGGTGGAGGAAGCCTAGAATTACTACAAAAATCAGGTATTCCTGAAGGAAAGCATATTGGTGGATTCCCAATCAGTGGATTATTCTTAGTATGTAAAAACCAAGAAGTGGCTGAACAACATCATGCGAAAGTATACGGAAAAGCTAAAGTTGGTGCTCCACCAATGTCTGTTCCGCATCTTGATACACGCTATATTGATAACAAAAAATCATTACTATTTGGACCGTTCGCAGGTTTCTCACCTAAGTTCTTAAAAACAGGTTCAAATATGGATTTATTTGCTTCTGTAAAACCGCATAATATTACAACGTTATTAGCGGCAGGGGTTAAAGAAATGGGATTAACAAAATATTTAATCCAACAACTTATGTTATCTAAAGAACAACGTATGGAAGAGCTACGTGATTTCATCCCGAATGCTAAGAGCGATGATTGGGATATTATTGTAGCTGGTCAACGTGTACAAGTTATTAAAGATACTGAAGCTGGTGGTAAAGGAACACTTCAATTTGGTACGGAAGTTGTAAGTGCTTCTGATGGCTCAATCGCTGCATTACTTGGAGCTTCTCCTGGTGCTTCTACTGCTGTTCACGTTATGCTTGAGGTAATCAATAAATGCTTCCCTCAACATGTTAACGAATGGGAATCTAAACTTAAAGAAATGATTCCATCTTATGGCAAGTCATTAGCAGAAAACCCAGAGCTTCTTAAGGAAGTTAATGAATCAACAGACGAAGCGCTTCGTTTAAAATAAAATCTAATGTAGTAACAAAGCATCTAAGCGTTTGTTTCTACAAAATATAATATAGAACCTTCATTCTAATTTTGGATTGAAGGTTCTATTTTTTTATTTCATAAATCGTTAAGGAAGAGTTTTGCAAAAAGTTTTGGTGATGAGCCAAAATAAATTGTAGTATGAATTTTCAACCATATTAATTAATATATTTAAAAAGGCATTAATTAATGACAAAATCACAATGATTTAATTTCTTTCAGCAGAATTCTATAGGCGTTGAGATGTTAAGATACTTTTCAACGGGTGTCCAAACATCTGTACCTGTCGCTGCCGCTGTGCTTTCGCACAAAAAACATCGGCAGGCCTAAGCACAAAGCCGATTCCCGACGCATTGTTTATCTGTGCGACAGCAACAACAAGGGGCACATCTTTTGATTAACCAAAAGATGTGCTTTTCGATGTTAATACCTAATCTTCGAAAGACAGAATAGGACAGAGCGTTTAACATATATTGAGCAATAGAACAGGAGTAAGGATACAAGGAGGGCTAGGGGAATGCTGAAGATGACTGGAAGCTCAACGCCATACCAAATGCCCATCTTCAATTGCTCAAGACCGAATGTTCGTAAAACACCTGCTAGTATTGACAATAATGCACATAAGACCAAACCAACATAGAGGATAGATAACACAAAGAGTGCCAGCGAGCAAACAAAGGTCTGAATGATTTTTTTAAATATCATTCCTTCTCCCTCCGTACGATTTGTTGCACTTTAGCATTGGGAGCGATTGAATAGCTATCTGTATAATAAAGTGTTTTTACTCTACAATTACTTCCCACGATGACAACATCTCCTTCCACAATTTCCGCATGTGTATAGGAAAGGCGTACATTTTTCCCTTTTATACAATGACAAATTAATTTTTTCTTTAATAAAGGAAGAACAGAAATCTTATCCTTTTCTATGCATATTTCATCTGCTATAAGCTCCCTAATTTTACTTTCACCAGACATTTTTAAATGAAAAAGCTTCGCTAGTATTTCAGTTGCTTTCACAATACCGATTACATCTACAGTTTCAGCCTCTAAATTTTGTTCAATGGTCAACTTCCCAGAACTATTCAGTTTTGTTACTTGCCCATTACGCATATTTAAGCTCCCGGCACTTTTCATCTCATTAATTTCACAAAAATCTTTTAGAGTACAGGATCCTGTACTATTTAAAATCTGTGCTTCAACGCGAGAATGAAAAGAACTATGACCATGAGTAGAGATTTTTTTTACGCGTACTTCTTGATGTAAAGTAACGAATCCGCGGATATTTAATTGCTCACAATCCGCTGTCAAATCTTTAATATTGCCATTTGTAAGAGTTACCGTGCGTAGTTTTTGAATCAAAATTATCACCCCGTATATTTTATTTAGTATATATTTTAATTATTAAAACATATATTAATTAAAATATATGTAACTTCATTTTGTCAAGAACCTAATGCGTTAAATTAGTTCTCGCATATTTTCTGGGCAATAAAAAAAGGACTTCAATTTTATGAAATCCTAAAAAATTTTTTTCATTAACTGATTAACCTCACGCAATATTTTGGCCATGTCTATCAGTTTTTCCTGTGGAAACTTTAAAAATAAATCTTGAACCTTCAATTCACCGTTATTAGTTAAAATCATTTTTACAACACGACGATCTTCTTTCTCTCTAATTCGTTCTACTAATTCTAATTTTTCCAGCTTATCGCACATCGATGTAACGGCTCCTGGTGTCACACTAAAGAATTCAGCAATTTCTGTTGCTTTCATACCACCATTAATCTTTAGCTGAAGTAGGAGGATCAGCTGGTTTTGAGATAATGATTCTCCCTCAGATAAAAGATTTACAAACATTTTCGATGTATGCTGTATTTCAAGCATCTCTTTCATAATGATTTCCACATTGTGCAATTGTTCATTTTTTGACATAGTATCACAGCCCATTAAAATATTTAATAGCTAAATTATATAGTAAATAAATAATGTGAGCTACTATCGATATCCTTAAGGGAATTGATTTTTTGTCACTGTAAAACACAGAAGCGACTCATCGGACGCCCCCAGGAAGCTTTGCTCTGTGCGAAAGCGAAGCGTCAGCAACAAATGTTTTATCTGTGCGAAAGCGAAGCGTCAGCAACAAAGCGCTCAGTCGGAAGGAAATCAATCCCATGTTTTGGTGAAGAGCCAATTATTTCACAAACGTATCGCACATCCATTCATAAAATTTTTCCTTCTCTTCAAATTGTGGATAATGAGCTGATTGTTCAAAGGCAATAAATTCTTTTTTATCGGCTTCAATCATATCAAAGTATTTTTTTGCTGCGTTAGATGAAGTTTGATAATCATATTTACCCATAACAAAATAGCATGGTAATTCAAGTTTTTTTACTTTAGTAGGTAATGGGTTTTTCATTACTTCCTCTAATAGAGTTTTTTGAGAACAGGATAGCCCATAGTTGTAACGAATGACATCTAATAAGTTATACTCACGACTGAATAACATACTTATGATATTCCCGTCAGGGTTATCAATAAGTCTTGAAGCTCCACCATATTTTGCAATATACTTCCGTGGAATAAACGTCTCGCCATTTTCAACTTGTTCAGTTAACCCTTGTAAATATAGAACATCATCCTTATTGCCAGCATTTTCAGCTTGCTGAATAACGTAATTCAAACCGTCAATCTCGCTTCCTGCTTGATCACTCATCTGTCCAATTCCAACATATGCTGTAAATTTTTCAGGAGCTTTAGAGGCAGCTTGCGTTGCAATATACGTGCCATAAGAATGGCCAATTAATATTACCTTTTCTTTGCCTAGACGATCTGATATATAATCCGTCAAGGCCAATAAGTCATCTACGAGTAAGTCTGACGAAAGATTAGAATAGTCCTCAAAAAAATGATATGATTTTCCGCTTGCTCTTTGGTCGTAATTCACGACCGTAAAATTGTTTTCCAATAAGTTTTGATACTTACTGGCATACGGTATTTCTGAACATCCAGGTCCTCCATGGACAAAAATAATAACGGGATTATCCTTATCTTTGCCACGTATCATAACTTCATGAGTACTTCCATTTATCTTTACTTGCTCTAATGCACTTACACTGTTATTACCTTTAATATGGGAAGTCCATGTAGGGAATAAAAGCGCCGTTACGAGTAATGTGATAGTAATTATTCCAGTATATTTTATAAATTTCATTATCTTTTTCATCTAATTACCTCTGTGAAAGTGAATTATAATCGAAATTTTTAGATTTTTTTAGGAAGAGTTGTTGAATTGTACATTTTTCTTTTATAAACATAAAAGTACATACTAAGGGGCCACCATAGGACTACAAAGATTGGATAAAACGCCCATATTACGCCTGGTGAAGAGACAATATTTACTGTAATAAAAAAGATACTGATCAGAACTGTAGCGGTAACAGAGAATGCTACAAACGTTTTTCTTTGTGCGTGGTATAAAGCTAAGGGCCACCAAATTACTAAAAATGACGGATAGATTGCCCAAGGGTACGGATGGGATAAAATAATATTTAATAAGGAGTAATAAATAATGGTACTTGCACAGCCTATTAGTGCAATTTTTAATGTTTTTGCTTTTTTCTCTAAATACATAAGAATTGGCCACCAGATGATTGGATAAACCGCATAAATGAACCATATATAATCGGGTGAGTATAAATAATTTTCAATGATAAGAAAAGCAATAATCATGGCACTACAAACAAGAGAATATTGTTTATACATTCTTCTAGACATAAAGAATAACGTTATTGGCCATAGCAATACAAGTAAGCACGGGTAAATAAACCAAAGCTCCTGAGGTGACGTCGTATAATTGACGATTCCTAAAAAAATCATTGTCATCAAACTACCTACAATCGAAAAGCTAATAAAGTTCTTCATGTTTTATTCACTCCATTTCTTACGTGACCAAACGAAGTACATAGATAATGGCCACCATAATATTGCGAAGATCGGATAGATTGCCCAAATTGTATTTGGTGTATAGTAAAGATTAATGAAAACAAAAAATGTAATAATTAAGCCACTACCCCATATAGAAAATTCTAAATTTAATTTAGACATGTTTTTCTTTCCGGGCTCCTTCCCGCCTAATTCCTTTTTTAAATCCTCAATATCTCCAAACTCCACGATGGCTTTGTTGATGGCATCCTCTTGTTCTTTCCCTTGATCCATTAAATAAAATACTTTTTCTTCAAGGTTTTGAATGATTTCTTGTTTCACCATCTCTGTTTCTTTATTACGAGGAATGTCTTTAAAAAGCTCATCAATATGATTTTTTATCTTTTTCATTCTAAGCCCTCCATAAATAAGTCGATAATTTCTTTTACTTCCGACCACTCTTTTACTAGCTCATTTAAATAAGCTTTACCTAACGGGGTAATACGGTAATACTTTCTTTTGCCTCCGTGTGAAACATCACCATAATAGGCTTCAATAATTTCCTTTTTCTCAAGACGTTGAAAAACTGCGTATAAAGTTGCTTCTTTAATTTGAAATCGATTATTTGTGCGGATACTTATTTCCTGAGAAATTTCATAACCATAACGGTCTTTCTCTGAAATTAACCTTAAAATAATGGAATCCAAGTGTCCGCGGATGATGTCACTTCGAACCATAAGTCACCTACTTAATTTTTATTGCTCTATCTGTTAGAGTAATATTAGCAAACATTACTCTACCTGTCAAAGTAATTTTTCCAAATACGTCCAAATTTCTGCTAAGAAGGATCACCATCAAAACGTGTGGTTGATTTCCGTTCCGGCTGGGCGCTTTCCTAGGGGCGCCCGATGAGCCGCTTAGGCCAACGCGATGTTGGTCACGAAGGCGTTATCACAGGATGTGATGGTTTTAGCCTTCGTTCCTCTGCCTGCTCGCTCCAGGGTCTCATCTGTGACGCTAATCCCCAAGGAGTCACCCAGCCTCCACTCTAATCAACTTATTGACATAGTAGACGTTTTACCAAAAGCCATCCACAACTTTTGGTGATGAACTATCAAGAAGCAATCAATCAGAGGGTAAAAAATCCCCTTTCACTTTAGAGGTAAAAGGGGATTGGGGATATTTATTTAGATTTGAATTAAGATGAAAAATCCTCAAGGGGAACTATTCTTAGATTATCGATTTCGATTACATATACAATGCTGCAAGGAATATACCTAATGTTTCTTCATAGATGTCGTCGAATTGGCTGAGTGGAAGTGGATTTGTACCACTACCTAACTCAACAGTAAAGCCAGGTCTACGCCAATCTTGAATAAACCAATCTTTATAGCCCGCATAACTGCCTGCTGAATTAATAGGCTCGTAGCCACTGACCCGGCTAAACTCATGAACAAGGATTTCTGACTCTGGTGGTTCGAGATTTTCGAAACCCCAATAAATCACTCTACCTTGTGTATGAAATGCAAGAACTCTGGCGAAATCGCGTTTTTTTGTTAAGTCAGCCATAGCAATGGCCTCTGGCTCGGACAAAGGTCGTTGTCCTCCAAAATCTCTTGGCCCAGGTGTTTTAGGATTTCGTGCACGTTCGAGCTCCCATTTTGCAGGAAACTGATCGTTCAAATCGACACCATTTATATTAGCCTTCCAACCTGAGAAATCGGTGCTACCGTTATTCCAAGTAATAAGCTGATTTCTTAATACTTCGTCATTAGGTGGTCCTTGTAATACTAAATCGACACCATCGGGATTGACCATCGGAACTAAAGAAAGGATTGTTTGCTGGTAAAGTGGTAATGGAGATAAACCGCGAATTGTACTTTGATTGGTGAGTGAGAGTAGATAGTCGTTTATAAAAGTTAAAATAATCGGAGTTGTAATCCATTCATTCGCATGAAAGGAGCCGTTATAATGGACACGCTTAGTTCCGTTCCCGATGAGAAGCTCTGGGATTCCATGCTGTAGAACAGAATGTCCAATTGTAGAGCTTTGTAGAAATGGATAAGCATCGAGAAGCTTTTTGATATCATTCATCATAATCGTGTAAGTATAATTTTGTTTACCATTGACGAGCCTCCATGTGATTCGTTGGGGAATGCGAATTGTCTGCCCAATGTGTAATTGATTCGGATTAAGACCGGGGTTGACAAGCAAGATGGCTCCTAATGGGAGGTTTCTGCTTTGGGCTATTTGCCAAAAACTATCTCCTTGTTTGACTTGATAATTGACTGTCACAAACCCTGGAATACGAATGCGCTGTCCAACCCTTAAAAATTGAGAATTAATATTTCGGTTCGAATCTTTAATTAGTTGAAGAGGTATTTTAAACACTTCACTGAAACGCCAAAGAGAATCCCCTGGTCTTACGTAAATGTCCACAATTGTTCTCTCCTTATTATCAATTATGCCTCGGCAAAATTGGCCAATATAATATGTATATGAAAAGAATATGAGACTTATTAACTTTTAATGGATCATTACCGGAAGTTAGGTATGACATTTGTTAAAACGTATTCATGAATAAAAGTTGATTGGAGTGGAGACTGGGCGACTCCTTGGGGATTAGCAATAAGAGGAACGAAGGCTAAAACCATCACGTCCTGTGATAACCACTTCGTGACCGACATCGGGTTGGCCCGAGACCCTGCAGCGAAGCGAAGCGGCTCATCGGACGCCCCCAGGAAGCTCTGCTCTGCGCGAAAGCGAAGCGTCAGCGGCAAATGTTTTATCTGTGCGAAAGCGAAGCGACAGCAACAAATGTTTTCTGTAGCGAAAGCAAAGCGACAGCTACAAAGCGCCCAGTCGGAACGGAAATCAACCCCACGTTATGGTGATGAACTTTTTCAATGTAAATTTGTTAAGTATTTCTCGGAAAGAGATTACTCTCTTAACCTAAGAGGAAGAAACTTTGTTACTGTTTGATGTACAATGATACTAGTTATAGAGTTTATGACAGATAAAGGTAGGAAAACAAATGCTAAATAAATTAAAGATAGGTATACGAACTAAAATTACGTTAGGCTATATTGTTATCATACTTTGTTTACTTGCATCAGTGATCATCTTAAATAATCAAATTACTTCTCTACAAAAAGAAAGAAATTATATTATTAAGAATGACTCAAATGTACATGCTCTAACTAATCGTATTGAAAAAAACATTTTAGATATGGAGTCGAACCTTAGGGGTTTTATTATTACAGGTGAATCAGGCTATTTAGAGCCTTATAACAAAGCTAATGAAAGTTGGAAATCTGATTTTGATGAACTTTATCAGCTTTTAGAAAATCAACCAACACAACAACAGAAGTTAAATGAAGTAAAGGCGACAATAGAGCATTGGATTACAACGTCAGGAGAGCCTTCTATTAAATTTAAAAAAGAAAACAATACAGAAGCGTTATATGAACACTATAAAGTAGATATAGGTCGCAAAGACATGGCAACAGTACGAGATCAGTTTGAATCACTCCGTTCAGTGGTAATGGCAACTATGCAAACTAAAGTAAATGACTTGGACAAAAGGAATGGTATTGTAACACTTACACTACTTGGCATACTTGTATTTATTTCAGTTGTTGCGATTATCATTGCAAATGGTATTTCTCGTTCAATCGTAAAAACGTTAACAAAGGTTACGCAAACGATTCAAGAAATCGCAGCTTCCAAAAGCAGTCAAAAAGGAAGGATTCATGTTAGAACAAATGATGAGATCAATGACCTTGCAACTGCTACAAATGAGTTATTGGATGCACTCGAGAGAAGAGAATGGCTACAGCTGAATATCGCAGAAATTGTCACAAAATATCAAGGCATTTCTGCCATCACCAAATTAGCTGAAACTTTCCTTTCAGAAATAGCGCAAAAAACACAGTCTTCTCTGGGTGCATTTTATGTTCGTGAAACTACTGATAATAATATACAGTTTGTAAAAAAAGCTGGTTTTGCGGACTCTGGGGAAGATGTTGGGATGGAGAGCTTTAAACTGGGGCAAGGCTTGATTGGACAATGTGCTTTAGAAAAAAAGATTTTAATTGATAACGATATTCCAGAAGATTTCCGTCTGATAAGTACTGGCTTAGGAGAAGTATCACCAAAAAGTATTTTTATCGTCCCTATTATATATGAAAATGAAGTCATAGCTGTCATTGAATTAGCTACAATGACTGGCTTTAATAAGCTACAGCAGCAATTAGTGAAGCAAGTTATCGAAACCTTTGGATTAACGATCAATAGTGTCCTAGGCCGTATGGAAATAGTCCGTTTATTAAATGAATCAAGAGCTATGACAGAGGAATTACAGGTGCAATCTGAAGAGCTTCAGGCACAATCAGAAGAATTGCAGATGCAAACAGAAGAACTGACAATGATTAATGAACAATTGGAAGAAAGGACAAAAGAGGCAGAGTTAAAGTCGAGAGAATTAGAACAAGCTAAAAGAGAATTAGAGGAAAGTGCGGAGCAGCTGTTACTAAATTCAAATTATAAATCTGAGTTTTTAGCCAATATGTCACATGAATTGCGAACGCCACTGAATAGCATTTTAATTTTATCTGAAATGTTAGCTGAAAATAGCCAAAGCAATTTATCAGAAGAGGAAGCTGAATTTGCACAGGTTATCCATTTTTCGGGAGAAGATTTGCTGGCGTTAATTAATGATATTTTAGATTTATCAAAAGTTGAGGCAGGCAAGTTAGATATTAGTTTTGATGAAATGAATATGAGTGAGGTTCCTGTACATATCGAGCAAACTTTTGCGCCTGTAGCAACGAAAAAAAATCTGCAATTCCATATTGCGAAAGATAAAAGTGTAGCAGATGTTTTCTATACGGACGAAAAAAGATTCCAGCAAATATTGAAAAATTTATTATCAAATGCCTTTAAATTTACAGAACAAGGCTCCGTTAATCTTGAAATTAAACAGCTTGGTCAAGAACAGTTAACAAATAATATGCAGGATCTTAGCGCAGATTGGTTAGAAATTACAGTTTTAGATACAGGTATAGGGATTCCGAAGGATAAGCAACAGCTAATTTTTGAATCATTCCAACAGGCTGATGGGGCAACTGTGCGTAAATATGGTGGAACAGGTCTTGGTTTGTCCATTTGTAAAGAACTTGCAAGATTACTTGGTGGTTGGATTTCTTTACAAAGTGAAGAGGGGCAAGGCAGTACCTTTACACTAACAATCCCAAGCTTGCCAAATGGAATCGAGGAGCCAAAATACCTTGAACTTGCTATACATGAGGTAGGGGCTACTACTGAAGTACATGAGTTAGAAGAAGAAGAGCACCTATTAGAAATTCAGGAATTCTCTCAACATGAGGTAGAAGTTTTTCAAGGGAAGAATATTTTAATTGTAGACGATGATTATCGTAATATCTATGCACTAAAAAATGCACTCGAAAAACGAGGCATGAATATCTTAGTTGCAAAAGATGGGATAGAGTGTTTAGATATTATGCAAGCTAATGATGAGATTGACCTTATTCTGATGGATATTATGATGCCAAATTTGGATGGCTATGAAACGATGTCGATTATACGAAAACAACTGGAGATTACGGATTTACCAATTATCGCTTTAACAGCGAAGGCCATGAAAAATGATCGAGATAAATCATTAGAGGCTGGTGCTTCAGATTATATTAGTAAGCCATTAAATTTAGAGCAATTAATATCCGTTTTAAGAGTATGGCTAGTTTCTAAAGGGAGTTAATAAGATGGACCGATTTCCTTTGCAGCAAAAAACGCAGACAGATTTAGAGATGGATTTATTACTTGAGGCTATTTATCGTATGTCAGGATTTGATTTTCGACAATATAATCGTTCCTCAATATCACGAAGAATTAATAATAGGATGAGGATGTGTAATATCCCAACGATTTCTCGTGTACTTGAAAAAGTAATACACGAAAACGGGTTTTTAGAGCAACTATTGAACGATTTTTCTATAAACGTTACTGAAATGTTCCGCAACCCTAGTTTTTTTAAGGCTTTTCGACAAGAGGTTGTACCGCATTTAAGAGATTACCCTGAAATTCGGATATGGCATGCAGGATGTGCCACGGGAGAGGAAGTATTCTCTATGGCTATTTTGCTACAGGAAGAAGGGTTAATAGATAAAGCAGTTATTTACGCTACAGATATGAACGAACAAGTATTGGAAAAGGCAAAAAAGGGAGTATTCCCGATTAACAAAATGCAGGCATATACTAAAAACTATATGCAAGCAGGTGGCATTCACGCTTTCTCCGAATATTATAAAACTGATTATCAATATGCTTACTTCCATCCGTCACTGTTAAAACACATTATATTTGCACAGCATAATTTAGTAACAGATCATTCGTTTAATGAATTTCATGTCATTCTGTGCAGAAATGTTTTAATTTATTTTTCATCTGAGTTACAAAATAAGGTTCATCATTTGTTTTCCGAAAGCCTAAGTAATACTGGTTTTTTATGTTTAGGAGATAAGGAGACAATACGATTTGAAGATATTATTCCAAAATATAAAAAAATCGTAGGCAATGAAAAAATATATCAGAAGATAGAGTAAGAAAAAATGGGCTGTTACCTAAGTTCTCCGCAGTAGAGACTTAGGCAACGGCCCTATTTTATGTAGCCTGTGCTTGAATCATTAATACGCACATATCATCTGGTTGATTCTCTTGTTTCTCCTTAGGCAGTACATTGTCGATTAGACGTTGAGAATAATCCCATTCCGTAGATATTAATGTTTGTAAATGCTTCTCGGATTCCATTTCACATGGTCCCATTGCCTCTAACACACCATCCGTATATAAAATGATTTGCACATCTTCATTGTATTGAATACATTGCTTTTGTACGTCGATTTCATCGAAAAAGCCGACTGCACAACTTCCTCGTTTTAATGGTACGAGCGTCTTTTTATCAACTAGAGCATAGCCAGAAGGATGACCAGCGTTCACATATTCAATTGTTTTTTGCTCGGTATCTATTACTAAATAAATAGCTGTGAAATAAAAAAGATTGTCCTCTTTTCCATTGCGCAAAAGTGTCATATAACGGTTTAACTCTTGTATCACTAATTCAGGATCTACTAATTGTTTAACGGCTTCTCTTAGGACAGAGGAAATAAACATACAAACAAGTGCAGCAGGGATCCCATGTCCCATCATATCAAGCAAAATGATGGCGTATCGGTGATCATCTATTTTATGCCAATAATACATATCCCCTGCTAAATTAGAAGAAGGTAGATAAGATACTTCTATTTGAATATTAGCCTCATTTAAAGGAGTGCTCAAAAGGTTTCTTTGTACATGTGTTGCTAGATCTAATTCGTATTGTATTTTCTTTTCTTGCTGAGTATGCCAATCTAATTCAGCCTTCAATCGTAAAGCAACTCGAATTCTAGCAAGAAGCTCGGTTTTATTAATCGGCTTTGTAATATAATCTACTCCTCCGATATCAAGTGCTTCTGCGAGCTTGTTTTTATCTTCTAGAGCTGTGACAAAGATAATTTGAATATCTTTTAATCGTTTATGTTGCTTAATACGTCTACAAGCTTCAATACCGTCGATTTCAGGCATCATAATATCTAATAAAATCAAATCCACTGAATTTCCTGTTGGATTTGATGCATCTAACTGTAAATAATCAAAAAGCTCATAGGCAGATGTTAGAGAAACACAGTTATCATAACCTGCATTTTTTAATACTTTTTCAATTACAAATAGATTGACCTGATTGTCATCTACAAGAAGAATGGTCATAATTATTTCCCCTTATTCTGTTTGAATTAGTGCAGATTATTTATGAATGTATTAACTTTATTATTATACAAAACATTAGAGAATAACGGTATTTTGAAGGAGGATATGAATAAGTAAAGAGCCAACAAAAAAGAGTCAGCTCTCAAAACTTATAGTTCATTTCAAATTCTAGCCTTTTTAAAGCCATTATAAATATCAAATGCATTTGCAATGATGGCAATAGCGATGCTTACGAATAATATTCTATCTATAGCAAACAAAATCTTAGCAGAGGTCGTTCCCGTAATTGCAGCGATATAAGGTACGGCTGGACTGTGTATGAGATCAGGGTGAATAGCCATAAGAATAAAAACAATAACTCCTGTACATTGAAGAAGTGCATTCGTTACGGCGATTAACATTGTCCATTGACCAACCTTCAATTTCCATAATGTTAAAGCGACACTTAAAACGATACAGCATAAAACGATTGGGGCGAAGGACAGTAAGACATCCTGATTGAATATAGGCATAACAAATTTCAACCCGCCTTTATTGGGAGAAGTATAGATTCCTAAAAGGTGATTAGCATTAAAAAAGGCAAAGGAGAAAATAGCAATGCCTAAGAAGCTAAAAATATTATCATTAAGTGAAATCGTTTTTTCTTTAGGGATTATTTTAACTTTTGCTAAATCATCCGGTGTCCATTCTGGGTGATTTTTTATAAGGGGAATTTGAACGTTTTTTCCTCCAGATCGTTCGATGACAATGAAAGCAACTGTAATCCAGAACAGTACGTAGACGATTACTGAAATAGTATGAGAGATAGTTATAGAAATAGTTTTAATAATAGTAGTCAGGAGTGCACCTTCTCCGTTATAAAGCACGATACTTTCTATCATTTGTACAATAATTGTAATTAAAATTGCCCAAGGAATAACTAATTTTATTGTCTTAATATAAGTGTCAAACACTTCTGGACCAATTATAAATCGTGGTGTTTTTTGATAGCTTGCTGCAACTTCTACAGGATTGCCGAGTTTTTTTAGAACATCCTTTATATCTGATTCTGAATAATCTTCAGGTAACATATCTTCAATAGTAGATTTTAGTTCTAGACGGGTTTTATCACGCTTATCCTTGCTTATTCTTTTAGTTACTTCATGAATATATGCATCAATCAGATTCACTCTCTCCGTCTCCCTTCAGTAATTTATGCAGTCCATCTTTTTTTTAGTTGAGCCATATGTGTGCACAACACATCGTATTTCGAGCTTTCCCTTTAGTTGTAGCCCGCTTTGTGATCACTTCCTGATGCCCTAATCAATGAGCAAACGCTCAGTTACTGCGACTTGCTCGAGAAGTTGAATAAGGGTATAGCTATAAAACATTGTATGCAGAAACAACCAGCACTAAATGTTCCACCTCATAATTCCTTTCTGTATACATCTAAAAAGGAGCCCACCGAGTACTATTTGTATGTGGTAATATATGTTATTATCAAGGGCTGAAATTAATGTGAAAAAAATTACGAAAAGAGCGTGCATTAAAATAATTTAGTGTAGGATGGGGATGTATATGAAAGTCGTTGAAAAATTATTGAAGGAAGAGGATTTTATACATTTTGTTGATATTGTGGTTGGTGCTTATCCAGGAAGGATGGGGAGTTTACAGCCAACGAAAGAGCAGCTAAAGGCACTTTTTATGCACAATCAAAACAATGACGCAGCTATTCATTATTATGGGCTATGGGAAGATAACAAACTAGTTGGTGGCATGCGACTCCATGATTTTGAAATGAATCTCTTCTCTAAAATGATTCCAATCGGGGGAGTAGGACTAGTTGCAGTTGATTTACTCCGTAAAAAAGAAAAGGTTGCCAAAGAATTAATAGATCATTTTTTTAAGGTTTTTTTAGAGAAAAATGTTCATTTTGTTGCGTTATATCCGTTTAGACCTGACTTTTATAAAAAAATGGGCTTTGGATACGGACCGAAAATGCATCAATATTCAGTGGAACCATCAAGCTTTCCGAAGGGGCCAACAAAAAAACATCTTACTTTTTTAACAGCACAGGATCAGCATAAATTAGCAGATTGCTATAGAAGAGTTGCATCGAGAAAGCATGGTATGTTTTTAAAAACAGAATCGGAGCTTTCATCCATTTTTAAAAACCCCCAAAACTATATTATTGCTGTTGAAAAGGGAGATTCAATACAAGGCTATATGGTATTTTCCTTTAATAAGCAAAGTGAAACGAATTTTTTACTTAATAATCTAGTCATTAAAGAATGGATTTATGAGACACCAGAGGCTCTATTAGAGTTCAGTACATTTTTAAATAGTCAGGTGGATCAAGTGAACCGTATTGAATGGAACACACAGGAAGAAAATATTCACTTCTTTTTAGGAGATGTACGAAATGGAACAAATCATTTAATCCCAAGTGTCTACCATGCAAGTGCTGTATCAGGTGTTGGCTTAATGTATCGCATTATTAATGTTCAAGGTTTTTTTGAAGAACTCACAACACATAATTTTAATGGTCAAACATTAACGTTTAAGTTAACTGTGAAAGATCCTTTATTAGCTGAAAATAATCAGCAAATGGTGATTGAGGCTATCGATGGTACTATAAAAATTTCTAATAGTACTAACTATGATGTGGAAATGGTGATCGATATCACAGAGCTTTCTTCTCTTGTCATGGGAGTTGTGACAGTGCAAGAATTATTTATGCTCAGCAGGGTGAAGATTAGTGATGAACAGTACGTACAGTCATTGCATCATTTCTTCTTTGTCCTTGATAAACCAACTTGCATTACAGCATTTTAGAAAGATTAATAGTATAAAGCTATTGTTCCTTTTTCATAAAGAGTGATGAGCGTACAGGTCGTTCCAGCGGCGTAATATTAATAATAAAATAGCTTACAATTAATATTAAAATAATAAGTGAATAAATTAAGGTGTTAATGGGATGATCATGTTCTACGATAATTAATCGAATCATGGCCGTAATCCCAATATATATAAAATATCTTAGTGGAAAATGATAATTCTCTTTAAAATATTTAATAATCATAGTGATAAATTCAAAATACAAAAAGAAAATAAGAATATTAGCGAGGAAAAGCTTATAGTCTCCGCCATCGTTATTGAATATTAAAATTTCAAGGAATTGGATGAGTTCTTTGCAAAGTAGGAAGGATAAAATGAGCGCTAGAAGTACAAGGCAAACATTTAGAAACAATTGTAAAGACTTGGGTATAACTTTTATTAATTGTAAATAAGTCGAGTTCTTTTGGTTCATCGAATTCCTCCAATCTTGTAAATCGTATAAAAAACTAAATAACACATAATCATATGGTTGAGCGTCATCGTTTTATGATTTGAATATAACATTTTATCGTAAATTTATTAGCGTTCATTTGTAAAGTTTTGGTATGTATTGGATTATCGTCAAAAGCTGTGGATGATATTTGTTAAAACGTATGTTATGTATATAGGTTGATTGGAGTCGCCCAGTCGGAACGGAAATCAACCACACGTTATGTATGGTGATGAGCCTATATATTGCGAAAGAAAGTTTTCAAAATAAATTAGCTGTATGCTAAAATAGATGTGCATGAATATAAAATTCAAAAGGGGTTTTTAAAATGGCTAAAGCAGCAAAAACAGGAAAAATTACACCAGAGCGTTTAGAAGAAGCATTAAACGTCCGTGATCGTCTTATTATCGAGTTACTAGTACAAGTTCTTGATGAAAAGCTTGTAATTGAACGTCCAGTATTACGTGAACGTGTAGCAAACCTTGTAGACCTTTCTGATCATGATGAAGAATTAAAAGAAACGATCCACGCTGTTATTAACAAGCTATAATCTTTAGGAAAATGCTACTCTTAATTGGTAGCATTTTTTCTTTTGTTGGAAAGGTACATTTTTAAATAAAAGAACAGTCTGCCAAGAGCCAAAACCTCTCGGGTAGCCCGAAGAACTGCTCAACCAAGAATCACAATTGCTCTGCCCAATTTAAACTCTTACAGAATAGAGAAACGAAACCCAAAGAAAAACCCCAACAAGAATGTTCTCCATTCTTGTTGGGGTTTCCTTAGTTGTTAGTATACTTTATCTCCATTAAAAATAGAGTTTTTCACAATTACATAATCTACATTTCGAATGGCATCTAGTTTATTGCCACCTGCATAGGAAATAGATGATTGAAGGTCTTGTTGCATTTCAATTAACGTATCTTTGATGCTGCCTTTATGTTCAACAAACATCTTTTTACCTTCAACATTTTTACGTTCGCCTTTTTGGAATTCAGAAGCAGATCCGAAGTATTCCTTCACAGTTTTACCGTCGATTTCGATTGTTTCGCCAGGTGACTCTTCGTGACCTGCAAATAATGATCCAATCATCACCATTGAGGCACCAAAGCGAACAGATTTTGCAATATCACCATGTGTACGAATACCACCATCAGCGATAATTGGCTTCGTTGCAGCTTTTGCACACCAGCGTAGTGCAGCTAGCTGCCAACCACCTGTACCAAAACCAGTTTTGATTTTAGTAATACATACTTTACCTGGTCCAATACCAACTTTTGTTGCATCAGCACCAGCATTTTCAAGTTCACGTACTGCTTCAGGTGTGCCCACATTACCAGCAATCACAAAGCTAGTTGGTAGATGTTTTTTGATATGTTGAATCATACGAATAACAGCATTTGAATGACCATGTGCGATATCGATTGTCATAAAATCGGGCACTAAATTCGCAGCTGCTAATTCTTCAATAAATGTATATTCTTCATCTTTTACACCAACACTAATTGATGCAATTAATCCACGACCTTGCATATCTTTAATGAAATTGATACGTGTCTCAGGGTTAAAACGGTGCATGATATAAAAGTAACCGTTTTCAGCAAGCTTCACAGCAAGACTTTCGTCGATAATAGTTTGCATGTTTGCTGGAACAACAGGAAGCTTGAATGTATGACCACCTAAAGTAACAGAAGTATCACATTCTGAGCGACTTTCTACAATGCATTTTGCGGGAATTAGTTGAATATCCTCATAGTCAAATACGTTATCCATTATAAACACTCCTAAAATACGAATATTTTTTAAGTTTTAATTTAAATCGTTCGTCATTTGGTAATTTACATTATTTTCGAGTAAATGTCAAAGCTTTTATCTAAAAAATAAAAAATCAGCAGGAAAGAACAGGAGTTAAGCGAAATATAAAGATATACTATTTTTTCGTTATAGTATGGAAAATAGGTATAAGCTTATTGTTTCAAAAGAAAGGTATTTAGTAAAAATCCTACAATCTTTGTAGGAAAATAAATCTTTATTGTCGCTGTATCTAAGATTTGTATTATTATTTGTTATCCATGTAAAATGGAATTGTTTCGGAAAATGACAAAGGGAGTGTTGGACATGGCAGTAGAGGTCTACTTAATTTTTAATGGAAATTGTCGAGAGGCTGTATCTTTTTATGAGGAAGTTTTTAATGCGAACAAACCTGAAATTATGACATTTGGAGATTCACCACAAAATCCAAGTTATCCATTACCAGAGGAAGCAAAAGATCTTGTAATGCATACACGACTTCCGATTTTTGGTAGCACTGTAATGTTCTCAGATACATTTCCAGGCAGTCCATTCACGACTGGAAACAATGTAACGTTAGCCGTTGTCTCAGACGATGAGGCCCAGATGCGAAAAGCTTTTGATGGCCTTAAAGAGGGTGGCAAAGTTAAAATGGAGCTACAAGAAACGTTTTGGAGTAAATGTTATGGCTCCCTTACTGATAAATTTGGTATCGAATGGCAGTTTAGTTATGAGGAAAATAAATAAAGATCAATTATGTGTTTCGGCATTATTGCGTCCGGAATAAGAAGTTAATATTGAAAAGCACGATGTTTGGAAAATCTTCATTAACATCGTGCTTTTCTTTTTAGTATTTAAAACGATTCACATAGCTTTGTAATTCATCAGCCATATCGAGAAGTACTTTTGAGGCTGCAGCCATTTCCTGCATCGAAGACAACGTTTGTTCAGTTGAAGCGGCAACTTCCTCTGACGCTGCTGCATTTAATTTAGCATGATCAGTTAGCTCGATAGCAGTTGCAGAAACTTCTTCGACTACTGCTGACATTTCTTGAGCGGATGCAGATATATCCTCCATTTTCGGAGCCATGTCGTGTAGGCTCTTAATAATGTTTGCAAATTTTGTACTTGTATCTTCTGTTAGCTGTAAACCATCCTGGACATCTGTTGAAGCCTTGATCATTGTTTGAACAGATTTAGCGGTATCTTGCTGAATGCCAGTAATTAATGTAGAAATTTGCTCTGCTGATTGATGAGATTGCTCTGCTAACTTCCGAACTTCATCGGCGACTACTGCAAATCCTTTCCCATGCTCTCCAGCTCGCGCCGCCTCGATAGCAGCATTAAGGGCAAGCAGATTTGTTTGATCTGAAATAGCACTAATAATTTCTAAAATAGAACCGATTTCTTTTGTTCGATCATAGAGTGATTTAATCATCGTATCTGATTGCGTCACAGATTCATGAATAGAAATCATTTGATTCACAGTTTGTTCTACTGCTTGACCACCTTCATCGGCCAATTTTATAGCATAGCTAGATAAATCTGAAACCTGCATTGAGCTATCGGCAACCTCGACGACGCCTTTTGCTATTTCTTCAATAGACATAGCATTCTGGTCAATGCCTGTTGTTTGTTTTTCTGTACTGATAGCCACCTGTTGCATAGCTTCTGTAACTTGCTCTGAAGCAGCTATATTTTGTTCGGCATTCGCAGATAATCCATGCGCAGAAATCTGTACGTGTTGGGAGCTTTGATCAACGTTACGAATAAGGTTTTTTAAGTTAACCTTCATTGCGATAAAGGCTTCCCCGAGCTGTCCAATCTCGTCTTTAGAATGAATGTCAATAAACTCTGTTAAATCGCCCTCGCTAATTTTTATAGCGCTTTGTTTAAGACGATTGATTGGATTAACGATCGATTTTATCATGAGTAACATAAAAATAATGCCAACTATAATAGAAATGGCGATGATTATTAAGTTGATATTAAAGGTCGAAGCAGCGGCTTTTGCAGCTTCGGCTGTAAACATTGTACCAACAACTTTCCAGCCTGTTAGCTTATTTGTAACAAATTGTAGCTGGCGATCTTTTTCTATAATGGTACCACTATCTTGTTCATAGATTTTAGGAATATAGCTCTCTGTTGCTTCAGAGCCACTTTCTTTATCTTGATGGGCGATATAAGTTTTATTGCTATCTAAAAGTGAAGCAAAGCCAGTTTCTCCAATGCGTATATCATTCGTGATGGTACTAAGTTTAGATATGTTTAAATCTAACCCTATTACCCCTGAGCCATCTGGTAAAGCCTGAGTAATCGTAAGAACGATATCACCTGTAGTTTGTGTAATATATGGAGCTGTAATAGATACTTGGTTTTTGTTATCTAAAGCTTGCTTATACCAAGGTCTCGTACGCGGATCAAACCCACTAGGGTATTTTTGAGCAGGCTTATCTAGTAGTCTGCCATCAGAGGTTCCAATATAAATTAGCTCCACCTCTGGATGCATATTGATGTATTCGTGGAAAAGAGATTTAAGTTCTGGAATTTTACCTTCTTGTAAATAAGATTGATTGAGCTTTTTTGAAAAATATTGAACGTCCTTCACTCTTGGCTCAATCGTGTTAGTAATATTCGTATTAAGCATACGCACACTTTCGGCTGCGCTTGCTTGTTGTTCTTCTGAAATTTGCTTTCCCGCACTTTGGTAAGACACAATTCCAATTAACAGTGTTGGGATGATAAGCATTGCTAAAAATGAAAAAATGAGCTTTTTTCTTAAACTTAGTTGTTTCACTTGAATTATCCTCACTATAATATTTGTATTTTAAACTTTGTTTTATCACCGAAAACTAAGTAATAATGCCTTTTGGGACCAACCTCCTATTATCCTAAGAGGATCATCGGATAATCGACACCTTATGTTATGGTGAAAAGTATATACTTTACCGATTAAGGTAAATAATAGACGACTAGGCTCATTTTATCAAAAATAAAATAAAAGTTAAGTATTTTATAATAACTGTTCATTAATTGTAGATATAAGAAACTAATATTTTGAAACGATAATCATTAGATGACATATAAAGCTACTTTTTGATATATACTAATGCTCAAAAGAGGAGGGAATTGTTTCATGATTCGACAAATTGGACAAGTGATGTTATATGTAAATGATCAGGAAACTGCCGTGAAGTTTTGGACAGAAAAAGTTGGATTTGTTGTAGTTGCTGACCAGGAAGAGGGAGGAGTACGTTGGATTGAAATTTCTCCAACTAAAGAAGCTCAAACTACCTTTGTCCTACACAATAAAGAAATCATTGCGAAAATGCAGCCTGAATTAAATTTAGGGACACCTTCTATTATGTTTTATGCCGATCATATAGAAAATTTATATCGGGATTTTCAAGTAAAGGGCGTTAAAGTGGGAGATTTAGTAATGATGCCAATGGGTAGGGTTTTTAATTTTGCTGATCACGAAAATAATTATTTTGCATTAGTAGAAAAATAAGCCTTGTCCTATCACTAGAAAAAGTAAGTTCGAATCTGTCCAATTTCGATTATGCTATGTGAAATCGGACAGATTTTTGCTTTTTTCCCCTATATAAGTGCACGTAATTTATTTTATATCTTCTCCAAAAATCCCTACAGTTTGACGGTCAACGATAAATGCATTGCCATCCCATTTTAAAATATTTTCTACATAGCCTAATCCATCGGCATGAAATCGGCCTGCTATAGCCTGATAAGCTAAAATCTCATATATTCCATCACGTTCATAGTCCACTGGGTACAATCCACTGATTGGATCTACCCAACCTTCAATAGGCTGCTTTAGTGTACCGTCTTGATTGTAAATTTCTGCTAAATATTCTGAACCCTTGTATTGTAAATCGATGATATATTGCTTTTTGGGATTCATGCTACGAACGGCTACTTTATATTGATTTTGATAATTAACGCTGTACTTTAACTTATTATTAAAAGAATTTGCATCAAAAATTGAGCGTATTTTGCCGTTTATTGAGGCAAATATTTCACCGTTGATAATGCCTCCACTACCTCCTGTGTCAGAAATAGCTAGAATATCTTCTAGATGATTGCCTGTAAAGTCCCCTAAAAAAATAGTTGGGTTATAGCCAACGCTTTGTTTTAGCATTATTTTTTCGAATTGGTGCGTCTGTCCGTAAAAAATAGCAAGCGTTAGGTCTTTCCACAAAGGGCTATCTGGAGTTTTAGTGCCCATCAAAAGAACAGTTTCAAGTAAGCCATCGCCATTAATATCTCCAAATTTTGTCTGAATAACCTGAGGGGTCATAGGTGAAATAGGCATATTATTTAAGAATGGATTCATATTATTAGTCATACATGCACCTCTTTCTTTAGTGTTAGCATATGTTGTAAATGTGGCTTGGTGAAAAAAGAAGACGTGTTAGTAATGAATATAAAACTTATAAAAAAACTTGTAATTAACCCATTGACATTTTTAAATGTGAAAAGTATCATAAATGTCAACGAATCAGAAAATTCAGTACCACGCATCCTCTTGCTACTAATACGTAGTTAGAGATTTTTTTACAATTTTAATTCTTAGTAAGTATATATGTTTTATATATTTTGGGAAGAAGGAGATTTTCTTGAAGAATTTATTTATTAAAACAAAGCAACAGCAGTATTGGCTAGATCAGCTAGCATCTATTTCTGAGCCAATCAAGGCTGAGGCTAAAGAAGTAGATGAACAATCTCGTTTTCCATTCGAAGCACATAAACTACTTCTGCAAATTGGTTATCCAACACTAACTTTACCGAAAGAATATGGCGGTGAGGGATTATCAGTCTATGATATGGTACTCGTTCAAGAAACGTTAGCAAGCTATGACGAGAATGCTTCACTCTCACTAGGGTGGACATTAGGCGTTGTAGGCGAAATATATGAGAAAAAGCTTTGGTCAGACGATTTACTAAGTTCATTTGCTCAGGAAATAAAGAAAGGTGCCATTATAAATAGGGCTGCGAGTGAAGCGGCAACTGGGAGTCCGACCCGTGGAGGGCGACCAGAAACAAATGCTGTTTCAAGAGAGGAAGGGTGGCTCTTAAATGGACGTAAAATTTTTACGACAGCCTCTCCGGTGCTAGATTATTTCTTAACATCAGCGTGGATTGAGGAAAAAAATAAAATTGGTTTTTTCCTTATTCATAAAGATGCTCAAGGACTTTCAATTGAAGAAAACTGGGAAATGTCTGCAATGCGAGGCACAAGTAGCCACGACCTAGTTTTAAAGGATGTAATTGTCCCTTCAAATCATTTAGTAGAATTACCGAATCACCCAAGTGGTGGCAAGATAAATGGTTGGATTCTACATATCCCAGCAACATACTTAGGTATTGCGCAAGCAGCTCGTGATTATGCACTGCATTTTGCCAATCATCATCAGCCTAATAGCTTGAATGCTCCGATTAGTACATTGCCAAATGTGCAGCAACTTCTAGGCGATATTGAATTGAAGCTATATCAAGCACGCTTTGTACTGTATGGGGTCGCTGACGCTTATGATGACCCAGCTAGACGTGAGCTTTTAGCAAATGAAATGGCGGTTGCTAAGCATACAGTAACAAACTTGGCGATTGAAATCGTCGATAAGGCAATGCGTGTAGTAGGTGCGAAAAGCTTACATTTAACAAATCCATTACAGCGCTATTATCGAAATGTTCGTGCGGGACTTCATAATCCACCGATGGATGATATGACAATTATTAAATTGGCAAATGTCGCAATTGAACAGCAAAAATCGAATGAAAATCATTGACAAAAACCATGGAGAATAAGGGGACATGATATATGTTTAAACATAAGAAAAAGATTTTTCAATTGGCAGCAATCGGGTTGGCTTCACTTGCTATTTTAGCAGGCTGTAATTCAGGTGAAGCTTCAGATAAAGATTCAGAGGATGGCGCGAAAGTACGTACAGTGAAGGTTGCATTTGACCAGGCGTCTAAGCCAATTAGTTATCTAGATGATAACGGAAATCCAACAGGCTACGATGTGGAAGTTATGAAGCTAGTCGATGAGATGTTACCTGAATATAAGTTTGAATTTGTAGGCACGACTAGCGATGATTTACTAATTGGTGTTGAGCAAGGGAAATATCAAGTAGGGATAAAAAATGCCTTCTTTACGCAAGAACGTACAGAGAAGTTTATTTTCCCTAAAGAATTTTTAGGCTTAAGTAGTGCGGGTTTAGTATTACGTAAAGAAGATGAAGGTGTAAAAACATTAGCCGACTTTGCGAAAAAAGGTTATTCATTAGCACCAATCGCTGCGAATAATGCTCAATACACAATTATTGATGAATATAATAAAGCCAACCCAGACAATAAAGTGAAATTACAAGCTGGAGATGCATTTACTGTCGATGTCGTGCAATGGGTAAATGAAAAACGTGTCGATGGTGGTGTGATGATTGAAGGTCCATTTAAACAACAAGTTTTAGCAGAAGATGGCCCATATCATAATTTAAAGGATGACGTAGTTTACAACGAATTTGACGTTATCAAAACATGGCCGCTGTTCAATAAAAAGGAACAAGAATTTGCAGATGCTTACGATAAAGCGATAGCAAAAATCAAAGAGCAAAAGAAAACAAATGAATTAAGCACTAAGTTTTACGGTCGAGATTTATTTGAAGTGTTAGATTCTGTGAAGCGCTAATAGGCGGTAGCTAATCAAAGAAGACGCCTCTTTAGCAGAGAAAGTATTCTAGCAAATAAAAGGCTGTTGAGTCAGTATACTCAGCAGTCTTTATTAACTTCTTTCAGCAGGTGTCCAAACACCTGCTGAAATAGAGGAACTCAGTCTAAGAGCGCCACGTCCTGTGGCAACGACTGAGTGACCAACATCGTGCCGTTGGCGCTACGCTTTCGCGCAAAAAACATCTGTTGGGCTAAAGCCTCCGGCGGATGTCACAGAATCGGAAAGGAGTTCTTAAAGGATGTTAGCCTAAAATCATTGCATCCATGCGGTAACGGCTAACTGACCTGCATCGGTAAAAGCGCCACGTCCTGTGGCATTACCGAAATGACCAACATCGTGTTGGCCCTCGGTAAAAGCGCCATGTCCTGTGGTATTACCGAAATGACCGATATCGTGTTGGCCCTCGTGCAGGCCTAAGCACAAAGCCGATTCTGGACGCAATTATGCCGAGGCATAATTGATTAGAAAGAGAATTATATAAAAGTTGGTGAGGAAATGGAGAAGTATTTTGATGCATCATACATTTGGAACTCAATTCCTGTATTATTGCCGTTTTTAAAAGTTACCTTCTTAGTCGCAGGATCATCCATTGTACTAGGCACAATATTTGGCTTACTATTAGCGGCAGCCAAGTTAAGTTCAATACAATTGCTGCGAAAATTAGCGAACTTATATACAACGATTATGCGTTGTACACCATCTATCGTCTTATTATTCCTCGTATATTATGGTGTGCCAGCGTTAGCGGAAAACTTCGGCATAAATCTCCATTCAATCGAAACAGCCATTTTCGTAGTCGTAACGTTCACTTTGCAGTTTGCGGCGATTATGTCAGAAGTTATTCGTTCTGCTTATTTAGCGATTGATAAAGGACAATTTGAAGCGGCTGTAAGTGTGGGATTAACGCCATTTCAGGCTTTTCGACGTATTATTTTCCCACAGGCACTTGTAGTCGCTTTACCGAACTTTGGGAATGGAATGATTGCCTTATTACAAGAAGGAGCGCTCGCTTATACAATCGGCTTAATTGATATTGTCGGAAAGGCAAATTTAATTATTGCAAGTAATATTAATGCGCATGCATTAGAAATATATATTGCTTTAGCGATTGTTTATTGGGTGCTGTCGATTATTATAGAAAAATTCTTCGCTATGCTAGAAAAGTTCTTTGGTAAGGGGAAAAAGACATTAGAAACAACGTAAGGAGGCGTAACCATGAATTATCAATTTTTAGTTGAAACATTTTTTGTTGCATTATCAGGTGTACCTATCGCACTCCTTGTGACAATTGTTGCTATGCTTGTTGCTCTACCACTTGGCTTTCTACTAGCACTAACACGAATCAATAAAATCCCAGTGATCCATCATATAGCAAAAATTTATGTCTCCTTTGTCCGAGGTACACCTATAATCATTCAAATCTTTATTATTTATAGTAGTATCCCATTACTACTTAAAATGATTTTTGAAAAATATAATATTGCCTATGATATTTATAAAATCAATCCGATTTGGTATGCATTTATCGTTTTCGCATTTAGTACAACGGCCATATTAATTGAGGTATTTCGTTCTGCTTTAAGTACGATTGAAAAAGGTCAGCTAGAGGCTGCTCATGCAGTAGGCTTAACAACGTTTCAAGCCTATCGCCGTATTATTATTCCACAGGCTCTAGTAGTAGCTATGCCGAATATTTGTACGGCTACAGTCAATCTCATTAAAGCGACGTCTTTAGGCTATGCAATGTCCTTACCTGAAATTACATTAAAGGCTAAGGTAGCTGCAAATGTTGGCTACAATTACGTAGAAGCATATATTGATATTTTCATAGTGTACTTAATTTTATGTAGTACGGTCGAATACATTTTTAAACGATATGAAAAACATTTAAGTAAATTCAAAGTGGCAAAAGCCTAAGGGGTGAACGAGTATGTTAGAAATTAAAAATATTCATAAATCATTTGGTGACAATGAAATTTTAAAGGGTGTCGATTTAGCCATTGATAAAGGTGATGTTGTTGTTATTTTAGGCCCCAGCGGCTCAGGAAAAACAACATTATTACGTTGCATTAACTTTTTAGAGAAAGCCGACCAAGGACATGCTACATTTGGCGATATCCAAGTAGATTTTCAAAATGTGAAGAAGAAGGACGTACATTCGATTCGTCAGCGTGTAGCCTTTGTATTCCAAAACTATAATCTATTCACGAATAAAACAGCGTTAGAAAATGTGACAGAAGGGCTTATTATAGGACGTAAAATTTCAAAAGCAGAAGCGATTGAAATTGGCAAAAAGGCGCTTGATAAAGTAGGCTTATCAGAAAAATATGATGCCTATCCAAGTCAATTGTCAGGAGGCCAGCAGCAGCGAGTCGGTATTGCACGAGCAGTAGCATTAAATCCTGATATTATTTTATTTGATGAACCGACTTCTGCACTGGATCCAGAGCTAGTAGGAGAAGTCCTTCAGGTTATGAAGAACATTGCAGCAGAAGGAACAACGATGCTTGTGGTCACACATGAAATGGGCTTTGCAAAAGACGTAGCAAACCGGGTGATTTTTATGGACGGTGGTGTCGTTGTAGAGGAAGGAAATCCTCATGATATATTTGTTAATCCGAAAGAGGAGCGCACGAAGAAATTCTTAAAACGTGTTATTCCAGAGGATTATACGTACTACATTTAAAAATAATAAAAAAAGAGAAGAGAATCTGCAAGCTTACCATGAAGTATCCATGGAAGCATGCAGATTCTCTTTTTGTAATAATTAAAACTCTAAAAAATGTGTTAATTCGTTAATGGAATAGATATGCAATTCGTGCATAGCTCGTGTACAAGCTGTGTAGAAATAATTACGTTCTGTTTCCCTAGAATAATTAGCCGAGGAGGCATTGTATATCAAGACAGCGTCGAATTCAATACCTTTTGCCATATAAGTTGGTAACAGTAAAATGCCTTTTTTAAATTGTTTTGTATCATGGGTAATGAGTTGAATATCTACTTGGTCTCTCATTTTATCAAAAACCATCGTACACTCTTGCTCTGTTTTACAGATGACTGCAATTGTTTCGAATTTTAGGGACAAGCTGTTAATCTTTTCGATAAGCTGTTCAATTAAATCTAATGCATTCGGAACAATCGTGATAGTCGGTTCGGAACCAGTTCTGTTAAATGCTTCTACTTTGGCGTCCTCATGTAAAATCTTCGAAGTAAGGTGAATAATTTGTTTTGTTGAGCGATAACTTTTCGTTAATATCATTTTTTCTGCTTGTTCACCATACAATTGTGGTGTCAGCAGTGAAGGGTTTTTAAAGGTATGAGGATGGATGGTTTGATGCCCATCGCCCAATATAGTCATACGTGCACGTGGGAATAGTTGTTGTAATACAAATAGCTGAAATGGAGAATAGTCTTGTGCTTCATCGATTAGAACATGACGAATCATCGTATTTGTTCGTTGACCTTCTATTTTGTCCTGTAAGTATAAAAATGGAGCGGCGTCTTCATACGAAATAATACGCTTTGCTAAATTAGGGAGTGTATGTTGACAGATTTCTTCCCAATGGTCAGGTAAAAAGTTCTGTAAATGCTGGTGAATAGATGTATTCATTTCAAATAGTTGACGATAAATGCCTAACATATGAACGAACCTCAATTGTTTCACAGATTGACGAAGTGGCTTGAACTGCTTTTTGACAATTTGGATAGCTATTTTCTTGCGCTCTTGCTCGAAATCATCAAAAGAGTTTTCTGAAAACCGACCTTCATGTAAAAGCTCGCTATAGGTTTTTGTATACTCTTCAATGTCTAAAAGTTCACTAGCTTCTTCTACCCATTCTTTCGCCCGTTCTGCCTTTTCTATTTTCGATAATTGTTGTAATAACCATTCTTTCACTAACTGTAGTCGATTTGGGATAGGCATTGTGGCGTTGAACGAATAAAAGTACTCAGCGATTTCTTGAGCTGTAATAATTCTTTCTCCGCGAAAAACAATATTTTTAAACAGCATACCTTCATGGGCAAGGTGCTCTATATATTTGTCCATCAATTCTCTATAGTGAAGGCTAGCTTTAAAAGAAATAATCGAAAGCTTTGTTTGGTAGAGAGAGTCATCTTGCTCTGTTAAAAGTGACTCTAATTGCTCATAAGGATATTCCAATTGGAACCGTCGACCTAAACGTTTTGTTGCATATTCGGAGAAGGTTAATTGCTGCATATTGTCTTCGCCTAAATCCGGTAAAACGGCATGAACATATTGATTAAAAAGCTGATTAGGTGTAATCAATAAAATTTGATCAGCTGTAATTTGGTCTCGATAATGATACAACAAATAAGCAACACGTTGGAGAGCAACAGCCGTTTTTCCACTACCCGCGACACCCTCTACGATTAGATAAGGAGTGTTGACATGTCGAATTATTTTATTTTGCTCAGCTTGAATCGTTGCTACGATGCTGCGGATATGTTCGTTTGCATTTTGAGCGAGAATATCGAGTAATAAATCATCACCAATAGTTAAACCTGTATTAAACATCGATTGTAATTGACCGTTTTTAATGATAAATTGCCGTTTTAAAAGCATCTCACCTTGAATTTCTTCAGTCGCTGTTTCATAAGTAGCTGGGCCAGGTGTGAAATCATAATACATACTTGCTATAGGGGCTCGCCAATCATAAATTAATATGTTGTCATTCTCTTCATCCATTAAGGTTGCTACACCGATATAAATCTTTAAAGGTTCATTATGATCATCCTGTAAAAAATCAATGCGAGCAAAATAGGGTGAATGCTGTAAACGATCATAAATTTTTACATCTTTGATGACACGTTTCTGAGCATGCTGGGAATCAGATAAGAGCTCTGCCTGCTGTTTAATAGCATAAAAGGTCTCGTCTAGATCCTCCGGCGTATCTAAATTCACTCTAACGTCGTCCCAAAAGGTTTTCTTTAATGTTAAAACATTGTCTCTAACATCCTTTTCCTTTTGTAGTAACTCCTCCTTTTTGTGACCAACTGTGTTTATACAAAGAACAAGATACTGTTTTTCTTCTGTCCATTCATATTGCTTTTCCAACGTTACTCACATTCCTTTCAAAATGGATTTAGAATCGGGAAATTTATCATACAGCTAGTTCAGAAAGAAGTATAGTCTAGTAATATTGGCAAATTTATGATATAATAAAGTTACAAGAGAAAATCAATTTTTTAATAAAAAGACTGTTCCGCAAAAGTTGGAGCAGTCTTTTTTTGTAGTCTGATTTCCCTTTTTGAAGAATGTTGCTTTTTATGGATAGTTTCCGAAATTTTGGTATGACATCATGTATATAAGTTGATCTCCGTTCCAACAGGACGCTTTCCTTGGGTGTCTGGTGAGGTGTGGTGTTCTTAGTCGCCGTTCTCGTACTTGCTCGCTCCAGGGTCCATATGTGACCTGAGAAGTCGCTCAGCCTCTGCTCGACTTATGTTCGTGGTATACATTTCAAAAAAGTTATGTCGGATTTATATCATTTTTACCCTCAAAAATTAATCCCTATACGTTAGAGTTAAGTTGATGATTGATTTTTGATAAAAACAGCTTCATGAGTAAGGGGGGCGTTAATCGCTAACTAAAGAATATGTTTCTATAAACGATATAGACATTTGAAAGGGGGTGGGAAAATGAAGGTGATATTTACAGTTGGGTTACCTGGAAGTGGCAAGAGTACGTTTGTTAAAGGGTTAGCGAAAAGCGAAAATGCAGTTATTCTTTCAAGTGATGCTATACGTCAAGAGTTATTTGGTGACGTTTCAAGACAAAAATCACGAATAGTATTTCGTGTTTTGTATGAGCGTTTAAATAAATTTGTGGCTAAAGGTCAATCTGTCATTGTTGATGCGACAAATATCGAACGGGAACGTAGGATGTTTGCACTAAGTAAATTGTCTGATGATGTGAAGGTTGTATGCTATTATTTTGATACTCCTTATAATTTGTGTATATCAAGAAATCAACAAAGAAAGAGAAAAGTTCCGTTAGTGATAATGGATAAAATGAGAAAGAATTTAGAGTTTCCGATAGTGGGAGAAGGGTTTGAAGAGGTGCATATTGTACATGAAGCGAGTCCATATGAAATCTCAAAAGAGCAATTTCTTTCACTAATCCAAAGCGAACCCACATATGAAGAGCTTTTTCTAAAGTTGAGACCGGTCCAACCATTTAAAGAGATTTATCAATTTAATCAAGAAAATCCTTATCATCAATTTTTACTTTGCCAGCATACGTATTTTGTTTATGAATATATGAACGAATATTATATGGAGAGTGACAAGTTAGCGCTACAAATAGCTGCTTTATTCCATGATGTAGGCAAACCGTTTTGTAAAAAATATAAAGAATTACAACAAAGATATGGATATTATGGACATGAAAATGTATCGGCTCAAATGGTATGCCATTTTTTATTAGAGCTTGGCTTTGAAGAAGACTTTGTTTTAAAGGTTGTTAATTTAGTGCAATTTCATATGTTAATTCAATATGGGGGCGATAGAGGATCAAGTAAGATTTATCATTTATTAGATGGTGAATTATTAACAAAGCTTTATTTCTTTCGTGAAGCAGATCAATTTGCGAAGTAGATGTAAACAAAGGGAGTGAGTTTATGACCAATTTGATGAAATATCCAAGAAGCTTTCATTTGCCGTGGAGTAGAGGATATACACATGATGATAAGATTGCTAAAAATGTTGATCATTTTATTGGAAAAGAGGTTGTTGTAACCGAAAAATTAGATGGGGAAGGAACAACGCTTTATCAAAACTATATGCATGCTAGAAGCTTAAATTCAGGAGATCACCCGTCGAGGCATTGGGTAAAAACGTTTCATGCTACATTTGCCTTCCGGATTCCAGAAGGTTGGAGATTATGTGGTGAAAATATTTATGCCAAGCACTCCATTTACTACAATGAGTTAACTAGTTACTTTTATTTATTTAGTATTTGGAACGAAAAAAATATTTGTTTAAGCTGGGATGAAACAGTCCGTTATGCAGCTGAATGGGGGGTTGAAACGGTACCTGTATTATACCGAGGCATTTTCGATGAAGAAAAAATAAAGAAGACGTTTACTGGAAAATCACTTCTTGGGGGTGAGCAGGAAGGGTACGTTATTAGAAATGCGGCTTCCTTCCATTATGATGATTTTCGAAATAACCTAGGAAAGTTTGTGAGACAGAATCATGTTCGAACAAGCGAACATTGGTTAAATGAAGAAGTGATTCCTAATCAATTGAAATAAGTATGATTTAAAATAAAACAAAAGGACTGAGAAAAATGTAATTCTTAAACATGAAATCATAATAAATAATATATATGAGGAAGTATGCAGTGGCAGCGTATCCCTTTACAGAATAGGGACTTGCAGGTTCGATTCCTGTCATCCTCACTAAATGAAATGACATACTATATAAAAAATGAACTCCCAAGTGAAAATGGGAGTTCATTTTTTATATCTTTTTATTTTGTATAGTTATCGAAATAACCTTGAATATAAATCATCGGCGTTCCTTTGTCACCTGAACCTGAAGTTAAGTCTGATAGAGAGCCGATTAGATCTGTTAAACGACGAGGTGTTGTACCTTGAGCAGCCATTTTTCCAGTTAAATCTTCATCTTTGTTTTGGATATACTCAGAAATTGCCGCTTTTAATTCTTCGCCGCGAAGATTCGCAAAATCGTTATCTGCTAAGTATTTTAGTTTTACTTCGTTTGGCGTGCCATCTAGTCCAGCAGTGAAAGCTGGTGAAACAACCGGGTCAGCTAATTCCCAAATTTTACCTACAGGATCTTTAAATGCACCATCACCATAAACCATTACTTCAACTGTTTTACCAGTAGCTTCTTTGATTTTTGCTTGGATGCCATCAACGATTGGTTGGCAAGTGTGTGGGAATAATTTCACGCTATCCTCAGTAGCTTTATTTGAACCAAGTAGACCGTACTCCGTATTGAAGCCAGAACCGTTATTAGATACAGATAAAATATTATCAAGACTGTGAACTTTTTCAGCGCCGTTTGCCGTTAAAATACGTTTCGTACGTAAGCGTGTATGAATATCACAAGTTAATACACTCTTCGTAAAGTCTAAAATTGTTTTTGGGTTATTTGAAAAGATCACTTCACAAGAAGCGCCTTCAGCTTCAATCAGTTCTTTATAATATTCGATATAATCTACACCTGTAAATGTATGTTTTTTATAGCCGAAATGCTCACGGAATTCAACCTCAGTTAAAGTATCTGTCCAAGGATTGATCCCTTTTACATCTAGCTCATCGATATCAACTAGATGATTCCCAACCTCATCAGATGGATAGCTAAGCATAAGAACGACTTTTTTCACGCCTTTTGCAATACCACGTAAGCAGTTAGCGAAACGATTGCGGCTTAGAATTGGGAAAATAACACCAACAGTATCGTCACCAAATTTAGCAGCTACGTCCGCTGCGATGTCATCGATGGATGCATAGTTACCTTGTGCACGCGCTACGACAGATTCTGTTACTGTGACAATGTCACGATCTTCAATGGAATAACCTTCAGTTTTTGCTGCATTTAATACTGTATCAACAACGATTTGCTCAATATTATCGCCTTCGTTAATAATTGGACCACGAAGACCTCTTACTACTGTACCAACAACACGTTCCAAAATAATCTCTCCTTATTAAATAGGTAAATGTATATTAAATAGTGAAATTAAACCAATATAGTTTTACTATACGCCCCTTTAGTGATATAAGTGAAATTAATAGTTCGTATAATAGCTATAAGAGGTGCTTATATGATAGGGAAATTAGATTTATATCGTGTTTTTAGTATTGTTGCTAAAAATAATAGCTTTTCAAGAGCGGCTAAAGATTTATATATGACTCAACCAGCTATTAGCCAAGCTATGATGCAATTAGAAAAGGAGCTCGGTACACGTCTCTTTAATCGCACACCTAAAGGAGTGACGTTAACAACTGAGGGTAAACTTTTATATGAGTATACAAATTCAGCGTTAGGCCTTTTAGATGCGGGGGAGGAGAAGCTGCTAGAATTTAAAAATTTAACAACAGGTCAGTTGAAAATTGGGGTAGGGGACACTATTTCGCGTTTCTTTTTAATGCCTTATCTAGAGGCATTCCATACAATGTATCCAAATATCAAATTGCAAATGTTAAATGGAACAACTTCAGAAATTTGTAACTTTATTAAATCTGGTGAGGTTGATATAGGGCTTTGTAATTTTCCGATAGAAGATCAGACATTACAGTTAACCGCTTGCACAGAGGTTCAAGATATTTTTGTATGTGGTGAGAAGTACAAAACGTTGGCATCAAAAAGCTTAAGCTTTGAGGATCTGTTAAAATTTCCGCTTATTTTTTTAGAGAAAAAATCAAATTCAAGAAAGTATGTAGAAGATTATTTATTTACAAGAGGAATCCACATTGAACCTGAGTTTGAGCTTGGTTCGCATGATTTAGTACTGGAATTTGCACGTAGTAACTTAGGGATTGCCTGTGTAACGAAAGAATTTTCTAAGGATTATTTGCAGCGAGGGCTTTTATATGAACTAGCTTTAACAGAAAGTATACCAACACGAAGCATTGGCATGTGTTATTTGAAAAGCGTACCTTTATCTCGAGCAGCGTTGAAATTTGTAGAAATTATTGAGCAAAAGCAGGAACGTAAACGTCTAAATTCAAGAATTATAAAATGAGCTTAGCGAGTAGTGTTGAAAAACAAAATGGTGAAGGGAATCTATGTCACATTAAAATAAAGTATGGCTCTTCTGCAAAACGAGAGGTTGATTTCCGTTCCGACTGGGCGCTTTGTTGTTGTTGTCGCTACGCTTTCGCACAGAGCAAAGCTTCCTGGGGGCGTCCGATGAGCCGCTTCGCTTCGCTGCAGGGTCTCGGGCCAACACGATGTTGGTCACGAAGGCGTTATTACAGGATGTGATGGTTTTAGCCTTCGTTCCTCTATCGCTGATCCCCAAGGAGTCGACCAGTCTCCACTCCAATCAACCACTTCACATAGTATACATCTTCTGACACATAATAGCTTTTCAACAACATGAAGCTTAGCGACTTAATCCGCTAAGCTTTCTTTAATAGTGCCTCTATAAGAATGTCGACATTGCGTTTATTTTTCATTGTAGGTGAGTACAAATAAGAAAATGTTCGTATAAAATGCTGTTCCTCGAGAGGTAAGACTTTTATATCGTTATTTTTTAATTCACGCTCAATGACACTAGCGGACAGTAATGAAAGTCCAAGCCCTTGTATAACGCTTTCTTTCACGCCTTGATTGCTACTAATAGTAAGAAGTGAACGTACTTGGAGGCCATTTGCTCTAAATAAATGATCTAAATAATAACGTGTGCCAGAGCCTTCTTCACGTGCAACCCAATTTTGCTGCTGCAAGTCCGAAACCGTGACCGTTGACTCCTTTGCAAGAGGGTGATTACTCGCACTGACAATAAATAACTCGTCTTGCATGAACGGTTTAATAAGAAGTTCATGGTCGTGTGCTTGTCCTTCAATAAGACCGATATCAACTTGTAACAATTTTGTATATTGAATGATTTCTTTCGTATTGCCAATAATAACTTGAAGCTCTAGCTGAGGGAATTGCTGTTGCAAGCTCGCTATGATAGGAGGCAATATATATTCGCCAATCGTAAAACTAGCGCCGATCACAAGTGTACCTTGGATTTCATGGTGATAGGTTAAAATATCTTCCTTTGCTGCCTCGGCAATGGCCATCATTTGCTTAGCTCGTTTATATAAAATTTCTCCAGTTGGTGTGATTTGTACTGATTTTGGTGAACGGATAAATAAGGTCGTTTGAAATTCTTGCTCTAAATTTTTAATGTGTAAGCTGACACTTGGCTGTGAAATATGAAGTATTTCGGAGGCTTTCGTAAAATTATTGACCTCCACCAGTGTAATAAACGTTCTTAAAGCATCAAATTGCATATCATCACTCCTATCATTAGAAATATTAATAATTACGATTATATATATGTATTTTACTGATGATTAACTTTCTAATAAAGTAAAATCATCAAGGATGAAAGAAGTGAACAACATGGATAATGGCCAGCATAGGTTAAAAAGTTTCCTGACCCCAGCGTTTATGAAGGGGATAATGTTGACGCTCATTATTGCCTTAGTAGCAAAGTATATTTCGACATTCCCGTTCTTCTCAATATTAGGGCAGCTTGTCATTGCCATTATATTAGGTATGGCTTGGAGAGCGGCCTTTAAGGTGCAGGATTCTTGGCAAACAGGTATAACATTTTCAAGTAAAAAATTATTACGCCTCGGCATTATTTTTCTAGGTATGCGTTTAAACTTAGCGGATATTTACAATGCTGGAGCGAATGTCTTTCTTATTGCATTTATTAATCTGGTATTTGCTTTAGTGGTTGTATATGGCTTAACAAAGGTATTTCATGTAGATAAGAAGCTAGGCATATTAACAGCTTGTGGCACAGCTATTTGTGGGGCTGCTGCTGTTGTCGCTATTGCTCCTCAAATTAAGGCGAATGAAAAAGAAACGGCAGTGGGCGCAGCGATAGTCGCATTACTAGGGACTGTATTCACATTAGTCTACACGGTGTTATACTCAGTATTTAACTTAACTCCTACTGAATATGGTATTTTTGCGGGAGGCACTCTACATGAAATTGCTCACGTTATTGCAGCAGCTTCAGCTGGTGGAAATGAAGCCATTGATATGGCAGTCATTGTGAAGCTAACACGTGTCGCATTGCTTGTACCAGTAGCCATAGTCATCGGTATTTTATATCGAAGAATTGATAAGGGGCAGGAAAAAGAAGGATTTTCACTGTCAATAATCCCGTGGTTTATCCTTGGGTTTTTAGCGATGAGTGCTATTAATTCGTTAGGGATTGTACCAGCTAATGTAGCGCAAACATTTGTAAATATCGCTTATATTTTAATTGGGATGGCGATGGCTGGACTAGGTTTAAATGTTGAGATAAAAACCTTTAAACAATTAGGTGTAAAAGCGTTTATTGCAGGATTTATCGGTTCGGTTTGCTTATCAATACTTGGCTATGTTTTAGTTATTTTCATGCAATAATAAAAAAAATCCTGCATTTTCAAAAATGCAGGGTTTTTTTAGATAGAATCAGAAGATAATTTAGTTGTTACTTCCTTCAGCCTGCTGAAAGAGGTTAAAAATTAGCGTAATGCTTCAATCGAAGAAGCTAATTCAGCTATAACTATTTTGCTACCGATAAGTGGACTGTTTTCAGGTTTTCCTCCCTCAGCACTTTGTCCAGGACGGTGATGAGCTGCAGCGAATGCATCGCTATTACGCCAAGCTTGGAAATGCTCCTTAGACTCCCAGTACATATTGACGCTCATTTCGTCATAAGTCGGATCATCAGTTGAAACTAAAACCTCCACTTTATGGAAGCCTTCAAACTGCTGTAGAGGTCCTGGTTTTGTAAAGTTCGGTGCCATTTTTGCAGCAAAGCCGGGTTTGACTTGAATACGATTTGTAACAATAATCATACTTTCCCCCCTAATCATTTTTTAGTTAACTATATGAATGAATTATCAATGATTATCATTCGCAATCAATGATAATTCGCCTAGGAAGACATTGTCAATAGAAGAGCCATGTAAATTGCAAATAGCTCGATATTTGATATGCCATTATAAGTATGAACAGACTTATTGGGTCCTGACATTTAACTGACATAATCCGGTGATATAATGAAAACACGAATGAGCTGGTAACGAGGTGAAAGGGCATGACAAAAATATTAGTAGTAGAAGACGAATATGCAATAAGCCAAGTTTTGAAGGCATATCTGAAAAAAGTAGGCTATGATGTTATGCAATGTTTTAATGGCAGTCAGGCATTGGCTATATTTCAAGAGGTTCTGCCTGATTTAGTATTACTTGATATTATGTTACCAGAAAAAAACGGTTGGTTGATTTTAAAGGAAATTAGGGAAATTAGCTCTTGTCCAGTTATCATGCTAACGGCATTAGGCGATGTAAATTATCGCTTAGAGGGATTCGATCAAGGAGCAGACGATTATATTGCCAAGCCATTTATAGCTGATGAGGTAGTGGCAAGAGTAAAGGCAGTTTTAAGGCGCGCTAAAGGGAGCCGTGAATCTTCAGAAATAAAACGCTTTGGTGGGCTAGAGATTGATATGAAAGCTCATCGAGTGCTACTTAAGGGAGAAGAAATCATCTTAACGCCTAGAGATTTATCTGTACTTTTATTTTTGGCCGAGCATCCGAACCAAACATTTACACGTGACCAACTTATTGATCAAGTATGGGGCTGGGAGTATGAAGGTAGTGATAGAGCGGTGGATTTAGCGGTGAAGCGACTAAGAAAGGTACTTAAGGAATGGGATGAGGAAGAGGGGGAAATAAAGACACTACGTGGATTGGGGTATCAGCTAAGTGTTCAAAAAAAATAAGCGAATATCTTTACGCAACTATTGGACAAGCCGCTATTTATTAACTCTCTTTGTAGGTCTAGCTATTATCTCTTTTATTTCTGCGGCATGGATTCGACATACGACGTTTCAAAATCGACTAGAGATGATGGAATTTATAGCAGACGAGACTGTATTTCGCCTAACAGATACTTCTGGCCAAAATAATGGACCTATGATCGGTATTCCAGGGTTTATTGGTAACCGTGAGCGATCTACTATGCGAGAAATTGATCCTGTTTTATATGTTGTAGATACGGCAGGCAATATAGTAAGTAGCAATCGCCCGATGCCTCCAGGGGGTGAAAAAAATGTTGTCAACTTACTGGATGGTGAAGAAGGGACAAAGAAAATAACTATAACGAGTGAGGGACAAGAGTTAGTTCAATATGTCGTAAAAAGAAAACTTCAAAGGGACAATAAGGACGTTGGCTGGGTGCTTGTCTTAGAGAAAAAGGAAAATTTAACGAAGGTTAACCAAGCTTACGGGCTATTGGCATTACTTATTGGGGCACTGGCTGTATTGGGGTGGAGTGCTATTTATTTTTTATCAAAACGTTTAGCACACCCAATAAAACAAGTTGCCGAAGCCGCGAAGCAAGTGCAAGAAGGAAACTATACATTTGTTTTGCCTCAAAATAGTAAGGAAGAAGAAATTTATGAGCTTGTTACTTCATTTAAGGAAATGGCGAATAAGCTAGAACAATTAGAAAAGACGCGAACAGAATTATTAGCAGGCGTCACCCACGAGCTAAAAACGCCGGTTACGTCAATTAGTGGATTATTGCAGGCGGTGAAAGATGGAGTCGTTACAGGTCAGGATGCTAGTGAATTTATTCAAATGGCATTAGTAGAAACGACGAAAATGAAAACGATGGTCGGTGATTTGCTAGCTTATAACCATTTTGCAGTAGACGCAATTCCAGTAAAGCTTGAAAAAATGAATGTTAATCAATTAGTACGTGATGCTGTTGCACAATGGGAAGTAATGCAGGATGACGAAAAGGTTAAAATACAAATGGGTTTCCTTGTAGAATCTGTTGATGTTCAGGTAGATGTTGTGCGTATGCAGCAAATAGTTACCAATTTATTGACGAATGCAAAGCAAGCAATGCAGGAAGGGATTGTTATCATAACGCTGTTGGAAAAAGAGGGTGCTGTATTCATTACTGTAAAGGACACAGGATATGGTATTCCTCAGGAAGATCAGGCATTTATCTTTGAACGTTTTTATAGAGGAGAAAATAAAAAATATGCAGTCCGTGGATTAGGCTTAGGATTATCGCTTAGTAAAATGATGGCCCAATCTATAGGTGGTGATTTACGACTAATTGACAGTAATTCATCAGGAACATGCTTTGAAATAACACTTAAAAAAGCTACTACGCTCTAAAGGCGTAGTAGTTTTTTTGTAAAGATTTTTTGAAGGAAATGTAAAGCTGACATCTGACTGACACATTAGGCCTTTATAGTAAGCATTGTAAACGAGAAACCAAAAGAAAGGATGGGATCAAGGATGACCGGAAACAAAAGGTTTTTCCAAATGATGACCTTACCTGCAGCATTATTAATACTTCTAGTCGGTTGTGGTGAGAGTAGCGATTATGTAGCGAAGGTTGATGGTGAAAAGATTTTACAAACAGAACTAGATGACGCATTGCGTGAACAATACGGTACAGAGGTACTAGAGACACTCATTACCAATAAAATAGTTGAACTAGAGGCGAAGAAAGTGGGTGTTTCTGTATCGGAGGACTCTATTCAGGAAGAGTATAAGGAGTTAGCCGATTCGTATGGTGGGGAAGAATCATTACAAGAGGCACTAGAGGCGAATGGACTGACAGAGCAGAGTGTGAAGGATAATATTCGCATATATCAACTTACCAAAAATGTCATTGCTGAAGACATTGACATATCAGATGAGGAAGTAGCTCAATATTTTGAAAACAATAAGGATAGCTATGGACAGAAGGAAGAGATTGTAGCTAGTCATATTTTATTGGAGGATGAGGCAACAGCAAAGGATGTGCTAGCAAAAATAAAAGCTGGTGAGGATTTTAAAGAGCTAGCAAAAACATATTCAATTGATTCATCAACGAATGAGGACGGTGGGGAAATAGGCTATATTAGTCGAGGACAAATGGATGAGAAATTTGAAGAAGCTGCATTTAGCCTTGAAAAAGGTAGTGTCAGTGACATTGTTCAAACGTCAGAAGGTTATCACATCATTAAAGTAACCGAAAAAGTACCTGCAGAAGAGGCCGTATTCGAGGATGTAAAAGATGAAGTTTATGAGACTGTGCTAGAGGATCGCATAAATGAGGAATACACATCTTGGTTAGCTGAAAAACAAGAGCAGTACAAAATTGAAAAAATGTAAGGAGTGACCTATATGCCTACTATTACCTCGTTTAATCCTAACGGTCGAAAGGAGATTAAACAGGCTATCTCCTATCCGGACTATGCATTATTAAAAACTAAGATACAACATGTAATGCAGTTAGACAAGAATGCTGGGATAAATGGTAAGTATTTAATTCGCAGCACATACTTCGATAATTTTGAAAACAAAGTTCTAAATGAAAAAAAAGAGGGTTATATCAATCGAGATAAATATCGAGTACGAATTTACGGTAAATCCACTACGACTATAAATTTGGAGCGAAAAAGTAAACGAAATAATTTAACCTTTAAAACGAAGTGTGCCATATCCCAAAAGGAATATGAAAAAATGCGTGGTGGAGATATCGCTTGGATGGAGGAAGATGAACGAGCGTTAATTCAAGATTTATATAAGGACATGAAGTATAACCAATTCAAACCAATGACAGTTGTCGATTACGAGCGTGAGGCTTACATCTATCCCTTTGGAAATGTGCGTGTCACATTTGATAGTAAAGTACAGTCGAGCCTACGTAATACAGATATGTTTAATCCGAAACTGCCGATGGTTGATGTACTTGAGCCAAACTTAGTTATTTTAGAAGTGAAGTATGATGAGTACTTGCCGGATATTATTAAGTACTTATTACAATCAGTAGATACACGTGCTGAGGCATATTCGAAATATCAGCTTAGTCGTATGTATGTATAAAGGAGAATTAAATAATGGATACTATAAAATTTAACGATATTTTTAAATCCAGCTTTTTAGAGAAAACAACATCATTTTCATTAATAGATTCACTTTTAGGGTTAGTTGTAGCGTTCTTTGTGGGGCTGTTTATTTACGCTGTGTACAAGAAAACTTTTAACGGCGTGATTTACTCTCATTCCTTCAATATTTCGTTACTCATTATGACAATGGCAACTTCACTAGTGATTATGGGGATAAGTTCAAATGTGCTGTTATCGTTAGGTATGGTTGGTGCATTATCAATCGTGCGTTTCCGTACACCTATTAAAGATCCTATGGATTTAGTATATATTTTCTGGGCAATAGTTTCTGGGATTCTTTGTGGTGCAGGATTTATTCCACTTGTTATAATCGGTGCTATTTTAATTGGTCTTGTATTACTCGTGTTAGTAAACAAAATTACTGTGGAAAATCCATATTTATTAATTGTTAAATTTGAAGAAGATTTTGCTTGTGAGGAAGTGGAGCGTATTATTGCAGCACAGTCTAAAAAATTTGCTTTAAAATCAAAATCTATTATGTCGGATGTTGAAATCGAAACAACCTATGAAATTCGTGTTAAACAAAATGATACAAAACTGATGGACAATCTTACAAAAGTACCTGGAGTAAAATCAGCAGTAATGCTTAGTTATGATGGTAATTTCACTGCTTAGTAACCACTCTAGATGAGTTTTCTTACTATAAAGAGAGGTGCAGATAATGATTAAAACACGGGTTGTCTATATGTGTATGGCAATTCTTCTACTCCTCTTTGTTGTTGTGTCTGCAGTGCTTCCAAACACCGGCATAGAAACAAAAAATACCGAGTTTTCCTATGAGACTGTTGTGTTTAATAAAAATAAAGTAACAACGGTAGATATTGAAATAGCCGAGGAAGATTGGGCTGACATGCTAGAAAGTGCAACAGATAAGGAGTTGAAGCAAGCTAATATCACAGTAGATGGCAAGAGAATAGAGAATGTAGCTATTCGTACAAAAGGAAGTTCATCACTGAACTCGGTTGCAAATAGCGACTCGGATCGATATAGCTTAAAAATAGATTTCGATTATTACGATGATACACAAAGCTTATACGGCTTGAAAAAATTAAATTTAAATAATAATTTCAGTGATTCAACATTAATGCGAGAATATATTTCTTATGAGCTGATGGAACAAATGGGATTACCTACACCGGCTCATTCATATATGTATGTCACAGTGAATGGTGAGGATCGAGGCCTATTTTTAGGGGTAGAAGCGGTGGATGAAACATTCCTAGCAAATAACTACGGTTCTAATGATGGATTTTTGTTTAAGCCAGATGGGACAGGCAGTGATTTAAAATATATTAGTGATGATATTGCTGATTATACGGGAATTGGCTTAAAGACGAACGAAGGTAATGTCGATCAATCAAAATTCATTGACATGGTTAAAGCCATCAATAATGGCGGTAATATCGGAAAATATATTGATGTCGATGAAATGCTGCGTTACTTTGCTATGAACACGGCACTTGTAAATCTTGATAGTTATCAGAGCAATATGAAACACAATTACTATTTGTATGAGAAGGATGGTCTGTTTTCTATCATACCTTGGGATTTTAATATGTCCTTTGGTGGCTTTGCGGGCCTTGGTGGAGGTGGTAGAATGGGTGGCAATATTCAAATGCCAGCCGATGCCAATATGAAAGCACCAGAAGATGCACAGACGAATGAGCAATTAGATAAACCAGACATGGAGTTTCCGAATAATGGTGTTCAACAACAGCGAGGAGAACATCCTAATGGTGACCTCAATAAGGGTGGAATCAATATGGGGATGGGTATATCCGGCGAACTTATGTCAGATAGCGCTATTAACTTTAGTGTGACTACTCCAGTATCTGGCACAACATTAGAGGATAGCCCGCTATTAAATGCCTTACTCTCAAATGAAGAATATCGTGCTAAATATGAAGGCTATTTAGAAGAGATAGCGACTAATTACTTAACAGAAGAAAACATACAAAACATTACCACAAAATTAGCAGCGCTATTAACAACGTATGTGGAAGCAGATCCTACGAAATTCTCTACAACAGAACAGTTTATAGAAGCGGTAGAAGGGGAAAAAAGTCTCCCTGAATTTGCAAAGCAACGTTCTGAATCTATTTTAAAGCAGCTGTCAGGGGAACTTGTTGTGGAAGCAACAACAGAGGGGAATATGGCAATGCCTAATCCAAACGAAATGGGTGACATAAACAATCCGATGCAAAGACCAGATGACTTTGATCCGAATAAAATGCCGGAGGATTTTGATCCTTCACAAGCCCCTCCATTTAATCAAAATGGCGATAAGCAGGGGGAAAGACCAAATGGTGATGGCCAAATGCCACGACCTGACAAAAATGGAGGGCCTATGTGGCCTAACCAAGGCAATGAGCAACAGCAAGGGACTGTTATAGATAAAAATACAATTCTTACAGCGATTGTTTGTTTTGCCTTATTAATAGTTGCACTGCTCTTTGTTTTTAAATTTAACCGAAGAGGTCGTTAAAAAAATAACCATATCCAAAACTTTTGGGTATGGTTTTTGTTTTCGTCATGCTAAAATAGAGCAATCTTTTTTGAGGAGTCTACTAATATGAATGAACAACTATTTGATAAGCTTTTACATATTAATACGGTCGGTGAACAGTATGGGTTTCCTAAATTAGCTCACTACCATCGTTATGAGCCAACACCATATGCCGGATTAGAACAATTATTTTCAGCGTATGAGATGCCTGATAATCCAGTGTTTATCGATATGGGATGTGGAAAAGGGAGAGTACCCATTTATGTACATGATAAATTTCATGTTCCGACAATTGGGGTAGAAATGGATGCAGGTTTTTATGCAGAGGCTGAGAATAATAAAAGGAACTATCTTCAAAAAAAGAGTGCGCAAGCTCCAATTTCCTTTATTCATTCAATAGCGGAGGACTATGCTATTCAGCCAGACGACACGGTTTTCTTTTTCTTCAATCCATTTTCAATTCATATTTTTCGTACAGTTATTCATAATATATGGAAGTCTTATGAACAGCATATGCGTGAAATTCATGTTATTTTATATTACCCCCCGTATGATTATTTACAGTTTTTACATCATGGGACGCCTTTTGAATTAATCCATGAGGTTCATCTTGAAAATGAAACAAATATTAACGAACGCCTCTGTGTGTTTGCCTTGAAAAAAGCTTAGAGCTGTAGAAATAACCCAGCTCTAAGCTTTTTTAATAAAATGTAGCAACTAAGAACTGATTTTTAGGATGTTATTTTATTTTCTAGGAAATAAATAGTTATTTGTTATTCCAAATTAAAACTTCGTGTTAGAGCCTTATATTCTAGATCTTGCAATTTTCGAAAAAAAGATTTCTTTTAACGAGTTTTTTCGTAAAAAAATAATCAAAAATAATAGTTTTGTATTAATATTTATTAACAGTTAATAGAAAATTCTTAAATTACTAATTATACTGAAAAATCACTCTAGACTAAATATAAAGAATGTTTTACAATGTAAAAGGCTTAAACGAATAATAGTTTGATTCACTTATAGATAGTTATAAATTGTCATTCTGGTTATTTTTGTTATTGAGGAAATGTCATGGATTGTTTATAATTATCAGAAATATCTAATATTTGAAAAAACTCAGGGGGAATAAAATTATGAGAGAGAACAAAAAGCTTAAAAAGTTTGGCTCACTTTTAGTTGCATCTTCACTACTTGCAGGCGTTCTTGCAGGCTGTGGTAATGGAGATAGTTCAAGTTCAGGGGGAGGGGCATCAGGCGGTGGCGGTTCTTCTGACGGTGATACGATTAAAATCGGTGCAAACTTAGAGCTATCAGGTAACGTAGCTTCCTATGGTTCTTCGATTGGTCTAGGTGCAGACCTTGCAGTGAAAGAAATTAATGATAAAGGCGGAATCGACGGTAAAAAAATTGAGCTTATTAAAGTAGATAACAAGTCTGAAAACTCAGAGGCTACTACTGCAGCTATTAAACTAGCAACACAAGATAAAGTAGTAGCAATGCTAGCGCCAGCAACTTCTGGTAATACAGTTGCCACTGTCCAAATTGCAAATGAAAGAAAAATTCCAATCGTTACAGGTTCTGGTACAGCTCCAAACATTACAGTAAATGATGATGGTAGCGTTAATGAGTATGCATTCCGTACTTGTTTTATCGATCCATTCCAAGGGATTGTAGCAGCGAACTTTGCTACTAATGAATTGAAAGCAAAAAATGTAGCTATTTTTGCGGACAACGCATCTGATTATGCAAAAGGTTTAGCAAAATCATTTAAAGAAACAATTACAAAAAATGGAGGTAAAGTTGTAAAGGAAGAAGCGTATGTAGCGAAGGATACTGATTTCCGTACACAATTAACTAATATTAAAGGAGAGAAACCAGACTTTATTTTTATCCCAGGATACTATGAAGAGGTCGGTTTGATTGTTAAACAAGCGCGTGAAATGGGTATTGATGTACCACTGATGGGGGCTGACGGTTGGGATTCACCAACATTAGTAGAGTTAGCTGGTGCGAAAGCGCTAAATAACACATACATCACAAACCACTACTCTGCTGAAGACCCAGATCAAAAAATTCAAGACTTCGTAAAGGCGTTTAAAGCAGCGAACAGTGATAAAGCACCAGATGCATTCAATGCACTTGGCTATGACTCAATTTACTACATTGCTGATGCTATTAAGCGTGCAGGCTCTACAGATGGGGAAGCTATTAAAAATGCTCTAGCTGACACAAAAGATCTTTCTTTAGTAACAGGTACTTTCGAAGTTGACAAAAATCATAACCCAATTAAAACAGCAACAGTTCTTGAATTTGAGGACGGTAAACAAGTGTTCAACTCTAAAGTTAATCCTTAATGTTTTCTAGGCAAGGGGAGGCGGGTAAACACGCCTTCCTTTTTATATTTTATCTTCATTCAGTTAAGGCTCTCACCATTGAAGGTGGTGAGATGAATGCGGATATGGTTCCTTTACAGTGTCCAAACACCTACTGAAATAGAGGAACTCAGTCTAAGAACGCCACGTCCTGTGGCAAGCACGAAACGGCCAACATCGTGTCGGCCATCGTGAAGGTCTGAGCACAAATTCAAAATCCGGACGCATTGTTTATCTGCGCGACAGCGGCAATTACACCAAGGCGAAATTGATAGAAGACCAAGACCATGAAAAAAATTTTTTTAAGAGGACACAATTTACTCTATTTTCAATAATAACATGTAGAAGTAAGTCCTATTTTTGCACTTTTCGAAAAAATAAAAAGGAGTGAACGCTCATGGAATGGATACAGCAGCTTGTAAATGGTGTTTCACTAGGTAGTATCTACGCATTAATAGCGTTAGGGTATACGATGGTATACGGGATTATTAAGCTGATTAACTTTGCCCACGGCGATGTCTTCATGATTGGGGCATTTATTGGCTTTTACGCAATTGCCAAATGGGAGCTTGGCTTCTTTCCAGCCCTATTATTGGCGATGGTGGTCTGTGCAATCTTTGGTGTGTTAATTGAACGGATTGCGTATAAGCGTTTGCGAAATGCCACACGCATTGCAGCTTTAATTACCGCAATAGGTGTATCACTATTAATCGAATATACAACTATTTTCTTCAGAGGTGCGCAACCGGCAGCATATCCTGAAGTCATTACTAATAAATCATTTGATGTTTTCGGTGTTCAAATCAGTAGTACATCAATATTAATTTTATCTGTCACAATTGTACTGATGATTCTTTTACAATTCATCGTACATAAAACAAAAATTGGAAAGGCCATGCGTGCGGTTTCTCATGATGCAGATGCAGCGCGTTTAATGGGTATTAATGTAGATAATACAATTTCAGCGACTTTCGCAATTGGTTCAGCTTTAGCGGGTGCGGCGGGTGTTATCTTCGGGGTATATTACACAAAAATCGATCCATTAATGGGGGTTATTCCAGGGGTTAAAGCGTTTATAGCGGCAGTACTTGGTGGTATTGGAATTATTCCTGGTGCAATGGTTGGCGGTATGCTACTTGGTGTTGTGGAATCATTTGTAAGTGCACTTGGTTTCTCTTTATGGCGCGATGCAGCGGCATTCGTTATTTTAATTTTAATTTTAATATTCAGACCATCGGGTATCTTTGGTAAAAATGCCCGTGAGAAAGTGTAGGTGAGCGGTAATGATGAAAAAGTCTAAAGTTTTCTGGGGCTATGCCGTATTAGCGCTAGTCATCTATGCAGTTGTTCAGGTGCTTATTTCAACAAATTTTCTCGATATTTACTATCAAAATATGTTAATCACGATGTGTATTAACATTATGCTTGCGGTTAGCTTGCACATTGTCATTGGTATTACTGGTCAATTCTCGATAGGGCATGCAGGCTTCTTAGCGGTAGGGGCATATATTTCTGCCATTATTACAACTAAATTAATGCTTCCATTCCCATTAGCAATTTTCTTAGGAGCACTGGCAGCAGCAGTAGCAGGTTTGATCGTAGGCATTCCGACATTACGCTTAAAGGGTGACTACTTAGCAATTGCAACGCTAGGTTTTGCAGAAATTATACGTATTATCTTTTTAAATACGGATTATGTTGGTGGCGCAGCAGGGATGCAGGTTAAATATTTATCGAATTGGACTTATGCGTTCATAGGTGTGGTTTTAACAATTCTAGTAATCTCTAATTTTACAAGTTCGCGTCATGGACGTGCATGTATTTCGATTCGTGAGGACGAAATTGCAGCAGATGCAATGGGTATTAATACAACCTACTATAAAGTTGTAGCTTTCGCAATTGGTTCTTTCTTCGCTGGTCTTGCAGGGGCCATCTTTGCACATAACTTTTATATTATTCAACCGACAACTTTCGGTTTCTTAAAATCATTTGATATTTTAATCTATGTAGTTCTTGGTGGTTTAGGAAGTCTTTCGGGATCTGTCATAGCTGCGATTTTCCTAACAGTAGTCTCAGCATATCTAGCAAACTTCCCAGAAACACGTATGATTATTTACAGCTTAGTCTTAATAGTCGTAATGCTGTACCGTCCAACAGGGTTGATGGGAACAAAAGAAGTTACGGATTTATTTAAGTTTGGTAAAAAAGGAGGTACAAAATAATGACTGGAAACCTTCTTATTAATGTTGAGAACATGGGCATTCAATTCGGTGGTTTAAAGGCGGTACAGGGCGTTAATATGTACCTAAATCAAGGAGAACTAGTAGGTCTTATAGGGCCTAATGGTGCCGGAAAAACAACGAGTTTTAACATGCTTACCGGAGTATATAAGCCAACTGAAGGCACGATTACGTTTGGTGGTATAAAGTTAAATGGGCTTGCACCATATCAAGTAACACAAAAAGGTATTAGCCGTACATTCCAAAATATTCGTTTATTTAAAGAGCTATCTGTTTTAGATAATGTTAAGGTAGCGAACCATTCTCTTGCAAAGCATTCCATGTGGTCTTCTATTTTCCGCTTGCCGAATCATTTTAAAGGTGAGGCAGAAATGGAGCATCAATCTATTGAGTTTCTAAAAATCTTTGGCTTAGATGTTTATAAGGATGAGCTTGCGAAAAATTTACCTTATGGGATGCAGCGCCGTTTAGAAATTGCTCGTGCTCTAGCTGCTAAACCTAAGCTACTTTTATTAGATGAGCCAGCAGCAGGGATGAACCCGCAAGAGACACATGATTTAATGGAATTAATAGCGTTTATTCGTAAAGAATTTGGCTTAACAATTCTTCTAATTGAGCATGATATGAGCTTAGTTATGGGCATTTGTGAACGTATATACGTGCTCGATCACGGTCAATTAATCGCTGATGGGTCACCAGAAGAAATTCGCAACAATCCAAAGGTAATTGAAGCTTACCTTGGCGAGGAGGTTATCAGCTAATGCTAAAAGTACAAAATATAGATGTATTTTACGGTAACATTCAAGCATTAAAGGGCCTCTCTTTAGAAGTAAACGAGGGTGAAATCGTAACGTTAATCGGTGCAAATGGTGCTGGTAAAAGTACATTATTAAAAACATTGTCAGGCTTATTAAAACCAAAGGGTGGCATCATTGAATATGAGGGCTTCTCTATCGCAGGAAAAGCTGCACAAACAATTGTAAAATCCGGCATTTCACATGTTCCAGAGGGGCGCCGTGTTTTTGCCAATATGTCCGTTGAAGAAAACTTAGAGCTTGGAGCATATCTCCGTAACGATAAAGCAGGCATCAAAAAAGATCTAAATCATGTGTATGAATTATTCCCACGTCTTTTAGAGCGCCGTAAACAGCAATCAGGTACATTATCTGGTGGTGAGCAACAGATGCTAGCGATGGGGCGAGCATTAATGGCAAAACCGAAATTGTTATTAATGGATGAGCCTTCAATGGGACTTGCGCCACTCATGGTAAAAAATATTTTTAATATTATTGAGCAAGTCAACAAAGAGGGTACAACCGTATTACTTGTTGAGCAAAATGCCAATATGGCTTTATCGGTAGCCAATCGTGCGTACGTACTTGAAACAGGACGTATAGTATTATCAGGTACAGCAAAAGAACTTCAAGAGAGTGAACAAGTAAAGGCTGCTTATTTAGGTGGTTTATAGAGGGAGAAGACGTCTCAATTTTCGAGGCGTCTTTTTTATGAGCGAAGGGAGTAAACAGACGGATAGACCAGTTAAAGTGAAGGATAGAAGGGCTAGAGCGACGGAAAGAACAGTCAAGGTGATGGAAAGAAAGGGCAAAACGACGGATGGAATGATCAAAGTGACGGAAAGAAGTCAAAGCGACAGAAAGAACGGCCAAAACGAAGTAGAATGACCAGATCGACGAAATAGCAGTAGCATTAGTCCTTTATTATTTGGTAATGTGGACGAAAGGAGTGATGTTTTATGAAGTATTCAGCACAATATTTTATTGAGAAATTAAATTTAGCAGAGCATCCAGAGGGAGGGTATTATATATCCTCATTTCGAGCAGCTGAGGATATGGCTGTAAGAGATGTACAGAGACCAATTTATACGAGTATTTATTTCTTACTTCGTTCACAGGATATATCGCATTTGCATCGTTTGAAATCGGACGAGCTTTGGTATTATCATGCTGGCAGTCCGCTAACAGTTCATATGATTTTCCCAGATGGTACATATGAGGCGAAGAAGCTTGGATTAAATGTTGAGGCAGGAGAAGTACCACAAATAGCAGTACCGAAAAATACTATATTTGGCTCGTCCGTAGAGGATGCAGATACATTTAGTTTAGTAGGCTGTATGGTTGCACCAGGCTTTGATTTTGAAGACTTCGAATTATTTACACAAAATGAGCTTTTAGCAGACTATCCGCAGCACGAGGAAGTTATTCAGAAAATGGCTTATAAGAAAATTTAACTTATTTCAGCCTGCTGAAATAAGTTAAAGCCTCCGGACGTAATTATGCCAAGGCATAATTGATAAAAAGAAAAGTAGCCGTCTCAAAATTAGTTGAGACGGCGCTTCCTATTTACCACAAAATAGTTTCAGGATATTTAGTTTTAATTTCGATTTCATGTAACGATTTTTTTGTAGTAATCGCCGCTTCCATGAGTTGCGATTTTAGCAGTACATATTCATCGTCTTCTAACATTAATCTAAGAGCAAATGCTGCTAAATGAGCTTTACGTTCCTCCAAGCTTAGTTGAATATACTCTAAGTTCAAAACATCGACGTACTGTGTTGCATACCGGAATGTTAATGGACTTTTAGTGTGCAGCATTCTTAAAAATACTAAGTATTCTTCTTCATTAAGCTCCTGCTCTAAACAATCAGCAACCGCTGCCTGGAATTTACGAATGGCGGTAACGTCAATATTCCAATCAGAAGAATCAATTAGCTCTTGATGTAGGCGAATGAAGTCATTTAATGCGATAGCAGTAAAGATCAGCTCAGGCCAAAGAACTTCTGCTGCGAAATAAACATTTTTGTTTGGGAAAATTAGTCCATGCTGTGTCAAAACACTTTTATTGAGTCCATTGCTAACAAACTCAAGCTGATGCTCCCCCTTGGCGGCTTGACGTAGATTATAACAAACACTAAGAATGCGAATGCGCGCTCCTTGATAATCATAATACTTGTTTTCATCACCAGTTATTTTGTAAATAGCATTAATAAGTTCATCTAAGTCCCAAAAATCCCCGCTAACACGTGCTCCAGTTAACTGCTCAGTACTTTGAATTGACAGCATAGTTCTATCCCCTTAAACTGCTTTATTTTGGTGTGTATTTAAGTAGTCTGAATAGTTCTGTTCGTTCTTTGTCTGTTAAATCGCGCCACTGTCCAACTTTTAAATTACCAAGCTTAATATTCATAATACGAATGCGTTGTAGACGCTTAACGGAGTAGCCAAGTGCTGAACACATACGACGTATTTGACGATTTAAACCTTGCTCTAAAATGATTTTAAAGACTTTATCAGATATTTTTTCAACATGGCAAGGTAGGGTTGTAGTATCTAAAATATCTACACCCGATCCCATTTTTTTGATAAATTGCTCTGTAATAGGTTTATCAACTTGCACGATATATTCTTTTTCGTGATGGTTTTCCGCACGTAAAATTTTATTGACGATGTCACCATCATTTGTCAGTAATAATAGCCCTTCTGACTCTTTATCTAGCCGTCCAATATGGAAAATGCGAAGAGGGTGATTGACAAAATCAACGACATTTCCTTTTATATGACGTTCTGTTGTACTTGTAATTCCTACTGGTTTGTTTAAGGCAATATATACGAGCTGTTCTTCTTTCTTTACCTCTTTTCCATCAACGCAAACTAGATCACCAGCTTCTACTTGACTACCGACTGTAGCAAGTTCACCATTAATTGTTACTTTACCTTCTTCTACCCATTTATCCGCACCGCGACGAGATACGATGCCTGTTTCACTCAAATATTTATTAATGCGCATACTGTTCTCCTATACATTTATATTATTTTTAAGTATACATTATAGTTGGTCAAACCGTGAATCCAAGAAGCTTTTCTAGCAAATATAACTCACTCCAGGAAAACAATTTTCGTGGGCCACCGCGTCTCTCATACTTATTCCTTGTGCTTTTATACCGCCTACTTCCTTAATCACAAATAGATTTTAATATTAATTTTAAAAAATTTAAAAAAGTTGAAATTATTTTTCGTTTCTGACAATATATTGTGTAAGAGGGTATCTATGAAAATATCGTTATTTCGATAAAAAATGACGATATTTGTAGATTATTTTCTCATCATTTTGTGTAAAGGGGAGAAGTAAAATGGTTTATGCATTTCCAAACACTGAAGGATCGGTAGTTCAATTCAAAGAGAAATATGAAAATTACATTGGTGGGGAATGGACACCTCCAGTGAAAGGACAATACTTTGACAATGTTACACCTGTTACTGGACAAGTTTTTACACAAGTAGCTCGTTCTACTGCTGAGGATATTGAACTTGCACTTGATGCAGCACATGCCGCAAAAGATGCATGGGGAAAAACATCTGCTACAGAGCGTGCAAACATTTTACTTAAAATTGCGGATCGCATCGAACAAAATTTGGAAAAGCTAGCCGTTGCCGAAACATGGGATAACGGGAAAGCGGTACGTGAAACATTAAATGCAGATATCCCTCTTGCCATTGATCATTTCCGTTATTTTGCGGGGGCTTTACGTGCACAAGAAGGCGCAGTAAGCCAAATCGATAATGATACTGTCGCTTATCATTTCCATGAGCCAATTGGGGTAGTAGGCCAAATTATCCCTTGGAACTTCCCGTTATTAATGGCTGTTTGGAAGCTAGCACCTGCACTTGCAGCTGGAAACTGTGTAGTGTTAAAACCTGCAGAGCAAACACCAACTTCGATTATGGTGCTCGTTGAATTAATAGAAGATTTATTGCCATCAGGTGTACTAAATGTTGTCAATGGTTTTGGCTTAGAGGCAGGGAAGCCGCTAGCATCGAATCCACGCATCGGTAAAATTGCCTTTACTGGTGAGACAACGACAGGTCGCTTAATTATGCAATATGCTTCACAAAATCTTATTCCAGTTACATTAGAATTGGGCGGCAAATCGCCAAACATTTTCTTTGAGGATATTATGGACGAAGATGATGCCTTTTTAGATAAAGCAGTTGAGGGCTTTGTATTATTCGCATTAAACCAAGGTGAAGTATGTACTTGTCCTTCTCGTGCATTAATACAAGAATCTATTTACGATAAATTTATGGAGCGTGTCCTACAGCGTGTGGAAGCGATTAAAGTTGGGAATCCACTTGATCCGAATACGATGATGGGTGCGCAAGCTTCAAGTGAGCAAATGGAAAAAATCCTTTCTTACTTAGATATTGGTAAGCAAGAAGGTGCAGAATGTCTAATTGGAGGAGAGAAAAATAATGTAGGATCAGGCTTTGAAAATGGTTACTACATTAAGCCAACTGTCTTCAAAGGTCACAATAAAATGCGTATTTTCCAAGAAGAAATTTTCGGGCCAGTTGTTGCTGTAACAACATTTAAAACAAAAGAAGAAGCGTTAGAAATTGCGAATGACACATTATACGGTTTAGGTGCAGGTGTATGGACACGTGATATGAATACAGCTTATCGCTTTGGTCGTGGTATTGAAGCAGGACGTGTTTGGACAAACTGCTACCATGCTTATCCTGCACATGCAGCGTTTGGCGGTTATAAAATGTCGGGTGTTGGCCGTGAAAATCATAAGATGATGTTAGCTCACTATCAACAAACGAAAAATCTATTAGTTAGCTACAGTGAAAACAAACTTGGTTTCTTCTAATCAATAGGGAGGTGCATGAGCGTGGTCGAGCGTGTTATAGCAACAGAAGAAGCGCTAGCACTAATCGAATTATTGAAAGAAAAGCATGGACCCGTTATATTTCATCAATCAGGTGGATGCTGCGACGGCTCTTCGCCAATGTGTTATCCAGAGGGCGACTTACTATTAGGTGATCAAGATGTTTGCCTAGGAGAGATTGGTGGTGCTCCCTTCTATATGCATAAAAATCAATATGACTATTGGAAGCATACACAAATAATCTTGGACGTTGTCGATGGCAGAGGTGGTATGTTTTCACTTGAAGGCGTTGAAGGTAAACGATTTTTAACAAGATCAAGAGCCTTTTCAACAGAGGAGTTAAAGGAATTAGGGTTAATTTAAAGCTTTAGTGACAGCGGCAAAAAGTATTGCCGCTGTTTTTCTATGTCCATTTTTCTGGGAGAATGTATGTAAGGCTATATTTCTTGGAGAGTTGTGTAATCTCAAAATAATCGTAATCGATCCACTTTCTATTGGTCATTTCAAACAGTGTCAGCCCCTCCAAGCTAAAATGGATGAATCCTTTTTTATTTAATTACGTAAATATGGAAAAGGAGCGTGTTAAACATGGATTTTGTTATGATTGAAAATCAGTTTACAAATATGGTGGAGGATGTCTCAAAGGCTGTTGGCCGGACAGTAGATCGTAAAATTGTGTTAGCCATAGCTAGCAAATATGTGGCATCTGGAAAACCTTTTGATTCTGTTAAATATAAAGAAGTATTACAAGAAATAAAAAAGCAAACTTCATGGACATCTCCGTTAAGAACAACGGTAGGTTATAGTATTGCTGCAAATTTATTGGAGCAAGAAGATACAGAACAAGCAGTAAAAAATTTACTGAACAACGTTCATATAATGAAGGAAGCAAAATTTAGAAGTGGGAACTTTAGTTTTATTGGTGCACAATTTTTAACGGAAGAGGAAAGTGAGAAGCGTGCACATGCGCAGGCAGCACGTGCATTATTTGATGCAATCCGTAAACATCATAAGTTTTTAACGTCATACGATGATATTCCTTATGCAGTATTGTTAAGCAGCCCATCGGATGATGTTGAGCTACGTGCGGAAACAATGAATCGTTATTATAAAGAATTACGTACGTATAATTTTAATGCGGGTAATGAGCTTCAATGGCTATCGCAAGTACTGACTTTCTTATCAGCTCAATATGATAATAAACTAGTGCCAAGTGTTGTGACAATCCGTGACACACTAAAGAATCAGGATGTAAAGGCCAAGGCGATGCACTATCCTTTACTTGGTTTTTTAGCAATCCTTGAAGTGAATCAAGTACAGCTTCAACAGATTGTTGATTTATATAATGAGTTAAAGGATATGAAGCTTTTAAAATGGCATCGTGAATTTGTATTATTTATGGCCATACAAATTGCAATTTATGATATGGCGCAGGTGCAACAATCCTTATCAATGACGATCATGTCGTCTATTGAATTATTGATTCAAGCACAGCAAGCAGCGATATTCGCGGCAGTTAGTGCAGCAGCTGTAGCATCAAGTTCTTCGTGATAAAATAAAGAAGAACTTGATTTTCGGAGGTGCATTTGAAGGATGAAGGAAACAAAGCTTTGGATGAATGGCCAGTGGCAGAACGCAAAGGCGACATATGAGTTGAAATCACCCTATAGTGGTGAGGTTATTGCAAAGGTTGCTAAGGCGTCAATTTCTGACGTTGAGCAAGCAATAGAAGGTGCACAGGAGGCATTCCAAACGTTTAAAAAGACAACAGCCTACGAACGTGCCGAAATATTATATAAAGTGGTCGACATCATGCGCCAGCGTAAAGAGGAATTAGCTGAAATTTTGGCTTTAGAAGCAAGTAAGCCAATATCGGCAGGTTTAACTGAAATAGAACGTACAATAGCAACCTATCAATTTGCAGCGGAGGGTGCTAAGCAAGCAAAGGGTGAAACGGTACCGATGGATGCTGCACCTGGGGCAGGAGATCGTATCGGTTGGACAAAACGAGAACCTCTAGGTGTAATTTCAGCCATTACACCATTTAATTTTCCATTTAATTTAGTGGCACATAAATTAGGTCCTGCTTTTGCAGTTGGAAATACGGTTGTCTTAAAGCCAGCGACGCAAACGCCATTAAGTTCTATCGTGATGGCGGAAATTTTCCAGCAAGCTGGTCTACCTAATGGTGCGCTTCAAATTATTACAGGTAGCGGAGGGGAGCTAAGTGATACACTTGTGACCCACCCACTTGTGAAAAAGGTGACATTCACGGGAAGTGGTACGGTTGGATTGGGCATTAAAGAAAAAGTAGGCTTGCGTAAAGTCACTTTAGAGCTTGGTTCCAATGCTGCAGTAATTGTCGAGCCATCGACACCAATTGATAAAATTATTTCGCGTTGTGTCGGTGGTGCTTTTAATTTTGCTGGCCAAGTTTGTATCTCTTTACAGCGTATTTATGTACACGCATCTATTATTGATGAATTTACAAAGGCGTTTGTAGCTGAGACAGAGAAATTGGTGGTCGGTGATCCACTAGATACAAATACTGATGTTAGTGCCATGATTAATCCAAAAGAAGTTGAACGTATTCGTCAATGGATTGAAGAAGCAAAGTCACAAGGTGCGGTAGTTGCAACAGGAGGAACATTTACAGAACGTACTTTAACGCCAACTGTTATGACGAATGTGACGGCGGATATGAAAGTTGTTTGTCAAGAAACATTCGCGCCAATCGTCTCAATTGTTTCATATGAAACATTAGACGACGCTATTCGACTAGTGAATGAGTCGGAGCTTGGCTTAAATGCTGGAATTTATACGAATGTGTTACCTGATGCATTACGTGCAGCAGATGAAATACAGGCAGGAGCTGTTATTATTAATGATATTCCGACATTTAGGGTGGATAATATGCCATACGGTGGCGTAAAAATGAGTGGCTATGGACGTGAAGGCATTAAGTGGGCAATCGAGGAAATGACAGATATGAAATTTATTACGATGAAGAAATCGTTCTAATTTGCATCAACTCTTTTTCTACGATACGATGACGAAAGAACATTCATGAAGGGAAGTTGCAAGAACTATGACAAACAACGCAATACCGATGGGTCAGTCACGTACTGTTCAAACGCGTCTCGTATTACCGCCAGATACAAATAATCACAACTCCATTTTCGGTGGAAGAGTGTTAGCTTATATTGATGAAATTGCTGCTATTACAGCAATGAAGCATGCGAAAGGGCATGTAGTTACAGCCTCTATTGATTCGGTTGATTTTTTATCGGCAGCACATGTAGGAGATATTTTAGAAATTGAAAGTATTGTTTCGTCAACTGGACGTTCTTCAATGGAAGTTTACGTTCGGGTTATTTCACGAAACATTGAAACTCGTGAGGAAAAATTAACGACGGAATCCTTTGTAACGATGGTTGCAGTAGATGATGACGGTAAACCTAAGCCAGTTCCTGCAATTTATCCTGAAACAGATGCAGAACAACGTCTGTTTGAAACCGGCCCTGCAAGACGAGAACATCGTAAACAAAAACGGGAATTACCGCATTAAAAATGAAAAGGGAAATTGACGTATTCTGTCAGTTTCCCTTTTTTGTGCTTACATTTTCAACTCATTTACCACATTAATAAGTGAATCGGAAGAAGAAGAAACTAGTGTAGCCCCTTGTGACAGTTCAGTAATCAAGTTAGAGATTGCTGAAATATCTCTTGAAGTATTTACATACTGCTGTTGAATTCCAGAAACAGCATCGGCGATATCATTAAATGATTTAGATAAACTGTTTTGTGTATCTACGCTATGTTGAATCTTTTGATCAACGTTAATAACTGAATTCGACATTGTTGTAATATTACTTTCTGTTTCTTTAATGAGATGAGAAACATTTTGTACAGCATTTTTTGTTTCTTCTGCAAGCTTACGGACTTCCTCTGCTACAACAGCAAAACCTTTACCATGCTCACCTGCACGGGCTGCCTCGATAGAAGCATTCAATGCTAATAAGTTGGTTTGATCGGCAATTCCTGTAACTAGCCCTACAATCTCTGATATTTTTTGAGAAGATGTGCGTAACTGGTTCATCGTAACTTCGAGACTGTTTACACTTTGCAAAATAACCTGTATTAAATCATTTTGATCTTGTAGCTGCTGCTGTCCGCGTCTGGATTTTTCCTGTGTCTCAGCAACGAAGGTTAAGCCTTGCTTAGTAGCTACTGCGATATCGTCCGTTTGAGAAGAAATGACTAATAAAGAAGCTGCTGTTTCTTCACTAATCCCATTGAGTTCCTCTGCCGTTTTTTGAATGGTAGTAACAAGTGCATATTTTGTTTCATCTGCTGCTACTCGAATGCGTTCCTCTTCTTTTTCATAGGCTTCGATTACAAGCTGCTGCTCGAAGTTAATGATTTTACAGAAGGCATTGATAGCACGTATGGCATCATGTTTTGATAAATCTAACTCATTTGTAAAGCGTGTAAATGTCGTTGTTAATGACTGGAATGAGGCGATATACCACTTTGACTGTAGACCAATTCGAACATGGGTTTCGGCGATTGCCTTCCGTTCATCAATATAAGAGTTATTAATATGACTTTCGAAAATATCACTCAAGTGCTTATGTAAAGTAACTTTTAAACGATCGATTTGTGAAGTCCTGTTTATAATACCTAACAAATCTTGGCTCAAACTAATGGCTGCATAAAATTGATCCACCATTTCAGGAACTAAATCCTTAGCTAAAGGCTGTAGTTGTTTGATGATGGCTAAATCCTCAATTGTTAAATCTAAAAGTTGCAACTGCTTTTGAAGTTTTGGATGGTTTGATACATCCAATTGTACATTGTTCGTATAATTTTCAGGTGCTAATGTAATTGAGTAACTAGAATCATTCTTTTTTGAAAACCAACTCATTGTTGTTTGCTCCATTCTTTATAAATGCATAGTAGTATATAAAAAATCGAATTGCTTGGTTTGTTAATTTTTCGGAATATATGGTATTTAGTCTATTCTACTATTTTTTGTGGTAAATTTGGTTAAAATTTTAGTTTATTTCTTTATTTTTTTATAGGCATTATAGACGACTGTCGATTAAAAGTCATGAAATAGACTATTAAAAAGGTAATAGGTAAATTGAATTTGAAATAGGAAACCTGTAAAATACGAACTGTTTAGATTGAACGTAACAATAGTTTTGAGGAGGTATTACATGGAAAAGAAACGTTTCAAATTTGTTATTCCGGTTATGGTAATTGTGGCGATTGGCTCGGTTTACATGTTAAGAAACTACTATGCTGAGGTACCAGACTTAGATCAACTGTTTATTACTATCTGTGCAACATTAGTATCTGGGGTACTCGCTTACTTTTTATTTCCACAGCAAGGCGAAGGTAAAATTGATGATCGTGGTCCTTACTGACAGTGAAAAGGCACCTTAGAAAAATCTCTAAGGTGCCTTTAGTATGTTGATTAAAGAATAATACTCTTCTCGTCATCTGGTCCCGAAGGAATTATTATAGCAATAAACTTTCACTTCTAAGGTTTAAATAAATTGAACCAGCCTTTGAGCTTAAAGATTCCCAGCATAAATAAAGCGATAAAAATCATAATTCCGAGTACGATAAAGTAGCTAAATCTCCCATGTAGCTCTGGCATATATTCAAAATTCATTCCATAAACACCTGCAATAAATGTTAGAGGAATAAAGATTGTTGAAACAATTGTTAGGGTCATCATGATGCCATTCATGCGACTAGAGCTCATCGCCATATAGCTATCACGCATATCAGCAGTGAGCTCACGGTTGGATTCAATCATTTCGGTGAGTTTAAGCAGATGATCGTAAATATCTCCGAAATAAGCTCGTTCTGATTTTTTAAGTGAAAATCGGTAAGAGTTAAGAATACGATATAATAGATCACGCATTGGTAATATGGTGCGACGTAGATCAAGCAAATCACTACGGAATTCAAACACAATTTTCATAGCATTGAGGTTACTTTGATAGGTAAGCTCATCTTCTAGTGCATTTAAATGATCCTCAATCTTATAGACAAGTGGGAAATAGTTATCAACGATTTTATCGATTACCTGGTATGTTAAATATATTGTGCCGCGTTCCCAATTCTTTGGCTGTTTTTCTAACATCATTTGTACTCGATCTATCTCCGGTGCTGAATTTTTATGAAATGTGACAATAAATTTATTAGAAACAAAAATGTTTACTTCCTCAGCTGTTAATTCTTCGTTAACTCTTTGGATAACAAAGAAATGGAAATCATCATAAAAATCGAGCTTTGGCCGCTGTAAACGCATTAAACAATCTTCTATAGCGAGCGGGTGAAAATGAAAGAATGTATCTAACAGTAGCTCTTCCTCATCGGTCGGACAATTAAAATCGACCCAGTACCATTCAAATTCGTTTTTGTGTATATCTTCAAGCGGAAAATCCTTTATAAGTTTTTGGTCTTTTGTAATGCCAATTGTACGTATCACAGCATTCACCTCTATTCTGTTAATTCTATCTTAACAGGTGTATATATCTTCACAGCTAACTTTCTTTATAACATATCCAACCACCAAATAAAGTAGTCGCAAAGAATCTAGATGGTTTTGTAAAGCCTGCCTGCTGTAATAGTGATAAAATGTCCTCTTCACGCATAAATGAAAGAGAACGTATGGATTTCTCCATTTCTGCTACGTCCGATGGTGTTAGCTTTGTATGCTGTAGCCAATGAGCACGCCATAAATCAAATTGTAGCTCAGTTTCTAAGGAACCTGGCTGCCCGTATTTTGAGACGAGGACAAATGGAGCACCAGGCTTTAAATTATTCGCTATTTCTTTTAATGTTGCAAGCTTCTCTTGATCATCTTGTATAAAGTGAAGCACTAATACACAGCTTGCTGCATCAAACTTCACTGTAGGTAGCTGAGTATCCAGTATAGTTCCTTGATATAAAGAAATATTATTAGGTAGAGATTTTAAACGGTCACCAGCTATTTGTAGCATCGCTTCTGACGGATCTATGCCAACAAATGACCAACGAGGTCTTTTCTCAGCGAGCTGTAAAATTTCATTGCCGCTTCCGGAGCCAACTACTAAAAATTCAGCTTTTTCATGTAACGCAGATTGGTAAAAGGTTTGTGTCAAACGTAGCATTGCATCATAGCTAGGTAGCGTGCGACGAATACCCTTTTCGTATTCGTTTGCAAGTTTGTTATTAAATTCCATCGAGTATCACATGCCTTTCAAAAAAATTTAAAAATGCAATTTATATTTGAAACTATTTAAGGGATAGGTCCGTAAATAATAGTACATAAAATAAAAAATTAAATGGAAGGGTTGATATAAATGGAAACAAAATGGTCTAAGGTAATCATACACGCAAGTGCGTTTTTTGCGCCATGGTTAGTACCGATTATATTTTTCTTAATTGGCTCGGATGAAGAGGTAAAGAGTCTTTCTGTGCAAGCCTTATTGTTCCAAGTTGTGATGATAGTGTTACTTACAATTTCGGGTATTTTCAGCTTCCTACTCATTGGTATACCGTTCTTGATTGTATTTGGTATTATGTATTTTATTGCGCCAATTATTGGTATTGTGAAGGCTTTATCTGATGAGCCTTGGCGTTATCCGATTGTTGGTCGTTGGGTATAATTTTTATAGACGCAAGTATATGCTAGTTGCATATGCTTGCGTTTTTTCTATAACTGAAAAGGGTATCTTATAACTAAGGACAGAAAATGCTTTAACTTATTTCAGCGGTTGTCCAAACATCCGCTGAAATAAGTTAAGCCTCCGGAGGATGTCACGGAAATCGGAAAGGAGTTCAATATAGGATGTTAGCCTAAAATCATCGCATCCATGCGATAACGGCTAACTGACTTGCATCATTCCGCTGCCGCTGCGTTAGCACTACGCTTTCGCACAAAAAAACATCTGCAGGCCTAAGCACAAAGCCGATTCCGGACGCAATTATGCCTCGGCATAGGCATAATTGATTTTTTCTATGTGCGAATTAATTGCAATTATTTTCAAGCGTTTTGTATAATATACTCAAAGAAAGTCAAAGATAGTCAAAGTCAGTGAAGTAAGCGAGGTGTATTCCTAAAATGCGTAATATATCAGACATCATAGAAGGCTACTTAAAGCAAGTACTTGAATTAGGTGGAGAAGGGCATATTGAAATAAAACGTAGTGAAATCGCAGATAAATTTCAATGCGTGCCCTCACAAATAAATTATGTAATCAATACAAGATTTACTGCCGAACGAGGTTACCTTGTTGAAAGCAAACGTGGTGGTGGTGGATACATTCGAATTTTACGTGTCCGCGCGAATTCACAAATTGATTTAATCGATGATGTCCTCGCGCAAATAGAAGGTGGGGCATCGCAAACGATGGCAGAGGATTTAGTGTATCGACTAATTGATGAGCAGGTAATTTCAAAGCGAGAAGCGAAAATAATGTTAGCAGCAGTTGATCGCTCAACTATCGATTTGCAACTCCCGTTACGGGATATCATTCGAGCAAAAATTTTACGAGCAATGCTAACAACGATTAAATATGAACAGCAAAAATAAAAGAGGTGATGGAAATGATATGCGAACATTGTAAGCAGCGTAATGCGACAGTTACCGTAACACAAGTTCAAAGTGGTCAAAAAGTGGAGCATCATTATTGTGACGTCTGCGCCTCGCAGTTCCATCCATTTCATGCTGAATTTAAGCAAGAGCCAATATCTATTCAACAGCTATTATCCAATTGGTTTGGCTCCCCTACATGGCAGCAACAACAAGTGGGTGAAAAACAGCAGGCACCACCACAACCGCAAACATGTCCACAATGTGGATTTACCTATAAACAGTTTTTAAAAGAAGGTAAATTTGGATGCCCTAGCTGCTACGACACCTTTAGCGAGCACTTACCGAAGCTCTTTAACCGTATACAGGCTGGTCCTCAACATATAGGGAAAATGCCTGGTGCTCGAAATAATGTTTATGTCATTAAAAAGCAAATTGAAGACATTCGTAAACGTATGAAGGCTGCTGTAGATGAAGAACAATTTGAAGAGGCAGCAAAGCTTCGTGATGAAGCGAAGGAACTTGAGAAGCAGCTACAATTTGAAGGTGGTGATGTGTCGTGATGATTGAATCGTTTTTAGAGCGTGCTACACCAATATGGATGAGTGTAGAGGACGATTATTCAGATATTGTCATAAGTACACGCATCCGCCTTGCTCGAAATTTAGATGGTTATCGTTTTCCATTAGCCTTTACAGAGGATGAAGCATTACAGGTGGAACAGGCAGTTACACATGCAATCAAGGATAGTACAGAACTTCGAGAAAATTATTCATATTTTGCTATTAAAGACTTAACGTCTTTACAGCGTCAAATACTTGTGGAAAAGCACCTGATTAGTCCTCAGCTTGCAAAAAAAGAGCGAGTTGGCTCCATGCTCTTATCTGATGATGAATCAACTAGCATTATGGTGAACGAAGAAGACCATTTACGCATTCAATGTATGACAGCGAGTTTTCAACTTCAAAAGGCATACGAGCAGGCTAATAAAATTGATCGTATCTTAGAGAAAGCTTTGCCTTACGCATTTCGAGATACATTTGGTTATTTAACAAGTTGTCCAACAAATATTGGTACTGGTTTACGAGCATCTGTCATGATGCACCTGCCGGCCCTTACACTTACGGGTCAGATGAATCAAATCATTAATGCAATGACACGATTAGGAATGACGGTAAGAGGAATATATGGGGAGGGTAGCGAAAATATAGGGAATGTTTACCAAGTGTCAAATCAGATTACACTAGGAAAAACAGAAGATGATATTTTAGCGGATATCCAAAGCGTCGCTGAAAAAATAATTCAAAAAGAACGACATGCAAGAGATAGGTTAATGGAAAAAGCAGAGCTTGCCTTAGAAGACCGTGTATATCGTGCTTTAGGGACATTAACACATGCTCGAACTTTAACGAGTGAGGAAGCCGCTACCTGTCTATCTAATGTTCGTTTAGGAGTAGATTTACAGTTAATTGAAGGTATTAAAGCGACTAAATTAAACGAATGTGTAGTTAGTATGCAACCTGGATTTTTACAGAATTACGCAGGTGACGTTTTGCCACCTACTGAGCGAGATCGCGTACGAGCGGAAATGCTTCGTGAGGCACTATCTCGAGAAAATATGAGTAAGCCTATTATTCGGGGAAAAGGAGAGGATTCATTTGATGTTTAATCGTTTTACACAACGCGCGCAAAAAGTATTACAGCTTGCACAAGAAGAGGCAATTCGTTGGAAACACGAATCAATTGGAACAGAGCATATTCTATTAGGGCTTATCCGTGAAGGTGGCGGTATTGCTGCAAAAGCATTAGAAGCCATTGATATTAGTCCTCAAATGATTGAAGCAGGTATTGAAGAGCTTGTAGGGAAAGGTAAAGAGGATGTTGGCCCGATTGTCCACTACACACCTCGAGCTAAAAAGGTAATAGAACTATCTGTTGATGAATCACGTAAACTAGGTCATTCTTATATCGGCACAGAGCATTTACTATTAGCGCTTATTCGTGAAGGTGAAGGTATAGCGGCCCGTGTATTAAATAATGCTGGTGTCGGATTGAATAAGGCTCGTCAGCAAGTGCTATTGTTATTAGGCAATAACGATAATGCTCAATCTGGTCAACAAGCTGCACAGGCTGCCAATACACCAACATTAGATAGCCTTGCGCGTGATTTAACGCAAATTGCTCGTGAAGGTACTTTAGATCCAGTCATTGGTCGAAGCAAGGAAATTACACGTGTTATTGAGGTTCTGTCACGTCGTACAAAAAATAACCCTGTATTAATCGGGGAGCCAGGTGTTGGTAAAACGGCTATTGCTGAAGGTTTAGCGCAGCAAATTATTAATAATGAAGTACCAGAAATTCTTCGTGATAAACGTGTTATGACACTTGATATGGGAACAGTTGTTGCTGGAACAAAATATCGTGGTGAATTTGAAGATCGCTTGAAAAAAGTAATGGATGAAATTCGCCAAGCAGGTAATGTTATTTTATTCATCGATGAATTGCATACATTGATCGGTGCAGGTGGTGCAGAAGGTGCCATTGATGCGTCAAATATTTTAAAACCATCTTTAGCGCGTGGCGAGCTTCAATGTATTGGTGCAACGACACTAGATGAGTATCGCAAATATATTGAGAAGGATGCCGCGTTAGAGCGCCGTTTCCAACCAATTCAAGTTGATGAGCCAACTGTAGAAGAAGCGATTCAAATTATTCAAGGCTTACGTGATCGTTATGAAGCACATCACCGTGTGAAAATTACAGATGAAGCAATTGAAGCGGCAGCAAAAATGAGTGACCGATATATTTCTGATCGTTTCTTACCGGATAAGGCGATTGACTTAATCGATGAAGCAGGTTCTAAAGTACGCTTACGTTCATTCGCAGTGCCACCAAACTTAAAGGCACTTGAAGATAAGCTTGAAAATGTGCGCTCTGAAAAAAATGCAGCTGTCTCAGGTCAAGAATTTGAAAAGGCAGCGTCATTAAGAGATACAGAGCAAAAGCTAAAAGATGAAATTGAAACTACGAGAAAAAATTGGAAGGAAGAACAGGGTAAAGCCGAGTCAAAAGTTACAGTGGATGATGTAGCAGCGGTAGTCTCTATGTGGACTGGAATTCCAGTATCAAAAATTGCTTCAGAAGAATCTTCTAAGTTATTACAACTTGAAGAAGAGTTACACAAACGAGTTGTAGGTCAAGGAGAAGCAGTAGAGGCAATTTCTCGCGCAATACGTCGTGCAAGAGCTGGTTTGAAAGATCCGAAACGACCAATTGGCTCATTTATTTTCTTAGGCCCTACAGGGGTTGGTAAAACAGAGCTTGCTAGAGCGCTAGCTGAGGTGATGTTTGGCGATGAGGACGCAATGATTCGCGTTGATATGTCTGAGTACATGGAAAAACATTCGACTTCACGTTTAGTTGGTTCACCTCCAGGCTATGTAGGCTTTGATGATGGCGGTCAACTAACAGAAAAGGTTCGTCGTAAACCGTATTCAGTAGTATTACTAGATGAAATTGAGAAGGCCCATCCAGATGTTTTCAATATCTTACTTCAAGTACTTGAAGATGGCCGTTTAACAGATTCTAAAGGCCGAGTGGTAGATTTCCGCAACACAGTTGTTATTATGACATCAAACGTTGGTGCAGATGCTTTAAAATATCAGAAAAACCTTGGCTTCAATGTAGGTGGTACTGATACGAAGTATAAAGATATGAAGGGTACAATGCTCGAGGAATTGAAAAAAGCATTCCGCCCAGAGTTCTTAAACCGTATCGACGAAATGATCGTCTTCCACTCACTAGAAAAAGAACATTTAAAAGAAATTGTAGCGATGATGGCGAATGCTTTAACAAAACGTCTAAAAGAGCAAGACATCTCGTTAGAGTTAACGGATTCGGCTCTCGAGAAAATTGCCGAGGAAGGTTACGATCCTCAATACGGTGCTCGTCCACTACGTCGTTCATTACAAAAACAAGTAGAAGACCGTTTATCGGAAGAACTGCTGAAAGGCAATGTAGAGAAGGGCAACCAAGTGATCATTGATTACGTGAATGATGAGTTTGTTGTGAAGAAAAAAGAGGAAGTTTCTACTTCTAAATAATCTTCATCAGTGGGAGCTTCTCCATCTCCCATTTGCCCGTTAAATGTTTATTTAAAAAGGACAGCAAGGCTATAGTGCCAAGCTGTCCTTTTTTATGTACAATAAATATAAGAACAAATATTCGAGGTGGATGCAATTTGGCAAAGAAAAAAACAAAATTTGTATGCTCAAGCTGTGGCTATGAATCCGCAAAATGGATGGGAAGATGTCCAGGGTGTGGAGAATGGAATAAGATGGTTGAAGAGGTGGAGGTCGTCGCGAAAGGGCCACGTGGGGCATTCCAACATTCTGCTACAGTTACACAAAAGGCTCTCCCTATTATGCAGATTGAAGCTGCTGAAGAATCACGAGTTGCAACAGAAATGGGTGAGCTTAACCGAGTGTTAGGTGGAGGCATCGTGCCGGGTTCTCTTGTGTTAATTGGGGGAGATCCTGGGATTGGGAAGTCGACGTTGTTATTACAAGTATCGGCATTGCTATCGAATAAAGGGCATCGTGTGCTCTATATTTCTGGTGAGGAATCCATACGTCAAACAAAGCTACGTGCAGAACGTTTAGGGGTGGTATCGCAGGAGCTGTATATATATTCTGAGACGAATTTAGAGTTTTTAAATCAGACCATTGACGATGTGCAGCCAAAGTTTGTTATTGTCGATTCTATTCAAACTGTTTTTCATCCGGAAGTAACGAGTGCACCTGGTAGTGTATCACAAGTGCGTGAATGTACAGCAGAACTTATGCGAATTGCAAAAACAAAGGGAATTGCCATTTTTTTAGTTGGACATGTAACAAAAGAGGGACAAATTGCAGGGCCACGTATTTTGGAGCATATGGTTGATACGGTATTGTATTTTGAAGGAGAACGACATCATAATCACCGTATTTTACGCAGCCAAAAAAACCGTTTTGGCTCTACGAATGAAATTGCTATCTTTGAAATGCTCCAGGGGGGCTTAAAGGAAGTGTTAAACCCATCTGAGTTGTTCTTACAGGAGCGTTCACAGGGGGCGGCAGGGTCAACAATCGTAGCCTCAATGGAAGGTACACGGCCAATTCTAGTTGAAATTCAGTCACTTATAACACCAACAAGCTTTAATTACCCGAAACGAATGGCAACAGGTGTCGATCAAAACCGTGTACAACTGCTTATGGCTGTTCTTGAAAAGAGAATGGGCCTCATGCTACAGGCTCAGGATGCATATATTAAAGTTGCTGGCGGCGTGAAGCTTGATGAGCCTGCAATTGATTTAGCGGTGTTAACAAGCATCGTTTCAAGTTTTAAGGACCAAGCTGTCAGAGCAACGGACTGCTTTATTGGGGAAGTAGGTTTGACAGGCGAGGTGCGTCGTGTATCTCGTATTGAACAACGTGTGATTGAAGCAGCAAAGCTTGGATTTAAACGGGCCTTCATACCGGCTTCGAATATCGGTGGATGGGATTTCCCACAAGGTATTGAGATAGTTGGTGTGGAAACGATAAAGGATGCATTGACTGCTTGCTTTAGAGAGCTATAAAGAAGCTTGTGCATGTTGGACAATGTTCTGACATGCACTTTTAATTTATTTCAGCGGGTGTACAAACACCCGCTGAAATAGAGGAACTCAGGCTAAGACCTTCACATCCTGTGAAAACGCCTGAGTGACCGACATCGTGTCGGCCTAAAGCCCCTGGCGGATGTCATGGAAATCGGCAAGGAATTCTTTGTGCATGCACAAAGCCGATTCCGGACGCAATTATGCCTCGGCATAATTGATTTGCAAGCTTTTGTAATTCATAGATAGAAGGTAGGAAACTCTGAGAGGGGAAACGGCGTCTAAGATAACGTCTGTGAAAAGGCTTCTTTAATGTCCAGCAGATGCTAAAGAATTTCTAAGTTGAGTGTGAAGGATTTCAATAATTGATTCTCCTCTTTCATTAGAATCGAAATGATCGATCAAAAGCAGAGATTTTAATGATACTTGATGGGTTCATAAAAGATTTTCTACAGTAAACTATGTATAATTATATATTAAAAATGGGAGGTGACAGTTTATGAAAAAATTTGTTCAAATTGCTTTTTTACTGATTGGAGGAGCATTAGGCCTTGTTTTCTTACCGCCATTATACGAATTGCTTCATTTATCATCTAATCCTTGGCTTGATAATCCCTACGTATCAGTAGCTTTAGGAGCGCTTTTACTGTTTACACTATCGTTTGCCTTTTCAGATTATTTCGTAAGGCTTATTAGTTGGATGGAAGAGGTGCTATTTAAAGTACCTGTTGGAGATTTATTATTTGGTACACTGGGACTTATTATCGGGCTAATCGTTGCTTATTTCTTAGGGTTTGCAATTGATAGTATTGATTTACCGAAATTTACAAAGGTTTTACCAATTATACTGTCATTTGTGCTTGGCTATTTAGGGTTCCGTGTAGGCTTTAAAAAGCGAGATGAATTAATCCAACTATTTACGTTACGTGGTAATAATGCGAAGAAAAAATTAACGGAAGGTGTAGAGCCTCAAGAAGTACGAGGCAGCTATAAACTGTTAGATACTAGTGTTATTATTGATGGTCGTATTGCAGATATTTCTGAAACAGGCTTTATAGAAGGTACTCTAGTTGTACCTCAATTTGTCCTTACTGAGCTTCAGCATATTGCTGATTCTTCGGATACATTAAAGCGTACAAGAGGTCGTCGTGGCTTAGATATTTTGAAGAAATTACAAGATGAACGTATGACAAAGGTACAGATTTCTGAAGAGGACTTTGAAGATGTGCAAGAGGTTGACTTAAAACTAGTACGCCTTGCAAAGAAAATGGGGCACGATACACAAATTGTGACGAACGACTTTAACTTGAACAAAGTTTGTGAGCTCCACCACGTTAAAGTGCTGAACATCAATGATTTAGCAAATGCAGTAAAGCCTGTCGTTATTCCGGGTGAGGATATGCAAGTGATGGTCATTAAAGATGGCAAAGAGCATAATCAAGGGGTTGCCTATTTAGATGACGGCACAATGATCGTTGTTGAAGGTGGACGTAGCTATATAGGACAGGCAATTACAGTAACCGTAACAAGTGTTCTTCAAACATCGGCAGGTCGTATGATTTTTGCTAAACCAAAGGATGACTAGGAAGTGGGAAATGTGCATTATGAAGTAGTGTTGCCTGCTGCGGGAAGCGGAAAGCGAATGGGTGCAGGGCAAAATAAGTTATTTTTAAATCTTTTAGAAAAACCGATCCTCATACACACGCTGGAGGTATTTGAACAGGATAGCCAGTGTACTGGTATTTGGCTTGCTGTGAAGCCAGAAGAGCGTGTATTTATTCAAGAAATGCTAGAGAGATATGGGATTACTAAAGTTAAAGGTTTACCTGATGGTGGTGCAGAGCGACAGTACTCTGTCCATTCGTGCATGAAAGAAATGAAGCAGGTCGATATTGTGCTTGTGCATGATGCTGCGCGTCCATTTATTACGCATGACATTATTGCGAATCTTGTACAAAGTGCGCATGAATTTGGCGCTGCGATTGCGGGAGTTCGTGCGAAGGATACGATGAAAAAAGTACGTGATGGTGTTATTGAAGAGACGATTGATCGAGAAAGCTTATGGATGATTCAAACTCCACAAGCATTTCAATTTGATTTGATTGTAGAGGCAGAGGATGTCGCTGAGAAGGTGGGCTTTCTTGGTACCGATGAAGCAATGCTTGTTGAACGTCTCGGCCATGAGGTGCATATTGTAGAAAGTAGCTACGAGAATGTAAAGATGACGACGCAAGAGGATTTAGTTTTCGGTGAAGCGATATTGCGTAAACGTGCTTTGTATAAGAGTAGTTGAAGCGAGAGACATTAGGTAAATTAAAATGGTAGCGGCTAAGCGGCTATACAATATCCCGTAAAGAAGTAGCACTATAACTTCTTACGGGATTTTATATTAACTTCTTTTAGCGATGTTCTTAAATGCCTCAATTCCTCAAAATGTAAAGCTGTTAAGCAACTCTTTTTGCAAGGGAAATCCACTATTTCATAATAATCTTTAATTCCTCTATAAAAGCAGGGCGTTTTGGGTAAGTTTGCAGTAAATCAGTAATCAACTGTTCAGCTTCTACGGTATAGCCAGCCATACGCATAACATTGATTGAACGACAGACATCTTTATAATTTTTTCGATTAGCGGAAGATTGAGCATCTATGGTGATGGCGTCAATGAAAAGTGCACAAACTTCTTCATAGTACTGCTCTTTAATGAATTGATAATAGTGCTCTATTCGTGTTGGGTATTCTTTGCAATAGTCTAGAATACGTTTAGATTGCTGTTCCTCTACAATAAGCCTTGCATATAAGTTCGAATTGGTAAGGCTATTTAATAATTCTTCTAGAACCTCTGGCCATTGTTCAGTAGAGTGAAGAGCTTTGAACTCCTTGTAAAAATCATATTCACCCTTTTGCAATAGCTCTAAAGCTATTTCGCGCATTTCTTCGGTATGCCCTAAATGCTGATGAGCTATAAAGGCATAACGTTTCCACATGCTCACAATGCCAGGGAGTTGTTGATCTTGCTGGATCCCATCTGTTGTCAATTGTAATACTTTTCCATATTTACCGCGATTAATGGCAGATTGAACTATTTGTTCACGCATATGGTAGTCCTCGATATGCTTTTCCAAAAATGCCTCTACTTCCTTACTACTGTATTTATTTTGTAATAAGTGAAGCTCAACCTGTTTTAACTCTTTGTTTAAATATTGTGCATTCCAATCATCTGATGTACTTTCCATTGAATGAATAAGGGTTTTAAACTGTTCCTCAATCCCATCATACAAACAAAGAAAAACACAGGCGTTGAGAATATGAATTCGACATTCTACCCAGTCATCTAACTCGTGTCGCATGGCTTTTTGAATAACAAGTTCATATACTGTTTCATACTGCTCTTGTGACCAAAAGTTTGCCCCTTCTTCAATCGCTTGACTAATTAATTCAAGACTTTCCTTAATGGCATCACCGAAATGACCATCGGAATCATCCCCATATTGTAGTGCCTCTAATGCATATTGGAGGCACAGAAAACTTAGCTCGATAGCTGTAATATTATCCTCTTTGTCGATATGTTCCTCAGCGTGCTGAAGTGTTGCGTAGACACCTTTTAGTGCTTTCGATGCCCGATGGCGAGGGATAAAACCGCTTCGCCCCTCTTGCCCCGATTTCAGGTGCTGGACAATCATTTTTTTAGCGGCCTTTACTATATCTGTTGGCTCCATTAGCCGGATTTCTAATTCTTGCAAAAAATTAGGGGAGTTCTTCCCAACTGTTAGAATTAGGCTTATTAAATTTTCTTTTGTTTGTGTTGTTAGCAATTGCTGTAATGTTGATTTTTTTGCTTTAGATGATCTAGATACTGATACAGGAGGATTGTTAAACTGTTCCTTGATCGCGTATAGCACAGCGGCAATATGCTTGCAATCATCATCGTAAGGGCAGCCGCAATTCGCGTATGTAATATCACCTTTTGAGTTGAAGGCGACATCTACAGTATACGATTCAGTTCCTTCAACTTCTGCCCGCCAGTTGTTAGTGTCAATTTGCATAATATCAATGACATGATTATTCATATAATAATTGTACCCACGTTGTACAATTACTTTTTTAAACTGCTTTTCAAAAGTATTAATGTTCATTTCAACACGGCCTTTTAATATTTTATTAATGTAAGCATATCAAAAAAATGAGAGAAGAAAGAGAGCCAAATATTATAACTTTGCCGAGACACTCATTTCCTAGGAAATATGTTAAAATGTGAGGGTATAATATAGAGTAAATATATAAGTGAAGGAAGGTGAATGAGACTGCCTTATAAGCTGAATAGAGCTTTTTAAGTCTGCATATTTTTTGAAGTGAATGAACTTCAGTTAGTGGATTTTTCTGTTTTATTTATCTTATTAGACAGTTTCAAAATCATATGTTTCGAGTGGGACAAGGATTTGACGTGCATGCATTTGAAGAAGGACGTCCTTTAATTATTGGTGGTATAACAATTCCTCATGAAAAAGGGTTAGTAGGACATTCTGACGCAGATGTTTTATTACACACTGTAACTGATGCAGCGTTAGGGGCTATTGGTGAGGGAGATATCGGTCGTCATTTCCCAGATACAGATCCCGCATTCAAGGATGCTGATTCAGCGAAATTATTAGAGTATATTTGGAAAATTGTTGAGGATAAGGGCTATGTTCTAGGGAATGTGGATTGTACGATTATGGCACAACGTCCGAAAATGGCGCCATATATTCAACAAATGCAAAATCGTATTGCTGAATTACTTCATGCAGAGCCTTCTCAAGTGAATGTTAAAGCAACAACAACTGAGCGTTTAGGTTTTACAGGACGCGAGGAAGGGATTGCTGCGATGGCGACAATCCTATTGATTAAGAAATAAAAGCAGGCTTTCAGCGCTTTTATTTCCTGTAACAGAGTGGTAAAATGAACAAAGTCAATTTTTTGATCGAAAATTTAGGAGGCTTTTAATTATGGCGAAAGAAGTTCGTGTTCGTTACGCGCCATCCCCTACTGGTTTCTTACATATCGGTGGAGCGCGTACAGCGTTATTTAACTATTTATATGCAAAACATCATAACGGTAAATTCATCGTACGTATTGAGGATACAGATATTGAGCGTAATGTAGAGGGCGGAGAAGCATCTCAGCTAGATAATTTAAAATGGTTAGGTATTGAGTATGATGAGTCGATCGATATCGGTGGACCATATGCACCTTATCGCCAAATGGAGCGTCTTGATATTTATAAAGAGCACGCTGAAAAGCTATTAGAGAAAGGTTTAGCTTACAAATGCTTCTGTTCTTCTGAGAAATTAGAAGCATCTCGTGAAGAACAAAAAGCACGAGGTGTTGCAGCTCCAACTTATGATGGCACTTGTCGTCATTTATCAGCAGAGGAAGTTGCTGCTAAAGAAGCTGCTGGTGAACCATATACAATTCGTATGCGCGTACCTGAAAATGTAACATATGAATTTGAAGATTTAGTACGTGGACAAGTAGCATTTGAGTCAAAAGATATTGGTGACTGGGTTCTTGTTAAAGCAAACGGTATCCCAACATATAACTACGCGGTAGTGCTAGATGATCACTTTATGGAAATTTCACATGTATTCCGTGGTGAAGAGCATTTATCGAATACACCAAAACAAATGATGATTTTTGATGCATTCGGCTGGGAATATCCGCGCTTTGGTCATATGACATTAATCATCAATGAAAACCGCAAAAAATTATCAAAACGTGATGAATCTATTATTCAATTCGTCACACAATATAAAGATTTAGGCTACCTACCTGAAGCGATGTTCAACTTCTTCGCATTACTTGGCTGGTCTCCTGAAGGGGAAGAAGAGATTTTCTCAAAAGAAGAATTTATTAAAATCTTTGATGAAAAACGTCTTTCGAAATCACCATCTATGTTTGATAAACAAAAGCTTACTTGGATGAATAACCAATACATTAAAAAATTATCTTTAGAAAAAGTAGTGGCATTATCTTTACCGCACTTACAAAAAGCTGGTTTATTACCAGAAGAGTTAACAGAAGAAGAATGTGCATGGGCTACAGATTTAATCGCACTTTATCATGATCAAATGAGCTTTGGTGCTGAAATTGTAGAGCTATCTCGCCTATTCTTTAATGATCATATTGAATATGATGAAGAAGCAAAAGCAGTTTTAGCAGGTGAGCAAGTACCTGAGGTAATGGCTGCATTTAAAGCACAGCTTGAAGGTTTAGAAGAATTTACTCCAGATGCTGTTAAAGCGGCTATTAAAGCTGTTCAAAAAGAAACAGGTCACAAAGGTAAAAATCTATTTATGCCAATTCGCGTCGTGACGACGGGTGAAACGCATGGTCCAGAACTTCCTAACGCGATTTGCTTAATTGGCAAACAGAAAACAATTGACCGTGTAGAAAAATTTGCACAATAAGTAGAAATTGATTGACAATTTATTAGTTCGTTGTAAAATGTATTTACATTGAGAAAGCGTTGATAAGGAGAAGTAAGTGGCGCATGCTCCAAAGAGAGGACCATCACCGGCTGAAAGTGGTCTGAGTCTAGGCAAAACTGAAATGCACCTTTGAGCATAAAGCTGAACAACTAGTAGGCTTTATCGATTCGTTCCCGTTACAGAACGTCCAGAGTGGAAGGCATACGCCTTCAATCAGAGTGGAACCGCGCAAATTTAGCGTCTCTGTCATTCCTTTTTGGGATGATAGGGGCGCTTTTTTATTTTCTGAACATGTAACCTGAAGTGATGGATGCGCCGGATTCTACTTCATTAACTCTGCGGTGAAATCAACGTCAGCTATAGTATTTCAATGGCCAGGGATGCAAGTAGGTTGTGTGAAATTAAAGCAGAACAAAATGAAAAGGGGGAGCTTTTGTGTTTAAAAGAATGAAGGAAGATGTAGAAACAATTTTTGAGAATGATCCAGCGGCGCGTAGTGTATTCGAAGTTATACTAACATACTCAGGTTTGCACGCTACTTGGTCACATCGAGTTGCCCATTGGTTCTTTAAAAAGCGTTTTTATTTTATAGCCCGTGCCATTTCACAAATTAGTCGCTTCTTTACTGGAATTGAAATTCATCCTGGAGCGAAAATCGGTCGACGTTTCTTTATTGACCATGGGATGGGCGTTGTAATTGGTGAAACATGTGAGATTGGTGATAATGTAACGTTGTATCAAGGTGTAACTTTAGGTGGTACAGGAAAAGAAAAAGGGAAACGCCATCCGACATTAGAGGATAATGTACTAGTTGCGACAGGTGCAAAGGTTTTAGGTTCTATTACAATTGGCGAAAATAGTAAAATTGGTGCAGGCTCAGTTGTCTTAAAAGAAGTTCCGCCAAATGCTACAGTTGTCGGTATTCCTGGTAAAATAGTGATTAAGGATGGAGTTCGTCTAGAGAAAAAACTAGACCACCAAAATATACCTGACCCTGTAGAAGAACGTTGTCAAGCTTTCGAGAAGCAGATTGCAACATTGAATCAGGAAATCGAACGCTTACAAAAGGAGAGAGAAACACAATGAGTATTCAAATTTTCAACTCATTAACACGACAAAAGGAAACTTTCGTGCCGTTGGAAGAAGGCAAAGTAAAAATGTACGTTTGCGGTCCGACAGTTTATAACTACATTCATATTGGGAATTCACGTCCTGTAATTGTCTACGATACAGTGCGTCGTTATTTCCAATACAAAGGCTATGATGTGAAATTTGTTTCAAATTTCACAGATGTGGACGACAAAATTATTAAGGCTGCAAATGAACTTGGAGAAGAAGTTCATGAATTAACGGAGCGCTTTATTGCTGCATATTTTGAAGATGTTTCAGCGCTAGGTTGCAAGAAAGCAGATGTACATCCGCGTGTAACAGAGCATATGGATGATATCATTCAATTCATTCAAGTTTTAGTCGATAAGGGCTATGCTTATGAGTCAGCTGGTGATGTCTATTACCGAACTCGTAAATTTAATGGTTACGGTAAATTATCTCACCAATCGGTGGATGATTTAAAAATTGGTGCTCGTATAGAAGCAGGAGAGAAAAAAGATGATGCGTTAGATTTCGCTCTATGGAAAGCTGTAAAGCCAGGTGAAATTTACTGGGAAAGTCCTTGGGGCAAAGGACGTCCGGGTTGGCATATTGAGTGCTCCGTAATGGCACGTGAGCATTTAGGAGATACTATTGATATTCATGCTGGTGGGCAAGATTTAACATTCCCGCATCATGAAAATGAAATTGCACAATCTGAAGCTCATAATGATAAAACATTTGCGCGTTATTGGATGCACAATGGGTATATTAATATTGATAATGAAAAAATGTCCAAATCCCTTGGTAATTTTATACTCGTTAATGATATTCGTAAACAAATCGACCCACAAGTTTTACGCTTCTTTATGCTTTCTGTGCATTATCGTCATCCGATTAACTTTGCGAAGGATTTAGTAGATGCAGCCGCAAATGGGTTAGAACGAATTCGTACTGCCTACAACAATGTGAAGCACCGTTTAACAGCAACAGCGAGCCTAGGTGATCACTCAGCAGAATGGCTTGGAAAAATTGCTGAACAAAAAGCTCACTTTGAAGAAGCGATGAATGATGACTTTAATACAGCCAATGCTATTTCTGTATTATTCGAATTAGCGCGTATCGCAAATATTTATCTAAATGAAACGAATACTGATGAAAAAGTATTAGTAAGTTTTACTGAAACTTTTGAGGTGTTAGGTGACGTCTTAGGTATTGAATTTGCAAAAGAAGAAGAGCTATTAGACGAAGAAATTGAAGCACTGTTACAGGAACGTGTAGATGCACGTAAAAATCGTGATTTTGCTCGTTCGGATGAAATTCGTGACCATTTGCAAGCGCAAGGTATCATTTTAGAAGATACGCGACAAGGAACTAGATGGAAACGAGGGTAAGTAACTTGGATAAACTCCGCAACGAAGATGTTAAGCAATTGAATGCATTAGCGTTAGCCTATATGGGAGACGCAGTTTTAGAACAAAAGATACGAGAGCATTTACTACGTGCTGGCCGTGTCAAACCTAATACACTTCATAGAGAAGCAACACGTTACGTATCAGCGAAAGCACAATCTATGATTGTACATCGAATGATGGATGAAGGCTTTTTAACAGAGGAGGAGTTGGCTGTGTTCCGTCGTGGACGCAATGCCAAATCCGGCTCTGTGCCCAAAAATACAGATGTTCAAACATACCGTAATAGCTCAGGCTTTGAGGCTGTGCTTGGTAGTTTGTATTTATTAAATGAATTAGAACGCGTTTATGCAATCATTGCATACGCTATTCAAATTATCGAGGAATCAAAAGGAGTGTCGAATTAATGGTAGAGCAAAATGGTGAAATTATTGCCGGTAAAAACCCAGTGTTAGAAGCACTTCGTTCAGGCCGCGATATGAATAAAGTATGGATTGCAGAAGGTGTGAAAAAATCAGGGGTTAATGAACTTCTAGATTTAGCACGAGAACGTGGCATCATCGTTCAATTTGTCCCGAAAAAAAAGGTGGATCAATTATCAGATGCCAATCACCAAGGAATAGTTGCCTCTGTTGCAGCATATAGATATGCAGAGCTAGAGGATTTATTTGCTGCAGCGGCAAAAAAACAAGAAGATCCATTCTTCTTAATTTTAGATGAGCTAGAGGACCCGCATAATCTAGGCTCTATTATGCGAACTGCTGATGCGATAGGTGCGCATGGTATTATTATTCCAAAGCGCCGTTCTGTGAGTTTGACAGCTGTAGTGGCAAAGGCATCAACGGGAGCAATTGAGCATGTACCTGTCGTGCGTGTTAATAACCTAGCGCAAACGGTAGATGAGCTGAAAGAGCGAGGGGTATGGATTGCGGGTACAGATGCAAAAGGTTCTGCAGATTATCGTAAAATGGATGCAACATTGCCACTTGCGATTATAATTGGTAGTGAAGGTAAAGGGATGGGCCGCTTATTAAAAGAGAAGTGTGACTTTTTATATCATTTACCGATGATTGGGCATGTCACATCACTAAATGCATCAGTAGCTGCTGCACTTTTAATGTACGAAGTGTATCGTAAACGTCAAGAAGCGAATGATTGACGATGAACAACATTTTGCTTGTTGACGGCTATAATATGATAGGAGCTTGGAAAGAGCTACGACCATTACGTGATACTAATTTTGAAGATGCCCGTAGGAGATTAATTGAGCTAATGGCTGAGTATAAGGCAGCTATAGGGTGGCGCGTAATTATAGTTTTTGACGCACATCTTGTATTGGGTGTGGAGCAAACTTATTTAGAAAATGATGTCGAAGTCATTTATACACGGAAAAACGAAACAGCAGATGAACGTATTGAAAAAATGACACACGAACTAAAAGCTAGAAATGTACAAATTCACGTAGCAACTTCTGATATGGCAGAGCAAAATGTTATTTTTGGTAATGGTGCTCTCCGAAAATCGGCAAGAGAGCTAGAAATTGAGATGGGTATTATCCAGCATAAAATTTCTCATGATGTGAAACAAAAACAGGATAGCAAGCCGCCTTCTCGCATAGCGCTAAAGCCTGATGTTGCTTTGGCCTTCGAAAAATGGCGACGTGGTTTGAAATGATTGATTGACTCATATTTTCCAATTCCGTTATACTGTTCCTAATTATCTGTTGTGGCTGAGGTGATACCATGTTTAAAAATAGTATTGTACAAGTGACACAAGATTTTGAACGATTCAATGATGAAGAACTTATTGAAATGGTGCATCAAGGTAATACAGATGCGTTGGATTATTTAATTACGAAATACCGCTTGTTAGTGAGAGCGAAGGCTAGATCTTATTTTTTAATTGGTGCAGACAAAGAAGACATTGTGCAAGAGGGCATGATTGGTTTATATAAAGCCATTCGTGATTTTAAAGGAGATAAGCTGGCTTCTTTTCGAGCTTTTGCTGAATTATGTATTACAAGACAAATTATTACGGCTATTAAAACAGCTACAAGACAAAAGCATATACCACTAAATTCTTATGTTTCTTTGGACAAGCCTATTTTTGATGAAGAGTCAGACCGTACATTAATGGATGTGTTAACCGGTGCTATTATGGATGATCCGGAAGAATTAATGATTCATAGAGAAGAGTTTGGCTACTTAGAAGAAAAGATGGGTGAGATTTTAAGTGAATTAGAGCTACAAGTGTTAGCGCTTTACTTAGATGGACAATCTTATCATGAAATTTCTGAGAAATTAAATCGTCATGTGAAGTCTATTGACAATGCTTTGCAACGTGTAAAGCGTAAATTAGAGCGACATTTAGTTCTTGAAGAAATGTCTTAGCGGTTATATGCCTTTGTTGACATTGACAAATATAGGTGTTAGTCTTGAAAAGACAAAGTGCCGAAAAGGTGATTATATGGCAAAAAAAGTCGTTCTAAATTGCGAAAAATGCGGATCGAGAAATTATACGTTTCCAGCTAAGGAAGATACAACTGTACGCCTCGAATTAAAGAAATTTTGCTCGCATTGCAATGAACATACAGTGCATAAACAAACGCTATAAAATAATTTGTAAATAGACAGATATGATTGATTCGGAGGTTAGGCTAGAATGGGCAAGATTAAAGGCTTTTTCAGCAATGTAATGTCGGAAATGCGCAAAACAAGCTGGCCAAAAAGTAAAGAACTGACGAAATATACAGTCGTTGTAATTTCAACTGTTGTAATTATGGCTTTATTTTTTGTGTTAGTAGACTTAGGTATTTCATCATTATTCCGCTGGTACTTAGAGTTATAATTTAGTAAATAGCATGTTAATACTTCTGAAATAGCCCGTCATTACAATAAACGGGTTTTTTCGTTTGTTTTATCTTCGTTGAAGATAAAACTCCGGCGGATGTCACGGATTTTTAAAGGAATGAATATAAGGATGTTAGCCTAAAGTCTTCGCGTCTTACGAAACGGCTAACTGACCTGCATCCTGTAGGCCTGTGCACAATTCAAAATCCGGACGCATTGTTTATCCGCGCGAAAGCGAAGCGTCAGCTACATTTACGCCAAGGCGAAATTGAAGAAGTGAACAGCAATAAAATATTCTCAATTTGATAAGTATGCTACTAGGGATAGTATGAGGGTAGCAATAGATGACTATGCTAGATTTGGTATATATCATCAGGCTTTCGCTAGCTGTTAGCGAAAGCTATGTTTTTCTAATGAACAGTTTGTGAAAAGAGTAAAGAATGCACTTAGCATATCGTGAATCATTTTCACTCTTATTTGTAAGGGAGGGACGGACGAGGAGTCCTAGTAGTTATGGAGAAAAATTGGTATGTTGTTCATACGTATTCAGGGTATGAAAACCGCGTAAAAGCAAACCTAGAGAAACGTGTAGAAACAATGGGTATGCAGGATAAGATTTTCCGTGTTATTGTACCTGAACATGAAGAAACAGAAATGAAGGATGGGAAAAAGCGTACTATGATGCGTAAAGTTTTCCCTGGTTATGTTTTAGTAGAGCTAATTATGACAGATGATTCATGGTATGTTGTACGTAATACGCCAGGTGTAACTGGCTTTATCGGTTCATCTGGTGGTGGTGCAAAACCGACACCTTTATTACCTGAAGAAGCGGATCGTCTACTTCAACAAATGGGAATGACTGACAAAATTGTCGAGATTGATATTTCTGTTGGAGAAGCAGTAGAAGTATTAGAAGGGCCTTTTGCTCACTTCCAAGGACGTGTTGAAGAAATTGACACTGAAAAAGGAAAAGTGAAAGTTTCTGTCGATATGTTTGGTCGCGAAACGATTATGGAACTAGATTTTGAGCAAATACAAAAAATGTAGTTCTAGTAACTAAAGTACATATGTCTAAGACGTATGTCGCAGATTTTGTTAATTACTACTTGCTTAAAAAAATTAAAAGTGGTATCATTTCTAGGTCAGATTGTCATACTTTGGTTTGACGTCTACAATGATAATTTTAATGTTATCGGCAATTAGCTGACAGACAGATATTGAGTGGGAGGGGCAACCCAATTACCACATCACGGACTTAAGGAGGTGTGTCTCGTGGCTAAAAAAGTTATTAAAGTTGTTAAACTTCAAATCCCTGCTGGTAAAGCAAACCCAGCTCCACCGGTTGGTCCTGCATTAGGTCAAGCAGGTGTGAACATCATGGGATTCTGTAAAGAATTCAACGCGCGTACTGCAGATCAAGCTGGTCTTATCATTCCAGTTGAAATTTCAGTATTCGAAGACCGTTCATTCACTTTCATTACAAAAACTCCACCTGCAGCAGTACTACTTAAAGTAGCAGCTGGTATCCAATCTGGATCTGGTGAACCAAATCGTAAAAAAGTGGCAACGGTTAAACGTGATAAAGTTCGCGAAATCGCTGAAACTAAAATGCCAGACCTTAACGCTGCTTCAGTAGAAGCTGCAATGTTAATGGTTGAAGGTACTGCACGAAGCATGGGTATTGTTATCGAAGACTAATCCCATTACTTGATGATGTATTTGTTTTTTGGAAGGTTGCGGAGTTTCTTTGTGAACGCGCAACCTTTATTCGTGGGAGGTAAAATCCGCTATAACCACAATCAAGGAGGAATTATATAATGGCTAAAAAAGGTAAAAAACTGCAAGATGCAGCAAAATTAATCGACCGTAACGCATTATACGGCGCTCAAGAAGCAATCGAACTTGCTCAAAAAACTAGCACAGTGAACTTCGACGCTACTGTAGAAGTTGCTTTCCGTTTAGGAATCGATACTCGTAAAAACGACCAACAAATCCGTGGTGCAGTAGTGTTACCAAACGGTACTGGTAAAACTCAACGCGTATTAGTATTCGCTAAAGGTGAAAAACTTAAAGAAGCTGAAGCTGCTGGTGCTGACTATGTAGGCGATGCAGAATACATCCAAAAAATCCAACAAGGTTGGTTTGATTTCGATGTAATCGTTGCAACTCCTGACATGATGGGTGAAGTTGGTAAACTTGGTCGCGTATTAGGACCTAAAGGTTTAATGCCAAACCCTAAAACTGGTACAGTTACTTTCGATGTAACAAAAGCTATCGCAGAAATTAAAGCTGGTAAAGTAGAATACCGTGCTGATAAAGCTGGTATCATCCACGCTCCTATCGGTAAAGTTTCTTTCTCTACAGAAAAATTAGTAGAAAACTTCTTAACTGTATTTGATGTAGTGCAAAAAGCAAAACCTGCTGCAGCTAAAGGTACTTACATGAAATCTGTAAACGTTACAACTACAATGGGTCCAGCTCTTAAAGTTGACGCTTCAAGCGTAGTAGTAAAATAATTTAAGTTTTTATGTAAATTTGTTGACGGCGCTGTCTATCTATGATAAGATGGTTGCTGTTGTGAATCATCCATTTGTACCGTAGACAGTAGGAGTGACTTGTCACTTAATGATCCTACCGAGGACAGCGGAATTCGGAATCTTATTTTAAAGATGATGACTTTCAGCCTCTGTGTCTATTTGACCCAGAGGCTTTTCTTTTGTCGGTATAAATGACCCATTCTAATAGGAGGTGTCATCATGAGCAAAGTTATCGAAAACAAACAAGCACAAGTTCAAGAGATTACTGAGAAATTCCAAAATGCTGCTTCTGTAGTAGTTGTGGATTACCGTGGTCTTAACGTTGCGCAAGTAACTGAACTTCGTAAACAACTTCGTGAAGCTGGCGTTGAGTTCAAAGTTTACAAAAACACTTTAACACGTCGTGCTACTGAAGCTGTTGGTCTTGAAGGAATCAATGACGTATTAGTTGGTCCTAACGCAATTGCGTTCTCAAATGAAGATGTTGTAGCTCCTGCTAAAATCATCAACGAGTTCGCTAAGAAAAACGAAGCTTTAGAAATTAAAGCGGGTATTATTGAAGGTACAATCTCATCTGTTGAAGATGTTAAAGCACTTGCAGAACTTCCATCACGCGAAGGTCTTCTTTCTATGCTTTTATCTGTACTTCAAGCTCCAGTGCGCAACTTCGCACTTGCAACAAAAGCTGTTGCAGAACAAAAAGAAGAACAAGGCGCGTAATATACGCACTATAACTTCCGCGGCCTGACCGCAACAATAAAACATTATCCAATTAGGAGGAAATTATAATGAATAAAGAGCAAATCTTAGAAGCTATCAAAGCTATGACAGTTCTTGAATTAAACGATTTAGTAAAAGCTATCGAAGAAGAATTCGGTGTAACAGCTGCTGCTCCTGTAGCAGTAGTAGGTGCTGCTGCTGGCGCTGCTGAAGAAAAAACTGAGTTTGACGTAGTATTAGCATCTGCTGGTGCTGAAAAAATCAAAGTAATCAAAGTGGTTCGTGAAATCACTGGTTTAGGTCTTAAAGAAGCTAAAGAAGTAGTAGATAACGCTCCTAAAGCTCTTAAAGAAGGCGTTTCTAAAGATGAAGCTGAACAAATCAAAGCTAAACTTGAAGAAGTTGGCGCATCTGTAGAAGTTAAGTAATCTCGTATTACTTTTAAACAAAAGGAAAGCTCGTCATTGTGGCGAGCTTTTTTCTTCATTCTGAGGAGGCGTGGAAATGTCAGATCACTATTATACGAGTAAGCCTCAAACCGAGAGTAAACCTCGTCACTGGACATTTAAGTTGTTAGGGCATACGTTTTCCTTTGAAACGGATGCAGGTGTATTTAGTAAAAGCGAAGTAGATTTTGGATCCCGTGTTTTAATAGATGCTTTTCAAATGCCTGATATTGATGGTGCGATTTTTGATGTGGGGTGTGGGTACGGACCAATCGGATTATCGATTGCCAAAACAAACCCAGACCGTACCGTTCTTATGATGGATATCAATGAACGTGCTGTTGCACTCTCGCAAAAAAATGCGCAAGTAAACGGTGTTCAAAATGTACGGATATTTGTGAGTGACGGACTATCGATGGTTGACAATAATGTAAACGCCGCAGCTATTTTAACCAATCCTCCAATTCGCGCAGGAAAGGAAACAATTTTCCGCTTTTACGATGGAGCTTATGATAAGTTAGTGTCATCTGGTGAGCTGTGGGTAGTAATACAGAAGAAGCAGGGTGCGCCATCAACCGTAAGTTACTTAGAAGAAAAATTTTCTGAAGTCGATGTTGTAGAGAAGAAAAAAGGGTACTGGATAGTACGCGCGAAAAAATAAGTGAAATATGCATAAATTATTGACTTGACAAATCGGCTATGATAACATGATACAATGCAAAAATATTATTTTGAGGTCGTATGCCCTTTTTGAATATGATTGTTATAATGTGGGTATACTTGCCAAGATAAGTTTAGTTAACCGAAAATGAGATCTTTTTGAAGACTCGTTTTCTTTTTGTCTTTCGAAATCATACACTATTTGTATGATTTTGCAAAGACCTAATATCGCTTTATTGAGGGGTGAATGAGTTGACAGGTCAACTAGTTCAGTATGGACAACACCGCCAGCGTAGAAGCTTTGCGCGTATTAACGAGGTGCTTGAGCTTCCAAATCTGATTGAGATTCAAACGGCGTCTTACGAGTGGTTCCTTGAAGAAGGTTTACGTGAAATGTTCCGTGACATTTCGCCGATCGAGGACTTTACAGGCAATCTTTCATTAGAATTCATCGATTATTCATTAGGAGATCCTAAGTATGATGTTGATGAGTGTAAAGAGCGAGATGTTACTTACGCAGCTCCATTACGTGTGAAAGTACGTCTTTACAACAAAGAAACAGACGAAGTGAAAGAACAGGATGTCTTCATGGGTGACTTCCCATTAATGACAGAGACAGGTACGTTCATTATCAATGGTGCTGAACGTGTTATCGTTTCACAATTAGTTCGTTCACCAAGTGTGTATTTCCATGATAAAACTGATAAAAACGGTAAGAAAGGTTTCGGAGCGACAGTTATTCCGAACCGTGGTGCATGGTTAGAATATGAAACTGACGCGAAAGATGTAGTATACGTGCGTATTGATCGTACTCGTAAGCTACCAGTAACAGTGTTACTTCGTGCATTAGGCTTCGGTTCAGACCAAGAAATTATCGATATTATCGGTGATAACGAATTTTTACGTAATACGTTAGAAAAGGATAACTCTGAAAGTACTGAAAAAGCACTTTTAGAAATCTATGAACGTTTACGTCCAGGTGAGCCACCAACAGTTGAAAGTGCGAAGAGTTTATTATACTCTCGTTTCTTCGATGCAAAACGCTATGATTTAGCGAATGTTGGTCGCTACAAAATGAATAAAAAGCTTCATATCAAAAATCGTTTATTTAACCAAACGATTGCTGAAACGCTTGTAGACCCAGAAACAGGCGAAATTTTAGTAGAGAAGGGTACAGTTCTTGATCGTCGTACTTTAGATAAAATCTTACCGTATTTAGAAGATTCATCAAAAGGAATCGGTTACCGCACTTTATCACAAGTTGGCGGGGTACTTGAAGACGATGTAACAATCCAGTCTATTAAAGTTTATGCACCAAAAGATGAAGCGCAAAAAGAAATCAATATTATTGGTAATGCGTACATCGATGAAGAAGTAAAGAATATTACGCCGGCTGACGTATTATCTTCAGTAGGTTATTTCTTCAACTTACTTTACCAAGTAGGGGCAACAGATGATATCGACCACTTAGGTAACCGTCGTCTACGCTCTGTTGGTGAGCTTTTACAAAACCAATTCCGTATCGGTTTATCCCGTATGGAACGTGTAGTGCGTGAGCGTATGTCTATTAACGACACAGCTGCGATCGTACCACAGCAATTAATTAATATTCGTCCGGTGATTGCGTCAATTAAAGAGTTCTTTGGTAGCTCTCAATTATCACAATTCATGGACCAAACAAACCCATTGGCAGAGTTAACGCATAAGCGTCGTCTATCTGCATTAGGACCTGGTGGTTTAACACGTGAGCGTGCTGGTTTCGAAGTACGTGACGTTCACTATTCTCACTATGGTCGTATGTGTCCAATCGAGACACCAGAGGGTCCAAACATTGGTTTAATCAACTCTTTATCTTCATTTGCCAAAGTAAATAAATTTGGATTCATTGAAACGCCTTATCGTCGTATTGACCATGAAACAGGTCAAGTAACGGATCAAATTGATTACTTAACAGCAGATGAAGAAGATAACTACTATGTAGCACAAGCGAACTCACTATTAAATCCTGATGGTACATTTGCTAAAGACGAAGTAGTAGGTCGTTTCCGTGGGGACAATACAGTATTTAACAAATCGCAAATGGACTACATGGATGTATCTCCCAAACAAGTAGTGTCAGCTGCGACTGCATGTATCCCGTTCTTAGAGAATGATGACTCGAACCGTGCACTTATGGGTGCCAACATGCAACGTCAAGCAGTTCCACTTCTTAACCCAGAAGCACCATTCGTTGGTACTGGTATGGAACATGTTGATGCGCGTGACTCAGGTGCGGCTGTAGTAGCGAAATATGATGGTATTGTTGAGCACGTTGAAGCTCGCTCTATCCATGTTCGCCGCATTGAAGTCGTTGACGGTAAAGAGGTAAAAGGCGATTTAACAAAATATAAATTACAAAAATTCATTCGTTCTAACCAAGGTACTTCATACAACCAACGTCCACTTGTAAAAGTTGGCGAACGTGTGAAACCTCGTGACATTTTAGCAGATGGTCCATCTATGGAAAATGGTGAACTTGCTCTTGGTCGTAACGTACTTGTTGCGTTCATGACTTGGAACGGCTTTAACTATGAGGATGCTGTTATCATGAGCGAACGCCTTGTAAAAGACGATGTTTATACATCTGTTCATATTGAAGAATATGAATCAGAGTCTCGTGATACAAAATTAGGACCTGAAGAAATCACTCGTGATATTCCAAACGTTGGGGAAGATGCGCTTCGTAACTTAGATGAACGCGGTATTATCCGCATCGGTGCAGAAGTACGTGATGGTGACATTCTTGTAGGTAAAGTAACACCTAAAGGGGTTACAGAATTAACAGCTGAAGAACGCTTATTACATGCTATCTTCGGTGAAAAAGCTCGTGAAGTTCGTGATACTTCATTACGTGTACCACATGGTGCTGGCGGTATTATTCTTGACGTTAAAGTATTTAACCGTGAAGATGGCGATGAATTACCACCGGGTGTTAACCAATTAGTTCGTGCTTACATTGTTCAAAAACGTAAAATTCGCGTAGGGGACAAAATGGCCGGACGTCACGGTAACAAAGGGGTTATCTCTCGTATCTTACCGGAAGAGGATATGCCATTCATGCCAGACGGTACTCCTGTCGATATCATGTTAAACCCACTTGGCGTACCTTCTCGTATGAACATCGGACAAGTTTTAGAGCTACACTTAGGTATGGCTTCTCGTTACTTAGGCGTTCATATGGCAACTCCAGTATTTGATGGTGCCAACGAGGAAGATGTTTGGGAAACAATGGAAGAAGCAGGCATGAACCGTGATGGTAAAACAATCCTGTATGATGGACGTTCAGGTGAACCATTCGATAACCGTGTATCAGTTGGTGTCATGTACATGATCAAACTTGCTCACATGGTCGATGATAAACTTCACGCACGTTCAACTGGTCCTTATTCACTTGTTACTCAACAGCCACTTGGTGGTAAAGCACAGTTCGGTGGACAACGCTTTGGTGAGATGGAAGTATGGGCACTTGAAGCATACGGTGCTGCTTACACACTTCAAGAAATCTTAACAGTTAAATCCGATGACGTTGTTGGTCGTGTGAAAACATACGAAGCAATCGTTAAAGGTGAAAGTGTACCAGAGCCAGGCGTTCCTGAATCATTCAAAGTATTGATTAAAGAACTTCAATCTCTTGGTATGGATGTGAAAATGTTAACAGTTAATGATGAAGAGGTAGAGCTTCGCGACTTAGACGAAGAAGAAGATCTTCAACCAGCTGACGCACTTAACATTGCACCACAGCAAGAAAAAGAAGAAGAGCCAGTAGAGTCTTTTGAATAATGGAAAACGTTAGTTCACACCTTTGTGAATACGGTCAAAGTTATTTTTCAAATTAGTCGGGCAGGATTTAACGCCCTGTCCGACTTTTTCTTTCAATAAATCATTCTATTTTTAATCTTTTGCCAAAGAGACATGATTCTTGCAAACGATTATCGAGCTGCGTAAAAGAGTCTTTATAAAGACCTATACTAGAGGGAGGTAGGCTCCTTGATAGACGTTAATGAATTTGAATATATGAAAATCGGTTTAGCTTCTCCTGACAAGATTCGTTCTTGGTCATACGGTGAAGTCAAAAAACCTGAAACAATCAACTATCGTACTTTAAAACCAGAAAAAGATGGTTTATTCTGTGAGCGTATTTTCGGTCCAACTAAGGACTGGGAGTGTCATTGTGGTAAATATAAACGTGTACGCTATAAAGGCGTAGTTTGTGATCGTTGTGGAGTTGAAGTAACACGCGCTAAAGTTCGTCGTGAACGTATGGGTCACATCGAATTAGCAGCACCAGTATCTCATATCTGGTACTTCAAAGGTATTCCTAGCCGTATGGGACTTATTTTAGATATGTCCCCACGTGCACTAGAAGAAGTAATTTACTTTGCTTCTTACGTTGTCATCGAGCCAGGTGCTACAAATTTAGAAAGTAAGCAACTGCTTTCTGAAAAAGAGTACCGTGCATATCGTGAAAAATTCGGCAACACATTCGAAGCATCTATGGGTGCGGAAGCAATTAAGAAATTGCTAGGCAAAATTGATCTTGAAGATGAAACTCATTCTTTAAAAGAAGAGTTGAAATCAGCACAAGGTCAACGTCGTACACGTGCAATCAAACGTCTTGAAGTTGTTGAATCATTCCGTAACTCAGGTAACTCTCCTGAATGGATGATTTTAGATGTACTACCGGTTATTCCGCCAGAGCTACGTCCAATGGTGCAATTAGATGGTGGTCGTTTTGCAACTTCTGACTTAAATGATTTATATCGTCGTGTAATCAACCGTAATAACCGTTTAAAACGTTTACTAGACCTTGGTGCTCCAAGTATCATCGTACAAAACGAAAAACGTATGTTACAAGAAGCTGTTGATGCATTAATCGATAACGGTCGTCGTGGTCGTCCTGTTACAGGTCCTGGTAACCGTCCATTAAAATCACTTTCACATATGCTGAAAGGTAAACAAGGTCGTTTCCGTCAAAACTTACTTGGTAAACGTGTTGACTACTCTGGTCGTTCGGTTATCGTAGTAGGTCCAAACTTAAAAATGTATCAATGCGGTCTACCGAAAGAAATGGCAATTGAGCTATTTAAGCCTTTCGTAATGAAAGAGTTAGTAGAACGTGGTCTTGCTCATAATATTAAATCTGCTAAACGTAAAATCGAGCGTTTAAACAACGATGTATGGGACGTTTTAGAAGATGTAATTCGTGAGCACCCGGTATTACTAAACCGTGCACCTACGCTTCACCGTCTTGGTATTCAAGCGTTTGAACCAACACTAGTTGAGGGTCGTGCTATTCGTCTTCACCCATTAGTATGTACAGCTTATAACGCTGACTTCGATGGTGACCAAATGGCGGTTCACGTACCATTATCAGCAGAAGCACAAGCAGAAGCTCGTCTTCTAATGCTTGCTGCACAAAATATCCTGAACCCGAAAGACGGGAAACCGGTTGTAACACCATCTCAAGATATGGTATTAGGTAACTACTACTTAACACTTGAGCGTGAAACAGCTCGCGGCGAAGGAACAACTTTCTATGGACCAAACGAAGTATTAATTGCATATGATACAGGTCATGTTCATTTGCATACTCGTATTGCGATTAAAGCAAGTTCGTTAAATAACCCAACATTTACTGAGGAACAAAATAATATGTTCCTATTAACGACTGTTGGTAAAGTAATCTTTAACGAAATCTTGCCTAAATCATTCCCATACATTAATGAGCCAACTGCATTCAACTTAGAACAAGAAACACCAGACAAATACTTTGTTAATTTAACAATTGATGAAGAAACGTTAAAAGAACTTGAAGCAGATGCTACTTATAATGGGCTTGATGAAAAAGGTAAAGTTGATGCACAACGCACAGCTGTACTGCGTAAATACTTTGCGTCAGTACCAGTTGTAAACCCATTCCGCAAAAAATTCTTAGGTAATATCATTGCTGAAGTATTTAAACGTTTCCACATCACTGAAACATCTAAAATGCTTGACCGTATGAAGAACTTAGGATTCAAATATTCAACACGTGCTGGTATCACTGTAGGTGTATCTGACATCGTCGTATTACCAGACAAAGGTGAAATTTTAGCGGTAGCTCAAGAAAAAGTAGATAAAGTTCAAGCGCAATTCCGTCGTGGTTTCATCACGGAAGAGGAGCGTTATGATCGCGTTATCTCAAGCTGGAGTGCTGCGAAAGATGAAATTCAATCAAAGCTGATGAAGTCGCTTGAGAAAACAAACCCAATCTTTATGATGTCTGACTCAGGTGCCCGTGGTAACGCATCTAACTTTACACAGTTAGCTGGTATGCGTGGTCTGATGGCCAACCCGGCTGGTCGTATCATCGAACTTCCAATTAAATCTTCATTCCGTGAAGGTTTAACGGTATTAGAGTACTTCATCTCAACTCACGGTGCTCGTAAAGGTCTAGCCGATACAGCCCTAAAAACTGCCGATTCAGGTTACTTAACACGTCGTCTTGTTGACGTTGCACAAGATGTAATCGTTCGTGAGGATGACTGTGGAACTGACCGCGGTTTAACAATTGGTGCGTTAATGGAAGGCACAGAGTTAATTGAAGCGTTAGATGAACGTATTATCGGTCGTCATACGAAGAAAACAATTATGCATCCAGAAACAGCTGAAGTTATCTTAGAAAAAGATGGCTTAATCGATCAAGATATCGCTCGTGCGGTGATCGAGGCTGGTATCGAGGAAGTAACAATCCGTTCAGCATTCACATGTAATACAAAACATGGTGTATGTAAAAAATGTTACGGCATGAACTTAGCAACAGGTGAAGAGGTTGAAGTTGGAGAAGCAGTTGGTATTATCGCGGCTCAATCAATCGGTGAACCAGGTACACAATTAACAATGCGTACATTCCATACAGGTGGGGTTGCTGGGGATGATATTACACAAGGTCTTCCACGTATCCAAGAGATTTTTGAAGCACGTAATCCTAAAGGTCAATCAGTTATTTCTGATATCGCAGGTACTGTTTCAGACATCACTGAAATCCGTGAAGGTCTAAAAGAGATTACAATTGAAGGTGAAGTAGAAACACGTAAATACGCAGCACCTTACAATGCTCGTCTAAAAGTACAAGAAGGCGACTTTGTCGAACGTGGTCAAGTATTAACAGAAGGTTCTATTGATCCAAAACAATTATTAAAAGTTAAAGACGTTTCAACAGTTCAAGAATACCTGTTAAAAGAAGTACAAAAAGTATACCGTATGCAAGGGGTAGAAATTGGAGACAAACATATCGAGGTAATGGTTCGCCAAATGCTTCGTAAAGTTCGTGTAATCGAAGCTGGTGATACAGAATTATTACCAGGCTCATTACTAGATATTCACCAATTCTCAGAAGCAAATGCAGATGCTGTGCTAAATGGCAAAAACCCTGCAACTTGTCGTCCTGTTATCCTAGGTATTACAAAAGCGTCTCTTGAAACAGAATCATTCTTATCCGCTGCATCATTCCAAGAAACAACTCGTGTGTTAACGGATGCTGCTATTAAAGGAAAACGTGATGAACTTCTTGGTCTGAAGGAAAACGTAATTATCGGTAAACTTGTTCCTGCAGGTACTGGTATGCAACGTTACCGTCAAATCCGTATTGAAAAAGATGAGCTTGACACAGAAGACCTAATTTCTGCTGAATAATCATTAAAATAAGTGCCGAAGAGATGTATTTTAAACATCTCTTCGGGCTTTTTAAAGATATTAGTTGACAGCCGAAATTGGTAATGATAATATATTGAAGGTTGATAGTTAACTATCTGTACTTCGGAGGATATGAAAATGTCTTATGATAGAGTAAGGGATAGTCAAACAATCATAGGTACAAAGCAAGCAGTAAAAGCAATGCAAGCTGGTTCAGTGAAAGAACTTTTCGTGGCACTTGATGCAGACAATTGGGTAACCGATTCGGCCATATCTTTCGCGAGAGAAATCGGTATACCAGTTATTCTTGTTGAGTCCAAAAAGGAACTGGGCAAGGCCTGTGGAATCCATGTTGGAGCTGCGGTAGTTGCGATTACTGTAGAGTAGTTTTTGTGTATTAAACACAAAGACTTTGTTTTTACCCAAAAAATGAACCACCTGGATGTGTGGTATTAACAAGGAATAAATGAAGGGAGGAAAAATCGATGCCTACAATTAACCAATTAGTACGTAAGCCTCGTCAATCTAAAATCACGAAATCAAAATCACCAGCGTTAAACAAAGGATATAACTCATTTAAAAAATCTTTAACTGATGTTAAATCTCCACAAAAACGCGGAGTTTGTACTCGTGTGGGTACAATGACACCTCGTAAACCAAACTCAGCGTTACGTAAATACGCTCGTGTACGTTTAACTAACCAAATCGAGGTTACAGCTTATATCCCAGGTGAAGGCCACAACTTACAAGAGCACAGTGTTGTTCTTATCCGTGGCGGACGCGTAAAAGACTTAGCGGGTGTTCGTTACCATATCGTACGTGGAGCTCTTGATACAGCTGGTGTAAACGGTCGTTTACAATCACGTTCTAAATACGGAACAAAACGCCCTAAAGAAAAAAAATAATTTAACATTATTAAGCGTTGCTTAATAATAAACATAAATAGTTGCCGCAAATTTCTAATCTTGCTAGCAGATTGGAATTTTTTGCGGCAACTATGGCAAGACAATTCTTATAAAATAAATCGATAACTATTCGAAAGGAGGAAAACACATGCCTCGTAAAGGTCCTGTTTCCAAACGTGACGTGTTACCAGATCCAATTTATAGTTCAAAACTAGTAACTCGTTTAATTAATAAAATGATGGTTGATGGTAAAAGAGGTACTTCTCAAAAGATTTTATACGGTGCGTTCGATCTAGTTAAAGAACGTTCTGGTCAAAATCCAATTGAAGTATTCGAAGCTGCTCTAAATAACGTAATGCCAGTTCTTGAAGTACGCGCTCGCCGTGTTGGTGGTTCTAACTACCAAGTGCCAGTAGAAGTACGTCCAGAACGTCGTACAACTTTAGGTCTTCGTTACCTAGTTAACTATGCTCGTCTTCGTGGTGAAAAAACTATGGAAGAGCGTTTAGCTAACGAAATCCTTGATGCTTCTAACAACACTGGTGCATCAGTTAAAAAACGTGAAGATATGCACAAAATGGCAGAAGCGAACAAAGCATTCGCTCACTACCGTTGGTAATCTAAACATCGCATAAGCCCAATATGGAAGGAGAAATACCTTATGAAACGCGAATTCTCTCTAGAGAATACTCGTAATATTGGGATCATGGCTCACATTGATGCTGGTAAAACAACAACTACTGAGCGTATCCTTTATTACACAGGTAAGATTCACAAAATCGGTGAAACTCACGAAGGCGCTTCTCAAATGGACTGGATGGAACAAGAGCAAGAACGTGGTATCACAATCACTTCTGCTGCGACAACAGCTCAATGGAACGGCAACCGTGTAAACATCATCGATACTCCTGGACACGTAGACTTCACTGTAGAAGTTGAACGTTCACTACGCGTACTTGATGGTGCTGTAACAGTTCTTGATGCTCAATCTGGTGTTGAGCCTCAAACTGAAACAGTATGGCGTCAAGCTACAACTTACGGCGTTCCACGTATCGTGTTCATTAACAAAATGGATAAAACAGGTGCAGATTTCCTATATTCTGTAGGAACTCTACACGAGCGTTTACAAGCTAACGCTCACCCTATCCAATTACCTATCGGAGCTGAAGATCAGTTCTCAGCAATCATTGACTTAGTTGAAATGAAAGCTACTTTCTACGGCGACGAAAAAGGTACTGCAGTAACTGAAGGTGAAATTCCTGAAGAACACCGCGCACAAGCTGAAGAATACCGTGAAAAATTAATCGATGCTGTTGCAAGTGTTGATGAAGAAATCATGGAAAAATATTTAGAAGGCGAAGAAATTTCTGTTGCTGAACTTAAAGCGGCTATCCGTCGTGCTACGATCGCAGTAGAATTTTACCCAGTAATCTGTGGTACAGCATTCAAACATAAAGGCGTACGCCCAATGTTAAATGCAGTAGTTGATTACTTACCATCTCCATTAGATGTACCAGCAATCAAAGGTACTGATGTTGATGGTGACGAGGAATTAGAACGTCATTCTTCAGATGAAGAGCCATTCTCAGCTCTTGCATTCAAAGTTATGACTGACCCATTCGTAGGTAAATTAACTTTCTTCCGTGTGTATTCTGGAACTTTAGAATCAGGTTCATACGTACAAAACTCTTCTAAAGGTAAACGTGAACGCGTAGGCCGTATCCTACAAATGCACGCAAACTCTCGTGAAGAGATTTCTAAAGTATTTGCTGGGGACATCGCGGCAGCAGTAGGTCTTAAAGATACTACTACTGGTGATACTCTATGTGACGAGAAAAACCTAGTTATTCTTGAATCAATGGAATTCCCTGAGCCAGTAATTTCTCTTTCTGTAGAACCAAAGTCAAAAGCTGACCAAGATAAAATGGGTCAAGCTTTACAAAAACTTCAAGAAGAGGATCCAACTTTCCGTGCTCACACTGACACAGAAACTGGGCAAACAATCATCTCAGGTATGGGTGAGCTTCACCTTGATATCTTAGTTGACCGTATGCGCCGTGAATTTAAAGTAGAAGCTAACGTAGGTGCTCCAATGGTATCTTACCGTGAAACATTCCGTAGCTCTGCAAAAGTTCAAGGTAAATTCACTCGCCAATCTGGTGGTCGTGGACAATACGGAGACGTAACGATTGAGTTCTCTCCAAATGAAGAAGGTAAAGGCTTTGAATTCGAAAACGCTATCGTTGGTGGTGTAGTACCTCGTGAATACATTCCTGCAGTAGAAGCTGGTCTTCGTGACTCTCTTGACCGCGGTGTAGTAGCTGGTTACCCACTAATCGACATTAAAGCGAAATTAGTATTCGGTTCTTACCATGACGTTGACTCGAATGAGATGGCGTTCAAAATTGCTGCATCTATGGCTCTTAAAGAAGCTGCTAAACAATGTGATGCAGTTATCTTAGAACCAATGATGAAAGTAGAAGTTGTAATTCCAGAAGAATACCTTGGTGATATCATGGGTAACATTACTTCTCGTCGCGGACGCGTTGAGGGTATGGAAGCTCGCGGTAACTCTCAAGTTGTTCGCGCAATGGTTCCTTTATCGGAAATGTTTGGTTATGCAACAACTCTTCGTTCAGCAACGCAAGGACGTGGTGTATTCTCAATGACATTCGATCATTATGAAGAAGTACCAAAATCAATCGCTGCTGAAATCGTTAAAAAAAATAAAGGTGAATAATTGAATTTTCATCTTGCATAAAGTATAACTAATTTGTAAGCTATGATTGTGGGATGGTGGATGGGCCCGTTCGCCATCAGCAATCATTCTATAAATTTTTAAAAAATATAAACATATAATTTTGAGGAGGCAATCTCTAATGGCTAAAGAAAAATTCGACCGTTCAAAAACGCATGCTAACATTGGTACAATCGGACACGTTGACCATGGTAAAACAACTTTAACTGCTGCTATCGCAACAGTTCTTTCTAAAAAAATGGGTGGAGAAGCTAAATCATACGCTGATATCGATAACGCTCCAGAAGAAAAAGAACGTGGTATCACAATCAATACTTCTCACGTAGAATATGAAACTGATACTCGTCACTATGCACACGTTGACTGCCCAGGACACGCTGACTATGTTAAAAACATGATCACTGGTGCTGCACAAATGGACGGCGGTATCTTAGTAGTATCTGCTGCTGACGGCCCAATGCCACAAACTCGTGAACACATCCTTTTATCTCGTCAAGTAGGTGTTCCATACTTAGTAGTATTCATGAACAAATGTGATATGGTTGACGACGAAGAATTATTAGAATTAGTAGAAATGGAAATCCGTGACCTACTTTCTGAATATGACTTCCCAGGTGATGATCTTCCTGTAATCAAAGGTTCTGCTCTTAAAGCTCTTGAAGGTGAAGCAGAATGGGAAGAAAAAATCATTGAATTAATGGACGCTGTAGATTCTTACATCCCAACTCCAGAACGTCAAACTGACAAACCATTCATGATGCCAGTAGAGGACGTATTCTCTATCACTGGTCGTGGTACAGTTGCAACTGGCCGTGTTGAACGTGGTCAAGTTAAAGTTGGTGACGTTATTGAAATCATCGGTATCACTGAAGAAGCTAAATCTACAACTGTAACTGGTGTAGAAATGTTCCGTAAATTATTAGACTACGCTGAAGCTGGTGACAACATCGGTGCTTTACTTCGTGGTGTAGCTCGTGAAGAAATCCAACGTGGTCAAGTATTAGCTAAACCAGGCTCAATCACTCCACACACTAACTTCAAAGCTGAAGTTTATGTTTTATCAAAAGAAGAGGGTGGCCGTCATACTCCATTCTTCTCTAACTACCGTCCTCAGTTCTACTTCCGTACAACTGACGTAACAGGTATCTGTAACTTACCAGAAGGCGTTGAAATGGTAATGCCTGGCGATAACATCGAAATGACAGTAGAACTTATCGCTCCAATCGCTCTTGAAGAAGGTACTAAATTCTCTATCCGTGAGGGTGGCCGTACTGTAGGCGCTGGCGTAGTTGCTTCTATCCAAAAATAATTTTAGCGCAAGCTAATTTTTCAAACCAATCTGTAGGGACGCTTACAGATTGGTTTTTTTGTGTTAAAATATGTAAAGAATATTTAGTAATCTTAGTTGAATTAGATTATTTTATGTATACATAATGGGTGAAATACCAAAAAGCGGTAATATCGATTTTTTACGAAAACGCTAGAGGTGAAAACTAGTACCAGAGACATCCGCCGGAAGTTTTAACTTCTTTCAACAAATGTTTGGACAGCTGCTTAAAGAAGTTGAAACTAAAAGGCAGTGTAGCATGTAGAGTATAGAATCGCACCCCTTTTAGTTACTATTAACCGTTTAATAATTCATCTTTAAAAAGTTAGGATAATATTTGTTAAAAACGTATGATCTATATAAGTTGGTTGGAGTGAAGGCTGGGCGACTCCTCGGGGATCAGCAATAGAGGAACGAAAGGCTAAAACCATCACATCCTGCGATATCGCCTTCGTGGCCAACATCGTGCTGCTGACGCTGCGTTAGCACTACGCTTTCGCGCAAAAAACATCCGTTGGCCCAAGCGGCTCATCGGACGCCCCCAGTCGGAGGGAAATCAACCTCATGTTATGACGATTAGCCTATTTAATACATAAGAACACTTCATGGAAGGAGAATTTACATATGGAGATGAAAATATTGCTGATTGAAGACGATCCATCGATTTTCGAAATGATTCAGACACGCTTTGCACAGTGGTCGCTTCAGGTTGTAGGTCCTAAAGATTTTCAAAAGGTAATGGATGATTTTATTGAACAGAAGCCACAGCTTGTATTGATTGACATTCAGCTTCCAGCCTATGATGGTTTTCATTGGTGTCGCGAAATACGTCATATCTCAAAAGTGCCAATTCTCTTTCTATCTTCACGAGACCACCCAATGGATATGGTAATGGCAATGCAAATGGGTGCCGATGACTTTGTACAAAAGCCTTTCCATATGGAGGTATTACTTGCAAAGGTACAAGCCATTTTACGTCGTACATATGATTATATAGAAGAATCTATGGATGTCACACGTTTTAATGGTGCAGTCATTGACTATGCACGCAGTGAAATTATGTATGAGGGTAACCTTGCTTCATTAACTAAAAATGAACTCTTTATTTTACGCATTTTAGTGGAGAAGGCCGATCAAATAGTTTCTAGAGATGATTTAATGAGAAAGTTATGGGATGATGAGCGCTTTGTTAATGATAATACGTTGTCGGTAAATGTTAATCGATTACGTACTAAACTTGAGGATATAGGTTTACAAGAACCGATTTTAACTAAAAAAGGACTTGGTTATATGGCTGTAACACAGGGGACGTGAGTGACAATGCTAATTTTATTTTTAAGAGAACGCCTCGCTTGGATAAGCTTTTTCGTTTTTATCATCGTTATGATCAATGTTTTAATTTCTTTAGACGCTGGATTAGAGGGAATATCGATTTGGTATATGAATACTAGTGCGCTTATTAGTTTTATGATCTTTCTTATTTGGCGATATATACTAGAAGTAAGGCAGCTTAAGGATTTCCTGGGAAATGTGGAAAGTCAACTCGATGAGGTGCATAGCAAAAGTTTGGCGTTATCACCTTTTCAAACAGCATACCTGACGAAAATTGAAGATGTTTTTTATGATAAGAACACAGAGTTAAATCAAGCAAAGGTACAGCTGCAGGAATATTCGGATGAACTCCTAGCGTGGGTTCATGAAGTAAAGGCACCTTTAACTTCAATTAATTTAATGCTGGATCACGTAGAAGATTTGACACTACGTCGTAAATTAGAGACTGAGTGGTTAAGACTACATTTATTAGTTGATCAGCAGCTGCATCAAACGCGTTTAGCTTCTATTGAAAAAGATAATTATATGACAGAGATCGAGTTAAGAACTGTGGTCTATAAGGAAATAAGAGCTATGCAGGCATGGTGTATTGAAAAAGGTATCGGTTTCGATGTAGCAGAGTTAACAGAGGCGGTGATGACGGATGGTAAATGGTTAGCCTTTATAATCCGACAAATTCTGTCCAACGCTATTAAATATAGTCCTGCAAATTCAGAAGTATTGATTTTTACGGAAGTAGATGTAACAGGAGCAATACTATTACATATAAAAGATGCAGGTATTGGCATTCGTAAGGAGGATTTACCTCGAATCTTTCATAAGTCGTATACTGGGACAGCCGGCAGAGAATCTGCACAATCAACAGGTATGGGTCTATACTTAGCCCATAATGTTGCGCAGAAAATCGGCGTTCGTATTACTGTCCAATCTAGTGTTGGTGAAGGCTCGATATTTACATTACGTTTTCCATTGCAAAATGAATATGTCAAACTAACAGGTAGATGACGAAATTGTCACCTACCTTTTTATATTGTCATGTAAAACGCACGAATCAGGGAAGAAGACAGGGTACACTTGAACTATAGAAAGGGGCGTTTACAAGTGGCAGTTTTAATTGGTCGTAAAGTAAAAAAAGTATATGGCAAAAAATCAACAGCCCAAGAGGTTTTAAAGGGCATTGACTTAGAAGTTAATCAAGGTGAATTTGTTGGTATTATGGGACCTTCAGGCTCTGGGAAGACAACACTTTTAAATGTTTTGTGTTCAATTGACTTTGCAACAGAAGGTGTTATTGAAATAAATGGTCAAAATTTACGTGGTATGAAGGAGAAGGCATTAGCTAATTTCCGCCGCGAACAATTAGGATTCATATTTCAAGATTATAATTTGTTAGATACGCTAACGGTAAAAGAAAATATACTACTACCATTAGCTATAGGTAGGCTACCAAAGGCTGTTGCAGAGAGTCGTGTAAAAGAGCTTACTCATTTATTAGGTATTAATGAAATTTTAAATAAATATCCAAATGAAATATCAGGTGGTCAAAAGCAACGTACATCAGCAGCTCGTGCACTGATTACAAATCCGTCGCTTGTATTCGCTGATGAACCTACAGGGGCACTTGACTCAAAATCAGCCACTGCACTTTTGAAAAATCTACAAAGTATTAATGAATCAAAAAAAGCAACGATTATGATGGTTACGCATGATGCGGTAGCAGCGAGTTTTTGTACCCGTGTTTTATTTTTGAAGGACGGACTTATTTATAGTGAGCTATATAAAGGGGATAAAACGAGACAGGCATTTTTCCAAGAAATCATGCATACGCAAAGTGTGCTAGGCGGTGACGGCTATGAGTCTTAGTAAACTCGTACTACGCAGTATGAAGAAAAATATGAAGCATTATTATTTATATTTTTTCGCACTTATTTTTAGTGTTACTTTATATTTTTCTTTTGTGACATTGCAAAATAATGCTGAAGTGTTGGCTACAGTAGACAAGAGCGGTACGGCCAAAGCGGGGTTTGCTGCGGCAACATATATGCTGTACTTTATTGTCTTGTTTTTTGTCCTATATGCCAACCATCTATTTATGAAGCGTCGTAGTAAGGAAATAGGTTTATATCAGTTAATAGGGATGACAAAGGGGCTTATCGTACGCTTATTAGCGGTAGAAAGTATTCTATTATTTGTAGGAGCAATCGTTTTAGGTATGCTTGCAGGGTTCTTTAGTTCGCGCTTATTTGCAATGATATTACTGCGGGTACTCGAAAAAGAGGCACTTGTGACGATGACATTTAGTACAGAGGCATTGCAGCAGTCTATCGTAGTATTTGCCATTTTACTAATCATTGTACTTGTGCAAATGGCTTGGATGATTTACCGCGTATCATTACTATCATTATTCAGTGCTTCCAAGCAAGCAGATGAGCGTGTAAAGCGTTTCAACCCATTACAAATGGTTATTGGTTTTTTTGGACTTGTGCTAATTGCATATGGTTACTATGCATCAACTAAGCTTTTCGATATTAACTCTCAGGGTAATTTAATGCTTAATATGATTATTATTTTAGCAACTACCATTGGCGGAACGTTCCTTGTTTTCCGTTTCTCTGTAGCATTTATTATGAATTCAATTCGTCTTAAGAAAAATGGACATCTAACTGTCCGTGATGTATTAGCGTTAACACCGATTATGCATCGTATGAAAGGTAATGCGAAATCATTAACGCTTATAACGGTCCTAACGGGTGTTTCACTTGGGGTTACAACTTTAGCTTATATTTCGTATTATTCATCAGAATCGTCGGCATATAGTCAAGTACCTGGAGATTATGTATTACTTGAAGATAAGGGCCAGGAATTTTTAAAGAAGCTAGAAGAAAATAATATTGCTTTTGATAAAAGAGATTACCGATTACAGAGCGTTTCAGCTTCGTTTACACAATTATTATCTGAAAGTCAGCAAAATGAGGATAATCCCCTTTTTGGTTTAGAAGGAATCATTTATACAATTCCGCTTTCTGATTATCAACAATTAGTTCCTGAAGCTTCCGTTTCGGATAATGATGTTATATTAACAAACTATGGTGGTTATATGGCAGAGATGTTTCCACTTGAAAAGGATCGTGATGTAGTTGTCACACCAAGAGGTCCAGAGGGGACTAACGAAGATACGCTTCATGTTAAAGAAGTTCGACATGAAAGTATTATAAGTGGTACTGTGACTTCTGGGCCGGGGGGGCCAATTTTTGTAGTTCCAGATGCACTATTTGAAAAGTTAGCTGCTCATGATGTACCTGATATGTGGCAAAATCAAACTACTATAAATCTAAAGAATAAAAGTGATTTAGCTCTAGCAGAGAATTTATATATGCAATCAAATGGCGAAAACTTTATACACTCTTATGAAGAAGAGCGTAAGGAGAATATTGAAACATTAGGAATAACGATATTTACAGCAGCATTTTTAGGCTTAGCATTTTTAATGACAACAGGTAGTATTTTATACTTTAAGCAAATGTCTGAGGCTGAAGAGGAGCGAGGTTCTTATACGATATTAAGAAAGATTGGCTTCGCTGAAAAAGATATTATGAAAGGTATATATATGAAACAAGCCTTTAATTTTGGTGTTCCATTAATAATAGGGCTACTTCATAGTTACTTTGCTGTTAAGTCAGGTTGGTTTTTATTCGGCTCAGAGTTAACTGCACCATTATGGATTGCTATGAGCTGCTATATAGCGTTATACGCTATTTTCGCTATACTTTCCGTCGGCTATTATAAAAAAGTCATTCGTGGATCATTATAATAGGAAGAAATCTAAAACAGTATGATTATGTAAGATCATACTGTTTTTTGTGTCGTTTAAATTTGGAAGATTATTATAGGGGTATAAAAATATCTTGACTTTCAATTATTAGACGGTTAAAGTTTAACGTATTAGTAATCTAGTGTACGAAAGTGAAGTGTTGAAATGAACGCAGTAATTGTGGCAGTAGCTGTCATGTTAATATTAAGCTTGCTCCGTATAAATGTTGTTCTTTCTCTTGTGTTGGGTGCCTTTGCGGGGGGGCTAACAAGCGGCATGGGTATTGAAGCAACTGTAAAATCATTTACAGAAGGATTAGGAGCAGGCGCAACGATTGCTTTAAGCTATGGGTTGCTTGGTGGTTTTGCTATCGCCATTTCAAAAACAGGAATTCCTGAATTAATGATTGCAGGGATTTTAAAGATATTAAATAAAAACGGGACAAGTAATCGAAAAGGTTTAGTAAAGGTTTTAATCTTCTTACTGATCTTTATGATGTCTATTTTCTCACAAAATTTAATTCCAATTCATATAGCCTTTATCCCATTATTAATACCGCCACTCTTAAAGGTTTTAAATATGCTAGAAGTTGATCGACGAATTATCGCAACACTAATTGCTGTTGGTTTAATAGGGACATATAGTTTCGTTCCTGCTGGCTTCGGAGCTATATTCCAAGACATCGTTTCTACGCAAGTATCTAAGGCTGGTATGGAGGTATCTTCACGTGATGTACCAGTAGCAATGGCTATACCTGTTCTAGGGATGCTAATTGGGTTATGTGTAGCCTTTTTCGTTTACCGAAAGCCTCGACAATACCAAAATAATGATGTGGAGATAGAGTCTTTAAATGTTAATGTTAGTAAGTTTGTTATTGTTTCTACGACTGTGGCTTTAATTATCTCTCTATGTGCACAAATTTATACGGACTCGATGATTGTAGGTGCTTTTGCAGGCATAATGATTATGTATTTCACTGGTGCACTTAAATGGAAAGAAGCAGATGAGATTCTTTCTGAGGGAATGAAGATGATGGCCTTTATTGGTTTCGTTATGATCGCAGCAAATGGCTTTGCATCTGTTATTAACGCCACAGGTCATATAGATAGCTTAATTAATGGTTCGATAAACATTCTTCAAGGGAATACGAGTCTAGCTATATTTATTATGTTGGTCGTTGGTTTAATTGTGACGATGGGAATCGGATCTTCCTTTGCGACGGTACCAATCATCGCGACCTTATTCGTTCCACTTGCACAAGGGTTAGGATTGAGTCCTTTGGCGATTATTTGTCTAATAGGTACAGCAGGTGCTTTAGGTGATGCGGGTTCTCCTGCTTCAGATTCTACTCTTGGACCTACTGCAGGTTTAAATGTAGATGGACAGCATAATCACATTTGGGATACATGTGTGCCAACGTTTATTTTTATTAACATCCCACTTATTATATTTGGCTGGATTGCATGTGTGTTCTTTTTATAAAGTAATAGTAAGAGCGGTTTCTAAATAGTAGAGACTGCTTTTTTTACATATTGGCATCGCTTAATTGTTAGAAATGTCCGAAAACGTTAGTATAATAGCCTTATGTGTTGCAAAGTACATTGAAATTTTATATACTAGTAAACGGCTTAGATAAGCGAGAAATATTAGTAGTAAGAATATCTGCAACATTTAAAAGAATTTAGCGAAAAGCCTTGCTTATTCTTTTTTTATTGTGTATAATGTTGAATGTTGGTCTTTGACTGCGATGAAACGAGAGGTTGCCGACACACCCGGCCGCTTTGCCATGGCGGTGTGTGGGAAAATTTTCGTGGAGAATGTCTAGAAAATAGGCGAGAAGGAGGGAAAATAATGGCAAAACAAAAGATTCGTATTCGTTTAAAAGCGTATGATCACCGTATTTTAGATCAGTCTGCTGAGAAAATTGTGGAAACTGCAAAACGTTCAGGTGCAAGTGTATCAGGTCCGATTCCACTTCCAACTGAGAAGTCTGTGTACACAATTCTTCGTGCTGTTCACAAGTATAAAGATTCTCGTGAACAATTCGAAATGCGTACGCATAAACGTCTGATCGATATCGTTAACCCAACACCACAAACTGTTGATGCGTTAATGAAACTTGATTTACCATCTGGCGTTGATATTGAAATCAAACTTTAATGGTAAAAAATATAACTTTTTTAAAACTTACAGGAGGTGTGACAAATGGCTAAAGGAATCTTAGGTAGAAAAATTGGTATGACACAAGTTTTCGCTGAAAACGGCGATTTAATCCCGGTAACAGTTATCGAAGCTACTCCAAACGTAGTACTTCAAAAGAAAACTGTTGAAACAGACGGCTACGAAGCAATCCAAGTTGGTTTCGAAGACAAGCGTGTTAAGCTTTCTAACAAACCAGAACAAGGTCACGTAGCAAAAGCGAACACTGCTCCTAAGCGCTTCATCCGTGAATTCCGCAACGTAAACGTTGGAGAATACGAAGTTGGTCAAGAAGTCAAAGTAGAAATTTTCGCAGAAGGCGATGTAATTGATGTAACAGGTGTTACTAAAGGTAAAGGTTTCCAAGGTGTAATTAAACGCCATGGTCAATCTCGTGGTCCTATGGCCCACGGTTCTCGTTACCACCGTCGTCCTGGTTCAATGGGTCCAGTTGCTCCGAACCGCGTATTCAAACAAAAGAAATTACCTGGTCAAATGGGTGGCACTGTAGTTACAATCCAAAACTTAGAAATCGTGAAAGTTGATGCGGAACGTAACTTACTACTTGTTAAAGGTAATGTTCCTGGTTCTAAAAAAGCTCTAGTTACAGTTAAAACTGCAATTAAAGCTAAGTAATCACCTAAGGAAAGGAGGAAACAGGAATGACAAAAGTATCTGTACTTAGTCAAACAGGTGCTTCAGTTGGTGAAATCGAATTAAACGATGCGATTTTTGGAATCGAGCCAAATGAAGCAGTATTATTCGACGCTGTAGTTGCACAACGCGCTTCTCTTCGTCAAGGTAATCACAAGGTTAAAAACCGTTCTGAAGTTGCTGGTGGTGGTCGTAAACCATGGCGTCAAAAAGGAACTGGTCGTGCTCGTCAAGGTTCTATCCGTTCTCCACAATGGCGCGGTGGTGGTATCGTATTCGGTCCAACTCCACGTAGCTACTCTTATAAATTACCAAAAAAAGTTCGCCGCTTAGCTCTTAAATCAGCTTTATCAGCTAAAGTCGTAGAACAAAACTTCTTAGTTCTTGATGCTCTTACATTAGCAGCACCAAAAACAAAAGAATTCACAAAAATCCTTAAAGATCTTTCTTTAGAGAAAAAATCTTTATTCGTAACTGCTGACCTAGATGAAAACGTAGCATTATCTGCTCGTAACATCCCTGGTGTAACAGTTTTAACTGCAAATGGAATCAACGTTCTTGATCTATTAGGTCATGAAAAAGTTGTATTCACAAAATCTGCAGTAGAAAAAGTTGAGGAGGTGCTTGGATAATGGAAGCACGTGATATTTTAAAACGTCCGGTCATTACTGAGCGTTCTTCAGAACTTATGGCAGAGAAAAAGTATACTTTCGAAGTAGACACTCGCGCTAACAAAACTCAAGTAAAAGACGCTGTAGAAGAAATCTTTGGTGTAACAGTTGAGAAAGTAAACGTTCTTAACTACAAAGGTAAATTCAAACGCGTAGGCCGTTACGGTGGTTACACTAACAAACGTCGTAAAGCGATTGTTAAACTAACTGCTGATAGCAAAGAAATCGAATTATTCGAAATGTAATCCTTTATGGATTTATGATTTGAACAATCAAGAAGGAGGGAAACACAATGGCGATTAAAAAGTATAAACCTACCTCTAATGGTCGTCGTAATATGACGTCTTTAGACTTTGCGGAAATTACAACTAACAAGCCTGAGAAATCATTGCTTGAACCAACTAAACGCAAAGCTGGTCGTAACAACCAAGGTAAAATCACTGTTCGTCATCATGGCGGTGGACATAAGAAGCAATACCGTGTTATCGATTTCAAACGTGTAAAAGATGGCATTCCGGCTAAAGTTGCTACTATTGAATATGATCCAAACCGTTCTGCGAATATCGCATTAATCAACTACGCTGATGGAGCAAAAGCTTACATCTTAGCACCAAAAGGTCTAGAGGTTGGTCAAACAATCGTATCTGGTCCAGATGCTGATATTAAAGTAGGTAACGCATTACCATTAGCAAACATTCCAATGGGTACTACAATCCATAACATCGAGTTAAAACCTGGTAAAGGTGGACAATTAGTACGTTCTGCAGGTACTTCTGCTCAAGTACTTGGTCGTGAAGACAAATACGTAATCGTTCGTCTACAATCTGGTGAAGTACGTTTAGTGTTAGCTACTTGCCGCGCTACAATCGGTCAAGTTGGTAACGAACAACACGAACTAGTACACATCGGTAAAGCAGGTCGTAGCCGTTGGTTAGGTAAACGCCCAGAAGTTCGTGGTTCTGTAATGAACCCTAACGATCACCCACACGGCGGTGGTGAAGGACGTTCTCCAATCGGACGTAAATCACCAATGACTCCTTGGGGTAAACCAGCACTTGGTTACAAAACTCGCAAGAAGAAAAACAAATCGGATAAATTCATCATCCGTAGTCGTAAAAAATAAAGTGGTTAAACTACGGTTCTATGTGAGAGCCGTGGTGGAATCACGGAGGGAGGTTCCTACATGGGTCGCAGCTTGAAAAAAGGACCTTTTGTCGATGACCACTTAATGAAAAAAGTGGAAGCGCAAGAGGCTTCTGAGAAAAAACAAGTTATTAAAACTTGGTCTCGCCGTTCTACAATCTTCCCGAACTTCATCGGTTTAACGATTGCTGTTTATGATGGACGTAAACACGTTCCTGTATACGTAACAGAAGATATGGTTGGCCATAAACTTGGTGAGTTCGCACCGACACGTGCTTACAAAGGTCACGGTGCAGACGACAAGAAAACAAGACGCTAATTTTGAGAGGAGGTAAATCCTAATGACACAAGCTAAAGCTATCGCTCGTACTGTTCGCATTGCTCCTCGTAAAGTCCGTCTAGTTGTAGACTTAATTCGAGGTAAGCAAGTTGGTGAGGCAGTTGCAATTTTACGTCATACTCCAAAAGCGGCGTCTCCAGTCGTTGAAAAAGTATTAAAATCTGCAGTTGCTAACGCTGAACACAACTACGATCTTGACATCAACTCTTTAGTAGTTTCTGAAGTTTTCGTTGATGAAGGTCCAACATTAAAACGTTTCCGTCCACGTGCACAAGGACGTGCAAGCGCAATTAACAAACGCACAAGCCACATCACACTAGTGGTATCTGAGAAGAAGGAGGGTTAATCCGTGGGTCAAAAAGTACATCCAATAGGACTACGCGTTGGTATTATTCGTGACTGGGAGTCAAAATGGTACGCTGAAAAAGACTATGCAACTCTACTTCACGAAGACATCAAAGTGCGTAAATATATTGAAACGGCTCTTAAAGACGCTTCTGTTTCTAAAGTAGAAATCGAACGCGCTGCAAACCGTGTAAACATTACAATTCACACTGCGAAACCAGGTATGGTAATCGGTAAAGGTGGTTCTGAAGTTGAAAACCTTCGTAAATACCTTAGCGATTTAACTGGTAAACGTGTACACATCAACATTATCGAAATCAAACGTGCTGATCTTGACGCTCGTCTAGTAGCTGAAAATATCGCTCGTCAATTAGAAAACCGTGTATCATTCCGTCGTGCGCAAAAGCAAGCGATCCAACGCACAATTCGTGCTGGTGCAAAAGGAATTAAAACACAAGTATCTGGTCGTTTAGGTGGCGCTGATATCGCGCGTGCTGAACACTATAGTGAAGGAACTGTTCCACTTCATACTCTACGTGCTGACATCGACTATGCACACGCAGAAGCTGACACTACTTACGGTAAATTAGGCGTTAAAGTATGGATCTACCGTGGTGAAGTTCTTCCTACGAAGAAATCTGTGGAAGGAGGCAAATAATATGTTATTGCCTAAACGCGTAAAATACCGTCGTGAACACCGCGGAAACATGCGTGGCGAAGCGAAAGGCGGTAAAGAAGTATCTTTCGGCGAATGGGGCTTACAAGCTCAAACAGCTAGCTGGATCACTAACCGTCAAATCGAATCTGCACGTATCGCGATGACTCGTTACATGAAACGTGGCGGTAAAGTTTGGATTAAAATCTTCCCACACAAACCTTACACTAAAAAACCTCTAGAAGTCCGCATGGGTTCTGGTAAAGGTTCTCCTGAAGGTTGGGTTGCAGTAGTAAAACCAGGAAAAGTAATGTTCGAAATCGCTGGTGTATCTGAAGAGGTTGCACGTGAAGCACTTCGTTTAGCATCACATAAGCTTCCTGTTAAATGTAAGATCGTAAAACGTCAAGAAACTGGTGGTGAATCTAATGAAAGCTAATGAAATCCGTGACCTTGCCACTTCTGAATTAGAGTTAAAAGTGAAATCACTGAAAGAAGAGCTTTTCAACCTTCGCTTCCAATTGGCGACTGGTCAATTAGAAAACACAGCTCGTATTCGTGAAGTGCGTAAAGCAATCGCGCGTATGAAAACTGTTATTCGTGAAAGAGAAATCAGTGCAAATAACTGATAAAGGAGGTTTTCAAGTATGACTGAGCGTAATCAACGCAAAGTTTACACGGGCCGCGTTGTTTCAGATAAAATGGATAAAACAATTTCTGTTTTAGTTGAAACTCACAAAAAGCACAAGCTTTATGGCAAACGTGTAAAATACTCTAAAAAGTTTAAGGCTCATGATGAGTTAAACACAGCGAAAATCGGTGATATCGTACGTATCATGGAAACTCGCCCGCTATCAGCTACTAAACGTTTCCGTCTAGTTGAAGTTGTAGAAAAAGCGGTTATTATTTAATAACTATTTCGGAACAACCAATTTCCGAAGGGAGGTAACCTAAGTGATCCAACAAGAAAGTCGTATGAAAGTTGCTGACAACTCAGGTGCACGTGAAGTTCTTACAATTAAAGTCCTTGGTGGCTCTGGCCGTAAAACTGCTAACATCGGTGATATCGTTGTTTGTACAGTTAAGAAAGCAACACCAGGTGGCGTTGTTAAGAAGGGTGACGTTGTTAAAGCTGTTATCGTTCGTACTAAATCAGGCGTACGTCGTAAAGATGGTACGTACATCAAATTTGATGAAAATGCTTGTGTAATTATTCGTGATGATAAATCACCACGCGGAACTCGTATTTTCGGACCTGTTGCACGTGAATTACGTGACAGCAACTTCATGAAAATCGTTTCTCTAGCTCCAGAAGTTCTTTAATTTCATGATAGTGCCAATCAAGGAGGTGCGACAGCATGCATGTAAAAAAAGGTGACAAGGTTAAGGTTATCACTGGTAAGGATAAAGGCAAAGAAGGCGTTATTCTTGCTGCTTACCCTAAACAAGATCGCGTTCTTGTTGAAGGTGTGAACATCGTGAAAAAACACGTAAAACCTAACCAATTGAATCCACAAGGTGGAATTGTTAGCCAAGAGGCTGCAATTCACGTTTCGAACGTAATGCTAATCGATCCTAAATCTGGCGAGCCGACTCGTGTAGGTTATAAAATCGAAAACGGTAAAAAAGTTCGTGTTGCAAAAAAATCAGGTGCAGTAATCGACTAATTTCTATAGAAGAAGGGAGGTACACAAATGAGCCGCCTAAAAGAAAAATATTTAAATGAAGTTTCTCCTGCTCTTATGAGCAAGTTTGGATATAAATCAGTTATGCAATTGCCGAAAGTTGAGAAAATCGTTATCAACATGGGTGTTGGTGATGCAGTTCAAAACTCAAAAGCATTAGATGCAGCTGTAGAAGAATTAACAATTATCACTGGTCAAAAACCAGTTGTAACTAAGGCGAAAAAATCGATCGCAGGTTTCCGTCTACGTGAAGGTATGCCTATCGGTGCTAAAGTTACATTACGCGGTGAGCGTATGTATGAATTCTTGGACAAATTAATCTCAATTTCACTACCTCGTGTACGTGACTTCCGTGGTGTTTCTAAAAAAGCATTCGATGGTCGCGGTAACTACACTTTAGGTGTTAAAGAGCAATTAATTTTCCCAGAAATCGATTACGATAAAGTTTCAAAAGTACGCGGTATGGACATCGTGATCGTAACGACAGCGAATTCTGATGAAGAAGCTCGCGAGTTATTGACACAATTCGGTATGCCGTTCCAAAAGTAATTTAAACAAGGAGGGCGAAAACGTGGCTAAAAAATCTATGATCGTTAAACAACAACGTAAGCAAAAGTTTAAAGTGCAAGAATATACACGTTGTGAACGCTGTGGTCGTCCACACTCTGTATATCGCAAATTTAAACTTTGCCGTATTTGTTTCCGAGAACTTGCATATAAGGGACAAATTCCTGGCGTGAAAAAAGCCAGCTGGTAATCCCCTAATTTGGGAAGGAGGTAAATGTAATGACAATGACTGATCCGATTGCAGATATGCTTACTCGCATTCGTAATGCGAACATGGTTCGTCACGAGAAGTTAGAAGTACCAGCTTCCAACGTGAAAAAAGAAATCGCTGAAATTTTAAAGCGTGAAGGTTTCGTACGTGACGTAGAATACGTGGAAGACAACAAACAAGGTATCATCCGTATCTTCTTAAAATACGGTAAAGATAACGAGCGCGTTATCACTGGTTTAAAACGTATTTCTAAACCTGGTCTACGAGTATATGCAAAAACAAATGAAGTGCCTAAAGTACTGAACGGTCTTGGTATCGCTTTAGTGTCAACTTCACAAGGTTTATTAACAGATAAAGAAGCTCGCGCTAAACAAGTTGGCGGCGAAGTTCTAGCATACGTTTGGTAATTAGCAATAAATGAATGGAGGTGCAACTAAATGTCTCGTGTAGGTAAAAAAATTATCGAGGTACCAGCTAACGTAACTGTTACTGTTGCAGCTGACAACTCAGTTACCGTTAAAGGTCCTAAAGGCGAACTTGTTCGTTCTTTCCACCAAGATATGAAAATTGAGCAAGAAGGTAACGTAATCACTGTATCTCGTCCTTCTGATTCAAAAGAACACCGCACAAACCACGGTACAACTCGTGCGCTATTAGCGAACATGATTACTGGTGTTTCTGCAGGTTTCGAAAAATCATTAGAACTTATCGGTGTTGGTTACCGTGCGCAATTACAAGGTAAAAAACTTGTTCTTAACGTAGGTTATTCACATCCAGTTGAGTTCACACCTGAAGATGGTCTAGAAGTTGAAGTTCCTTCAAACACTAAGATCATCGTTAAAGGTATCAGCAAAGAACGTGTTGGTGCTCTTGCATCTAACATCCGTGACGTGCGTCCACCAGAGCCTTACAAAGGTAAAGGTATCCGTTATGAAGGCGAATACGTTCGTCGTAAAGAAGGTAAAACAGGTAAATAATGCTGCTTAAGCATTAGAAAGGAGTGACCCTTGTGATTACGAAACAAGATAAAAATCAGGTTCGTAAAAAACGTCATGCACGCGTACGTTCTAAAATTTCGGGTACTGCTGAGCGTCCACGCTTAAACGTATTCCGTTCTAACAAGAACATCTACGCTCAACTTATCGATGACGTAGCAGGCGTAACAATCGTTAGCGCATCTTCTCAAGAAAATGGTTTTGAAGGTGCTGGTAGCAATGTTGATGCTGCAACTAAAGTCGGTGAATCAATCGCAAAACGCGCTACGGAAAAAAATATTACTGCTGTAGTATTTGACCGTGGTGGTTACTTATATCATGGACGTGTAAAAGCTTTAGCTGAAGCTGCACGTGAGAACGGTTTACAATTTTAATAAAAAGGAGGGACACATTTCATGAGTCGAATTGACGCAAACAAACTTGGAGAACTTGAAGAACGCGTAGTTACTATTAACCGTGTTGCTAAAGTTGTTAAAGGTGGACGTCGCTTCCGCTTCACAGCATTAGTTGTAGTTGGCGATAAAAACGGTCACGTTGGTTTCGGTACTGGTAAAGCTCAAGAGGTGCCAGATGCTATCCGTAAAGCTGTTGAAGATGCGAAGAAAAACTTAATCGAAGTGCCACGCGTAGGTGGAACAACTCCACACTTAGTGCAAGGTCGCTTTGGTGCAGGAGAAATCCTAATTAAACCTGCTGCTCCTGGTACAGGAGTTATCGCTGGTGGTCCAGTACGTGCCGTACTAGAACTTGCTGGTATTACTGATATTCTTTCAAAATCACTTGGAACTAACACACCAATCAATATGGTGCGTGCAACTATTCAAGGTTTAACTGAATTAAAACGCGTAGAGGACGTAGCTAAATTACGTGGTAAATCAGTGGAAGAAATATTAGGATAAGGGGGGAAAGATAATGGCTAACAAATTAGAAATCACCCTTACAAAATCTGTGATTGGTTCTAAACCAGCACAACGTAAAACTGTTGAAGCTCTAGGTTTACGTAAATTAAACCAAACTGTTGAGAAAGCTGACAATGCAGCAACTCGCGGTATGATTGATGTAGTAGCTCACTTAGTTACTGTAAAAGAAAACTAATTTTTAATTAACGAACAAGGAGGTGCCATCCAATATGAAACTTCATGAGTTAAAACCAGCAGAAGGATCCCGTAAAGTACGTAACCGCGTAGGTCGCGGTATCGGTTCTGGTAACGGTAAAACTGCAGGTAGAGGTCATAAAGGTCAAAACTCTCGTTCTGGCGGCGGTGTACGCCCAGGATTCGAAGGTGGTCAAAACCCTTTATTCCGTCGTTTACCGAAACGCGGCTTTACTAACATTAACCGTAAAGAGTACGCGATCGTTAATCTTGACACATTAAATCGTTTTGAAGATGGTGCAGAGGTAACAGCTGCATTATTACTTGAAACAGGTTTAGTGAGCAATGAAAAAGCTGGAATTAAAGTTCTTGGAAACGGAACTCTTGATAAAAAGCTTACAGTAAAAGCTCATAAATTCTCAGCTTCAGCTAAAGAAGCAATCGAGAATGCCGGCGGAACTACTGAGGTGATTTAATGTTTCAGACGATCTCTAACTTTATGCGTGTTCGAGATATACGAAATAAAATCATTTTCACTCTTTTAATGTTAATCGTTTTCCGTATTGGTACGTTTGTACCGGTACCAAACGTTGACGCTAATGTATTAAAGGCAACTGATGAGTTCAATCTCGTTGGTTTCCTAAATACTTTTGGCGGTGGTGCTTTGAAAAACTTCTCTATCTTTGCGATGGGAATTATGCCTTACATCACTGCTTCAATCATTGTTCAGTTATTGCAAATGGACGTAGTACCGAAATTTGCTGAGTGGGCAAAGCAAGGTGAAGTCGGAAGACGTAAACTTGCTCAATTTACTCGTTACTTTACAATTGTTCTTGCTTTTATCCAATCATTCGCAATGTCATTTGGTTTTAACAGAATGTACGGCGGATCATTGATTAAAGAAGAAGGAATTTTAACATATGTTACGATTTCTATTGTATTAACAGCGGGTACAGCATTCCTAGTATGGCTTGCTGAACAAATTACTGCGCATGGTGTTGGGAATGGTATTTCTGTTGTAATTTTCGCAGGTATCGTTGCGGCATTACCGAATGGCATTAACCAAATCTATGCACAGCAAATCGAGGGTGCTGGAGATAAACTATTTATCAATCTAGTGATTCTTGGTTTACTTGTTTTAGTCTTGCTTGCAGTTGTTGTTGGCGTTATTTACGTGCAACAAGCGTTACGTAAAATTCCAATTCAATATGCAAAACGAGTTACTGGACGCAATCAACAAACTGGTGCTCAACAAACGCATTTGCCGTTAAAAGTAAATGCTGCAGGGGTTATTCCGGTAATCTTTGCATCAGCGTTTATGATGGCACCACGTACGATCGCTCCATTATTTGGTGATGGTGCTATATCAACATTCATTCAACACACGTTTGATTATACAAAACCTGTTGGGATGGTTGTTTACATCGCATTGATCATCGCGTTCACATATTTCTATGCATTCGTACAAGTGAATCCAGAAAATGTGGCAGATAACTTGAAAAAGCAAGGTGCTTACATCCCGGGTATTCGTCCTGGTGAAAGTACGCAAACGTATTTAACAAGCGTGTTATATCGTCTGACATTTGTCGGTGCGATTTTCTTAACTGTTATTTCAGCAATGCCGATTATAATCATAAACTTTATGAATCTACCTGCCACAGTGCAAATCGGTGGTACTAGTATTATTATCGTAGTCGGCGTAGCGCTGGAAACGATGAAACAGCTAGAATCTCAACTTGTTAAACGTCACTACAAAGGCTTTATGAAGTAATGTTGGTTTTTAGGGAACGTTCCATCGTTTCCTGAAATCAGCAAACCTTTTGTGGGAGGAATATTTCCGTATGAATATCGTTTTAATGGGTCTGCCAGGTGCTGGTAAAGGTACTCAGGCAGATAAAATTGTTGAGAAGTACGCGATTCCTCATATTTCTACAGGCGATATGTTCCGTGCCGCTATTAAAGATGGTACAGAACTAGGCTTGCAAGCTAAATCGTTTATGGATCAAGGTGCTCTTGTACCGGATGAAGTAACGATTGGTATTGTTCGTGAACGACTTGCTAAACATGATTGTGAAAAGGGCTTCTTATTAGATGGATTCCCACGTACTGTTCCTCAAGCTGAAGCTTTAGACAGCATCCTTGCTGATCTTGGTAAAGCTATTGAACATACAATTAACATCCAAGTTGAAAAAGATGAGTTAGTTGCTCGTCTATCAGGTCGTCGTATTTGTAAAACTTGTGGCACATCTTATCATCTGATTTTCAATCCTCCAGCTGAGGAAGGAAAATGTGATAAAGATGGTGGCGAGCTTTATACACGTGCGGATGATAATCCTGAAACGGTTGCAAACCGTCTGGAAGTAAATATGAAACAAGCACAACCTTTACTTGACTACTATGAAGGTAAAGATGTGTTAACAAATATAGATGGACAGCAAGATATTAACAAAGTGTTTGCTGATCTTGATGCTCTATTACAGGGCAGCCGCAGCTGATACCCGGCTCCGGGCGCAGAATACTGCTTCCGCGGGAGGCATGCGGGAGCAACAACGAAACATAATTTTTTGAGAGTTGCAAAAGCATATTGTGCCCGGTATATATTTCTTTTAAAAAGTGCAACATTACTTTTGAAAGAGTATAATGGGTTTCGTGGAAGCATCTGTGTAACGGGTATGAATATCTCATCAAAGACATTCCGGTATTCGTGTAAACATGGGAGGTTCAGTGCCCTTAATGGTTCTGTATGTTCCGTGGATTGTGTGAAGCGAAACCAGACGAGCGTCTTTCAAACATCTCTCATACAATCCAAACATATGTTGAAACGAGGTTGCTTCTATAGTTGCAGCAGATATCCGTTTGATGTAACGATGAGAACTTTAATTTGCATATAGAGAGGAGACAGAGTAGATGGCGAAAGATGATGTAATTGAAGTCGAAGGGACAGTTGTTGAGACTTTGCCAAACGCGATGTTTAAGGTAGAATTAGAAAATGGACATGTGATTCTAGCACACGTTTCTGGTAAGATTCGTATGCACTTTATCCGTATTCTACCTGGAGATAAGGTTACTATCGAGTTATCTCCTTATGATTTAACTCGCGGTCGTATCACATACCGTTTTAAATAATCTTTTGCGCTCCGGACTACTAAGGAGGTTAGGTTGAGATGAAAGTAAGACCATCTGTAAAACCGATCTGCGAAAAATGTAAAGTAATTCGCCGACGCGGTAAAGTAATGGTAATTTGTGAAAATCCTAAACACAAACAAAAACAAGGTTAATTCTAAAGGAGGTGCACAACGTACATGGCACGTATTGCTGGTGTTGACATTCCTCGCGACAAACGCGTGGTAATTTCATTAACTTACATTTACGGTATTGGTAAAACTACAGCTCAGAAAGTATTAGCTGACGCAGGTATTTCAGAAGATACACGCGTACGCGACTTAACTGAAGATGAGTTAAACAAAATCCGTGAACAATTAGACACATACAAACTTGAAGGTGACTTACGTCGCGAAACTTCATTAAATATCAAACGTCTGATGGAAATCGGTTCATTCCGTGGTATCCGTCACCGTCGTGGTTTACCTGTTCGTGGTCAAAATACGAAGAACAATGCGCGTACGCGTAAAGGTCCTCGTAAAACAGTAGCGAACAAGAAAAAATAATCAGTAAAGGAGGTTCCTTCTTAACATGGCTCGTAAACAACAAACTCGTAAACGTCGTGTGAAAAAGAATATCGAATCTGGTATTGCACACATTCGTTCTACATTCAACAATACAATCGTAACGATTACAGATATGCAAGGTAACGCTGTATCTTGGTCAAGTGCTGGTGCTCTTGGTTTCCGTGGTTCACGTAAATCTACACCATTCGCTGCTCAAATGGCTGCAGAAACTGCTGCTAAAGCATCCCTTGAACATGGTCTGAAAACGTTGGAAGTAACTGTTAAAGGTCCTGGTGCAGGTCGTGAAGCTGCAATTCGTGCACTTCAAGCTGCTGGTTTAGATGTAACTGCTATTAAAGACGTTACTCCAGTTCCTCATAATGGTTGCCGCCCGCCAAAACGTCGTCGCGTGTAATGGGTGCGTCTCATATTGTATGAGAACATCATTTTTTGTACAGACTGTCTTGTGCAGATAATAAACGATACGTCATTGACGATCGAATCTATGATGGAAAGAACCTATACATTCGATGTTTTGAAGGAGGGTAAATAAAATGATCGAAATTGAAAAACCAAAGATTGAAACGGTGGAGATCAGCGAAGATTCCAAATATGGAAAGTTTGTTGTAGAACCGCTTGAACGCGGATATGGAAACACTTTGGGTAATTCTTTACGTCGTATCCTTCTGTCTTCATTACCAGGAGCTGCTGTCACTTCAATTCAAATTGACGGTGTTCTTCACGAATTCTCAACTGTAGAAGGCGTTGTAGAGGATGTAGCTTCAATTATTTTGAACGTGAAAAAACTAGCTCTTAAAATCTACTCTGACGAAGAAAAAGTTATTGAGATTGATGTAAAAGGCGATGGTACAGTTACAGCTGCTGACATTACACATGACAGTGATGTAGAAATTTTAAACCCGGATCTATATATTGCAACAATCGCTAAAAACGGTCATTTACGTATGCGTATGTATGCACAACGCGGCCGTGGTTACACTCCTGCTGATCAAAACAAACGTGAGGATCTTCCTATCGGCGTGATCCCGATCGACTCTATTTACACTCCAGTATCACGCGTCAATTTCCAAGTGGAAAATACTCGTGTAGGTCAGTCTTCTGACTACGATAAACTTTCTCTTGATGTGTGGACAGATGGTAGCATCGGTCCGAAAGAGGCGATTTCGCTCGGAGCAAAAATTTTAACCGAGCATCTAAACATCTTCGTTGGCATGACAGACGAGGCACAAACTGCTGAAATCATGGTCGAAAAAGAAGAAGATCAAAAAGAAAAAGTTTTAGAGATGACTATCGAAGAACTTGATCTTTCTGTTCGTTCTTACAACTGCTTAAAACGAGCTGGTATTAACACAGTACTAGAACTTGCGAATAAGTCAGAAGACGATATGATGAAAGTTCGTAACCTTGGACGTAAGTCACTTGAAGAGGTAAAAGCGAAGTTAGAAGAGCTTGGTTTAGGGTTACGCAAAGAAGACTAAGCGATTTAAACAAAACTTACAAGATCAGATATTTTTTATAAAGGAGGGAAACATCCATGGGTTACAGAAAACTTGGTCGTACAAGTTCTCAACGTAAAGCGATGTTACGTGACTTAGCTACTGATTTAATCATCAACGAGCGTATCGAAACTACTGAGGCTCGCGCTAAAGAAGTACGTAAAGCTGTTGAAAAAATGATTACTTTAGGTAAACGCGGTGATTTACATGCACGCCGTCAAGCTGCTGCATTCATCCGTCGTGAACTAGTAACAACTACTGATGCAGAAGGTAACGAAACAACTTCATTTGCACTTCAAAAGTTATTTGATGATGTTGCACCACGTTATGCAGAGCGTCAAGGTGGTTACACTCGTATTCTTAAAGTAGGTCCTCGTCGTGGTGACGGTGCACCTGTTGTAGTGATTGAATTAGTTTAATCATAATAGAAGACAAGTGGTGAAGAGGGTGGAATCACCACCCTCTTTCTTTTATAAACGATTTATACGACAAATAATTAAGCTGAGCGTTATGATGAGCGGACACTGTTGTGTGGCGTCTCGTTTAGCTCTCCGCACCTCATTCAGACGGAACAAGGGCTTGAGCACCCGTGTTTCTTGAAAATGTAACGACTAGCGCATTTCTATTGAATGAGGTGCGCGCTTTTTTATTTTTTAGGGAAGTATGATAGCGCCAATTTAGTGGTGCTTTTTTTTATAGGCTGATTTATAGAATGGCAGTCACCGGGATGTTTGGGGTGCTTCACTCCAAAATTCGATGTATCCTATAAATTATATTTAGTCCTCTTTGAATGAAAAGTGATTTTAGCACTTTTCTTTTATCGACATAATGATTGTAGTAGAATTCATACATAAAAAAGTGTAAGTTAGTTAGTAGAGCTGAGCATGTAGAGAGGAGTTCTAGAAATGCCAGAAATTTTATCATTAAATAATGTGACATTTTCATATACACCAGAAGAAAAAGAAAGTCGCAATGCTGTTGAAAATGTAAGCTTTGCGGTTCAGGAAGGGGAATGGATTGCCATAGTGGGCCATAACGGTTCTGGTAAATCCACCATTGCAAAGCTTATGAATGGTTTGTTATACCCACAGCAGGGAGACGTACGTATATTACGTGAACCATTAAGTGAAGAAAACCTATGGGAAAGCCGTTCACAGATCGGCATGGTTTTCCAAAATCCAGACAATCAATTTGTTGGAGCGACAGTGCAGGATGATGTTGCTTTTGCTCTTGAAAATAACGGAGTACCGTTTGAAGAGATGGTAGAACGTGTACATGCAGCACTTGAGCAAGTAAAAATGAGCGGTTTTTTAGACCATGAACCACATCACTTATCAGGTGGTCAAAAGCAGCGTGTTGCCATTGCAGGCGCACTTGCGATGAAACCAAAGCTCCTTATTTTAGATGAAGCTACTTCTATGCTAGATCCACAAGGGCGTGCTGAGGTATTACACACAGTGCAAACTTTACGTGCTGAAACAGGGTTAACGGTAATATCTATTACGCATGATTTAGAGGAGGCCATGCTTGCAGATCGTGTTCTCTTTATGAATGATGGAAAGAAATTTGCTGAGGGTACACCTGGTGAAATTTTTGCACTTGGGGACAAGCTAGTTGAGTTTGGACTAGACTTACCGTTCGCCATGAAGTTATCAAAGTTATTGCAAAAGGAAGGTGTTCCATTAATGGGACAACATATGACAGAAGAAGAGTTGGTGAATGATTTATGGACATCAAACTTCAACAAGTAAGCTATGCCTATTCACAGGGCACACCTTTTGAAAAACGTGCATTATTCGATGTAGATTTTGAAATTCCTTCACATACGTATCAGGCAATTATCGGACATACGGGTTCCGGTAAATCGACAATTCTTCAGCATTTTAATGCACTTCTAAGACCAACCTCTGGGGAAGTACATATTGGAGATCGCATTGTTGTAGCTGGAAAAAAGGCGAAGGATTTAAAGGCTGTACGTCAAAAGGTTGGTATTGTGTTTCAATTCCCGGAGCATCAGCTGTTTGAAGAAACCGTATTAAAGGATATTATGTTTGGTCCTATGAACTTTGGTGTGTCAGAGCAAGAGGCAGAAACACGAGCAAAAGAACTTATAGGCTTAGTAGGCTTACCAGACGACGTACTTGAAAAATCACCTTTTGATTTATCAGGGGGACAAATGCGCAGGGTAGCAATTGCTGGTGTTTTAGCGATGGAACCTGAAGTTATTGTTTTAGATGAACCAACTGCAGGGCTTGATCCACGCGGTCAGAAAGAGATTATGGATATGTTTTATAAGCTACACAAGGAACGTGGCCTAACAACGATTCTTGTAACGCACAGTATGGAGGACGCAGCTCGTTATGCAGACAATATTGTCATTATGCATGAAGGGAAAAATGTACTAAGTGGCACACCGCAAGAAATTTTCAAAGATGGAGAGACATTAAAAAATTTCCGCTTAGAACCACCTCGTATCGTACGCTTTCAACAAAAAATCGAAACAATGATAAACAAATCCTTCTCAAAGATCTGCTTAACCGAAGAAGAGCTAGCAACTGAAATTGCTCGGGTACTAAGAGAGGAGCGTGGACAGTCATGATGGAGAAAATGATATTTGGTCGCTTCCTTCCCGGAAATTCTCCAGTTCATAAGCTCGATCCACGATCAAAGCTTATATTTGTGTTTGCATTCATTATTATTGTTTTTTTAGCAAACAACACAGTGACATATGCCTTGCTATTAGCTTTTACCTTACTCATTGTGCTAATATCAAATATTCGTCTGTATTTTTTAATTAATGGTCTAAAACCAGTAATTTTTTTAATGGCATTTACCTTCTTAATTCATATATTTATGACGAAAGAAGGTGCCCTAGTATTTGAGTGGAAGTTTATTACCATTTACGAAGGAGGTATTCGACAAGGGATCTTTATTTCGATACGTTTCCTAGTTCTAGTGTTTATGACATCTATCTTAACGCTTACAACATCACCGATTTCCATTACGGATGGCATTGAAGTACTGTTAAATCCATTAAAAGCGGTGAAAGTGCCAGTACATGAGTTAGCTTTGATGATGTCTATTTCATTGCGCTTTATTCCAACATTAATGGATGAAACAGATAAAATTATGAAAGCACAAATGGCACGTGGTTCGGATTTATCTTCTGGACCAATAAAGGATCGTATTAAAGCGGTTGTGCCATTACTGGTACCTCTCTTTGTCAGTGCTTTTAAACGAGCCGAGGATTTAGCAACAGCTATGGAAGTAAGAGGCTACCGTGGAGGCGAAGGGCGTACGAGATATCGCAAGCTAAAATGGGATATGAGTGATACATTTTCACTTGTGTTATTAGTAGCAATGGCCGTTTTACTATTCTTCTATAGAAGTTAAAAGGAGTAAGCTTGATGCGACGATTAAAAGCAATTATAAGTTATGATGGAACGCAATTTTCTGGGTATCAAGTACAGCCTGGAGAGCGCACAGTACAGGCTGAGATTGAGCGTGTTCTAGCCATTATGCATAAAGGGGAAAAGATAAAGGTAACAGCTAGTGGACGTACAGATGCAAGAGTGCATGCAACAGGCCAAACATTGCATTTTGATTCACCACTTGCGATTCCAGTTGATAAATACATGAAGGCATTAAATGTTCAACTGCCAAGAGATATTCGGGTAATGTCGATGGAAGAAGTAGCTGCTGATTTTCATGCGCGCTACAGTGTAACAGGAAAGCGGTACCGATATATATGGTCATGTGAGCCTGTACAGAGTCCATTCCGCAGACAATACACTGTAGAGACAAATGGTGTGAAACCAAATATTGAGGCAATGCAGGAAGCTGCAAAGGCTATTATCGGTACACATGACTTTTCTTGCTTTTGTGCAGCCAATACAAGTGTCAAAGATAAGGTCCGTACAGTGACTACACTACAATTTGAATGGTACGGTGAAGAGCTTCATATGGTGATTGAAGGAAATGGCTTCTTATATAATATGGTACGTATTATTGCAGGCACACTGTGGGAAGTGGGTATAGGACGTCGTGACATTGAGAACGTGGAGTTGGTCGTTAATTCTATGAATCGTGATAAGGCGGGCAAGACTGCACCTCCTCAAGGTCTGTATCTTGAGAAAGTCTTCTATTAAAAAGGTTCATCACCAAAAGTTAAGATGCCGCTTGTTGGAACGCATGCCATTTATCTTAGAAAACTTCCACCTCTTAAGGTGGTGTGATGAATGTGGATGTGGTTCTCTTTCAATGGATGTAATCCGGACGCATTTATGCCAAGGAGAAATTGATAAGAGAGTTGATTGGAGTGGAGGCTGGGCGACTCCTTGGGGATTAGCAATAGAGGAACGAAGGCTAAAACCATCACGTCCTGTGATAACGCCTTCGTGACCAACATCGTGTTGGCCCAAGCGGCTCATCGGACGCCCCCAGGAAGCTTTGCTCTGTGCGAAAGCGAAGCGTCAGCAACAAAGCGCCCAGCCGGAACGGAAATCAACCCCATGTTATGGGATGAGTCATTAAGAAGAACAACTGGGGAATTTTTTGTGTTTTACAAAATAAAGCCTAATTTTAACAATCAGTGAATCTGAACAACTTCTCCAGGTGTTTATTGAAATTGCTTGACTTTAAAAGTCATTCATTATATGATAACAGATGGTATTTTCATTACCACCACAAATAAGCCCCGAAAACTTATAGTGTAGTTTAATGAAAAATAACGGTAATCGAATCGATTAGGAGGATATATACATGCGTACAACATTCATGGCTAAAGGTCACGAAGTAGACCGTAAATGGCTAGTAGTTGATGCAGAAGGCCAAACTCTTGGACGTTTAGCTTCTGAAGTAGCTGCTATCTTACGTGGTAAACATAAACCAACATTCACACCAAACGTTGACACAGGTGATCACGTAATCATCATCAACGCTGACAAAATCCATTTAACTGGTAACAAATTAGAGGGTAAACTTTACCGTCACCATACTCAATTTGCGGGTGGTTTAAAAACTCGTACTGCTGGTGAAATGCTAGATAAGTACCCAACAAGAATGATCGAATTAGCAGTTAAAGGGATGCTTCCTAAAAACTCTTTAGGTCGCAAAATGTTCACTAAACTTAACGTTTACACTGGAACAGAACATCCACATGCTGCACAAAAACCAGAAGCTTACGAGCTTCGCGGATAATATAAATTAAGAGGAGGATATTACTTTGGCACAAGTTCAATACATCGGCACTGGTCGCCGTAAAAGCTCTGTAGCTCGTGTACGTTTAGTACCAGGTACAGGTAAAATTGTTATCAACAAACGTGAAATCGAAGAATACGTACCATTCGCTGCTTTACGTGAAGTAATTAAACAACCATTAGTAGCTACTGAAACTACAGGAAGCTATGATATCCACGTAAACGTTAACGGTGGTGGATACACTGGTCAAGCTGGTGCAGTTCGTCACGGTATCGCTCGTGCTCTACTTCAAGTAGACCCAGATTTCCGTGCTGCATTAAAATCTGCTGGATTACTTACTCGTGATTCACGCATGAAAGAACGTAAAAAACCAGGTCTACGCGGCGCTCGTCGTGCACCTCAGTTCTCAAAACGTTAATATCGTTGTTATATCAACGTTTCAAGCCCTTTCTCGAATTTTCGAGAAGGGGTTTTTTTATTTGGCAATACTTCAAGTGCAAGTGTTTCAAGATATCCTGTGGCACTGTTGTTGTATAAATAGCAATTGCGATGTGTATTTTATATAGAAATGGCTGATACTATTTTCAGGTTGTTTATTCTGAAAATGGAGGTCAATAGATGAAAAAGTTATTAATATTATCAATTGCGGCACTGGCGCTTCTTGGTGCATGTGGTAATAAGACTGATGTAAAAAAAACTGAAGAAGTAAGAACAGGAAATAATGCAAATCAAAGACAGGTAGAAATAACAGACGGTCAGGCGAAGGCTAAAATTCTTAGTAGTTCAGATTGGCAAGCCACAAAAGTTTACGATAAAAATAATAAAGACTTAACAGCAGAAAATTCAAATTTAATGGGCCTTGCGAAATATGACGCTGATTCAGGACGCTATGAATTCTTCGATCCGAATACAGCTGGAAGCATTGACGATAAAGGAATTTTCTTTTTTACGAATGATGGAAAGCATAGAATATTGATCTCAGAAACGAAAAAATACCAAGAAATTGTGGATATAACTAAGCTAACAAATGCAATGTTTACTTATAAACGAATGGGGAAAGATGCAAATGGTAGCGATGTAGAGGTATTCGTTGAGCATGTCCCTTATAAGGAAAAACACTTAACGTTTACCGCACCAGATAAGAAATTAAATAATTCTACAGGCTCTATTGTTCAGGACGTAGATGGAGATAAAATTTTAGCTGGTACGCTTTGGCAAGGAACAGTTGTATTAGATACAAACAAAAATGATGTAACGCAATATAATACAAATTTTATTAGCATTGCGAAATATGATGCTAATACGAATAAATATGAATTTTTTAATCCTGAAACAGGTAAAAGTCGTGGCGACTATGGATACTTTAATGTGATCGATGGGAATAAATTAAGAGCTCATGTTTCAATTGGTGACAATAAATATGGGGCTGTGCTCGAAATTACTGAGCTAAATAATAAGAAATTCACATATATGAGAACTGGTAAAGATAAAGACGGTAAGGATATAACAGTATTTGTTGAGCATGAACCTTATGCAGGTAAGTTTAAACCAGAATTTACACTAAAATAAAATTTAACGGCTTTAGTCCATGTATCATTAATGGATTAATGCCGTTTAAGCATTACTAAAAAAGTATCTTCCATTACAAGTTAAACTCTCAACTTGAATACTTGAGAGTTTTTTTTACTTTCTGGCATAGTTCAATCACTAACTTCGTACACTATCTGTAAAAGGGTGGTGGATATGGGTGAAGCGCTGGCTTGCACTAGGAGTAATTATGCTAATGAGTATAGTGGTCGTGGCATATGAAACGAATGCTTCGAACCGTAACTTCTTCTTACCGGACCCACTTGGTGGCGTAAAAATTGTCATTGATGCGGGACACGGAGGTCAGGATGGAGGTGCTTCGAAGGGCGAAGTAATTGAGAAGGATATTACACTTGCAATTGCGCAGCATGTGGAGAAGCAATTAAAGAAAAAAGGCGCAACAGTCGTAATGACACGAACAAAAGGTGGCGATGTTATTGATGAGCACGCGTCATCAGAAAAGTATGGAACATTGAGAGAACGAAAAAAGCAGGATATCTTTTTAAGAAAAGACATAGTAGAAAATGAAAAACCGGATATTTTTATTACAATTCATGCAAATGCCATTCCAGAAACAAAATGGCGTGGAGCACAAGTGTTTTATCATAAAGAAGGACATGCTGAAAGTGAATTATTAGCAAAGAGCATTCAAGATTCCATTCGCACTAATTTGAAAAATACAGACCGAGAAGCAATGTCTATACAACAAATATATTTACTGAAAAAAGCTGAGGTACCTGCTGCACTAGTAGAAACAGGATTTATAAGTAATGATGAGGAACGTGCACTATTAACTGATAAGAAATACCAAGAAAAAATGGGAGATGCTATTGTTGAAGGTATAGAAGAGTATTTATTAGCAAAAATTGAATAGAGCAACTACACAACGTAAATCAAGTCATTATGATATACTAACATTGAGATAATATAAGGGGAGTGTTCGTCGTGATAACTGAACAACAAGTACGAGAAATATTAGGACAACTACAAGATCCATTTTTACATAAATCATTTGCAGAAACAGGCGGTATTACAAATATAGCAATAAAAGAAGAGAAGAATCACGTTAGTGTAAAAATTGCGATTGCTAAAACAAATACACCTGAACAATTACAGCTACAAATGAAAGTTGTTGAAGTTTTGAAAGAAGCGGGTGCAAATACAGTCGGTATTCGTTTCGAAGAGCTGTCAGCAGAGAAACTACAAAGCTTCCGTGGTGTAGCAACTGAGGCTGAGGCACAAGATATTTTATCTCCACTTAGCACAGTACAAGTTATTTCAATTGCCTCTGGTAAAGGCGGTGTAGGGAAATCTACAGTATCAGTTAACTTAGCTGTTGCATTAGCTCGTTTAGGTAAAAAGGTTGGCTTAATTGATGCTGATATTTATGGATTCAGTGTGCCTGATATGATGGGTGTTACAGATATGCCTAAAGTGGTAGACAATCGAATTTTCCCTGTTGATCGTTTAGGTGTGAAAATGATTTCAATGGGCTTCTTTGTTGAAAATAATGCACCGATTGTATGGCGTGGACCAATGTTAGGTAAAGTGTTAGATCAGTTCTTCCGTGATGTAGAATGGGGTGAGCTAGACTATCTACTATTGGATTTACCACCAGGTACAGGTGACGTTGCATTAGATATTCATCAAATGCTTCCTTCTTCAAAAGAAATTGTCGTAACAACACCGCATCCAACTGCAGCGTTCGTTGCAGCTCGTGCAGGTGCAATGGCTTTACAAACAGATCATGAAATTTTAGGTGTTATTGAAAACATGGCATGGTATGAATCGAAATCAGGTGACCGTGAATTCGTATTCGGTCAAGGTGGAGGTCCTAAGTTAGCAGAAGAACTACGTACAGAGCTACTTGGTCAAATTCCTCTTGGTCAGCCTGACTGGTCAGAGGAAGATTTTGCACCTTCAGTTTATGCTGAAAAACACACAACAGGACAAATTTATTTAGATATCGCGACGAACATCATTAATAAATTAAATAAATAAAGAATAATGAAAACGGATTTCCTCTAACAATGGAGGAAATCCGTTTTTCATATGTGAGAGGTTACTCAGAGCCTTTTTGCTCATTACCTCCACCACTGCCGCCAGCCTCTTTTTTACCGCCGCCAGCTTTACCTGTCTCGCCAGCGCTCTTCCTAATAAGCTCCTGCCATTTCGTTTGCATAAGCGGACTTTCAATCGTCTCCTTGACGATTTCCTCCGTTTGTTTTCTCATATTGGAGGATTTTAAAATAGTCTCTAACTGCTTTTGCATATCTGGCTGGCCAAAGAAAGCCTCCATATCTTTTTGGAAAGAGGGGTCTTTTATTAATTCCTTCATAATATCCTGTTGTTGCTTTTGCATACTTTTAGCTACAGTTTCCTTGAATTTTGGATCTTCGAATGTTTTTTTCCAAAAGTCTTCTGCTTCTTTGGAAAGTAGGGTAGCTTCGGTAGCTTTTTTCACTTCATCATGCTCTAAAACCAATAATTCACGGAAACTTGGTTCCTCTAAAAGCTTTCGCAACGCCTTTTTACCATCCTCGGTTTGTAAAGAGTCGATCATTATTTTTTTTATTTCATCATAGGACATGGTAGAGGCTTTATCTTGTGAACAGGCAGAAAGAAAAAGCATTAGGATTAGTAGTAAGAAGAATTTTCGCATTAATCATCAGTCCTTTCTATAAATAGACTCTTTCAATTATTGTTCACATTTATGATGACTTTATGTATTGGTTACGATGAGAAATAGCTTTTTTAACAATGCATTGTTAAAATAAGTACAGATATATATTGAGAAATTGGGGGACTTTTAGTTGTGACGATACGAAATTGGGCAAAGTTTTTCTTCTTTGCAATGCTCGTTGGTGGCGCAGTCAACGGAATTTGCAGTTTATTTATTCGATGGGACTTCTTTCAACCATACATAACAAACGGTCACTGGGGTGAATTTTTGGCCGGGCTTTTATGGATGGTTTTCTTAGGATTTACGATGAGTGTTATTGCACAAGCGGGCTTTTTTGCTTATTTAACGCTCCATCAAGTGGGAGTAAATATTTTTAGAACACTTACATTATGGAATTGGGTACAGCTATTATTGATTGTTATTACTATTTTTGATATTATATTCTTCCGCTTTATACCAGGTGTAAAAGATGGACAAAGCTGGTTATTCTATGTTGGTTTGTTAATTGTATTAATAGTAGGTGCTTTAGCAACAGCTATTCAAAAAGTAAAATTAACAAGAAAAAAACATGTGTTCATTTCGGCATTATTTTTTATGATTGTCGTTACAACACTGGAATGGACAATTGCATTAATGGGTCGCGATGAAAATATTAACGAGTATGTTGCACTTTTACTATTCCCACTACTCGCTGTAAATGCTTATCAATTATTAGTATTACCAAAATATAATGCAAAATCTGAAGAAGATCGTCAAAAATTAGAAGCACGCCGCAAAGCGCGTCGTGAGCAAGCTAAAAACGCATAATTTAACATCTTTCAGCAAGTGTTTTCGTAGCGAAAGTGAAAGGTCAGTTACAAATGTCTTTTGTAGCGAAAGCGAAGCGTCAGGTACAGAAGCCGCCCATCTCTGTCGGTGGTGAGATGAATGCGGATTTAAGTTGTTTTTCAGCGGGTGTCTAAACACCTTCTGAAATAGAGGAACTCAGTCTAAGAACGCCACGTCCTGTGGCAGCGACTGAGTGACCAACTTCGGTGCTGTTGCCGCTGCCGCTACGCTTTCGCGCACAAAAAACATTTGCAGGCCTAAGCACAAAGCCGATTCCGGACGCAATTATGCCAAGGCATAATTAATAAAAGAAGTTGCCTCTATTAGTTGGAGGCAACTTCTTTTTTATGGTGATTTTTTAGTTTGAACTTTATAGCCGAATATATTTTCCTCAATCGACATAAATTTATTTTGTTGTAGAAATGTATTCAGCTCTTTAAACGAGATTTTATTATTTTGTTGTAAAGACATAAAAACAAAATCTCCCTTTTGTAATTTAGGTGTCTTTTCACCTTTCCAGATTAGAGAAGGAGAAAGTATATTCATCTGCTGTTGAAATAAGTTGTTTTGTAAATCTTGCGAATACTGGTGATTTCGTGTTGCAAACCAAAGTGGTGTTTCTTGAAAATGCTTTTCGTAAATTTTAATATCTTTTTGAACGATGGCAAGATCAATGGGCTTATCCACTGAATCCTCAGGTCCTAATAATCCTGTAGGTAGTTTTCGCTCTTGAATGATTTTTAGGTGCTCAGGTGAACGTTCAATCCATGCAGCATCTAACAATAGAAGCGGATAAGGTTCTTTTACAGTTTTAAGCCAGTCCAACAGGGTATCATCAGAGAAAGAAATTTCGACAATAAGTGATGTACCATAATGTCCTTTTGTTACAACTGCTGGAGCATCAGCAATGTTGAATACAGAAATCATAGTAGAATTTATCGGCTTTATAAAGAAAAACAGTATTACGATTAGAAATAGTGAAATCAATGTTTTACGAACCATCATAACGACCTCGTTTCTATATTTTTAACTTCTTTCAGAAGAAGTTTTCCACCTCTACAGGTGGTGAGATGAATGCGGATTTAAGCTACTTTTCAGCGGGTGTCCAAACACCTTAGAGGAACTCAGTCTAAGAACGCCACGTCCTGTGGCAACGACTGAGTGACCAACATCGTGTTGGCCTAAAGCCTCCGGACGCAATTATGCCGAGGCATAATTGATATGAAAAAATAAAGTTCTTAAAAAAACTTATGATTTAGTGTTGACTTTCATGAATAATCGATGTTATTATGTATAAGTCGCCAAGAGGTGACGCAGTAAGTGAAAAAATGAACCTTGAAAACTGAACAAGCAAAACGTAATCAATAAAGTTTTTAGTAACTAACCTTGAGTTAGTGAACGAAACAAAATTTTGGACATCAAACATGATGCCAGCAAAACAATTTGAGCTAAT